>JAVBLE010000015.1:0-47898 GCA_031553685.1 Paludibacteraceae bacterium | reverse complement strand
GAAGCCGCTACCCACACTCCTCTGTATTATAACCCATTCGTTCGTCATGTCGAGCACAGTCCTTGAGGTACGAAAGGACGGAGCCGAGACATCTCATAAAAATGCAGATTCATAAATTGACCCTATAACTCAAATAAAGTCTATAATTACTGAAAAACAAATGTCATGTAGTGCCTTTGAAAAATTTATTTAGGACGCTATTGATTGAGAATTATTAATTAAGAAATTGGCAATTGAATTTATTTACTCCGGGCTTTTTTAAATACAATGTTATAAAATATCATCCACAAATATCGAATATCGGTAATGAAAGTACCTTTTTTTTCGCAAGTGGTGAGGTATTTCATCTCGGAGGCTTCGATTTCGGGCAGTGTTTTGGGCATGTCGGCGTAAAATGGGGGTAATAAGCCGGGACGGTGCTTGGTGCGTTTTTCCTGCAATTCGCTGGAATACAGACTGAAATAGTGCTTGCTAATGGGGCGCACTCCAACTAATTTCATATCACCTTTGAAAAAATTGACAAACATGGGCAACTCGTCTAACCAATATTTGCGCATAAATGCGCCGACAGAGTTTATCCGGATGTCGTGAGCGATTTTGCCGCCTTCGCGCAAGTGGTTTTTTTCAAAGATGTAGGGTTGCAAATATTCTGAAAATGGGTGCATGGTACGGAATTTATATACAGAAAACACTTTCCCATTTTTACCCACACGACGGAGTTTGATGATTGGTCCGTATGTTTTTACTTCACTGCGATTGGGTTCTTTTACTTTCCGTGCAATAAAGAATGTGCGATGGTCGGCTTGAAATTCGTCCACTATTTCAAATCCGCAACAGTACAGTCGCCCATATACTTCGGCTTTGCTCAAAATGCGATTTTTACCGCCGGTTACCCAGAAATATATTTCGCGGGTTATTTTTAATTTGGGGACAATGCGTTTTACCGTGAAATTTATTGCATATAAAAAATAGTTTAATCCAAAAGGATAGCGCTGCAAAAATATTTTTTTGTAAGTGCTTTTGGAATAAAAACATCCTGCATAAAGCCCATGAAACGGGAGTTTTTCGTGTGTTGCTATAAACAGGTCGTTAATTCCCCGTACATCATTTACCCTCTTCAGGTTAACTATGGTCGAAAAACGATTGGCTTTAAGGTTTTGTATGTTAAAAATACTTGTTGTATGTAAGACAAATGTGTTTTTCCAACCGATTTTCAGTTTTGCCGACAGTTTGTCTAAAGCCCTTTTACCAACGGTTTTTGAGATTAGTTTCCGGATATCTTTTTGTGTTTCTTCGTCTAACAGCTCATCTTTTTTCAGGACTTGTTTTTCTTTTACTTGTTGAAGCCCAATAGCCTCGCCCGGTTCATAGTTTGTAGCATAACGGAAGGAATAATAAGTGATCAGCACTAATATTTCCAGGCTTATGACTATACCTGCAAGTAGCAATAATAAGGAGGTTGAAAGATTTAGTGTGGGAAAAATTAATATAAGGATGAACGAAATAAAAATGGCCGACAAATCTGATGCAAGAAGCGATTTTATTTTTTTTTGCAGTCCATTCCAACGAAATGAATGATATTTTTGAAAAGAAATGCCAAAGAAAAACCAAATAGGTAAAAACACAAAAAACGGAACTAAATACTTTTCAAATGGATGCTGGGCTTGAAAAGGAAATAGTCCGATTATCAAGAAAAAAATACCGATTATCAGTACAAAATCCAATATCAAAAGTGAGATACGAGGCTTTTTTAAGTTTTTTCTCTTATTTTTTGGCATGTTGCTTATTTAAAAACAGATATATTTTGAATATTGCTTTTGAAAAATAATACATCACCGGAGAATAAACACAGATCGCGCGATATTGCTCTATCAGTTCTCCTCCAAATTTTTTTTTGAAGTTGCGCACGCCGTATTCTGTATCCGGGTTTCCGGCTCCTCCCCAATCGAATTTTCCTATGCCTTGTTTTTTAGCTTCCTGCAGGATATTCCAAACTAAGAAATCTGTAGCACCATACAGTTTTTCTTCCCGGGAACTTACCATATACCAACTGTACCATTCTTGCTTGTAATTTAACAAAACCATGGTACTCAAAAGCTTATTGTCTTTCAAAACTTCAAAAGTAAGAATTCTCTTCTGTTTGGACAAATAATTAACAACTTGGGCAAATGCTGGGTAAGGGAGTAAGGGGTATTTGATCCTGTCATACAATTTGTATAACAAGTTATATACCTGCGAAATACTTTTTTCTGTATTGGATTGCACGAAATGCAAATTATTTTTCCCTGCTCTCCGTATTTTATTTCGCGCCGAACCATAAAAATCACTTTCAATGGCAGATAAGGGCTTTAGTAAGTCAATTACAATATTCAAATGTTTTGTCAATTGATATTTATTCTTATTATATCCTGTAGCAGATTGATTGGCATTTATATTTCTGATTTCGGCATAAATAACCTTTTGTCGAAGGTATTTATTTTGAATTTGCAATATTTCACTTAGCAAATTCTCATCATTATCTTTTATTATTGGAGGAGCCATTGCCACTGCCCGCCGGCTGAAATATCTTTTTATTCCTTTTTCTTTATAAATAATAAAAACAGATAATGCTAAAATCTCATCTTTATCTGACAATATAACGACTAAATGAGTTTTAGCATATTCGTTCGTTTGAAAAGCAAAATAATATTCGGGGGTATGAAAAATTGCACTTTGAGGATGAGTGGAAACAAATCGTTGCCATTCGTCAAGATTTACATCAGTATGTGAAAGTATTATTTTCATCCTATAAAAAAACACAAAAGGCAGCTACCACAAATTGACAACAATCAACCAAAGCGTCATTGCAAGGAGGTACGACGAAGCAATCTCTGTTTGCATCGAACTTAAGTGCAAAAGACATTTGTCTTTCATTTAGATTGCTTCGTGCCTCACAATGAGGGCAGTCAACCGAAGCGTCATTGCGGGTTTGACCCGCAATCACCAAATCAGACATTAAGCGATTCTGAATCAAGTTCAGAATGACGGGTTGTTTTATGAATTATCGGTTAAGCTTAGACAAAGTTCAAAAACACGATTCAAATCTTTTTACTTTATAATGAATTGTTTGATTACATTTTTCATTTTTTGAGAAACAAGTTCAATTCCCCACTCTACTTTATTATTCGTCCAACGCTGTGGATGGGTGGTTATCATAATTTGATTGGGCAAACTATTTGTTTTCAGTGCTTTTATGATTTGATCTGTTGTATGAAATTTTTGTGTAAAAGAAGATTGTACTTTATCTCTCACACTGTACTTTTCACCATCCCAGCAACGACCTGTATCTGTTATATAAAAAACTTTATTGAAGTCTATGTCGAAATAGGGTTCACCTATGATACCAAAATATTTGTAATCATATTTTTCCCAAATAGAACGATTATCAATTTTGCTTGTAGGGCTTCCATGCATACAAATAGTTCTCACCGGATAATATTGACGAAAATATTCCAATCTTTCACTAAAATGTTCAATAGCTTTGTAATAATTTCCATTAAAGAGGGATAAATCTTCGTAATGGTACCCTATCTCATGTTCTAACGCAGCTATTTCTTTAATTATTTCCGGTTTATCACTCTGCGGAACTATCCTGAAATAATAAGAAGCTTTGATACCTAATTGATATTCTATTTTAGCCGTTGCTAGTGAATTTTCTGCTTTTAAATCGACATCATGACGGAGAATTACAAACTTTCCATTTGCTTTCCCTTCACAATACTCCTGAAATGTGTAAAAAGAATAATTTGCTTGCAGAAAAGAAGATAGAAGATTTTGATATGTATTTACTGTAAAGTCCATTTTTAAACATTTAATGGAATCATTCCTTTGAGATTAAAATTGTTCCACCCCACGAGTATCCTACTCCAAATCCAGCAATAAGAATGTTTCCCCTTAATTTATTTTCTCTATTTGCTTCATACAAAGCTATTGGAATAGTAGAAGAAACTGTATTACCTACATTCTCCAAGCAATAATAAAATTTATCCGCCTCAATCTCAATTAACTTACGCAAATAGTTCATCATATACTTGTTAGCTTGATGAAAAACAAATAAATTAATTTCATCTTGAGATAAATTATTTTTCATCAATACATTTTCTACTAATTTTGGAACAAATTCAGAAGTAAAGTTAAAAATCTCACCACCATCCATATATAAATAATCAGAAGAAATTGGCATGTTATTTTCATCAAACGAAATATCATTCATTGGATTAGGGTAGCGCAATCCTCCTGTTTTAACCATCAAGTTATTAGCACCTTGGCCATCAGTACCCAAACTAAAATTCAATATTTCTAAATATCCATCTGTAGAAACCAAAGTCGCAGCTGCAGCATCTCCAAATATAGTCCGATTACCTTTATCTTTAGGATGAATGTGTTTTGTATATGTTTCGGCAGTCAATAATAAAATATTTTTAGCAATATTTCCATAGATTAATCCTTTAGCCAATGAGAGTCCATACACAAATCCAGAACATCCTAAATTAAAATCCAATGCGCCAATATCTGTTCTCAAACTTAATTTAGTCTGAATCAAGCAAGCTGAGGTTGGAAGGAAATAATCGGGACTTTGGGTACATAACAAAACAAAATCAACAGAGTTTTTATCTATCTTATGTTCTAAAAATAATCTTTCTGCTGCCAAAACTGCCAAATCTAAAGCTGTTTCATACTCAGCAACAACATGTCGTTCTTTTACCCCTACCTTATTAGCTACCTTCTCAACTGTCCATTCAGGAAATTCTTTCACTAAATCTTCATTAGTAACTACCTTTTTCGGCAAGTAATATGATATTGCTTTGATATATGCATTCATAATGAATTAATTTACTGTAAAGTGTATCCTCCATCCATCAACAGACTTGTTCCTGTAATCCATTGGGAAGCATCTGATAAAAGATAAATAGCTGCATAAGCAACTTCTTCCGGTTTTCCATAACGCTTTAATGGATATTTTAAACGATCCTTTTCAATTTCATCATTACCTATTACTATACCTTTGAATAAATCTGTTTCAATCATACCCGGGTTAATACTGTTTACTCGAATATTTCTTGGAGCCAACTCTAAAGCAGCACCTTTTATAAATCCTGATAATGCACTTTTAGTTGACCCATAAATAGAATTTCCAGCCGAAGAAACATTATTGCCATTAATAGATGAAATATATACAATAGATGAACCTTTTTTTATTTTCTTATTTTGCAAAAGCATTCTAGTTAATTGAATTGGAGCAATTGTATTTACTTGAAAAATTTTTTCGACATCTTTTGTTTCCATCAATTTTAAAACCATTGGTTCAATAATTCCTGCATTGCTAACAACTCCATCTAATTCCGGAAGCGAATTGACAAATCTTTCTAAATCAAAAATGTTTGTCAATTCAATAGTATAAACACTATGATTGCCTGAATCCATTGAACTGAAAGTTTCGGACAAACGCTCTTGATTTCGACCTGTAATAATTACATTGCCTCCCATCTTCGAACATTCAACAGCAATAGCTCTTCCAATACCCGAAGAAGCCCCTGTTACTAAAATTGTTTTGTTCTCTAATGAAAATGGATTGTACATAATTTATGATTTCTTAGAAAGAACTAAATCAAATAATTCTTGTATTGTGTTAGTCTGACGCATTTCTTCAGGTTTCAAGGTGACTTTATATTTTTTAGAAATCATATTCAAGACTGCCAAAGCATTTAAAGATGACCACTCCTCTAAGTTTCTAAAGTTCGTATCTAGAGTAAATTCTGAAATTTCTGTATCATCAAATTGAGCTGCAAAATCCATAATAAATTTATTTATTTCCATAATTGTTTATTTTTTAGTTAATAAATTTTCAAATTCAGCCATTTTTCTAGCCGGATTACCTTTTACTAAAGTATAACCAGGAACATTTTTTTCAACAACAGAAGCTGCTGATACTACCGCATTCTTACCAATAACTACTCCAGGCATAATAACACTTTTTACAGCAATAATAGCTCCTTCTTTTATCAATACAGGTTCTACTCTTGCGGTAAAAATTGGTGCATATTGTTTCATTGGATTAAAATGTGTTATTATCATTGCTCCTGTATTAACGCTAGCATTATTTTCAATATAAATATAATTTGGATATAAATTATCTAAGAAGCAAAACATACCTATGTATACATTCTTCCCAATATTTACCCCACGCCAACGATGCAAGCAAATTCTCATTTTAGAAAAAGGACAAGCATAAGCAAAAAGTAATAAAATGGTATTCTTTACCTTGTATAGTTTTTGGGTAAAAGATCTTTTTTGTGTTTCCTCATAATAAGGAATTTGTTTACCTGGTAATATATCAAACTGTGAAGAACTTTGTTTTTCCATTTTTTATTTTCACTTTTTAAATCTGTTCATAACTTCTTTAGAATTTATATACATTTCATCTCTACTCTGAGGATAATTCTCAACAAACCAAACTAAAAATTCGGTTGGATTTATTGTTGATTTTTCTATCTCATTTCGAATTTCTTCTTTCTTTTCTGATGTTATTGCATTAATAGTCTTACTTTCTATATATCTATTAATCTCCTCTTCATCTATAGTTTCTACAGCTATCTCAGGATATTTTTTCACTTGCTCCATAATGTAACCCATTTCTTGTAATGGATTCATATAAATATAAGGAACACCTAAAATACAGGCTTCAGAAGCCATTGTAGCTCCTTCTGTGAGAAACAGAGACGCTCCAGCTATCACATCATGCATCTTTTCCGGAGTAATTTTTAACTTATATTCGTTGTAAAATGGATCTGTAACTGTACTTTCTAAAGAAACAAAAACAGGCATTTTATTTTTTATATTTACTAAAAACTCCTTTTTTACTTCATTAGATAAAGGTCTCACTTTTATATCATGAGTAGCATCGTATGAAATGTATCGAACTAAAGCATACGGTTCATTCTCATTAAAACCTATTTCTTTTAATGTGGATAAATTTTGTTTATAATAATTACTATGCAAATAAAATTGTTCCATATAAGCATCAAAATATATTTGTTTTTTACCTAGTTTCTTTCTAAAATAATAAGGTGTTAATATTACTGAACAAAAAGGCTTATACAAGAATTGATTTATCGAATTATGTTCCGTATCATCAAATTGGATTGCAGGCTTACCAAATAAAAAAGCCGTTATAGCACAAGGAGAACCACCAGCTACATAGATATCCGGATGTTCTTTGAATGAATAATGTATGCAATTCTTAATTATCCCTATTAAATAAAACATTGAATTAAGAAAACTTTGTTTCTTAGGGCGTTTATTTCTGATATGATGCTTTATTTTATAATAATCTAGTAATTGATTTATAATTGGAGAGTCTCTATTAGTAATGACAAAACTATGACCTTTCAATTCCATTATTTTAATAAAATTCCTAAAGTAATGGACATGGGCGGGATGATTTATGTCTATGTATATTTTCATTTTTTTGAATATTCCTTTATAGCTTCCCTTAAAGCATAAATATACCCTTTACCAAACTTCATATCTGGTTCCATATAATTACCCTCCCCCCATTCATTCCATGATTTTAAAAATACTATTTGATCAGTAAAATCTTTATCTTTAATCATTTCAAAAATTTGTTCTGCATGTTTTTGAAATGTTTTGGGAGTAGAGTTTTTGAAAATTACACCACCATATCCTCGTCGGGGAGAGTTATCCCAATTGGGAATAATTACCGGATAAACATTAGCCTTCTTATAAACCGGATTTAATAGACGATTAAGCGTTTTTTCATAATCAAAGATATAAATAGGTCTATGCAATATTTCTGACAAAACAGCAATTAAAGCTCTATAATATTTTTTTAGTTTGGCATTGCCAATAGGGATTGCATGAGGCTCCGTTTTAAGAGATAATATTATAGCATCGACTTCTTTATTTTTATTGTCGGATAACTTTAATATATCATCGGCATACGAAATAAAATAAAAGCCTGGTAAATTGTTTTCTGAAGCTAATTCCTGCCAACGAGATTTAAATAAATCTAATTCAGAAATATCTTCTATCTTATACAAAACAAAAGCTAATTTACCTTTTATTTTATAATATCGTTTATCTTCAAACGCTTCCAATAATGAGTAAAAATGAGCATCAATATCTTGTATACCAGGATACTCTTGCTTCATTAGAATAGACTTATTTAATATACTCTTATTAGAGTCCCATGTTTTTTTATACCAAGAATGATTCGCCCATGCTATACAAAATGGAAAATCAGGCTGTTTGGTCCTAATAACCTCATTCAAAGGCATTTCTAACAATTGTTTGCCATTACCAAACCAATAATGATAATAACAAAATGCCGAAACACCAGCCTCTTTAGCTAATTCAGCTTGCTCAATGCGTATTTCTGGTATTCTCAGGTCATAATAACCTAAATCTGCGGGCACTTTAGGTTGATAATGACCTTTAAATAATGGCTTTGCACGACCAACATTTGTCCATTCAGTAAACCCTTTTCCAAACCATTCATTATTTTCCGCTATTGGATGATATTGAGGTAAGTAAAATGCTATTACTTGAGGTTGTTGTATTTTTTCAGGAATCATTGATTATTTGTTTCTCTCTAAAACTTGATTATATATTATAAGCAACTGCTTGGCTACTGAATTATTTGACAGATTGAACTCCAAAATTCGTTTTCTACCATTGCTCCTTTGCTTATTATTCAATATGCGGTTCAATTTATCAGATAAAAGATCTGAATCATATGTGGAAGACACAAAGCACTCTAGAGAATCTCCTACAATATGTCGGACATCTCCCACATCTACTGATACAATAGGACAATTACATGCCATAGCTTCTTTTACTATTTGAGGAGATCCTTCTGAAAAAGAAGTCATTAATAATGCATCAACTGAGGATAATAATATTGACACTTCTTTTCTTTTATATCCTTTTAATTCAATTAAATGTACATCATTATTTATCTTAGCAATTACTTCTTTAGCAAATTCCGGATTCTTAACAATTCTATCAAAAGCCCCTGCAAATAATACTATTCTATCATCCCAATTAAATTTAAAATAGTCCCTTGCATTTGTAATTTCAATTGGCTTAAATAATTCGATATCTACACCACACGGTATTATCGAAAAGTTTTTTTTCACCTTCGATTTTATAGAATTTTTTAACGAAACAAAAATATTAAAAGCAGATAATCGTATTGACACAAAAGAAAAACAATATGCTTTGGTCTTATTTATATCACTACCATGATATGTCGTAATAACTGGTACTTTCCTTTGCAAATTTGAAAACAATCCACATAAACCATAATGAGCATGAATAATATCTGGATGAAACTCTTTTATAAGTTCTTTAAATCTATTCAAATTACTCAAATAACCTATTACCCCTTTTCCTTTAATCTTAAAATATTGTACTTCTATCCCTATTTCTTTTAAAGCTTCCCCTTGTTCATATACAAAGGTGTATTGAGAACTGTCTGAAACCGAATTTCCACTATGAACTAATAAAATTTTCATCGGGTAATCTTATTTTGATTTTTTCTGAATAAAACCTACCTTATAAAGGTAACCACAAGAATTGTACTTTTTTATGTTTTTTTATTTCTTGGTATTTTATATTTGCCAAACAATTTCAAACTTCTCACTTTGAGTATAACAAATAATGTCATCTCAAACACCTTATAAAAAAAATTTGTTGTTGGAGTTTCAAAAATAGATATTTTATTTGTCGCCACTATAAGTAATTCATCATCCATATTTTGCCAAATATTAGCTATAGCGTTTAATAACCCTGATGAATTGCGTTGCAATTCATTGGATGAGCTATATACGAATACACGCCAAATACGCATATACAATCGTTCATAAAAAATTGATTTTTCAATAAAGTTAGAACGATCAATCAATCTTTTTGCGAGTAAAATTGATTGCCATCTTAAATCATAACTACGATATGAATAACAATTCCCCAATGAAGTAGTATAACAAAAATGATGATAAAAAGCCTCTCTTATTCGTGCCACTTTATTTACATTTAGCAAAACTTGTAAATTAAATAGAAAATCCTCATTAGAATATTCTTTTTCTGAGTAAAATTCTATACTATATTGTTTTAAAAAATTATTTTTATAGATTTTATTCCAAATACCATACATCACAGTTTCTATACCAATATCCGATTTCTTACGGATAAGTAATTGATTTATCATTTCTGCTTGTAAATCGAAAGTTCCATTTTCATGCAAGTCAGAAAATTTATGCAATTCAATCTTCCCTTCCGGATAATGAAAATAAACATCGGAATGAACCATATCAAAATCTCCATCTTTAGCTATCAAATAGAGTTGTTCATATAGTTTCTCGTCAGCCAAGTCATCATGGTCAATAAAGCCTATATAATCTCCCTGAGCTATATCTAATCCTATATTACGAGACAAGCTAACCCCTTTATTAGTTTTGTTTTGTATGATTTTTATTCTATTATCAGTATTTGCTATGTTTTGAATGATATTAAGGCTTTTATCAGAGCTACAATCATCTATACATATAATTTCTATATCTTGTAATGTTTGCTTGCAAACACTTTCTAGGGTTTTTGCAATATATTTCTCCGCATTATATATAGGTATGATAACTGAAATTTTCATTATTTATCTAAATATGGTTCTAATATGTCTTTAACTATTTGTCTCCATTCACTATCTTGATAAAATGCTCTTATTTTGTCCGAATTATAATTAAGTTTATTTTTTAGAATTTGCTCCAAGCCTTGGCAAAACCCTTCTGTAGTAGACTCTATTAAAACCCCTGTATCTGTGTTTATTGCATTTCTATTTTCAAAAGTATTGGTAGCTAAAACTACCATACCAGAAAGAGCGTATTCATATAATTTGGTAGTGGGTTGATTTGTATATCCGATTGTCTGCGGAACATAAGCTATGCCAACATTCGAATTATCAAATAGTTCTTGCACTTCTTCATGACTTTTTCTACCGTGAAAAGATATAATATTTTCTAATTTATTCCTTTTTATGGAATCAATTAATTTTTTCTCTGTGACTTCATCTGAGGAGCCTACTATATTATAAACGATGGGACATTTCTCATTATGTTGCAAAAATAAAGCTAATCCATCAATTGTTACATCAATATTCCTATTGGATAGTGTTCCTATATAAAATAGATTTAATACATCAAATTGTTTCTGTGTTTTACTTAAAACATCCGCTCCTAAAGGCAAAATATATGATTTCTTTTTAGACAAATGCAAATGCTGTCTCAGGCTTTCTGAAATAACAGAAATTCGCCGAAAAAACAATGAATAAAATTTTATTCTAAAATTAAAAAACGACTTCTTATCTTCTTTTTGATAAACATCTCCTGTCCTAATATCTAATATCATTCTCTTAAATAAGTGGCAAATGCGTATCGGCAAACTTCCTTTAAAATCTACAATAAATAACAAATCAAATCTCTCTTTCCTAATTAGTTTATTTACTCCCGAAAAAAATCTCCAATGTTTTTTCAATTTATTATTGTCTAGTGTTATATAATGAACGATAACATTCTCTATTTCTTTTCGTGAAAATCCACCATCAAACCCTACATAATGTACCTCATATTTAGTTTTATCCAAATATTTACAATACATATAGGTATCTGTATGATAACCAAATTGAGTTGTCGTTGATATTAATATTTTTTTCATATTTTAATTGAGCTTACGATTCTTTCCTTGCCAAACCAAAAGATTAGAATAATGGATGCAGTAGATTAAAATAAACATCATCGTAGGGGTACGCAACAAAGAACCTGAATAATAAAAATATTCCCAAGCTACAATAAGAATTAATACTAGTTTTATTCTTTTATGCTTTGGTACTCTTAATATACTATATAATAATAGTATGGTTGTTATCAGTCCTAAATAACCCGAAGTGGCATAACTTTGAAAAGCTCCTGTAGCCGATCCTTTTGAGTGTATATTCAATCCTAATTGTGAATATTCCTCATAACTTGTTGTGAACTGCGCGGTTAAACCTATACCCAACCAATCCTGTTCAGTTAGATCCTCACCTGAAAAAAACTTTTCGAAAAGAGAATTTGTCACTCCTCCACGCCCTTGTGCAATTATTGTAGTATTTTCGGTTGTAATCTCCGATTCATATTGTTGAGCTTTTTCTTTACCAAATTGATAAGTATCCGCATAATCAAAAACATAATCTATATCAAAGCTTCCCCATACTTTATGTTCCGGATTTAATGATGGATTTAATCGTGTTCCCAAATAAAACACCAAGGGTGCAATAATTATCCCCATCCATAGATATTTATTCATTTTTATTTTAGGCACATAAATCATAAACAAAGCAACAACAACAGGGAACATAAACCAAATAGCCCTTTTTCCTGTTGCAAAACCAATTAAAAGTAATCCTGCCGTAAATAACCAATCTTTCTTTTCAAAAACACCTTTTCTATATAACCACAAAAAGACAAAACCGACAATAGGAATAACTGTTCCCAAACCTCCTCCAATAAAACTCATTGTACCAACCAACCATTCACCTGTTCTTCCGGTAAATATTATTAATTTAGATATAGCCATTATTATTTGAGCCAACAACAAGAAGAACAATAATTGATTAAAAATAACCATATTGCCTTCTCTTCTAATAATTTCTTTTTTAATAATAAACCAAGATAAAAATGTTACTACATATATTGAATATTGGCTTAGCATTAAAAAAATTCTATCATGTGCATTAATTGATGTGTATAGAAATACTATACTAAAAAGCACAAAACAATAAGTTAAGAAAGAATCTTTTCGGCTATAACTCTTAAAAGTATTTTTAGAAAATGTGACATATAATGCTATCAGCAAAGTAAATATTCGATATATATTATTTGCTCCAAAAGCCATCCAAAAAGAAGGAAAGAATAAAATTATCACATAGAAATATATGCTGTCATGCCTTCCGTATTTGTAGATTAGATATACAAATATTGCAAACATTATTGCATAATACAGCAATAACTGGGTAAATGAACCAAAGTATGCCCCTCTAAACATGTGTCTTTTAATCTAAATTACAATCATTCAAAAAATCTTCAAATGAATTATATTGTGGTTTATTATTTTTCACAAATTCATCATAAGCGCTTCCTAACTGAAAATGAATAAGAGCTTCGTATTCTTTTAAAACTTCCATCTCCGGAGTCCAAAATAAAGGGAACTCTTCTCTAAAATCTTCCATTGCCGGTCGGCGCCCATAGTATCTTTGCACTTCTCTAGCATAAGCCTTAGCCTCTTCTACACATAGTATTTTCCTTTTTTGATAGTATTCGTCCAATGTACAAATAACTTTGGCAGGAACTCCTGCTGCAACACTGTTTGCCGGTATACTCTTAGTTACAATTGAGCCGGTACCTATAATGCAATTATCTCCTATTGTTACTCCCTTCAGTATGGTACAATTTTGTCCCATATATACATTATCTCCTATAATAACTTTGGCTGTAGCTGATATAAAATCTTTATACACTAAACGAAAAACATAGGTTCCAAAATCATGGCTTAAAATAGTAGTTCCTGTATCTATTCTAACATTATTTCCAATTTCAATTAAGCATGGACGGGTTAAATCTATACTAATTGTTTTTATATTTCCCCAATAAATATTCCTTCCAATTTTTATCCCTTCTTTGCGCAAAAATGTTTCAAAACGCGTAGTACTAGATAATGTATATTCTTTTTTTATTCTGTTTCTTATCTTTTTAATTATCTGGAACATAATCTAAGAGTTTTAAAAATTTTATTTCTAAAAAGTTTTTCAAACTTATTTTATTTGCTATCACCAAAGATTCTTTCTGCATTAAAATAAGTTTATTTTCATCTTTGGATAACTTATTAATTGCCTTTGCAAATGAAGATGAATTATTTTCACAGAAATAAGCATTTGTATCATTACAATAATCCCGGATAGAACCTACATCCGATACAATCATTGCCAAACCGCAAGCCATGGATGTAGTAATAACATTACTTCCCACAGTATCATTCATTACATTCAATGATACAGAGGCTTTTTGCATCAACAACAATAGCTCTTCCTCTGAAACAAAACCATATAATGTTGCATTTTCACAATCTGAAAACAATTCTGTCAAATTCTGCATTCCTGTACAAATATCAAAATTCACATCAGGTGTATTTTTCACTATCTCATGCAATAATTGATTATTACGCAACTGATTCCCCATGCATATTATCCGAAAACCGGCATTATCTCGAATGGTTTTATTTTCTGTATAATAGTCTGTATCTACATAATGGTAAGTACATTTTACATTTCCTTGCAGATGGGCTGAATCTAAATACTCTTTTAAACTACTACCTAAAACCAAAATGGTATCTAATAAGTTGAATGTTCTCTGAATTTCAGTTTTGAATACTTTTTTAATTTGTTCGCCAGGTATATGGACTAATCCATAAAAAAGATTTTTTACATGCAATCCTCGTAATAGTTTAGCCACATATTGTTGATCACCTCCTACTTTAGAAGCATATTCCATAAAAAACAATTTGTCATCTTGCTTTAAAGAAAATTTTAAGAATATACTTATATACCAAGCCCAAACAGTAGCATAAAACCGGTATAATTTTCGCCCAAAATAAAGGTGCCCCAAAATACGATAGGGATGCTTTATCAAAACAACTTTTGTAGGATAGTGTTGTTTTATTTGGTTAGCCAGGTATGCCATGCCGGCATGATTATTTGCTGTATTTTCCCATTTGTAATATAATATATATACCTTCATGTTTTTTTAAAAAATAATTTTGTCAGCCCATATAAGCACTTTGATGTTATTATCAATACTCTATTCAAAAAAGGGAATAAGATTAATTGCCTTGAGTAATTAATTAACTGACGATTTCGGGCTAAAAAACAATAATCATCCAATATTTTTTTCGGGAAATATTTGTTTAATACTATTTCCCGTTCTGTATTTCGCAATGCAATTTGCATATTACTCATTCCCGTAATATCATATCGGGTTATATCTATTTCTATTTTTTGTACAGAACAGTTATTTAAAATAATCGCCCGTATCCAAAATTCCCAATCCGAAACTATTCTCAAATCTTCATCATACAATCCAATTTTTCCAAACAATTCTTTTTTTATCAAAGTACTCTGATGGGGTAAACTTGAACAATATAAATCAAAAAAAGTAACTGGCAATTTTACCTTAGTTTTACCCTCCCCTCGCAACTCATTTCCTATAATGATATCAGCATCCGGTTTTTGTGCTATTATTTGCGCTATCACATCATTTTTACATAAATAATCACCACTATTCAAAAGTAAACAATAATCTCCTTGAGCCAATCTTATTCCCTTGTTCATGGCATCATAAATGCCATTATCAGGTTCACTTATCCAACAGAACCTCTCCCCCATCCCCTCTCCACTAGAGAGGGTGGTTTGGTCATATTGTTTTATAATATCTACACTACCATCTGTACTATTACCATCAATAACAATATATTCAAAATCTTGATAAGTTTGAGAAATAACGCTTTCAATCGTTTTTCGCAAACCTTCTTTATTATTGTAATTTATAGTAATAATAGAGAGCTTCATTGGCAGTAAAATTCAGATATTTTTTAAGTTTTAATCAGAATATTTTAATTGGTTGCAAAGATACCCTTTTTTATTAAATCAGGGGCTATTGGGTTAAGGAAAAGTTTGGTGGTTGTTCTATGAGATTTACTTTGAGTGCAGCCTTCGGTTTCCGATTCCCTGCATCTGTGCGAAACTATTTATTATCCTACAGATAGCAGAGATGAACGCAGATAAATTAACCAAGTCAGGGCATCACTCGAAGTGATACCCTGACTCTTTATTACAGGCCACAAATACTTCGCAAAAACACAGTTATCTCACATTGAAAATCAATGATTTACAGTAAAAATTCAATTTAAACTGTATTTTTAACTAAAAATATTTGGATTTCTCAAATATTCATTTTATCTTTGCAGTGTAATTAATTAAAAAAGGAGGTGAATAATGTAAACTAAAATAAATTTAACTGCATACAATCAACATGTAGGTATCAAGGAAAAATCTGTACTCACAAAAAATAAATCTCCGGTTATCCGGAATTAATTGCCAGCTGTCTAAAATTGAAAGAAAAGTGTCTGAAGTAGATCGCAGCTTGTATAAAGAGCGAGCATCATTGCCTGAATAAAATTGCAATTCGTAAGGAACAAGCCGCGCGTTGTAAAAACCGGATCGCATCTTATCCAAAGTAAATGGAAAAGAATAGTAATTAAACGCATCGGCATCCAAACAAGGCGCACCTGCATCCTATACAAATGCATCGACACTTTACTTAAACGCATCGAAAAAGAAAACAGATTTACCGACATATCCATAAAACGCGCCAATGCCGCAATTAAAAGCATCGACATATAAACAGTATGCACCAAAGAGGTAATCGGATGCATCGACTAATAAACAAAAAACATCTTATTTAATAGATAAAAGAGCATAGATTAAAGACAACAGACTAGAAAAATTCAATATTTTCACTTTGTCCTGCAAGATAAGATTATAAACATAACTGCATATATGCGCAGCTTATGGGAAGGAAATCTCTACCATTAGAGAAGTCTTGCTAAGATAGGAGGATGGGATTGGACGAAATAATTTGCAACTTCATTTTCGCTTGCTTGCTGATCTTCGGTTACTGAACCTGTCGAAGTATCGAAGTACGGTTATTAACCTTGTTGAAATAAGGTTGCTAAGCTTGCCAAAATACGGTTGCTGAGCTTGTCGAAGCATTCTTCTTTTGTCTCATTTATCAATCAAATATTTATATTTTCAAACTAAAAAAAATCATGAAGACAAAAAGAATTTACCGTTGTAAAAACGAAGAATTAGCTGTTCTATGCGAATTCGTATTAGACAGCTTACTAAGAGACTTGGAAGATTTCTCCAAATTATCGCCCATATTCAATCAGGAATATGTTACCCAACTCAAAGAAGACATACAAACTTGTAAGGCTCTACTTACCAAATACTCGGTAAGAGGCGAAAGGGCCAAAACAACCGAGTTGCTTGTTATTAAGTTCAACGATTTAAGAACAATGATCGCAAAGATCGAGTCGCAGTTCAAATTTATTGATGAAGAACTAACTATGCCTGTAAACTCGTTAGGCATAAGCCGTGTACGAAAATCGATAAACAAAGGCAATGCCGAAGGTGTTATCGAAAACCTGAAAGTTTTACTGCAAAACATCGAAAGCAACAAAGCTGTGTTGACAGCCAAAGTGATGGATGAAAGCGTGATTACCGACCTGCATCAAATACTTGAACAAATAGACGAGCTTAATCGCAAACAAAACGAGCTAATGAACCAGCACTTTATTACTACTCGCGAAAATTGTATATTTTTCAACAACCTGTGGAACAAAATGGTAGCAATCGCCTCAGCAGGAAAGGCCATGTATCGGGGAGTTGACGAAGCCCGCCTGAAGACATATACCCTTAAAGAGCTAATCAAGCGAGTTCGTAGAAATACGGTGCATTAATTGTAGAGACAAGGCAGGGCATAACCAACCCGAAGTAATATGAAAATCACGACTCTCCGAAGTAAGTGCCATTGTTCACGATCTTTAATTCGGCATCTCTCGGTTACTGAGCTTGCGTTGCAGTGAGCTTAATCGAACCGAAAGTCACGACCAGTCGGAGTAACTGTCGAAATAAAAGAAAAACCCCTCTCCAAATCCAGAAAAGGATTTTCGAGAGGGGTTTATTATATGATTAGTATTATTCTATACTTATTTCAAATTATAATGGTTTTCGCGATATCTTTTCTCCATTTTGACGAACAATATAAGCTTCCGAACCAACAACTGTACAATTAGCGGGCACATCTTTTACTACAACTGCTCCCGCTCCTATTATACTATTTTCGCCAACAGTAACATTACCTATTACCTTGGCACCAGCATTGATAGTTACATTATCTTCAATAGTAGGAGCATCTGTCAAACTTGAATAACCAATAGTAACCTGTTGATTTATCCAGCAGTTTTCACCAATAGATTTTGCCGCAATAATAGTAGCAAAACCATGCTGTATAAATAGCCCTCCTCCTATTTGAGGAGTCATAAAATACAATGAACTGAGTGGTTTATAAAAGATGCGATATATTCTTACAACAACCGATTTACTTAATCGATAATAAAGAAGATTTCTAAAAGCCTCACAACGAACCATCAAAAATGTAAAATTAGTCAAATTTATTGATGGAGTTTTATGGCTAACAGATAACCATCGAACTATATCTTGACGGATAAGCTGAAAATTCTTCTGATTTTTTATTATCCTCCAAAATGGAAACAATAATATTAAATTTAGTTTTATATACATATGTAGTACTTAAAATTCCGAAAAACATCAAATAATTTTCATGTAATAGTAGTAAATTGATTTCTTATATTTTTTATGACCTATCATTAAAAAAATATTTTTCTCAACTTTGATACAACTTTTTGCAGAATACTTCTTTTATTAAGAATATATTTCTCAAAATAATACTTATCTGCAGAAGTATTTTTTTCAATTTTTGAATTTATAACTAATGGAAAAATTGAGTTCGTTTTTCTACGAAGATTCTTATTATTTATCCAATTTACTGTATGGGTAGCATCTTCTCCATCTCCAATATTTGATATCAGGTTTACATTTGAAGTAAGAGTTAACCCATTAAGCTTCCATTGCATAAACATAAATTGATAATCCCAAGCAGAATCATTCAATCTATCCTCTTTTATTATTCGATATATTCTATCCCAATACTGCCTTTCTTTTTCATTAGCAAATAACTTTATTAGCAATTGGTTGAATTCCGGTTCTTCAATATTCTTCAAATAATAATCGTAATGCTGCCAGGTTCTTCGCCAGGAAGCCCATCCCCAAATCCGGTTATGAACTGAAAAATAATATGAACCTTTCGACCGTTTTTTCCCATCCTGAAAATTACTTCCTGTTATGGATATAATTCTGTCATCGTCTTTATACTCATTGAGCATCTGTTCGCAAAAAGGGAAAAAATCAGGATGAGGTACACAGTCGTCTTCCAAGATAATGCCCTGCTCCACATTTTGGAAAAACCATGTTATTGCTTCTGCCGGACCTTTGCCACAGCCTTTATTCTCATCCCGAAATAAAGTCTTTAGTTTACAATCCCAATCTATTTGTTCTATAATAGCTCTTGTTTGAGCTATTTTTTCGACATCTGACTCTTTATCCAGGCGCGCACCATCTGCTGCAACATATAAATAATAGGGCTTGATTTTCTTAATCTCATCAAATACTTGTTGAGTAGTATCAGGACGATTGAATATTATAAAAAGTATAGGTGTTTCGAACATAATAAATAGTTTAAACAATTACCAATAACAACCATCTTCCACCTTCTCTACTCCTTTTGGTTTCTCTTCGGGAAGTGGACTTATCCAATATTCATTAAATAATTTTGAAATAATAGGATGCTCTTTCCATCGCTCACCTTTTATCCCAAATAATATTTGAGTAGCTCCTCCTAATTGGATAGCCTTTTTTCCTAATCTTTTTACATGCGCAGCTAAAGGTAACCCATAAGCTCCTGCACCTATTATTGCTATATCAAAATCTATTTCTTCAATTTGTTTTTTCATATAATCTAAAGCATCAAACCATGTATCAAATCCGGCTGGTTTATTTCCACTTATAGACTGTATGGATTGTAAGACTATCAATTCAAAATCAGGAAGTATATTTTTATCTTCAAATAACTTATCCTTTATTTGATATTGAAATTCTATGCTTTTTTTGAAAGGATATATCACTAAAACTTTTTTTCCTTTCAAAATATTACTCCATGGATATTGATGATAATAAGGCTCTAAGTCTTTCATTGGAACTTTGACACTTTGTTCTAATAATGTATTCAAATCTTTTTCATATTGCAGAGTCCAAGATCCTAAGATATCTATTTCTTGAATATCGTTTAATATTAATTCCGAAAAATCTTTATATAATTTATCATTAATAGGAAAGAAACCTGCGTTTATAGATAATGTATTCCGGCTATCCTTATCCCACCAAAAAGGTCCAATTTCTTTCTTTGCATATTTTCCCATTAGAGAAAAATATGAATTGCCCTTTCTTAGATAATATGGAACAACTGTATGCATTTCTACATTACCTAAACGAGCAATCATACAAGGCGTATCATTTTGTAATTTTGCTTTTATGTAATCAGAAGCCTCCTGCCCTTGAAAATCAAATTTCAATTCTTTTTTCTGTACTTGTTTTTTGGGGCACGCAATAGAATATATTTTTCTTATTACTCGTAAAAAAAATTCTTCAATCATGATAATTTATTTTGCTTTATAATATCCCCGATACCTGGCTATTGGTGAGAATATATCCAAAACCATATTTTGCCAATAGTAATTTTTTCTTGTAATCAGTAATCTCATGCTAATAAAAAAGCTTTTTAGAAATCCTTTTATTATTACTCTTAGATACTTCAAATAAGACTCTTTCAATTTCCCATCATTAAAAAGCTTTACAGAATCCCGTCCATAAGCATAAGCTGATTGAATCTGCCATTTTAAAGTTTGTTTATATTCAGGGACTAAATGATCTATACATAATTCAGGATCAAATCCCACTTTATATCCTTTCTCTACTAATTGTTGCTGTACATAAGTTTCTTCTCCATAAGCGATGGTTGTCCCTATCATTCCCAAATCAAGCGGAAAGCCATCTATATCTTCTAATGACTTTTTATTGAATACACACACACACCCCGTAATACTTCCATTATCTAAATAATCAATCGTATTTTTATGCTTTTCAGATTTACCAAAATTCTCACTTAACCATTTAGGGCGAATAGTATTCCGATACCAAGGATAAAACATTCCTCCAAAGAAATCAAAATCATAATTTTCAATTGTAAACAAAGCCCTTTCTACATAATTTGGATATACTTTAGCATCATCGTCCACATAAGAAGCCCAATCATACTTTGCCTCTTTATAGCCTCTATTTCGAGCATGGCTCAAGCCTTGATTAGTTTCTATTACTACTCGAAAATTCGGTTGAGCAACAACATATTCTTCTGCAATTTTTTGAGTATCATCAGTAGAGTTATTATTAATTACAATAACTTCGTACAACGATTTATCTGCTGTTTGATTAACCAATGAATCCAAACAATCGCGTAAGATATAATCTCTATTGTAAGTACAAATAAGTATGGATATTTTCTGCATTTTCTTTATGTTTTTTACAAAATATAGCAAGTTTTCCTTTTTCTGCCGAATCCCAACTCCATCCTCCCCGCATAGGATAAAATGTATAATCTAAATCAAGATTTACTCCTAAACTCTTACAATAAGAGCGCAAGGCACCAACTTCTTTATCAAAAATCACAATATAATTGTGTAATTTTCCATATTGGCCTATGTAACCTGAAAACGAGTAGGTTAGAGGAGTAGGTAAATATGCTCCGGAAAAATAGGCAATCATTGTATTAGAATCAAATATCATTAATATATCACCTTCTTTAAATCCTTCTTTTATCAAAATATTCTGAATATCATTAAATCTATCCTTGTAATATTTTGTCACTCGAATATTTCGTCCTCTTTTTGCTGTATTCATAGTCTCTGTAGGTCTAAATTCTTTTAGCTTAGGATTCGTGTATACAGACACTTGATAAATAGACCCTATATTATAAATATTGAATCCATAAACCAAACAAAAAATAGCAGTAAAAAATAGTTTATAAGATGATGATTTCGTTTTCCCTAATAAATATCCAAATATTAAAGTCCATAACGGTACAAAAAACACTAACTTACGAGACATATTTAAATCTGTTCCAAATTGTCCTGCAATGGGTATAAGAAACAAAAGAAATAAAGTGGCAAAATCATTACAAGTAAACTTATATGATTTATATACCAATAAAAAAAGCATATAAGGAAGAAATGATAATATTAACAAGTTATTTCCAAAAGAATGAGTATACCTGAATAAAATACAACTAAAGATTAATATAATACATCCAAACACAATGTATCTTAAATATTCTCTATTGATATATTTATGTGTTATTTGAGAAATCTTTCGCAATAAAAATAAAATTAAAACAAGGAAAACAACAATTGGAATATATAATTTAAGAATCTGAATAATATAGTTCTTCAAATTAATTAACAAAGAAATATTACTGTGTGGATCTGCGGTATTGGTTCCTATTTGATTTAATGCCCTTATGGTTAAATCTATTTTGTTGGCAATGTTATGAATACAAAAATTATAATAAAGTACAGCGATAAAAAATCCAATACTAAAATGAAGTATCACCAAGTAAATTTTTGTATGCTGTTTGACTATTTGATAGTCTAACAAAAATAATATTCCGATAATTAATATAAGTAATAATCCTGATGGAAGATAATTAAACAGTCCAAACAAAGAAAAGAAACCTATAAGGATAAGAAAAATATATT
Source organism: Paludibacteraceae bacterium (assembly GCA_031553685.1). Classification (GTDB taxonomy): domain Bacteria; phylum Bacteroidota; class Bacteroidia; order Bacteroidales; family Paludibacteraceae; genus JAFGVL01. Next base: position 25,251 of record JAVBLE010000015.1, on the reverse strand, counting down.
TGATCGTTTTTTTTTGAATTGATACAAATAAAAAGTAAAAAGAAAACACCAATATGTATATAATTGATTGAATATTATCATAATAAAGTGTAGGTGAGGCAAATTGAAAGGTAAGTATTGATGAAAACAAAACCAACGGCATATATAACAATGGGGAAATTCTTTGCCCTAATTTAATAACTAACCATCGATGAGATGAATAAGCAAATAAAACAATAGAAAATAATCCTAATATATATCTTATATAACGCAATTCCATTATTGGATCGTCCGATAACCATGGAAAAACACCTCGGACAATATACCAAAAGTCAGATATAAAATTACCTATAGGCTGTTGTTTCAAATATCCCATTAAATGAAATCCCTCATCCCAACTGGCACCCGTATTTAATATATTATATAGCCAAATATACAGACTTATGGATAACAATAAGATAAACAACCCTACAATATTCTGTAGTCTATTAAATATTATTCTTGAGTTCTTAGGCAGCGAATTTATAATCTTCATTTTATCAATTGTCGAAAAAATAAATTGAATTGTTTAATATCAATTTCCTTTGCCTTATCTTGGGTTGATATTGACATATTTAATCTTAATTTTTCATTTAAACTAATCGTATTTAGTGCTTTAATAAAATCTTCATTCGTATTACACAAAAAACTATTCGTTTCATCGCAATAATCGCGAATAGAGCCTACATCAGAAACAACTTGAACTAATCCGCAAGCTAATGATGTAGTTATAACATTGCTACCAATAGTGTCGTCCAAAACAGATATACTTACATCAACTTGTTGCATTAAGTGTAACAATTCGCATTCAGATAAAAAGCCATGAAGAGTAACATTGTCAAGTCTATCAAAAATAGATTTCAAATTTGCATTTCCCATACAAACATCATATTGGATATTTGGAGTAGCTTCGATAATTATTCTTAAATCGTTATGATTTCGTTTTAAGGAACCCATTGCAATTACTCGCAGTTGTTCATTTTTTTGTTTTTGAAGATTTGGTTTATAGTAATTAGTGTCAACATAATGAAATGTAACAATAACCTTGTCATCATTAAATCCCAAACGATTAAAATATTTTCCAAGGCTACTACCTAAAACAATTACCTTATCCAATAATGATAAACTATACCTAATGTAATCATCATTATTGTAAAGCTCTAATAAATGCTTTTCAGAAAGATGTACCAATCCAAGAAGATTAGCTTTTATTTTCCATTGCTTTAATTTATTAGCAATAAATGTTTGATTCCCAGACTTATTACCTAAAAATTCTGTAAAAAAAACATTGTCCTTTTTATTAGCTTTTACATAAAGGAATAAAATTAAAAGATAGGTATATAATTTTTGAAATTTTCTATTCCAATCATTTATATGAGTTGGTATTTTAATTAAACATATATTCTTTTTATTCAACTCCTTTAATGTTCTGAATAAGTAAGCCATTCCAGCATGATTTCCTGCGGTATTAGCCCATTCATAATATATAATATATGTTTTCTTCCTTGACATTTACCTGATAATTGATTTTATAGTTTTTATCACTTTATATAATTTACTTTGCTCAAAACGCTCTATCGCGTCTATATCTTTCATGATACGAGGGAAATATTTATCTAAAACAGCCTTTTTTTCTTTTAAATGTTCTTCCATTATTTGTTGATCAGAACTAATTCCTGTTGTATCATAAACAGAGATGGGAATCTCGAGTTTGCGTAGAGAACAATTATATTTAAAGAGGGCTAATATATTAAATTCCCAATCCGAAACTATTTTGTTGAATTCATTGTATGTACCTATTTTGTTGAATAATTCTTTTTTTATAAAAGTGCACTGGTGAGGTAAGGTTGAATTTATAAAACTACGAAAAGTTATATGTTCTGGGGTTAAGAAACTACACTTTATTAAAGTCCCCTTTTTATCTATTAATTGTTCTCCATAAACTATATCTTCGTCAAAATTCAATGTGAAAACTTTCGCTAAAACTTCATCATCAATTAAGTAATCTCCCGAATTTAAAAACAAACAATATTCTCCTTTAGCACGAAGAATTCCTTTATTCATTGCATTATAAATACCACTATCAGGCTCGCTTATCCAATAAGTTATTTTATCTGCATATTGTTTGATAATATCAATACTATTGTCTGTTGATGCGCCATCAATAACGATATACTCAAAATTATTATAAATTTGAGAAATTACGCTTTGAATAGTATTTTGTAGGCCTTTGGCGTTATTCCTATTTATGGTTATTATGGACAACTTCATTCTCTATACTTTTCAATAAATTCATCTATATTGAAAAAGTATTTTTCCACATCATGCAATTCTTTTTCAGAAAAATTCCACCACTCTATTTTCAATAGTTCTTTTATTTTCTCTTCTGAAAAACGATATCGAACAATTTTTATAGGACACCCTACTGCAATTGCATATGGAGGTATATCTTTCGAAACAACTGCTCCTGCTCCAATTACAGCCCCATCACCAATAGTTATTCCATCTAAAACCGTTACATTAGCTCCTATAAACACATCATTCCCTATTGTTATTCTTTTTCTTTCTTCTATTTTATTTTCTAAAGAAAGAGAAACTCCATTTTGTTTTAATGTCGAATAAAACATAGGAGCCGTACTAATTCCATTTGTTGGATGTATACCCCAACCACATAAAAAATTTGGGCCTATTGAACAAAACTTCCCAATAGAAACTTCAGATATATATGAATTAATTGATACATATGTATAATCACCTATTTCTGAATTTGACACATGAAAAGGATTACTTAATAATACATTGCCTGTAATCAAAGAGTTATTATTACTACTTCTTATAACACTCCAAGTAATTTCTCCATTTCTTAAAAGAACAATTTCAGGAATAAAAAATTTAATTATTTTGTAACCTATCTTTTTTAAGACCATTGAGGAATAAGATTTAAGAAACCCAATTCGGGTTTGTTATAAATAGAATGTTCACTTCCTGTATCTTCAATTTTAAAAGATAACAATGTCTCACAATTATCTAAAAATCTCATGTTAGGAATATGTAAAATTGGTTTCACATAATAATTTCCTGGCAATAGTAACTCTTTAGGTAGTTCTGCTATTGTTGTTTCTTTATTTATCAAATGATGTGCTGTAAAAATCGCATTCATTTTAGAGTCGAACAAAGTAAAACTAATTGTCGAATTAGGATTCTTTACATTAATTCCTAAATCAAACTTTATTCGTAAAATTTCATTAAACGCAATTGAATCAGAAACCTCATTTTTTGAATTTAATATAGAAACTTCTTTGTAATAAATATCATTTAAGTTATTATCACTCTTAAAAATTCTACTTTGTGACGATTCTGAAATATATTGAGAGATACAATTATCTATAGCTCCTTCATATGAAAGTGTTCCGTTAGAAAGAATAATGCCTTTATTACATAAAGTAGCTATACTTCCCATATTATGACTCACAAATAAAACCGTCCTCCCCTCTCCCTTACTTACATCCTGCATCTTCCCAATTGCTTTTTTTTGAAATTCGGCATCACCCACAGCAAGGACTTCGTCTACAACGAGAATTTCCGGCTCTAAATGTGCTGCAATAGCGAAGCCCAACCGCACAGTCATACCACTGGAATAGCGTTTTACCGGAGTATCCAAATAGCGCTCTACACCTGAAAAATCTACTATTTCATCTAACTTACGGGCTATTTCTTGTTTAGTCATGCCCATAATAGCACCATTCATATAGATATTTTCGCGTCCGGTCATTTCAGGGTGGAAACCGGTACCCACTTCCAATAGCGAAGCTATTCGCCCTTTGGCTTTAATACTACCGGTTGTTGGAGTAGTCACCTTAGAAAGAATTTTCAGTAAAGTAGATTTTCCGGCACCATTTTTACCAATAATGCCTAATACATCGCCTTGTTCTACTGCAAAGTCTATATCGCGTAGAGCCCATACATATTCGCTCTCGCCTTTATGAGCGCGGTCATTCACTTCGCCTATCTTTAAATATGGATCTTCTTTCCCTAAAACATTTATAGCCCACCAACGGTTTAAGTCATGGCTGATTGTCCGTGTAGATACTAAACCGAGACGGTATTGCTTGCTTATATTTTCAAATTTAATTGCTGTTGTTGCCACAAATTTATGCGAATTATATTAATACAAATTTTACGAATTAAAATACCACAAATTATATGCGAATTAATACGAATTGAGAATGCGCTTATAGATTAGAGATTTTTCTCCAAAATTGACAAGCAATCCTAATTGTAGTTTCGTTGATTTTAAATAATTTTTTGTTTGGTCTATATTATCTTGATGAATAAAGGACTTTGCTTTGAGCTCTACTACAATTTTATCGAAACAAAGAAAATCTGCTTTGAAATATTTATTCGACTTTTCATCATTAAAATATATATTTATTAATTTTTCTTTTTCAAAAGGTATATTATCTATTTGTACCCTACCTAAAACTATATATAATAACTGATGACAAGTCTTTCTGTATGATTGTGTCTGCTTTTATCTCTTCTTTTATTTTATCAATCAATAAAGCGTCTATAGGCCAATTCTTCCAAGAGATACATTTAAATGTTTCGAAATCCACGGGCTTTTTTCTCAAATCGGTGAGAACTTCTTCTTCCTTAAAATAAAAACTATAGGATACCGGTTGAACACCTAATAAATACATATATCCCCATAAATGATAATCACTTCCAAAAATCACATGATCGCCTTCTTTTAGCTCATTTTTTAGTTCTTTCAAATTAGCAAACTTGGTTTCATCCAAATATATATTTTGGTTTATTCCTATTGATTTAACCGGAATATTTTGTTTTGTATAAACAATATCAAACCATGCAAAATTATCTTTGCTGTATAAATACAGGCTATGGAAAAAATATATGGATATCAATAAAACAAACACAAAATAAATTTTCCGCCAATGCTTGCCTGTAAACTTTAGTATTATATAAATAAACGGCAGATAAAATGAAATATACATTACTGCCCTTAACTCAAGAGACACATCTGTCCCGAATGATAGAAAAACAGGCACCAGGAAAACAAAACAAAACAGCAAAAAGTTCTTATTATTAAGCTTAACCTTCGTTTCGGCGACTAAAATTAATATTGCATATAAATAGGCTATAAAAAACGGTGTTGTAGATGGAAATTTAAATGGGTCACTCTTAAAATTATATTTTTGAACTGATGCTATAAAAATCAAGAATAAAGTTACTGTGATTATTTTAATCCATGATGAATATTGAGATTTCTGCTTCAGAATAATCGTCAAAGCATACATTACCAGCACACCTATAAAAACAGTTTTGACAAAATACAGGAAGGTGCCTTCAATCCATTGTTTCAAAGCGACTACACCATGCCCGTCTTCAATCTTTGCCGTGCTTGTCAGGGTTTCTTTAAACGCATCAATATACAGGAATAAGTTGTCAAAGAAAATAAAATATACTGTAACAGACAAGAAAACGCCTATAATTAACAATAGGCTATTAGTTATCCGGCTTCCCTTTTCGCTCAAAAAATAAACTAATATTGTGGCAAAGAACAGGATAGGCACATTGGTTATCATTACAAAGAATAGTGTCCCTAAGAAGAAACCCGATAAAATAAATCCAATAGTTGCAAACCATTTTATTTTGTTTTTCAGACCTAATAAAATCAATCCTATTGCCACAAAAACAACAAATTGGTTTAATGTAAAATAGCATATCCACAACGAAAAAATCCCGCCAAACAACATTACAAATGCAAGCGACCAAAGAATATAGAAATTCTTTTTTATCAGCTTTAATTCATCTTTAAAGTAGGAGTAAAGTCCATACGAAAAGACAAATGTTCCCAATAAATTCAGAAGTAAAGCAGTCAGCCTTACTGCAATAATATTACCTTGAAATATATTTTGGAAATACATGTAAAATTGGGTTACTCCCAATCGAGGCATTTCTTTAAGCAGATATAAATAATATGCTTCATCGGACATAACCAAGCCTTTATTCAATTGCCAAACCTTTGCAAATAAAGTAATTACTGCATATAGTATTGGCAAGAAAGCGGCTACTGCCATTATCCTGCTTTTTGTCGTTGAACTAATCTGTAAATTTATTGACATATATTCTTTTGTATCTGCTCTATTATGTAATGAGTATCCGTTTCTGTCAATTCATAAAACAAAGGTAATCTGACCAAACAATCGGCAAACCGGTCGCAATTCGGCAATTCTCTCCTATCGTGCTTATTTTGATAAAAGTCACTGCTATGCAAACTTAAATAATGAAAGACTGCCAAGATACCTTTTTCTTTCAAATGATTTATCAATTTACTTCTTTCCTCCAATGAATTGCAAAGCAAATAAAACATGTGAGCATTATTGGTTGCATAATCGGGTATCATAGGTAATTTAAAATATCCTTTATCTGCCAATGGCTTTAGTTCTTCGTAATAAGCATTCCAAATTGTTTTCCGTTTATTTTGAATGTCATCCAAATTTTCGAGTTGCGCCCACAAAAAAGCGGCAATAATTTCGGAAGGCAAAAATGATGACCCTGTATCTACCCAGCCATATTTATTTACTTCTCCCCTGAAAAATTCAGAACGATTGGTACCCTTTTCCCAGATAATTTCAGATCGACGAATGAAGCGTTCGTCATTAATTGCCAACAATCCTCCTTCGCCCGAAATAATATTTTTTGTTTCGTGAAAAGAAAATGCAGACAAATGTCCTATACTACCCAACGGCTTAGGCTTGACAAAGTCCCCTTCAGGGGATTTAGGGGTATAATAAGAATCTATAGCTTGTGCCGCATCTTCAACCACAAATATATTGTATTTATCGGCCAAAGCCATAATAATATCCATATCGCAGGCTACTCCGGCATAATGCACCGGAACAATAACTTTCGTTTTCGGGGTTATCAGGCTTTCTATTTTAGTTGCATCAATATTAGGCTCGTCCGCCCTGCTATCTGCAAAAACAACTTTTGCTCCTTGTCTCACAAACGCCAACGCTGTTGAAACAAATGTATAGCTTGGCATAATTACCTCATCGCCCGGTTGAATATCGCAAAGGATAGCTGCCATCTCCAACGCATCGGTACATGATGTGGTCAACAAGCATTTTTTAAAACCATATTTTTGTTGAAAAAAATCTTGACATTTTTTTGTAAAAACTCCATTGCCGGATATTTTTCCGGAACGAACGGCATCCTCAATGTATTGAGTTTCTTTTCCTGTTAGATGTGGTTTATTAAATGGTATCATAATCAAAAATGATATATTTTTGTTATTTCCTGTGTCATTTTACTACTTTCAATATAGTTCCACCCCACGAATACCCTACACCAAATCCGGCAATCAGAATATTTCCTTTTATCTTGTTTTCCTTATTTGCTTCATACAAAGCTATCGGTATTGTGGACGAAACTGTATTTCCTATATTCTCCAAACAATAATAAAATTTATCTACTTCAATATCAATTAATCTTCGCAAATAATTCATCATATATTTATTGGCTTGATGAAAAACAAACAAATCAATCTCACTTTGTTGCAACTTATTTTTCGCTAACACTTCTTCTACCAATTTAGGTACAAATTCAGAAGTAAAATTAAAAATCTCACCACCATCCATATATAAGTAATCAGAAGAAGTTGGCATGTTATTTTCGTCAAACGAAATATCATTCATTGGATTAGGATAACGCAATCCTCCTGTTTTAACAATCAAGTTATTAGCTCCTCGACCATCTGTTCCTAAATTAAAATTCAATATTTTTAGATATCCCTCAGTAGAAATTAATGTTGCTGCCGCTCCATCTCCAAATATAGTTCTATTTCCTTTATCTTTGGGATGAATGTGTTTTGTATATGTCTCAGCGGTTAACAATAAAATATTTTTAGCAATATTTCCACAAATTAATCCTTTAGCCAATGATAGTCCATACACAAATCCGGAACATCCTAAATTAAAATCCAATGCTCCAATATCTGTTCTTAGATTTAATCTATTCTGAATCAAACAAGCTGAGGTTGGAAGAAAGTAATCAGGGCTTTGTGTGCATAATAACACAAAATCAATGGATTGTCTGTCTATACCATGCTCTGAAAACAATTTTTCTGCTGCTGCTACAGCCAAATCGGAAGCAGTTTCACTTTCCGAAACTACATGTCGTTCTTTTACCCCTATTTTATTGGCTACTTTTTCGACCGTCCATTCGGGAAACTCTTTTACTAAATCTTCATTCGTAATTACCTTTTCAGGCAAATAATATGATATTGCTTTGATATATGCGTTCATAGTGATTTTTTCTATTGTAAAGTGTATCCGCCATCAATCAATAGGCTCGTTCCGGTAACCCATTGCGAAGCATCCGACAGAAGATAAACTACTGCATAAGCAACTTCTTGAGGCTTTCCATAGCGTTTTAAAGGATATTTTAGTTTATCTTTTTCTATATTTTCTTGAAACACGCTTTCTTGCAGAAGATTGGTTTCTATCATTCCCGGGTTTACACTATTGACCCTAATATTCCTTGGTGCTAATTCCAAAGCTATTTCTTTCGTAAATCCGGACAACGCACTTTTAGTCATCCCATAAATAGAACTACCAATATATGCGCAATTATTTCCATTTATAGAGGATATATATACAAATGAACTTCTTTTTTTGACTTTTTTGTTTTGAACTAATAACCGGGTTAAATGAACCGGAGCCAGTAAGTTTGTTTGTAATTGATTATTAATTTCCTGTTCATCTACAAATTTTATAAGTGTTTGTTGTATCATTCCGGCACAACTAACAAACCCATCTAATTCAGGTAATAAACTAACAAAGTTTTCTAATTCGTGAATATCAATCAATTCTACAGAATACGAATTATGATTACCTTGAGTCAGTAAATCTAATGTTTCAGATAAACGCTCTTTATTTCGACCTGTTATGATTATATCAGCACCCATTTTCGAGCATTCAATAGCAATTGCCCTTCCAATACCCGAAGAAGCACCGGTTACTAAAATTGTTTTGCCTATTAATGAATATGGATTGTACATAATATTATGTGTTCTTTGATAAAACTAAATCAAATAACTCTTGTATTGTCTCTGTTTGACGCATTTCCTCGGGTTTCATCACAACTTGATACTTCTTAGTTATCATATTCAGAATTGCTAACGCATTTAATGACGACCATTCCTCTAAATCCCGATAATTAGTATCGGGAGTAAACTCTGAAATCTCTGTGTCGTCAAATTGAGCTGCAAAATCAACTATAAAGCTATTTATTTCCATTTTATTCAAGATTTAATGATATATAACTACGGTTTTCAAAATATTCTTTTTTTCTTAAAATATACATCTGATTCTCAATCCTTTCTTGGTTTTCAGATATCTGATAACCAAAAATTTTATTGAATTTTATGGCTCGTTTATTGTTCCTAAATGTATGAGCTATCATTTTATCTAAGTTTAAGGTCTCAAAACAGAAATCATATAAACATAAGATAGCTTGAAAAGATATTGTAGAGTTCAACAATGAATCATCATATATAAAAATTCCGGCTTCACCTTCTTTTTCTTTATAATCAATATTTTTTACATTCACCAATCCAACTTCTTTGTTCTCATATTCAATTATAAAGTAATAGTTATTATCATTATTGATTTCTTCAAACCATTTCTGTTGCATTTCAAATGTAATATTCTCCCTATATTCCATAAATTGGGAAATTTTAGGATTATTCCGCCATTGCCTGACCATCTCTATTTTATCTTGTGTTAGCCTATTTAGAGTAACTCCATATTTTGTAATTTTCATTTTTCAAAGTTTAACTTCTCTTGTACAATATACAACTGTCTTTCTTTAACTTGGTCAAAAATCTTCCCAACATATAAACCCACTATTCCTAAAAGGAACAAAATTAAACCTCCCACAAACCAAATAGAAAATATTGTTGTTGTAAATCCTGGTACTTTAATAACACCAAATAAATGAGCAATCACATTATACAATGCTAATAAAAAAGAAATTAATGATATGGAGAAGCCTAATTTAACTGCCAATTTCAGTGGTTTATTACTATTTGACAATATTACATCGGAAGATAATCTTAATAATTTTCTCAATGTGTACGAAGATGAACCCTCTGCTCTTTCAGCATGAATAACTGGAATAGCTGTTGTTCTAAATCCTAAGTAGGTTATGAGTGAAGGAAATGAACGCGCCAACTCTTTCATTTTATTATATTCCTGAATAACCTTTTGATTATATATGCCAAAATTTGCGATTGAACCGTCAGACTTTAAACCACTTAAATAATCATAAATAATAAAGAAGATTTTCGATGACATTTTCTTTAAGAAATTATCTTTTCTTGCTTCTCGTTGAGCATAAACAATATCCCAGCCTTCTTGCGCCTTATTATATAAATTTGGAATTTCATCCGGTCTGTCCTGCAAATCGCAATCCATTACCACTATCCACTCGCCTTTTGCATACTGAAGCCCGGCTGTAATAGAATAATGCTGACCAAAATTCCGACTCAAGTTAATTCCTTTTACCCGATTATCTTTATTGCATTCTTCTTGCATTTTTTGCCAGGAGTTATCGGGCGAAGCGTCATTTACTAAAATAATTTCGTAATCATTCGTTATTTTAGATAAATTTTCATGCAATTGTTTTACCAACTCGGATACAATATTTTCTGCCCTGTAAATAGGTGAAACAACTGATATATGAGGAACATTTTGCATTTCTAAAATTTCACTGTAACAATTATACCTAAAATAATCAAAATTAATCCCACTAACTTACCAATAGTAAAAGTTTCTCCCAATAAAAATATCCCCAACATAAATACCAATGCCGGAGATAGGCTCATAAACGGATAAGCATAAGTTATTTCAAACTTTGTCATAGCCGCCATCCAAAAGAGTGAAGCTATAAAAGCCGAAACAAATCCCGAAAATATAAACGGATCAAAAACAACTTTAAATAATGGAATAATCTTTTCAATTAATCCACCTTCGGGCAAAACAAATTTAAGTGCCGACAAACGCCATTTTAAAATCATTTGCCCATAAATAGTAAACAATATTGTTCCAAAAATATATAAATACCCCATATTACACCGTATCCATAAAACTCCGTTGTACCCGGTTAAATATCACAATGCCAATCGCCATCAGTACAACCATAAACCCAAAACTATATCCTAACGACCACCAGCTAAAACTTCCCGTGCCCAGTATGCTATACTTAAATGTTTCCACAATCGAAGTCAGCGGGTTAAGCGACATTATTAATTTCAATTTTTCATTGGTAATGGTACTTAATGGATAAATAACCGGAGTGGCGTACATCCACAACTGCACAAAAAAACTGAGTAATAATGTCAGGTCCCTATATTTAGTAGTCATGGATGAAAACAGAATTCCAAAGCCTAATGCCAAGCCTGCCATCATTATAATCAGAACTGGAAATAATAATATATAAATGTTGGGTGCAATGTGCACATCGGTAAAAATAACATAGTATAGATACACCAGCACAAACAATCCAAACTGTATAAAGAAACGAATTAAATTCGATGTTACTGTGGAAAGCGGCGATATCAAACGAGGAAAATATACTTTTCCAAAAATACCGGCATTTGCCAAAAAGGTATTAGATGTACTGGTCAAGCAAGTAGAAAAATATTGCCACAAACAAATTCCCGACAAATAAAACAACGGTTGCGGTAGTCCATCGGTACTGATTCCTGCTATTCCACCAAAAACAACCATATACATTATAGTAGTCATTATGGGTTGGATAAAAAACCAAAGAGGACCAAGTATTGTTTGCTTATACGAAGTAATGATATCCCGTTTTACAAACATGGTGTACAAATCCCGATAATTCCAAATCTCTTTAAAGTTCACATCAAATAAACCTGTGCGAGGCTTAATCTCCGTACTCCATCTCTCGTTTTTTTCTAAAAGTATATCTTCTGCCATATTTAATTATTCAAAGTTCAAGGTTCAAGGTTCAAAAATTATCTTGTGTACCAATCATACATCATCTTTATGCCTTGTTCTATTTCGACCGAATGTTTCCAGCCCAATTTATTAATTTTATCTACTTGAATTAGTTTTTTCATTGTTCCGTCGGGTTTAGCGGCGTTGAAAAAGATTTCGCCTCCAAAGCCAATCGTTTGTTTTATAATTTCGGCAATATTTTTTATCGAAATATCTTTACCGGTACCAATATTAATATGTGTATTGCGAATTTCCTTTGCTCCGGACAGATAGGTATCTTTAAAATCAACGCGTTCCATTACAAAAACTGTCGCATCAGCCATATCTTCGCTCCAAAGGAATTCGCGCATCGGTGTGCCTGTGCCCCAAACCTCAACGCGCGCAGTTCCATTTTCTGTCGAAACACCATATTTGGCCAATTTGTTCAAAATTTCTTCTTGGAGCGAATTTCCGTTTACACCCTCAATCGGGCGTTTGTTCAAGTCTTTTTGAATAGCTTCCCAATCGTTATTCTGCAAGCATTTCCCTAAATGAATTTTACGGATCAGCGCCGGCAGTACATGCGAAGTTTCCAAATTAAAATTATCATTCGGACCATACAAATTAGTCGGCATTACGGCAATAAAATTCGTTCCGTATTGCAAGTTATAGCTTTCGCACATTTTGATACCGGCAATTTTGGCTACCGCATAAGGCTCATTAGTATATTCGAGCGGCGATGTCAGCAAACAATCTTCGGGCATCGGCTGTGGAGCTTCGCGCGGATAAATGCAAGTGCTACCCAAAAAGCAAAGTTTTTTCACGCCATTCACATACGACTGGTGAATGATATTATTCTGTATCTGCAAATTTTCATAAATAAAATCGGCACGATAAGTATTGTTGGCAATAATTCCACCCACTTTAGCTGCTGCCAAGAATACATATTCCGGCTTCTCTGCTGCAAAAAAATCGGCAACTGCCTGTTGGTTTCTTAAATCCAAATCCTCAAAAGACCGACCGATCAAATTCGTATAGCCTTTCGATTGCAAATTCTTCCAAATAGCAGAACCAACCAATCCAAGGTGCCCTGCAACATATATTTTACTATCTTTATTCATACTTTTTACCGCAAAGGGCGCAAAGGAACGCAATATATATTTTCCCTTGCAAGTGCTTTGCGTTCCTTGCGGTTAGCGTTTTTTACCGCGAAGAGTGCTAAGGAAACGCAAGGAATATTTGTTTTATCCTTTACGAATGCTTTGCGTTCTTAGCGGTTAATTTATTGTATTTATAACCCATTTACCACTCTGCGTACTCCCGTCTTAAATAATGTTGTATTAAAATTAATCAACAATCCCAATTTACAATGACTTAATTTCAAATAAGTTAATATTTGTGCCATATGTAAATCATTCAGTGCTTCAACCGCTTTTATTTCTACTACCAATTTTCCTTCGACCAGTAAATCCATTCGATAACCGGCATCAAGTCTAACATCTTCATAAACTAAAGGCAACGGTTTTTGTTTTTCTACTTTCAAACCGGATTTTTGCAGTTCATAATAAAGACACTCTTCGTAAGCGCTTTCTAACAAACCCGGACCCAAAGCCCTATGTACTTTCAGCCCTGCCTCAAAAACAAACCTCGAGATTTCATTCTCTGTCATATTATCTTTATTTTAACCGCTAAGGCGCAATGGAACGCAAAGTAAATATTAATTCTTCGCGGATTCTTTTGCGATCTTTGCGGTTAATCGCATTTTTATTCAAAATAATTCAACACCTGATAACCACCCTCTTTCAAATACGAATCCTTCTGCATCAGCTTCACATCGCTTTGCATCATGTCTTTCACCAATCCTGCAAGGTCATATTCAGGCTCCCAGCCAAGCCTGGTTTTCGATTTAGTCGGGTCGCCAATAAGTAATTCTACCTCTGTCGGACGGAAATATTTCGGATCAACACCCACCACTTGTTCACCCATGCGTTTTCTCAAGTCAGCCAAATGCTTTTCACCAACAGTTGCATTGAATATTTTTTCATCAATAGAAGAAATAAATCCTTTTTCTTCTGCATCTACACCTTTAAATTCAATCCCCACTCCCACTTCGGCAAACGCCATGTCAATAAATTTACGAATAGTCGTAGTTACACCGGTCGCTATAATATAGTCATCAGCTTGTTCTTGTTGCAAAATAAGATACATCGCTTTGATATAATCCTTTGCATGACCCCAATCGCGCTGCGCCGAAAGGTTGCCCATAAACACCTGTTTTTGAAGTCCCAAAGCAATTTTAGACACCGCACGGGTTACTTTCCTCGTTACAAAAGTCTCCCCACGCAAAGGCGATTCATGATTAAACAAAATACCATTGGAAGCATGCATACTGTAAGCCTCGCGGTAATTCACCGTAATCCAGTAAGCATACATTTTAGCCACCGCATACGGGCTGCGCGGATAAAATGGAGTAGTTTCTTTTTGTGGAATTTCTTGAACTAAGCCATAAAGCTCCGAAGTAGAAGCCTGATAAATACGCGTTTTCTTAGTCAAACCAAGCAAACGAACCGCTTCCAGTATGCGAAGAGTACCAATGCCATCAGCATTCGCCGTATATTCGGGCGTATCAAAACTCACTTTCACATGACTCATCGCCGCCAAATTATAAATTTCATCCGGCTGAATTTCACCAATAAGACGAGTAATATTCATACTATCAGTCAAATCACCATAATGAAGAATTAAATTTTTATTCGTTTCGTGCGGATCTTGGTACAAATGGTCAATCCGATCCGTATTAAACAGCGACGAACGGCGCTTTAATCCGTGCACAATATAACCCTTTTTTATCAGATATTCAGCCAGATAAGCTCCGTCTTGTCCGGTAATTCCGGTAATCAATGCAATTTTCGACATATTCTAAAATTTTTTCCCAAAATTGTTAAAGTAACACAAACGGCAAAAGTAGCTTTTTTTATTTACAAATAAAATAGATGTTCGAAAAATACACAATTAAATATTACCTTTGCCGGTGCATTTGGAGTAGGGAATATTGTACTTCCTCCCGCAGGAAAAATCAATAGCTGCCCCCGCAGCCGTATGTTTCACTCAAAATTTATCGCAAAAGCCACTGTTTTTCGCCCGAAAAATGGGAAGGCGCAATAAATGAAACAAGCCGGAAAACCTTGCCAAATGCCCATTAATCACTAAAAATTATCGGGGCGATGATCGATTTCAAAAAACTCACTTTCACACAACTCAAAAAACCTCAAAAAACAATTTGGGCGCGTCCCCGCCGCGTGCTCTCTCGTTTGTACGGACGCGGCACGCCGCGTCTCCACTGTCGTCGGCGGGGTCGGGCTATCCGCTGTACTCCTCGCTCACATTCCTATTCGGTTTGTAGAGCCGCGGCGCGCCACGGCTCTACCACATTCCCATTCCGGTTCACTGCGGGGTGCCGCCGGTGGCTGAGCACAGTCGAAGTCATCCCTCGCGCGTCCGCATACGCGGGTTGGCGTACCATTCCCTTTAAAATCTGTTTTCCAATATTTCTTGCAAGTTTGCTATTCTCGTGCAAACCCGCCACACAACCGCAAACCACCGACACAAAAACCGATTCCACACTCTCAATCTCGTATGCCAAAGGTTTCGCGGTCGATTATTATCCACGATACAAGCGCATCACCGTTTTCAATCCATGGAAAAAAAATGCCGTTTACGCCCGTTATTATTTAGTAAAAACCCAGCAAACAACAACGCCCGACGACGGACAAAAAATCACCATCCCGCTACATAAAACCTGTGCCACCAGTTGCTCGCAATTTGAATTTCTACAACTAATAAATGAAATCGAAAGCATTTCGGGCATCTGTTCACCACAACTCGCTTACAATCCCATCTTACAACAAAAATACACGCAAGGCAAACTGCACAATCTCGGCGACTCTTTCAGTCCGAATATTGAGCAAATACAACTGTTACAGCCCGATGCCCTTTTCCTCAACGGTTACAATCAAGACGACCCTGTCGGCAAACGCCTTTCCGAACTCGGCACTACTATTATATACGACAACGAATGGACAGAATCCTCGCCACTCGGGCGTGCCGAATGGATTAAATTCATGGCAGCATTCTATGACAAAGAACTACTTGCCGACAGTATTTTTTCCTCCATCGAAAAAAAATATACAGAAGCCAAAAACAAAGCCAAAAACCTACCCCAAAAGCCAACCGTATTAAGCGGCAGCAATTTCAAAGGTACCTGGTACATGCCCGCCGGACGCAATTACATGGCGCAACTAATAGCTGACGCCGGAGCATCATACGCATACGCCGCAGACACCAATGTGGGCAGCCTTCCACTCAATTTTGAAGTAGTCCTCGATAAGTTCCGCAATGCCGACTATTGGATAGCTGCGCCTGCCTATTCGTTGCAAGAACTCATAAAAATAGACGAACGGCACGCTTTATTTTCAGCCGTAAAAAACAAACATGTATTCAATTTCAATGCTCGTTGTACGCCATCCGGAGCAAACGATTTCCTCGAAACCGGCGTAGCCCGTCCCGATATTATTTTGGAAGACCTGATTTGGATTTTCCACCCCGAACTGATGACCGATTATCAACCTGTTTTTGTAAAACGATTAGAATAGTTTGTATGAAAAAAATATCTCCAATACTATTGTTTTGCATTTTATTGTCTCTTTTTTCTTGTAATAACAATAGAAATCAGTCTATTACCCCAAAAGATGAAACTCAAAAACTATCTCGAAAAGAAAAAGATATTCAAGATAGCATCAATTGGGAAAATACATTAAAGCAATCATTAAATGGTGCCATAGACAGCCTTGGAAAGCATATTTATGATAAAAACTTTGAAAAAACATATCAAGTAGAGGCTTGGAATGTTGATTATGGCTTTGAGATGAATGTTGGTATTAGAATGGGTAATTTATTTTCAAACTCACAGAAACATTTATTAATCAATCTAACACAAAGTGATATAAATACTTATCTATATCTTTTTAAGGTCAATAATGATCAGTTGCTTCCTTTATTGCATCACAAACAAGAAGCAATGACATTTATGAACGATACCATTTTTGATGTGAATGGTGATGGTTCTAAAGACTTCGTTGTGCACTGGTACCCTAATTCGGGCTGCTGTCTTGCCGAATCGTATGTTGTGTATTTGAATTTAGAAAAACAAGGTGTTTTTAGCTCAGCATATGATTTTATCAATCCCACTTTTTCGCCTACAGAAAAAATAATCAGAGGTATGGATTATGGACAACCGGGAAATGCCGAACTTTATAAATACAAATGGAATGGATTAAATATTGACACCATTGAATACATTTTTCCAAGTCATATCAAAGAAAATCATTACCGAAAGGTTTTAAAGAAGAAAGATGTTTGGAATGAAGATAAAGGGATTTTATTGAAATCTATCCCTAAAGAATATCAAAACATTGAGGGTTATGATTGGTTTTTGAATAATTTAAATGAAAAATAATTGACATGAACCGAACCCTACTATTCATATCACTACTTTTGCTCTGCACTGTACTTTTCGTAGTCGATTTGGCTTACGGAAGCTTATCTATTCCTATAAAAGATGTATTACACGCGCTTTCCGGCAACTCCACCGAAAGTAATTATTACGAAATCATATTCAATTTTCGCTTACCCAAAGCATTGACGGCAATTCTTGCAGGAGCTTCCTTGTCTGTTGCGGGATTGTTGATGCAAACGCTGTTTCAAAACCCGCTTGCAGGACCTGATGTTTTGGGGGTAAGTTCGGGGGCGAGTTTGGGCGTGGCGGTATTGGTTTTGGCAAGTAGTGCATTGCCTGTGGCTTTGGTTTGTTCGGGTTGGGGAGTGGTCGTGGCAGCTATTTTGGGAAGCTTGGCGGTGTTGGGGATTATGCTGGGAACTTCGTTCAAAGTGCGCAATTCGGTTTCGCTGCTTATTATCGGCATTATGTTTGGGAGCATTGCCGGCGCCATTGTCAGCATACTGCAAAACCACAGCAATCCCGATGCACTCAAAGTATTTGTGGTATGGACATTGGGAAGCCTCTCGGCTGTTAGTTGGTCGTATATGCAGGTGATGGCACCATTGGTTCTACTTGGACTTATTATTGCTTTTTTTATGCAAAAATCATTGAATGCTATTCTTTTGGGCGAAAATTATGCGCGAGGGTTGGGCGTTTCCATTGTTCGCACACGGATAATTATAATTGTATCAACAGCGCTTTTGGCTGGTGCCGTTACGGCTTTTACCGGACCGATTGCATTTATTGGCGTGGCAGTGCCTCATATTGCACGCGGGCTATTCCGCTCGTCCGATCACCGCGTTACACTGCCTGCTTCCATGCTTTGCGGGGCGGCTCTGCTCCTACTCTGCGATATTGTTTCGCAATGGAGCATCTATACTATTCCGATTAATGCAATCAGTTCGCTATTTGGCGCACCATTGATTATTTGGATTATTTTGAAAAAACGGTAGAGACAGGGCATGTTGTAGAGACAGGGCATGTTGTAGAGACAGGGCATGCCCTGTCTCTACAAGCAAACACATATTTGAATGAATTTTATTTTACATACAACCAATCTTTCCATTGGATATAAAAAAACAATTATCCAACAAGATATAAACTTGCAACTACATGCAGGCGAATTGGTGTGCCTCATTGGTCAAAACGGCTGTGGAAAGTCAACTTTATTGCGCACACTTTGTTCGCTGCAAAAGCCGCTTGAAGGAACTGTTTTTATTACTGGAAAAGACATTACAACGGTATCAAACAGTGAAAAAGCATTACTGCTTTCGTTTGTGCTAACCGAAAAGGTGGATGTGGATAATTTGACTGTGTTCGACCTTGTTTTTACGGGAAGATACCCGCACACTTCGTGGCTCGGCAACCGCACACACAAGGATATGGAAATCACCACACAAGCTATTGAACAGGTACATCTTTCGCACAAAACGAATGAGCCTGTCAATCAATTATCCGATGGAGAAAAGCAACGCGCTCTTATCGCCAAAGCGCTGGCACAAGACACACCTCTTATTTTCCTCGACGAACCTACGGCTCACCTCGACCTGCCCAACCGCGTAGAAGTAATGCTCCTACTCCAACGATTGGCAAAAGATACGAATAAAACGATTGTGCTTTCGACACACGAATTATCCCTGGCTACAAAAACAGCAGATATGATTTGGTTAATGACCGGAAACAGTATTGCAACCGGCTCGCCCAATGATTTATCTTTACAAGAAGATATTAAAGCGGCATTTCCTAATTTAGATTTTTGGTTTAAGTTCTGATTTCTTATTAAATAGAGATTATATGGCATTGTTAAATTAATATAGTTTTATGGCAATTGTCATTGCGGACTTGGTTGCTGTACTTCGACTTCGCTCAGCAACCAAGCATGCCGAAGTATGATCCGCAATCCCCTATTGATAGAGAGATGTTGAATCAGCAATCAGCGACTAACAGGAGCTAAACAAGTTCAGCATGACGAAAACGAGAAAATCTACACTAAATAACAATACCGTTTTTATTTCTTAATTATTTTTATGGCTTCATTGCCGATACGAACAATATAAATACCTGCCGAAGACAAAGCGATCGTTATTTCGCCGGTAGTAGCTTGCGCATTATACACTTGTGTGCCGTTTATATTGAAAATACTTACTGTTTTGCCTGCAATTTCGCCATTAATACTAATGCCATTCAGAGTTGCTTTTGTGGCAAATGTTTTAGCTTGTGGATTATGCGTGCCAGTAGATGCATCGTCTGTTACATTGATAAATTCACTCCAGCCATCAGCACCGGCATACAACGCTATTGTGCCGGCGGGAACATGAAGGACACCATCTTTGGGCACATTGTAGAATGCAGATAGGTAGTCTGCCTGAGGCGGACAACCCGGAGGTGTTGTTCCTAAAACATATATGCTTTGTAAAGCCGTACAACCTGAAAAAGCAGATTGATCAATATAAGTTACAGCACTTGGAATAGTAATAGAGGTTAAATACTGACAGTTGTAAAATGCATTAGAGCTAATCATTTTTAATGTGCTTGGTATTGTAACTGTTGTAATATTCGTTTCACTAAAAGCACGGTACCCTATACTTTCTACTCCTTCGGGGACTATAAGTGAAGTCAACCCATGACACCAATAAAAAGCCTCCGTACCAATATTTACCAATGTGTTAGGTAATTGTATTGAAGTCAGACTTAATCCTTCCGAAGCATAAAAAGCCCCATCTGCAATACCCACCGTACCATCGGTTACTTGGATAGATGTATTTAAAGGCATGGTTCCTTTATATTTATACAGTACTTTGCCAATATATACAACACCATCAGGTTGTGCATTATACCAGGCTGTTCTGTAAAAAGCATCTGTTCCAATGCTGGCAACACTATTTGGCACTACAATAGTGGACAGATTTGTACAGTCTTTGAAAGCACTACCCGGTATAGCTGTTACTCCATTTTGTATGACAACAGATGTCAGAGCCGTACAATTATTAAAAGCACTCTGCTGCCAATCGGCTATATTGCCCGAGATAATGACAGATTGAAGAGAGGAACAATCGCGGAAAGCCCCTGTCCAAAGGCTTGACACTTTGTTTGGTATAATAATAGAAGTAAGCCCGGCTTCGCGGAAAGCATCTTGGGCTATTGATTCCAGGTTTGCAGGCAAACTGACAGAGGTTAATTTGCTGCAAGCCCTGAAAGCACTACCTCCTATTGAAGTAAGAGTGCTTGGCAAGTTGATGGAAGTAAGATTTGTACAACCATTGAAAGCATTGCTTGCAATATAAGTTATCCCTTCGGCCAATTGAACAGATGTCAGATTAGTACAACCACGAAAACCGGATGAATTAATTGTGGAAAAACTACTTGGAACACTCACAGCAGTCAGCCCTGTACAATCTTGAAAAGTTTGCGTTTCCATACCTGTTACATTATAAGTTGTACCTTGGTACATTATCGTAGCAGGTATGGTTATACTTCCCGAATATGCTGTATTATGGTCAGGAATACCGTAAGGAAAAGGATTTGTTACTGTAGCATCTGTGCCCGAAAAGGCATAATAGATACCGTTTACCTCAGTTTGCGCCCATGCGCTGGCAGCTATTAATAATGCTGCGGCTAATGTGATAAGTTTTGTTTTCATATTTTTTTTGTTTTACAATGAATTATTTAGCATTAATATTTTTCAATTCTTTTATAAATTCGTTGGTAATTTGCGGATGCTACAGTATAAAAAAATACCATGACAATAATTAGAATCGATATGGTAGATGGCGTAACATCTCAGTTTTAGTTAATCATGATAAACAGGTGAGACTTGAGGTTTGGGATATATGGTTACATTTACTGGTTTAATATCTGAACAACCGGTTTGTGATGAACCCATTTTTATAAAATAAGTTCCAGGTTCGGCTATAGAAGCAGGATCAGATACCAGTACAGTTGCATCTATATCTTTCCAGTAAGAAACAAATACATCTGAAGGCAACACACAATAAGTTATGTCTACTGTCGAAGGTTCGCAGACAGGGTATGGATCTTCAGGTAATAAAATCGGGCAAGGTACATTCCCGCTTATAGGCAATGTAACTCCAATGTCACAGCTGGATGCTTTTAAACTTAATATACCGGAATAATTACCCACAGGTATTCCCGGTTTTAGACGAACATATATTTTAAATACTCCAGGAGCATTTGAGGCTGGAAATATTGAAGGATTATTGAAATTGATATTATCTAAAGAACATTCAAAATTATTATTATCAAGAGATAGACTAATAGATGTTGGAGTAGGCATAAAAGGCCCCCAACTTACATTAACTCCTTTTGCTTCAGACTTACAATCTTTTTGAGTGAGTCCGGATAGACTTTTGGGATCAAGTTGAAGATTGTCAGTATTAATATATGAGGTGTTAATTGTAATGAAATCTCTCTTTAAACTGGAACCAGATACTGATATAGAAATATTCCCAACGAGTTCTAAGTTAAAGATTGTAATTGGTAGTCCAAATTTGAATCGAACATATACTGTTTCGGCAATGCTAGTCCCATTATAAGATATTTGATTGAGAGGATCGCCAAAATTTGTTAATGAAAATTCATAATATGAAATAGGTGTTCCATTTAAATTTATTGTTCCGTTGGGTGGTAGATCATTTCCAACTATGGTTATTCTAAACACTCGATTACGACATCCATCCGTTTGAAAGCCAAAGGCAGCAGTAGTATTTATGGGAGTATTGTTGACAGCATCAAATACTTTTACAGTAAATGATGGAGCACTATTTACTTGAATAGCAATGAAAAAGAACACAAATAGAAGCTTTCCAAACTTTTGTTTAGATAGAAATCTGTAGACATCTATTTTGTTTTGCATTTTCATAAATCAATAGTTCGTTCAATACACAAATAAATAACTTATTAACAGTAAAATAAGGTGTAAATTATTTGGAAAAAACCACATGAATTAGTGCCTTTAGAGCAATGACTATCAATCGATTGCCTACGATATGACCCCTGCGATTTATATTCAATATTCAAAGATAGTTCTTGGTGCATTAACAGCTCATTACAGTTCTATTTTTAAAGGCTGGCACAAGTTACGCTATCGCTAAACTTGCGCCAAATGGAAAACGGCTTTTTGTTTTAGCTTGATTTTATTTTACCCATTCTTTCAACTTTTTGAACTTTAAATCAGGCATGATTTGAAATTGAGAGTAGCTACAGCCCGATCCTTCCTCATCCGCCCAAGGACTTTCTCGTTGTATCTTGTCGCCTTCAACGGTCGATCCTGTCCTGTCGCCGGCATAGTTCATTATTGTACCTGCCCACAAGTAATCCACATAATTGCCTTGTGCATCATAGCTTATCCAAAATTCAAAGGTGGCATGATCGTCAATAATTACCAATACGCTTTCAATTCGTCCTTGCGAAACTTTAAGAATTGTTTTGCCCAAAGAGATTTCTTTGTTGGAGTGTTTGCCAAATTCTTTCACGAAATCTTTATCCGTTATTTCGTCCAATTTCAAGGCTTTTCTTTCTTCGGCTGTAATGCGTTTGCGTTTTATGTGTTTGTCGCAATCGTCATTGACACCTATTATACTTTTAGTTTTTGTGATGTTTATCACATCGGGTTTAGCTGGTTCTATGGCTTTGGCTTCTTGTTTGGTACTGTCTGCAGCTGCAGTGTTGGTTTTTTCCGTTTGTTTGTTGCATGCCGAAAGGCTTACTAAAGCGATAAGGCTTGCTAAAAAGATCAATTTTTTCATTGGTTTGATTATTTAAGATTATTAATTTGAGTTACCTCGGTCAATAGACACATTTTTAAAGATAAGTTCACCGTTTTCGCCATAAGCATCGGTAGGTTTCGCAAAATATAAATCAAGCTTAACCGTCGGAAATTTCGTTGTTTTAGAACTTACATCTTTTATAATTTGAGTTATCTTCACTTTTGTTCCCTCCGGCAATTGTGTTTTATACATGCTGTTAGAATCAACATCATATTGTTCTCCGTTTGTATCATAAGCCATCGATTTTCCCCCAAAGCCAAGATACATTGTTGGATTTTGACTTGTATTTGTTGCGGTAAATTCCAATACCACATCATTGCCCGATGCGTAACAATCCACAGGTTCTATTTTGAGGTTTCGGATTGGTGAAGTTACCGATGAGCATACCGGAGGCTTCGCCGGAGGATTATTGGCTGGCTGGCTTTGTTGATTTTGAGATTGCTGCTGATTTTGATTTGTGTTGCTTTGTTGTGCAGTTGACGGTGCCACCTTATCCAGCGTTTTATTTACATCGTCTAATCCTTTGTTTACATTGTCCAACCCTTTGTTTAATTTGTCCAGCCATTTCTGCGACGAAACATTGGTGGTACCCATTATTAGCGCAAGGCTGATAAATAACAAGTGTAATTTTTTCATAATTGATGTTGTTTTTAATTGTAAATAAATAATTGAGTAAAATCGTCCGTATCTTTTCCCAAAATCGTCAGTACGATTTACCCAAAAGATACGGATGATTTAGTCAAATCGTAAGGACGATTTTAGTTAGTCGTTTTTAGACATTTTTTCAAACTTCAGGTTGTTTTGCATTTCCTTCAGGTCGACACCCGGACGAAACACCACCTTCGAGCCTTTAATCATCGAAGCGTGGAATTTTTCTTCCGAGCCGGCACCCTCACTGCTGACAGTGATCTGGAACGAACCGAAATCGCCAAAACGCACAATCTCGCCATTTTCGAGGTGGCGGCGCAATATCTTGGTCAGGTCGTTCAGCACTGCCAACACATCGGTATCGCTCACCGTAGTGCTGCCTTCGGCAATTTCTTTACTCAATTTACGGAGAGTAAATTCTCCCGTACTTTTGGCTGTTGCATACCATTTTTTAGGATCTGCGGGTTTCAACGGATTGCCCTTTTCCGATAATACATACTTTACTGACATAATTTTTATTTTTTATTGGTGAATAAATATTGTTTGTTTATTGTTTATGGTGGTATGTAGGGGGCGAAAAATTTTTCGCCCCTACGGATATTGGGTGCAAATTAATTATAAATAGTTGATTTGTATTCTGTAGGGACAGGTCGCGACCTGTCCGTTTACTTATTGTTGGTTGTTTTCGGACAACTCTCGAGCTGTCCCTACGGGTTATCAATTAAACGACACAAAACTAAATAATTTTTTAACTCAAGATTT
This sequence comes from Paludibacteraceae bacterium, assembly GCA_031553685.1. GTDB lineage: Bacteria > Bacteroidota > Bacteroidia > Bacteroidales > Paludibacteraceae > JAFGVL01. The sequence goes on along the minus strand of JAVBLE010000015.1, from coordinate 451 downwards.
GTTCATGTTATTCATGTTGTTCATTCTGTTCATATTAGGCATACTTTCTTTTTCTAAGGATTCGCTATTACAACAAAATGCCTCCGATAGGATATTGTATTCCCTACGGAGGCAGCTTGTAATTTTTCCCAACAAAATTATTAAGAGAGTTTGTGTGTGGGGAGAGCAATGTCGTCAACTTAAGCACTTCGTCATGTCGACCAAAGCGACGAGTGGTCGCTGAGCGTAGTCGAAGTGGATACGAGGAGCGTCGTGGAGACATCGCACCAATAGGCATGGTCAGGCATATATTTGTATTCTTTTAGTTTTATGCGATGTCTCGTACCTTTACCCAAAAAAAAAATACCGATTAATCACAAGAGTTGTATTTTTATTGATAAATCGGAAGGAGGTAAGAGCTGTGATGTCTAGATACACAAAAAATAGTGATATCGTTGTGGAGAAATAGCCT
>JAVBLE010000061.1:0-18043 GCA_031553685.1 Paludibacteraceae bacterium | reverse complement strand
AACGCCGTAAAGGTGTGGGTATTGTAGGGGCGTTGCAGGTGGTCATTGTAGGGGCGTTGCATGCAACGCCCCTACTGCGTGCCGTTTCATACATTCAAGCCCACGATTTGTCCGGATTTTCGTTGTTGTTTGTGCCGGATGGATTTGGGGGCTTGGTTCTAAAAGAGTCAGGGGTTCATTTTGAAATGAAGCCCTGACTTTTTTTTACGGCGGGAACACACCCTGGTTTGTCTTGTTGATAATTTTTGTTATACTCCGGTTTGTTTTTTAGATTTTATTAACATGGGTATTGTTTTTATTATTATATTTGCCATTCCATGAAAATATTTTATCGTATATTTTCCTGTAAAATCAATATTAACTATTAATCAATAATTTATGAACAATTGTCCGGTTTTTCACAAATCGCTTTTTAGTTCTACGGCGAGTAAAATCAATGTAGATTTGTGGGACGCATGTACCGATGCTTTTGATGCGAAAGAGTATATGAAGAGTTTTCATCTTTTGCTCGACTATGTCAATGCTGAATTGCGCCCCAAATACGGCAATGCCGAAGGTACTAAGTTTAAAATCCCGCATGGGTCTATCGTGGTAAATATCGAGATCGAAAATGGAATGTTGAATATCTCAGCACCATTTCTCGAGGTAAATCAAAGCACGATTGTGCCGCTGTTGCGTCAGGTTTGTTCGCTGAATTTCAACAATATGGATTTGGCTCAAATTTATTTGAAAAATGATAGCCAGCTGAATTTTGAGTATTCGTGCAAAATAAGCGAAACGAACCCGTATAAGTTGTATTATATTTTGAAAGAAATATGTGCAACGGGCGATAAATACGACGATGAGTATGTTACACAATTCGGCGCAAAACGAATTTACGAGCCTATTATAACGCCTTTTGCTACGGATAAGTCGGAAACGGCTTACAACACTATCCAAAAAATAATTAAAGATACCTTTGAATATGTTAATTATTTGGAATCGAAACGCTGGTATGGTTTGGCGTGGGATGTAACAGCGCTTACGCTTCGCCAAATTGATTTTTATGTGCATCCGCAAGGTCAATTGCGCAACGATTTGGAAGATGCGATTGGCGATATGCATGCGAAAAATATTCCTACAAATGAGTTGGTAGACAGGGGTAAAAAGTTCTTGTCGTACTTGCAGGATATGAATAAGGAGCAATTTATTGCCGATTTGTATGATGTGGAAACATTTATTCCGGACAAACGCCGTTCGTCGCTGCAAAATATTCAGGAAAACCTTGAGGATGAGCAAGAACGCACGAAAGAAGGCATGGACAAGGGCAACTACATGAATGTGGTGCTGGGCATTTTGTTTGTGTATTACAATGCGTTTTACCACAACAATTTGCAGGATGATATCAGCTCGGTGATGACTGACGCTATGGAACAGGCTTCGGGTAAATCGTGGGAAGAAGGGGCAAAAGCACTTGCGGCTTCACTGGATAAGATCATGAATGGAGACTTGTCGAAAGGTAAAAAGAGCGGTGGGCTATTTTCCCGCTTTTTTGGTAAATAAATTTTTTATACGCAAAGTCGCTGAGACGCTAAAATATTTGTGTCGTTGTGCCTGCGTATAAATCTATTCAACACATTTATAATTAAAAAATTATGCAAAACGATATTATATCAGAAGTAGTATTTAAGGTAAACCATGCCGGCGGCTCGGGATCCTGTTTTTACTTGAAACAATATAATCTTTTTGTTACCAATTTCCATGTGGTGGAAGGGTTTCAGGAAGTGGCTATCGAAAACGCGAAGAAAGACCGTTTTCTGGCTAAAGTAGTGTTAATCAATCCACAATCGGACTTGGCGTTTTTGAGTTCGGATGCCGATTTCAGCAACTTGCCCCTGTTGGAACTGAACAACGGCGACGAACTAAAAATCGGCGACCGCATCAGTGTGGTAGGCTATCCGTTTGGGATGCCTTACACGGTAACGGACGGAACAGTGTCGGCTCCAAAGCAATTAATGGACGGAAAAACTTATATCCAAACCGATGCTGCCGTAAACCCGGGTAACAGTGGTGGCCCGATGTTCAACCAGGAAAGCAAGGTGATTGGTATCACGGTGGCTAAGTTTGACGATGCGGACAATATGGGATTTGGTATTCCGATTGATATGTTGGAAAAAATGTTGGAACAGGTGGATAAAATCGACCGCACTAAATTTGCGGTTGAGTGCAGCACCTGTCACGCATTGATTACTGAAAAAACACAATATTGCCCATCGTGCGGAAATAAAATCAATGATAAATTGTTTGATAAAAAACCGTTGACCGAGTTGGCTCAATTCTGCGAAGAAGCGATTGTGGATATGGGATTGAATCCTGTATTGGCTCGCAAAGGAAACGAGTCGTGGCAATTTCACAAGGGCAGCGCCGAAATCCGCATGTTTGTTTACGGACGCGATTATTTGTTTGCCACTTCACCCACCAACCTGCTGCCCGACAAAGACCTTGAACCGTTGTTGCGTTACCTGCTTTCGGCAGATTTGAAGCCGTTTATTTTGGGTATCCAAGGCAGCGAGATTTATATCTCGTACCGTGTGCATTTGTCGGATGTTTTCTCGGACGAGAAAGAAACCATCAAACACAATATTACCAACCTTGCCCTGAAATCGGACGAACTGGATAATTATCTGGCAGATATTTTTGGCTGTAAATTTTCAGAATATTCGAAATCTGAAAATAACTAAATGATTCTCTTAAAAACGAAAAACCTCTGAAAAATACATTTCAGAGGTTTTTCGTTTTATCAAAGTCTTATCCAAAATATATCCATCATTTTCCCATCAAGATATCGGGTTTCCCGCTCCCAAATGCCTCCACATTTATGGATAATTCCGATTGAGGCGGTATTTGTTTTATAACAACCAAGCATTACTTTCTCTAAGCCTATCTCTCGGCAATAGTCTAAAGCGAACTTGAGCATTTCGGTTGCATAACCTTTGCCTCGTTCCGAGGGTCTGACTGAATAACCGATATGTCCACCATAATCAGATAAAAACTGATTCAAAGTATGCCGGACATCAATTATCCCAACAATTTTATGATCGCTTAAACGAATAGCAAAGAAAACGGAAGTAACTACCCAATCAGGCGAAACGGTTTCAAGATAAGAATTATTTTTAAGTTGTAATAACCAATCATCATACAACACAACTTTATCAAACAAAGATGAGCCGTTGATTACCGGCTCATTATTGTCAAAAAACTCTTGTCGGAAAGCGATTGCTTCAGCTTCGAGAGCTTTGGTTGGTGTAATTAGTTTAATCAAGTTATTAAGAATCAATAATGGATAGATTTTTAATTCTATCAAAATGTTTTGTATTCCTTGTTACTATTGGACATCCTTTTGCTATTGCCGTAGCAGCAATAACTAAGTCTGTCAATTCTATCAATTTATTTCTTTTCTTCAAATCTTTATAGATTTCAACAGCTCTTTGAGAACATTCCATATCAAAAGGAATAATTTGAATTACTTGCAGGAGATCTTCCCAAAACTTATTTTGAGTATCATTGCTTCCAATAAATACTTCATAATGAGTAAGAGATGAAATGGCAAAGTCTTCTTCATTCGCAGCTAACTGAAAGAAAAGCGTTTGTGTCTTATCTTTAGCTCGAAACAATTCTATCAAAACTGAAGTATCCAGTAAAATCATTTTCCTAATTGATTAAAATGTTCTACAGCTTCCAAATAGTTTGTATATTCGGCTTCAGTCCAAGTAGGTGCTTGCAAAAGTATTGCTTGCAGTTTTGATTTCACTTTTGCAGGTTTCTTCTCCAACGAGGTTATTTCTGTATGTAATTTGTTGTATAGTTTCTTCATGTCTTTAGGAGGCAATTGAGAAACTATCTCTGCAAGCTGATTATACCCTAAATGAATTCTCATTTCCATATCAGCAAAATATTTATTCGTTTAATCGAGCAATAATTGTCTCGTTTCCAGTAGTTTTTTCACCAATCTTCACATACACTTCCGAGTCTAACGGCAGAAACAAGTCCACACGCGAACCGAATTTGATAAAACCTAAATGTTCGTTAATTTGGCAATGTTTATTAGCATGTGCATAAGTAACGATGCGACGCGCCAAAGCTCCGGCAATTTGACGAAGCAGGATTTCAGTTTTTCCTTCCGATTCGATTACAATAGTCGAACGCTCATTCTCGGTACTCGATTTTGGTAAGTATGCCGCCACATATCGTCCCGAATGATGCTTTGCCATTTTCACAATTCCATTGATCGGATACCAATTGGCATGTACGCTGAAAACCGACATAAAGATAGAAACTTGTAAGCGCTTGTCTTTGAAATACTCCGGTTCTTCCACTGGCTCGATAGCAACAATTGTTCCGTCGGCAGGGGCAATGATAAGGCTTGGGTCGTCTATTTCGGTAATACGGGCAGGATTTCGGAAAAAATACAGAAAAAAGGACAAGGCAAGTATTGAAATAGTGAGGCTCAACAGCATAAACGGATGTGTTAAGTCCATGCGTAAGTAAGTGAAAAAGTTGATTGCGCAAAGAATTACCAACAAAGCAATAATAATTCCGCGTCCTTCTTTATGGATTTTCAGTTTTTTCATGTAAAATAATATTATTAAATAGATTGAATTACAAATAAATATACACTAATCGCCGTTGAGGCAAACAGCACACTGTCAAAACGGTCGAGTATACCACCGTGTCCGGGAAGCATTGTGCCAGAGTCTTTTACGCCCAGTGTGCGCTTAAGCAACGATTCGCTCAAATCGCCCAATGTGGCAAAAATAACAATTATTAGCGAAAATCCCAACCACTGCCAAAGCGAAAGCATGGGTTCAAACTGTGCAAAAATGCAACCTGTCCCAATAGCAAAAAGCAATCCGCCAAAGAAGCCTTCCCACGATTTTTTAGGAGAAATGCGTTCGAATAACCGATGCCGTCCAATAGCCATACCTGTTATGTAAGCGCCGGTATCGTACACCCAAATAATAACAAAGAAAGACAAAACGAGCACCCAGTTATACATTCCATAAAGCGAAGTGAAGAACGAAGTATATGCGGGAAGAAGCGGGTCAATCTTTTGTTGCAAACCAAATGCTACGAAATTAAGCATGGCAAAAGGCAAAGCCACATATAACTGTCCTAAAGCAAAAAATGCCCAATTATGTATCGGGTTCTTTTTTTTGAGAAACAATTCTGTAACAAATACAATCCCAACAAGCAAAAAATAAATCCCTAACAACCAGTTGTTTCTGCAAAATTGCGCCATAAAGAAGAAACAAGCAAAAAGTGCAGCGGCGCAAATGGCAGCCAATGGCACATTAACCTCTACCTCTTTATATTTTTGTTTAACCAGTTTATGAAATTCAATGATTCCCAACACCGAGACAAGCATAAATATTGCCCCGAAGGTATATTCACTGAAATGGATACAGAATATCAACAGCCCCACAAATAAGGCTCCGGTAAGTGTGCGTTGGATAAGGTTTTTCATTATGATAAAACTTCTTAATCAGTTGTCTCATTGCGGACTCGATCCGCAATCTGTTATTGTTTATGGAGGATGCTGAATCAAGTTCAGCATGACGATTCTTCTTCTCGTTAGTAAATCAATACAAATAATGCTTTGGGCCCATGAGCACCAAGTACTAAAGTCTTTTCAATATCTGCCGTACGGCTGGGTCCACTGATGAATGAAATCATACTTGGCAAAACTTCGCCGTATTTTTTTTGCATAGTGTGCAAGGCATCTTCAGGATAATTGACCAAATGTTCCTTGCGAGCAATAACTATATGTATCGGGGGAAAGATATTTAATTGTCGTCCGGCTGCTCCTGCTGCCGAAACGACCACACTGCCTGTACGGGCTACCAATAGTTCGCAATCGGTGATAGCAACTTGCATTTCTGTAAAATCAGCATTAGCTGTTGTATGTGCAATGTTTTTTTTATCTAAAAGAGAAATTATTTTTTCATCTGTACAAAATACTTTTTCAATATTTTGCTCGCGCAGATAATTGACCAATTCGAACAATAATTCTTCTTCATTTTGGCAAATGCTGCATTTCCCCGAAACTGTTTCCATTTCGCGCTTGAAACATTCGGCTTGTGATGGTTGTATTTCTTTAAATACAGGCGATTGTTCATCGGGTTTTTGTGGCAATTTAGCCTCGCGACCGGATTGAGCTATCCGTATTTTTTCTAAAATAATATTTCGGGAAGAATTATTCATTATTACAAAATGAACCTGTAGGGTTCAAATATTTATAGACAATTGATTAAAAAGGATGTACGACCCCTTCGGGGTCGAATTATAACATAAAATTACATTCTATAAACATTAAAAATCGGTATTGTTAATTTGGTATAGATTTTCTCGTTTTCGTCATGCTGAACTTGTTTAGCTCCTGTTAGTCGCTGATCGTTGATTCAGCATCTCTCTATCAATGGGGGATTGCGGATCAAGTCCGCAATGACAACAACTATAAAACTATATTAATTTAACAATGCCTAAAAATCCTAACGGATTTTTAATTGTTCTTTTTCACTCAAATCTGTTTCGACATCAGATTCTTCTGTTTCTATTTCAGATATTTCTGTAGCCTCTTTTACCTCTGCATTGTCTTTAAGCAACTGGTCGGCACGCGAAGTCCAAGGGCGTTTACCGAATATCGCTTCCAAATCATCGGCAAAGATTACCTCTTTCTCTATTAGTTGTTCAGCCAGCTTATGATGCTGTTCGGCATGTTCGGTCAAAATCTTTTTGGCGCGAGCATATTGAATGGCAATAATTTCTTTTACTTCATTATCAATTAATTCGGCAGTTTTCTCGCTGTACGGTTTCGAGAAATTATATTCGCTTTGACCCGATGAGTCGTAAAAACTTATATTGGCAATTTTGTCGCTCATACCAAAATAAGCCACCATTGCATACGATTGTTTGGTAACCTTTTCCAAGTCGCTGATAGCACCTGTTCCCATAGTTCCGAAAAATACTTCTTCGGCAGCACGACCACCCAGCGTAGCACACATTTCGTCCAACATGTGCTCCTTGTTTGTAATCGCGCGTTCTTCGGGCAAATACCAAGCTGCCCCTAAAGCTTCGCCGCGTGGTACAATAGTCACTTTAACCAGTGGGGCGGCATATTGCAGCATCCAACTGATGGTAGCGTGTCCGGCTTCGTGGAAAGCAATAGCGCGTTTTTCTTCGGTGGTAATAATTTTGGTTTTCTTTTCGAGTCCGCCTACAATCCTGTCCACAGCATCCAAGAAATCTTGTTTATCTACATTGGATTTATTTTTACGGGCAGCAATCAATGCCGCTTCATTGCAGACATTGGCAATATCGGCGCCCGAAAATCCGGGTGTTTGTTTTGCTAAGAAATCAATATCCAAATCGTCGGCTAATTTGAGTGGACGAAGGTGTACTAAAAAAATTTCTTTACGATCGTGTACTTCGGGCAGGTTGACATGTATTTGGCGGTCGAAACGGCCCGGACGCAACAAAGCTTTGTCCAACACATTGGCACGGTTAGTAGCTGCTAAAATGATTACACCGCTGTTCGAGCCAAATCCATCCATTTCGGTAAGGAGCTGGTTAAGTGTGTTTTCGCGGTCGGTGTCCACATTGCCGAAGTTTTTACCACGAGCGCGCCCAACAGCATCTATTTCATCAATAAAAATAATACAAGGCGCTTTTTCTTTTGCCTGGCGGAAAAGGTCGCGAACACGCGAAGCGCCCACGCCTACAAACATTTCGGAGAAATCTGCCCCCGACATGCTAAAAAATGGCACCGATGCCTCGCCGGCAACTGCTTTTGCCAAAAGCGTTTTTCCGGTTCCTGGAGGGCCAACTAACAGTGCTCCGCGTGGAATTTTTCCTCCCAATTCAGTATATTTTCCCGGATTTTTGAGGAATGCTACAATCTCTTCTATTTCTTGCTTGGCTTCGGTAAGTCCGGCCACATCTTTGAAAGTAATTTTTGTTCCCGGACTGTTTTTATCAAACAATTGCGCACGCGACTTGCCCATCGAGAACGGATTCATACCGCCAGCTGCTCCACCCGCCATTTTAGGCATCAGGTAGAAGAAAAAGAAAATCAGCAAAGCAATCGGACCTAAAGTGGTAAGCAGTCCAAGTAAAATATTATCTTCTTCAATATATTTCACATCGCCTTTGTAGCCTTTCTCTTTGAGCATAACAGTGGCTTCTTCGGACGACGAAATTTTGGTTTCCACCTTACCCTTTTGTCCGGCAGGAATTTCGCTTTTTTCAAAAACCTGATAAATCGCGTCCTTTTTCACATTGGCACGCATCACCTTCTGGTTGGTCGTAATCACCACCGAATCCAACTGATTGGCTTCAATATATTTCTCAAATTGAGTATACGACACCTCCTTGACAGAAGAATTATTACTCGAAAAATAAGTATAAGCCAATAGTCCGATAAACGCAGCTAAAAACAACCAATTATAACTTGGACGGAATATATTTTTTCTGTTATTCCCATTGCCACCCAAAGCGTTCGGATTTGGAGTTTCGGGAGTTTTATTATCGTTTGCCATAAGAAATATAGTTTTTTTTAATCTAAATCAGGAATTTCAGTCAGCTTAGCATCCTCCCAAAGATGCTCAATATTATAAAAAGCACGGATTTCAGGTTGGAAAACATGCACAAAAATTTGCCCGTAATCAAAAGCCACCCACAGAGAATTCGTTTTTCCGTCAGTAGCAAACGGTTTCACGCCAATTTGTTTCTGCACATAATCCTTAATCGAATCTGAGATTGATCCCACATGCGTCGAAGTATTCCCTTCGCAAATCACAAAATAGTCGCACGCCCGCGAATCAAGCCCGGTCATATCCACCACCACAATCTTTTTTCCCTTCTTTTCCTGTATCCCTTCAACAATTTTTTGAACAATCAGTTTATTATCAATCATAAATTATTATTTCTAAAAAACATAAAACACGCAAATATACGGCTAAAAATTAGGAATAAAAAGGCGTTTTTTGAATAAAACCGCCAAAAGAACCTTTGTAAAGGAAAAATTTAAATATAAAAATCATTTGGGAGCCTCTGCCTCTCCCTCTTTCTCGGCTGTAGAAAAGCTTGTGGAAGCATCGCAGAAGCGGTTGGTTATGTTGAGTTTGCAGCTTAGAGAACCTTAATAACCATACCGCGGACACTGAGGCTTCGGTTGCCTTTTGTAGTGAAGTTGTATGTAGTTTATTGTAGGGGTGTTGCATTTCGACTTCGCTCAATGCCCACATGCAGCACCTCTACTTGCTGATAACCTTTATTTTTCTAAGAATGATTGCGTTTCCTTAAGTATTTCCCCCTCGCTATTATCATCATTTATCGAGCTACGGTTTAGCAAACTCGATTCGATAGTCTTGTTCGCATTTGCACCCAGTTTTTTTATATTCTCCATGCGTCCGATAATAGTATCACCTTTGCGGGTCGAGGTTGTAAGTTTGTTCATTGCTGCGTCGTACAAGTCTTTCGTTTGGATAAGATTTTTGCCCACTTTTAACAAATCTTCCGTAAAGCCCACAAATTTGTCATACAAAAACCCGCTTTCCTTTGCTATTTCAAGCACATTGTTCTTCTGGTTTTCTTGTTTCCAAATAAACGAAACAGTGCGCATGCTTGCCAAAAGCGTGGTGGTAGAAACAATTACAATATTTTTCTGAAAAGCCTTCTCAAACAATGAACTGTCATTTTGCAGTGCAACTGTAAGAGCAGGCTCAAGTGCAATAAACATAAATACAAAATCGGGCGAATTAATCTCATACAGATTTTGGTAATTCTTGCTTCCCAAGTCGTTAATGTGCTGTTGCACGCTTTTTATATGCTGTTGTAAGTAGGTTTGTTGCCGTTCAAGGTTTTCTTCGTTGAAATACTTTTCGTAGGCAGTAAGCGATACTTTACTGTCAATGATATAGTGTTTCCCTTCGGGCAAATTGACCACATAGTCAGGGCGGATATTGGCTCCGTCTTCTGTTTTAAAATTTTGTTGCTGCATAAAGTGAATGCCCTTTTGCAAGCCCGATTTTTCAAGCAATAATTCCAATTGCCATTCGCCCCAGTCGCCTTGTGTCTTGCTATCACCTTTGAGTGCGTGTGTAAGGTTTTGAGCATCGATACTCATTTGGCGGTTAATATTGATTATCTGTTCCAATTCTTTACGAAGGCTGGCTTTCTCCCGTGTTTCGTGGTTGTAAGTTTCCTCTACCTTTTTCTCGAAAGTCTGAATTCGTTCCTTCAATGGATTTAGAATATTACTCAATTTTTCTTCGTTTACTTGCGAAAATTTCTGCGTCTTTTCTTCAAATATTTGGTTAGCAAGCAGTTTGAACTCCTTATTAAATTCTTCGCGCAACTGTGCCAGTTCTTCTTTCTGTGTTGCAAGTTTCGCTTCCGCATTCCGCAAATCACTTTCCAGTCTTGTTTTTTCACAAATAAAATCGCTAATCCGGGTATTTTTTCCTTCTACCTCAGTTCTTAGGGTAATATTTTCCCTTGCTACATCTTTTAATTGTTTATTCAAGAAAAAGTAAACTACAAAAGCAATCACACAGCCAATAATCAAACCGAGCAACAAATAAATAATCATAGCCATCAACATTTAAATTTTATACAAAAATAATACAAGTTGGCGAGTTTTACACATAATGAAAAAACATTAGAATGTGTCTCTATTGCGACTTCTGTTACTCTTCGTTTCCTTACGGGAAATCATTGGTAAAGAACTTGTAATGAATAGGGGACTATAAACTTATGCGGGCACATGGCATAGCTGCCTAAAGCCCGCCGAATGCCTGCCCGCCTGCGTGAGGGATGACTTCGACTGCGCTTGGTTGCTGAGCTTGTCGAAGTACAGCCACCGGCGGCACCCCGCAGCGAACCGAATGGGGAATGTTGTAGGGGCGTTGCATGCAACGCCCCTACGAACCGAAAAGGAATGCGAGCGAGGAGTATAGCGGACAGCCCGACCCCCGATCTTGTGCCGAATGTTTGCCGAAATAGGGCTTTGAGGGGGCACGCCCAAATAACGAAGTATCACGAACTCTCGAAATAATTTATCTGGGAGTAATTATTTTAATTTAGCATTTTGTAAATCGAAAAGAAACTCCTAATTTTGCAACCCGTTTTGAAAACAAAAAATTTATTTCATATAACTTATAACTAAATTTTATTATGATTGTAGTACCTGTAAAAGAAGGCGAAAACATTGAAAGAGCGTTAAAAAAATTCAAACGCAAATACGAAAAAACAGGCGTGGTGAAGGAACTTCGTCGTCGTCAGGCTTTCGAAAAACCTTCGGTTACAAAGCGCGATGCTAAGAAGCACGCAATCTATGTGCAAAAAATGCAATTGTCGGCAGAATAATAATTAGCCAATTCGTTAATTAGCCGATTTGCCAATCAAGATTTTTAATTATATCTTTGATAGTCATTTATCGATTTGCTAATTTTCAAATTTGCTAATTGTGATGTTTTTGGAAAAATTTCTGCAATACCTACAGTATGAGAAGGCTTATTCTTCACATACTGTTTTGTCGTATAGAAATGACATCGAGCAGTTTAGCGCGTTTTTAGTTGCCGAGTCAGGCGAAGAGAACCTTGCCAAAGCTGATGCGAATCAAGTACGCCTATGGATTGTGGAACTAATGGCAAACGGACTGAATGCCCGCAGCGTAAACCGGAAACTGTCGGCGTTGAAGTCGTTTTACCGGTTTTTGATACGCGAAGGTGTGGTGCAAAAAACGCCGACCAAAAACATTATTTCACCCAAAACAACCAAACCGCTGCCTGTCTTTTTTAAGGAAAGCGAAATGGAAACGGTCGATGATGTGATCATCGGGAATTCGTTTGAAGACCACCGTAACCGCTTGATAATCGAGCTTTTTTACGAAAGTGGCATTCGGGTATCGGAGTTGGTGGCGATTAAAGACAGTGATATTGATCGGCACAAAAATTCGCTTCGGGTTATCGGCAAGCGTAACAAAGAACGCCACATCCCACTCGGACAACATATTGTAGCGATGATTGCGGAGTATGTCGAAAAGCGGAATTTTGAAGTAGGCAAAACCGAATATTTGTTTGTGCGCCGCAGTGGCGAGCCTGTTTACAGGCGATTGGTGTACAATATTGTGCACAATACGATGGGACAGGTGAGCACACAATCGAAACTGAGTCCGCACAAGTTGCGCCACACATTTGCATCGACACTATTAAATAACGGGGCGGATATTAATGCGGTGAAAGAGCTGCTCGGGCATTCAAATCTGGCTGCTACACAGGTTTATACACATACCTCTTTTGAACAATTGAAAGAAATTTACAAACAAGCTCACCCGCGTGGCGAGCATAAATAATATAGTATCATGGAAATTAAAATTCAAGCCATTCATTTCGACATTTCGAGCCAATTGGAAGCTCATGCAACCAAAAAAATCAGTAAACTTGAGAAATTCTCGGGTGACATTCAATCAGTAGATGTATTTTTTAAAGTTGTAAAACCTGAAACTGCTGCCAACAAAGAAGCTGAAGTGAAAGTGCAAGGTAAGAATATGGAATTTTTTGCGGCAAAGGTTGCCGATACTTTCGAAGAAGCAGTTGATATGGCTGTAGAAGCTATCGAAAAACAAATTATCAAACATAAAGAAAAATTAGCAGGCAAATAAAAAATCAACTATATTTTTTTGCCAATTAAAATAAAAGCAATACATTTGCAAGCCGTTTTAGCAGGTTCTGTTGAAACGGCTTTTCAATCGGTTAGTTTTTTCAATCAAAAATGCTGAGTGATAGCGAATTAACTTATTGATATTTTATAGATTTCTCGTTTTCAATCTGTAAATTGTAAATAGTCAAATCTGTAAATAATTCTTTTTGCCTCTTTAGCTCAGTTGGCTAGAGCATGTGATTTGTAATCTCAAGGTCGTTGGTTCGAGTCCGACAAGAGGCTCATTCTCTAATTAAGAATGAAAAATTAAGCGTTAAGAATAAAAAAGAGAGAAAATAATTATTCATTTTTAATCTTAATTATTAATTGTAAAAGGGCAGTTACCAGAGTGGCCAAATGGGGTTGACTGTAACTCAACTGGCGTACGCCTTCGGTGGTTCGAATCCATCACTGCCCACAAAACAATTTACAATTGGACAATTTACTATTTACCACTTTCTCTTAAATAGTTAAATTGTAAATAGTCTAATCGTAAATATTTTTGCGGGAGTAGCTCAGTTGATAGAGCATCAGCCTTCCAAGCTGAGGGTCGCGGGTTTGAACCCCGTCTCCCGCTCAAGAAAAATAAGGGTTTCCTTACCTTGCTGTTATAGCTCAGTGGTAGAGCACTTCCTTGGTAAGGAAGAGGTCTCGGGTTCAAGTCCCGATAACAGCTCCAAATCTAATTAGCAAATTAGCCAATTTGACAATTAGCTGATGATTTTAATAGTTGATTTTCTATAATACAACAAGTGAACATATAAAAAGTTTATTTGTGAAAAATAAAAATTAGTTTTTCATTTGCTAATATGCTAATTTTCACATTCGCTAATTAGAATTTTATTTTACAAATACATTTATTAATAAATCTAACAATTTTTGAGTTATGGCAAAAGAACATTTTGACAGGTCGAAACCCCATGTTAACATCGGTACAATTGGCCATGTTGACCATGGTAAAACTACTTTGACCGCTGCTATCACAACTGTGTTGGCAAAAAAAGGTCTTTCTGAATTGCGTTCGTTCGATTCTATCGACAATGCTCCGGAAGAAAAAGAGCGTGGTATCACTATTAATACTTCGCATGTTGAGTATCAAACAGCTAACCGCCACTATGCGCATGTTGACTGTCCTGGTCACGCGGATTATGTAAAAAACATGGTTACCGGTGCTGCTCAAATGGACGGTGCTATCATCGTAGTTGCTGCGACTGATGGTCCTATGCCTCAAACTCGCGAGCACATTCTTTTGGCTCGTCAGGTAAATGTACCTCGTATCGTTGTGTTCATGAACAAATGCGATATGGTTGACGATGCTGAAATGCTTGACTTGGTAGAAATGGAAATGCGTGAGCTTCTTTCTTTCTACGAATTTGATGGCGACAATACTCCTGTTATCCGCGGTTCTGCACTTGGTGCATTGAACGGTGTTGCTGAGTGGGAAGATAAAGTAATGGAATTGATGGATGCCGTTGATACTTGGATTCCACTTCCTCCACGCGAAATCGACAAACCATTTTTGATGCCTGTTGAGGATGTATTCTCAATCACAGGTCGTGGTACAGTGGCTACAGGTCGTATCGAAACCGGTATCATCAAATCTGGTGAAGAAGTTCAAATCATTGGTTTGGGTTCTGAAGCTAAAAAATCGGTTGTTACCGGTGTGGAAATGTTCCGCAAAATTCTTGACGAAGGTCAAGCTGGTGATAATGTTGGTCTTTTGCTTCGCGGTATCGACAAAGACGAAATCAAACGCGGTATGGTTATCTGTCACCCTGGAAAAATTACTCCTCACACTACATTCAAAGCTGAGGTGTATATCTTGAAAAAAGAAGAAGGTGGTCGTCACACTCCATTCCACAACAAATACCGTCCACAATTCTACATCCGTACATTGGATGTTACCGGTGAAATCACTCTTCCTGAAGGAACTGAAATGGTTATGCCTGGTGACAACTTGACGATCAATGTAGAGTTGATCTATCCGGTAGCATGTAATGTAGGTCTTCGTTTCGCTATCCGCGAAGGTGGTCGTACAGTAGGTGCAGGACAAATCACTGAAATCGTTTCGTAATTGTACGATTATAATTTCCATCAAGTATATGTCGGTAACTTTTGCCGGCATATACTTTGATTAAAAAATATCATTTGACTAATCTATTCGCAAATTTATAAATTGTAAATAGTCAAATTGTAAATTAAACATACGGGTCTAGCTCAGTTGGTAGAGCACCGGTCTCCAAAACCGGGTGTCGGGAGTTCGAGCCTCTCGACCCGTGCTAAATTTTTTTTATACAATGAAAAAAATCATTAACTACATCAAAGAGTGTTACTCAGAACTTGCCCACAAAGTATCCTGGCCTACCCGCCAAGAGCTTACCAGCAGTGCAGTAATTGTATTAGTAGCTTCCCTAATAATGGCACTTATTGTTTTTGGTATGGACAAGTCTTTTGAGAAAATCATGCAATTTATTTACACAGTACTCTAATTTCGGGAGAAAATCATGTCTGAATCAGGAAAGAAATGGTATGTGCTTCGTGCAATCAGTGGTAAAGAAGTTAAGGTAGTGGAATATATTAATGCTGAAATTAAGAATTCCGATCTTTCTCAAACTGTTTCGCAAGTGCTTATACCTACCGAAAAAGTGTATTCAATCCGTAACGGCAAAAAAATTACCAAAGAGCGTAGTTATTTGCCGGGTTATGTGTTGATAGAAGCTGATCTCGTTGGAGAAACTATTCACCGCTTAAAGAACATCCCGAATGTAATCGGTTTTTTGGGTGCAAATGCTAGTTCGAAAGAACCTATTCCTTTGCGTCAATCCGAAGTAAACCGCATTCTCGGTTCGGTAGATGAGCTTCAGGAAAGCGGCGAAGAACTCAATGTGCCATACACCGAAGGCGAAATCGTCAAAGTAATTGTCGGTCCGTTTGCAGGTTTCAGTGGCGTTATTGAGGAAGTAAACAACGAGAAGAAAAAACTCAAGATTATGGTTAAGATCTTCGAACGGAAAACTCCGCTCGAATTAGGTTTCACTCAGGTAGAAAAAGAGTAGGGTCCGGTGAATTGTTACGCTCCGTTTTTACATTTATTTTTCTACAAAAAACTACAAAAACAAAATTATTATGGCAAAAGAAATTGCTGGACTTATCAAACTACAGATTAAAGGAGGGGCTGCAAATCCTTCTCCGCCTGTTGGACCTGCATTGGGTTCCAAGGGTATCAATATTATGGAGTTTTGCAAACAATTTAATGCCAGAACTCAGGACAAACCGGGCAAAGTATTGCCGGTTGTTATCACTTATTACGCTGATAAATCCTTTGATTTTGTTGTAAAAACTCCTCCGGTAGCTATCCAATTGATGGAAGTAGCTAAAGTAAAAGGAGGTAGTGCCGAGCCTAACCGTAAAAAAGTAGCCGAACTCACTTGGGATCAAGTGAAAACGATTGCTGAAGATAAAATGGTGGACTTAAACTGTTTTACTTTAGAGTCGGCTATGAAAATGGTTGCCGGTACAGCAAGAAGTATGGGTATTTCTGTAAAAGGAACTTTTCCTGCTAATAATTAATTAAAACTTCAATTAAAAAGATGGGTAAACTTACAAAAAATCAGAAGTTAGCTTTTTCTAAGATTGAAGAAGGGAAAAGCTACTCGTTGAAAGAAGCATCTGCTTTGGTAAAAGAAATTACCACAGTGAAATTTGACGCTTCTGTCGACATAGATGTGCGTTTGGGTGTAGATCCTCGTAAAGCTAACCAAATGATCCGCGGCGTGGTTTCATTGCCACACGGAACAGGTAAGGTTGTGCGGGTTCTTGCATTGTGTACTCCCGACAAGGAGGCTGAGGCTAAAGCTGCCGGTGCCGACTATGTTGGTCTTGACGAATACATTGAAAAAATAAAAGGAGGATGGACTGATATTGATGTAATCATCACTATGCCGGCTATCATGGGTAAAATTGGTGCTTTAGGTAAAGTACTCGGACCTCGCGGTTTGATGCCAAATCCTAAAAGCGGTACGGTTACCAACGATGTGGGTAAAGCGGTTGAAGAAGTTAAATCAGGTAAAATCGACTTTAAAGTAGATAAAACAGGTATTGTGCACACGGCTGTTGGGAAAGTATCTTTCTCGGCTGACAAGATTGCTGAAAATGCCAAAGAATTTATTTCTACTTTGATCAAGATGAAACCATCTTCGGCTAAAGGCACTTATGTGAAAAGCATTTATCTTTCAAGTACAATGAGTCCGGGTATTAAAATTGACCCTAAAACGGTAGAAGAAATTTAATAATTTGAACTTAGAGTTATGAAAAAAGAAGATAAAGGCTTAATCATAGAACAAATAAAAACTACAATCGGTAGCTTCGGTCATCTTTATTTGGCTGACATCGGCGGGTTAAATTCTGCTCAAACAAGCGATTTACGCCGCCAATGCGACAAGAAAGATATCAAGCTAATGGTAGTTAAAAATACTCTTTTACGCAAAGCGTTAGAGGGTATGGACAAGGATTATTCGGCTCTTTACGAAGTATTGGCAGGCGAAACTTCAATCATGTTGTCAGACAACGCGAAAGAACCCGCTGTACTTATCAAAGAGTTTAGCAAAGCCAATCCTAAAAACGGTAAACCTGTTTTGAAAGCAGCTTTCGTAGAAGAATGCGCTTACATTGGTGCTAATCAATTGGATACTCTTGTTAATATCAAAAGTAGAGAAGAACTTATCGGCGAAATCATCGGATTGTTACAATCTCCGGCCAAAAATGTTATCTCTGCACTTCAATCGGGTGGTAATACTATCCACGGCGTGTTAGAAACACTGTCGAAAAGATAATTTTTAAAAAAATAAATTAGTAACTTACATTTAAATTATAAGTAAAATGGCAGATTTGAAAGCTTTTGCAGAACAATTAGTTAACTTGACAGTTAAAGAAGTAAACGAGTTAGCTCAAATTTTAAAAGACGAGTATGGTATCGAACCAGCTGCTGCAGCTGTTGCTGTTGCTGCACCTGCTGCTGGCGGTGCTGCTGATGCTGCTGAAGAAAAAACATCATTCGATGTGATTTTGAAATCAGCGGGCGCTAACAAGTTAGCAATCGTTAAATTAGTGAAAGAACTTACAGGTCTTGGCTTGAAAGAAGCTAAAGATATCGTAGATGCTGCTCCATCTCCAATCAAAGAAGGTGCAGCTAAAGACGAAGCCGAAGCGTTGAAAAAACAACTTGAAGAAGGCGGCGCTGAAGTTGAACTTAAATAAGAAAACTTCCCCTGTATCAGGGAGATACGGTTTAGAGTCTCACAGTGTG
>JAVBLE010000044.1:0-36122 GCA_031553685.1 Paludibacteraceae bacterium | reverse complement strand
GAAAGTGGAGTGTGAGCCATACCAGTACACCAACAGAGAAACTGGTGAGGAAATGACATTGACACACAAATTCCAGTACTCACCCAAAGAGGAAGCTAATGCTGTGAAATCGGTAAATCCAACTATGCAATTGCACACAGCACAACAAGAGCAAACTATGCCTTTTGGATTAGTAAACGCTTTCACTGGAGAAATGGCAGCAGCTTAAAAACAGAAAGCCCCAAGTTGATATATAAATTCAATTTGGGGCTTTGTTTTATCTCCTATTATGTTAGTAGAAATTCATAATAGCGCATCACTCCCTATTTTTTATGAATATCTACCAACCTAAAATATTAGATATATAAATAATAGCTATTTATTGATATGAAAGAGAATATAGATATTAAGACTTCTCCTGGTAAAACAGAAGTCAGGCAATTGAAACTACAACCTTTTTATAGGAGAACTAAAACCAGGAAAGGTAAGATAGTCCCACAGTTACAATTATGTGGTAACTGGTTGGAAAATGCAGGATTTTATCCTGATAATTATGTGAGTATAATAGTGAG
The DNA here is from genome assembly GCA_031553685.1 of Paludibacteraceae bacterium. Classification (GTDB taxonomy): domain Bacteria; phylum Bacteroidota; class Bacteroidia; order Bacteroidales; family Paludibacteraceae; genus JAFGVL01. Next base: position 35,571 of record JAVBLE010000044.1, on the reverse strand, counting down.
GGAAGGGCTATTGATAGTCCAGTTAAACAATTATTAATTAATCATTCTGGGGAAAATTCAAAGTTAAACCGCGAGTTAATCTGAAAGAAAAAAGCAGCTACATTTCCATGTAACTGCTTGATATATTTGTTTTTATTTTAGACTATCTTAGTTTGTAAGGCAGATGCTCTGAACCAGCTGAGCTAAACGCCCTTTGGTAGGGCGACGCAAAAGTAGTATCTTTTTTATTTCTACCAAAACTATTTTGAAGAAATTTTACAATTATTTTTTATCTATTTCATAATCAATAATTTGGGGAAGATAATTTTTGAGTGATTTTCAGAAGATACAGGAGAAATAATAAAGATAACTACAAGTTATCGAGTAATTTCTCAAACGAAATAGTATAGGAAACTAAGAAAATAGTCTAAAAACAGAAAAACAATAAAAACCCTATTTTAGGGCATTTCAGATGATGAGTTAAACTGGAGTTAACCCAAAAAACTATGGTTCGCATCATTTGTTATAAATCAAAATTATTGGCTAATGGAGAGATATACAATTGAAAGAACTAATGCATGGATGGATTCCTACAGAACATTACTTAACAGATTTGAAACAACCATTTCAAATTAGCTATCTCTCAATTATATAGCTTTTATATTTATATTTTTAAAGAAAATTCATAAAACAAAAAGTATAGATAACTTTCATGTATTATTGTTGCGGAGGTGCAGGCTGACCTAATAATATTTGATTGATAGCATTTTTTAAATCATCCTTGGGCAAAGCACCCAAAATCTTGCTTGGATTGCCATTCATCGGGCAGAAAATAAGTGTCGGATAACTGTTTATGCCAAATACTTGCGAGAGTTCCAATTCTTTTTCTGCATCTACTTTATAGATGTAAATTTTACCCATATATTCCGCTGCTAACTCTTCTAAAACAGGAGCCAAGCGTTTGCAAGGACCACACCAAACTGTATAAAAATCAATAATACAAGGTTTATCACCTTCGTACACCCATTTTTCTTTATTCACTTCATAATTCATCACCTTTTTAAGCAAATCAGCTTTAGTCAAGTAAACAGGATGACTTATGGTATCATTTGGATTAACTATTGTTGCCGGTTTTTTAGCAGGCGTTTTCTTAGCACATGCAATGCCCGAAAGCCCGCATAATAAAAGGAGCACAAATAAAATCTTTCTCATAATGTTTAAAAAAATTTTGCACAAAAGTAGTTGTTTTTATCGAAGAAAATCATTTGCATTGGCAAAAATCATCAAAGCCAGTAATAAAATCATGCCAAAAAGTTGTGCACGCTGCAAAAATTTATCACTTGGCTTCCGTCCGGTTACGATTTCGACCAGTAAAAATAACAGGTGTCCGCCATCCAGAGCCGGAATAGGAAGTATGTTCATAAAAGCTAAAATGATAGAGAGCAGTGCGGTCATTTCCCAAAACGAGAGCCAATTCCATTGAGCGTCAAACATGGAGCCAATGCTTTTAAATCCGCCCAGATTTTTGAATCCTTGAGGTTGAAACAAAAATTTCAAATCGCTTACATAACCTTTTAATTTCGTAATTCCGAGCGAAATACCTTTGGGAAACGATTCCGAAAATCCGTATGAGACTTTTTTACTCCCAAATAATTCAGCAAAATCTCGTGGATAAACGCCCATTTTTCCAGCTGTATCAAGTTTTACTACCATACTTTGAGCAATGCCTTGACGGTAAAAACCGATTTTTACGCTATCCGATTTATGTTTTTGCAGTATTTCTACGAAATCGGGGAACGAATATTTTGCCGTGTCATTTACCGATACAAGGCTGTCGCCCTTTTGTACTCCAGATTTTTGTGCTATTGAACCGGTAATCACACTGTCAACCACAAATGGCAGGCGAGGAAACAAAACAAATGATTTCTGAGCAATGATTTTTTGTGAAAAATCCGTTGGAATAGTTATTTCTACTAATTTGTTTTTGCGAAGAACGGTTATTTTTTTTGCATTTAAAATCGTTCGAAAAGTATTATCATTAATCTGTTTGGAAATTTCGCTATAAATTCCCATTTCTTCGAGTGAATTTCCGTCGGCAGCCACTAAACGGTCGCCATCTTGGAAACCGGCTTCGTGAGCTACTTTTCCAAAATCAAAACCGGCTTTGAAATTTTTTATGGGCACATATTCTTCACCCCAAGTGAAAAGGGTTGCAGAATAAATAATTAATGCTAAAATAAAATTGAACGCCACACCGGCAGTAATAATCGGCAGTCGTTTCCACACGCTTACTGCACGGTATTCGTACGATTTTGGTGCAGTTGCCAATTGAGCCTGATCCATTGATTCGTCCACCATACCGGCAATTTTGCAATAACCGCCCAGCGGAATCCATCCGATGCCAAATTCCGTATTGTCAGGGTATTTGCGCCAATCGTCATCGGGCAAAATTTCCACATCAATAGTGTTGTATAGGTATTTCCCATTTTCGTCTTGGATATGGTTTCCTTTATGATCGAAAATAGGAGTGGAGAGTGGTTGCAGGTTTTTGGCAAAAAACTTGAATTTCCATCTGCCATTAATTTTTTTCATTCTGACCAATGAAAACGAAGGGTTGAAAAACATATAAAATTTTTCAACTCTTATTTTAAATAATTTTGATAAAAGGAAATGACCCAATTCGTGTATAAAAACTAATATACTAAGGCTGAGGAGTAATTGTAATGCTTTGATTATCATTTTGTTTTTTCTTTATTCTTGAAAATCTAATTTTTGTTCACCGAGCTTCAATTGTTTTTCAACCTTTTTTACATCTTCGACAGCAGGTAAGTTTTCTGGCATTGTTCCTCCTAAATCCTGAATAGTTTGACGAACTTTTTACCAACATCATAATGTGTTTGATTGGCATTTTGCACAATCAAATAACAAGCATATCGTGATAATTTGAAGCTATTTAACTGTCTTTCAGTACCTTTACCCGTTCCGATCATATCGTGCATTTCCACGATATGATCGGAAACCCGATGTTTACTGAGTTTACAAGCTTCCTTAGCTTTTTCTATTACCGGAATAAAGTTTCTAAATTCCTTATAATCAAGTGTTTTTGATAGGTCTCGAGCACTCCAAAATTCATTCCCATTTTCATCTATTTGACGAATTTTTTCAAAGATTCCGGTAGCCAGTTTGCTTAATTTTTTAGTCATATTCTATAATTTTTTTATATCAATGAAGAAGCTATTTTTCTCGCTTCACTGTCCGAAGCCACATAATCCTCATAAACAGGAGTTTTCACAAAAGAAGTTTTTTGCATTGTTTTTTCGATAACATCACTCATTTTCAAGAAACCGATTTTATCTTTTAGAAAAGCGTCTACCACAATTTCATTCGCCGCGTTGAGAATGCAAGGCATATTACCTCCTGTGTGCATGGCTTCGTATGCAAAGGAAAGATTGCGGAAACGCTTTGTGTCAGGCTTTTCAAATGTAAGAGTATTATATTGTTCAAAGTTAAGGCGAGGGTAGGGGTTCGTTATCCTATCCGGGTAACCGAAGGCATATTGTATCGGCAGCTTCATATCAGGCAATCCCATTTGTGCTTTGATAGAACCATCAGCAAACTGTACCATCGAATGAATAATGGATTGCGGATGAACCACCACATCAATTTGTTCGGGTTTTACGCCAAAAAGCCATTTTGCTTCAATTACTTCAAAGCCCTTGTTCATCATTGTTGCCGAATCAATAGTGATTTTAGCTCCCATATCCCAATTCGGATGCTTCAAAGCTTGCGCTTTGGTTACATGTTCCAGTTCATCAAGTGTTTTAGTGCGAAAAGGACCACCCGAAGCGGTTAAAATCACTTTTTCAATACTGTTTAGATTTTCACCAACTAAACATTGAAAGATAGCCGAATGTTCCGAATCGACGGGTAGGATAGGAGTGCCGTTTTCAATGGCTAATTGATTAATCAACTCACCGGCAACGACAAGCGTTTCCTTGTTGGCTAAAGCAATGGTTTTCTTAGCTTTAATGGCGCTGATGGTTGGTTTTAGCCCCGAATAACCTACCATGGCGGTAAGTACAATGTTTATCGGTTCCATTTCGGCAACTTGTGCCACCGCTTCACTTCCTGCAAAAACTTTGACAGGGAGTTCCTTTAATGCTTCTTTGACTTCGTGATATTTAGACTCGTTGGCAATAACTACTACCTCAGGATTAAATTCTTTAGCCTGTTTAATCAGCAATTCAGCATTATTATTTGCTGTGAGGGCATACACTTCAAATTTGTCGGGATTTTCGGCAATCACTTCCAGAGCCTGCGTACCAATAGAGCCTGTAGAACCGAGTATAGCAATGTTTTTCACTTTCAGATAAAGACTAAAATATAATATATTCTTCAGGATTAACGGGTTTTCCTTTTTGCCAAAGCTCGAAATGCAGGTATGGACTTGCTGTTTTTTCGCCCGTATTTCCCGAAATAGCAATACTCTCGCCTGCTTTTACTGTAGAACCGATAGACTTCAATAATTGCGAATTATTTTTGTAAATAGAAATAAATTCGTTAGCATGTTGGATGGTAATTACATAACCTTCATCGATCGTAAAACCTGTATTGATAACAGTTCCGTCGAGTACCGAAACAATATTCTGGTTAGGAGCCGTGTTAATATGAATTCCGTAATTCAGCTTTTTAGGATTAAATTTCTCTGATATAGAGCCTTTTGCAGGTTTAAAAAATACAAATTCCTTTTGATTTTTCTGTGTAGAATTCAACACGCTGAGATTGTATTTTTCCTCCTTTTCCCAATCTTCGCAATATTCCTTTTCATTTTTTGTTTTACCGGCAAGCAATTCCTCGCGTTTTTTTAACGCAGTCGAATCCAATTTCTTAATCTCTTCCGGTTTTATATTTCCCGCCACAATATTTCGCAGCAATTCAATATATTGATCCTGAGCTTTCACAGCTCCCGAGATTGAGTCAATCACAATAGCATTTGATACCAACTCAGAGCGTCTTTCGGACGATTCGTAACCAGGTAAGAAATGTTTAAGAGGAGTAATGCCAATCAATAAAGAATTGATAATAAATACGATAAAAAGGATGGAGCAAGCCATCAAAAATACATTGAGGCGCGAAAGTCGTATGTGGAAAGTTTCTTCAAGCGTATTTTCGTTCAATATCGAAACTTTATATTTGAATTTTACTTTTTCGAGATATGTTTTAAAATGAAATTTTTTGTGCTTCTTCATTTTCTAAAATTTAAAAAATAGCTTACAAATATACGATTTGTTAGTGATAAACGAAAAAAGTTTGCCACCCGTAAGCAACAAACTTTTTATACTCAAAATATTTTCGTTTTTTATCCCTGTTTGCTAATCTGGTGCAATCCTTCCTCATCAATAATCTTAATTTTGCGCCCATCAAGAGCAATAGCACCCTCATTCACAAAAGCCGAAAGAGTGCGGATAGCATTAGAAGTAGTCATATTCGATAAACTCGCAAGATCTTCGCGAGCCATATAAATATTAATAGTCGCCCCATCTTCTTCCAACCCGTAGTTCTCTTTTAAGAAGAGTAATGCTTCAGCCAACCGACCACGCACATGCTTTTGTGTAAGGTTTACCATCCGTGCATCCGAAGCCCCTAAATCGGCTGCCAACCGTTTAATAAAAGAAAACGCCAAAAGAGCATTCTCTTGCACCAACCGAAGAAACGCATAAACAGGAATTTTGTAGATAGAACAAGAATCAAACGCGCGGGCAGTTGTGTTGTACCCTTTATACTGACCACTTTCAGCAAAAACGGCACGATAGCCAAAAAACTCATACGGCTTGAGCATACGCATAATTTGGCTGCGTCCACCTACGCCCGATTTGTATATCTTTACCTTACCCCGAACCAAAATCATCATGTGAGTAGGAGTATCCCCCTCGTCGTGTATCAGTTCATTTTTCTTGTAATGCTGTAATTGAATATTTTTTTGAAGATATGCTTTTTGATCTTCGGTCAATACAGACCAAAAATCAGCAACTTCATCAATTCCAATTACTTCTATAGGGGTTCTTCGTGCCATTATATAGGCTTAAAGCATTTTTTTATTTGCACAAAGGTATATAATAATCAAAAACAATGTCAAATTTTTAACATAAAACTGTGTTTTACAACATGTTTTTTTGATGAATAAACAAGATTTTGGCATTTATCAAGAAAATTTAATCCATAAAATTATCAGGGTGCATCCCTGTGCTCCGCTCTTAGGGGGGCGAGTTGGTGTGCAGTATCGCTAAAAGAAAAATCCCTATCATTACAAAATGATAAGGACTCTCAATTTAAATTATAGTGCAAAGAAAAGAAACTTATTGTGCAGGAGCAGGAGCCGGTTGAGCTTGACCCTGTTGTTGGAAGTCAACACTTCCTGGATTAGTCTTAGGAGCCTGAGGTTGTTTCACATTTGTGATGTCAACACTCGGTTTAGAACCTTGCGTTTCTTCGTTTGGAATGGCTAAACTTGCTGTAATAATGCTGGCAAGCCCGATAAAACCAATCAAACTCCAAGTAGCTTTGGTCAAAAATTTATTAGTGTTTTGCACGCCCATATATTGGTTCGATCCCGAAAAACCTTGAGCCAAACCACCACCCTTAGGATTTTGAGCTAACACAATAATAACCAATAAAATGGCTGCAATAATAATCAGAATAATTAATAGTAAAAGCATATTTTATCTCGTTTTTTTAATTCAATACTTTAAATTTCGGAGTGCAAAGTAAACACTTTTTTTACGAAAAAACAAAGAAATTCAATAATATCTCAAAAAATCAATAATTACCAATCGGCAGCCGTTTGGTTATAAATCGTTTCAGTCAATTCTTCAACAATCAAAGTACAAAGCTGGCTTTCCACTTGTTGGAGCGTTTGCGTATTGGGAAATGTGCGGAACGCAGTAAATGATTTTTCAAAATTCTTGGTCGGATTAACGCGGTTCGAATAGCGCACTTTTACAGTTACCGATAGCTTCGTTTCGGCTGCCACACCATCAGCTTGCATGGCAAGTTGGATAATGTCGTAACTCATTATTTCGCCTTCCAACTGCATATCTCCATTATGATCAACAGCTTTTAGGCGGGTTTGCCGAGCAAAGATATCGCGCAAAGCTTCATTAAATTGCGGAGCAAGTGCAGGGTTTACCAAAGGTGCCAGGTTGTTGAAATCCTTAATACAAACCGTTTTTGTTTTGCTGTAATCTATCGAAGCCCCGTTCATTTTATACGAAACTGTGCAAGCTGTTGCCAGTAGCAAAAGAAAGGAAAAAGCAAATATTATTTTTTTTCTCATAATCAATTTATAGCAATTAATCATCACTGATATTATATTCTTTGATTTTTCGGTAAAGTGTTCTTTCTGAAATATTTAAGTCTTGTGCCGCAAATTTCCGTTTTCCATGATGCTTTTCCAACGCCTTTTTAATCATCTCTTTTTCTGCATCTTGAAGTGAAAGCGATTCTTCCACATATTCCTCGGTATCTTCAATATTTGATTCATGAATTTTTATCGTCGAAGGTGTTGTTTGCGGATGAATATAAATATTATCTTTATTTTTCAAATATGAATAATCATCCAGAACCGTTTCGTTTTGTATGCTAATATTCTGCTGTTCAATAATATCTCTCACAAGCCGCTTCAGGTCGTTCATATCTTTGCGCATATCAAAAAGCACTTCGTACAAGATTTCGCGTTCGCTGTCAAACGATTTTTTATTCGTAGAATGACCTCCATACAAGGCAGGCAAAGTATTTACTTGTGGCAAATACAAACTCAATATTTGTGCATTAATATCTTTATTTTGCTCAATAACAGATATTTGCTCTGCTATGTTTTTTAGTTGGCGAATATTGCCTTGCCAATAATAATTTATCAACAATTGTTGAGCATCTTCGGTAAGCCTTACTGCAGGGCGATGATACTTTTCGGCAAAGTCCGAAGCAAATTTCCGGAATAACAATAAAATATCTTCTTTTCGCTCGCGCAGAGGTGGAATACAGATAGGAATTGTATTCAGGCGGTAATATAAATCTTCGCGAAAGCGTCCATCACGGATAGCTTCCTCCATATTTAAATTTGTCGCAGCCACAATGCGAACATTTGATTTCTGAGTTTTCGACGAGCCAATTCGCATATATTCCTTTGTCTCAAGGATGCGCAACAGCTTAGCTTGCACATCAAAAGGCAACTCGCCAATTTCATCCAAAAAAATAGTACCGCCTTCAGCCACTTCAAAGTATCCTTTTCGTTCGCTTTTAGCATCGGTATAAGCCCCTTTTTCGTGCCCGAAAAGTTCAGAGTCAATCGTTCCTTTTGGAATTGCACCACAGTTTACAACAATGTACGGACCATGCTTTCGGTGGCTGTATTGGTGTATAATTTGAGCCAAGTTTTCTTTTCCCACACCGCTTTCGCCCATAACCAGCACCGAAAGTTCAGTAGGAGCAACTTGCGCGGCCACTTCTATGGCTCGGTTTAGCATGGGCGAATTGCCTATAATACCAAATCGGCGTTTTATACTTTGAATATCTGATAATTGCATGATAATTCGAAAAGAAAAACAAAATAAAATTGTCGTTTTTGTCAGAACCGACTGACAAAATTACAAAAATTATTTCTTAATTTAAAGCGTTTAGCTTTTCGAGCATTATTTCTATTTGTGGAATGACTAACTTTTTGCCTCCATTATCAATCAAAAAATCAGCTTTTCGAATCTGTTCCGCTTCGGATAATTGGTTTTTGATGCGTTCACGAATATTTTTGGAAGGAATATTTCTTTGCTGCATAACTCGCTCTATACGAACATTCTCAGGTGCAGTAACACAAACTATATTATCGATTGCAGATACAAAAATACTTTCGAGTAAAATAGCCGACTCGATGAAAACGAGTTTACTTTTCTGATTGTCAGCCCATTTTTCAAAATAATGGATTAATTCAGGATGAATAATGCTATTGGCTAAAGCTAATTTTTCGGGATTATTGAAAATAATAGAGGCAAAAAACGGTTTGTTTAGTTCCCCTTGAGGTGTGTAAATATTGCCAAAAGATGAGATAAGTTTTTGTTTTAGAGGTTCGTAGGTATTACATAATTGTTTCGATTCCTCGTCGGCATTAAATACCGGATAACCCATTTTTTCGATCAACGAACAAACAACTGTTTTTCCGCTCCCGATGCCTCCTGTAATACCTATTTTTATCATTTTCCGCTTTTTTCAAAAATATATTCGACCACAGCCGGAGTTGCTTTGATGTTGGAAATCAGGCTGTCAGTTGTTCGTACAGTTACTTTTTCCTTACCGTTATTGCTTTTCAACATTTGGTCGTAATCCAAATAAACGGTTAAATCGTCTTCGTTTACCTCTTCAAAATGGCTCAATCCAACAAAAAATGATACACTAACCATTGCCGGAAATGTGCGCAATTGAAGCCCTTTTGGGAAATTAATCCCCATGATAGGCACTGAAACTATTTTTTCCGTAAATTGCTCTACCGGAATCGTAACCTTGACCATAGTGGTCGAAGGTGTAATATTATTATGTAGAAACAATGAAGTCTTAGTGTAAGTTGTGTCGGATAAGTTGCTTAAATTTAGCTGTTTAGTGTAAATAAATGCCATTGTATCCAACACTGCGGCAGGACCATATACTTGCACTTGACTGGGTTGTAGCCTAATCGAACCGCTAAAAGTATGTTGTTGTGCAAGCGTAATTGAGCCTGTTAGTTTGACAGGTAGAGTTTTATGAGTTTGCTCGCTATAATTAACTTGTATTTCTCGTGGCAATATTTGCACAATAGTTGCTGTACTATTTAGTTTTTCCGAAACAATGTTCCGGATGTCTTTTTCGTGCAAAGTAAAGTGTTTTTTATTGGAAATGAAACGATTAGTGATGTCAAAAGGCAACGAATCTTTTTTTGACATTTTACGGAAAAGAAGATGAAAGCCGACATCTTTTACCGTTGCCGTTACATTTGTAGGCAAACTGTCTATTAATGAGTATTGTAAGGGGATAGAAGAGTATTTAATTTTGAATTGGATTTCAGATTCGTGCGTGTGGCTCAAAGCTGTCAAAATCCATAAAACCAGTGAGATACATACAAAAAAAAGAAAGATCAGAACTTCTTTTGTTGAAAAAGGGGTTCTAATCTTTTCTTTTTTGCTATTTGAGAGTGGTTTCATCGTATCAAACCAATCAAATTAAATCATTTTTACTCAAAAAATTATTTGGCAGGAGTAGTATCTGAAGCAGCTGCAAAAACTGAAGATTTTTCTACTCTAATGCGTACATTTTCAGCAATTTCCACAATGAAATAAGTATCTTTTATTTCTTTAATCTTGCCATAAATTCCGCCCGAAGTGACCACATTGGTTCCTGCCTGAATTGATTCTTGAAATTTTTTGATTTCTTTTTGTTTCTTTTGTTGCGGGCGTATCATGAAGAAATAAAATACTACGACCATCAACACAATCAGAGCAATATTGCCCCAGCCCATACCGCCTTCGCCGCCTTGAGCAGCTGCTTGTAACAAAGTAAAATTCATTTTATGTAATATTAAAAATTAAAATTCTGTAGTAGAAAAATTATCGGAATGTCTTTGCTTTTACAAGTTTGTTTTCTTTTATCAACTTGCTCACAATATTGTCTAAAACCCCATTAATAAACGAACCGCTGCGTTCTGTGCTATATACTTTGGCTATTTCGATGTATTCGTTCAGCGTAACTTTGATTGGGATTGTAGGGAAATCAAATAATTCGGTAATAGCCAAACGCATGATAATCACATCCATAAAAGCAATCCGGTCTAAATCCCAATTTTTAGTAAATTCGTCAATCAAAACTTTATGTTCATCGACATTTGTTATGGAGTCTGAATATAGTTTTAAGGCAAATTTTTTGTCTTCATCGTCTTTGAACATAGGTAGTAGCAACTGTTCTTTGCCTTTTGCCTGTTCAAATTTACGGATGGTTTTTATCACAAAACTAACTACAGTGTCCAGATCGTCGTTCCAATAAATGGATTTTGCTTCGATGGCATCTAATAGTTCATCGCTTTCTAATATGCAATTTTTCAGTATTTTAACCCAAATTTCTTTATCTTCTTCGTAAGCGGTTCTGTGGTTTCGGGGCGCATTCATGTATTCGGTATAGAAATCGGTTGCAATAATGATTTCGTACATGTCTTTAATTGCTCCTTCATAGTCTGTCCACGATAAATAATGCGTTTTTGTGTAATCTCGCAATAAATTGTTTTCGTACAGTTGCGCAACAAATTGATTTTCAATGAACCGCGTGTTTGGATTTTTTTCTTCGTATGTTGCTTGATATTTTCTTTTTCCAGCTTCAATGCGTTGTTCGGCGTATGCTGTAATGTCTATAATTAGCAGAAATACAAGGTGATACAGATGATATGTATGTTCCAGGCTTTTGAGCAATTCTTCTTTGGCAAAATGAATTGATTTTGAAGGATTTTGCTGATAAGCGTATAATAATTGTGCAATTTTGACGCGTAGTAAAATTCGATTAATCATCTTTTGTTATTTCAGAGAGCTTTTATAATTATAGAACGATAAAAATTATGCAATTTATTTTGTTGTGCGGGCTGGTCGCAGTTTGTTCCTAATGGCGCGCCAAATAATTTTTATGCCAAACTGCTGTGTTTTCAAAACTTGTGGGGCAAAGGTATTGCTTATTTTTTTAATTTCAAAGAGGGAGTGAGTAGTATTATGAAATATTAAGTGTCAGATAATGAGTTTGTTGAAAAATATTTTTTAAATTTTGTTTTGAAATATCAAAAAAAATGTACATTTTTGGGGAAATTTTTTACAAAACCTAACTTTTATTTATGGAAGACTTTAAAAATCAATTAGAAAGCAAGGAACAGGACATTTTATTTTCAAAATCGATTAAGGCAGGTAAACGAATTTATTATTTGGATGTGAAAAAAAATCGTCGAAACGACATGTTTTTGGCTATTACTGAAAGCAAAAAAATTGTTAATGGGGTCGACGAAAATGTGCAAGTATCTTACGAAAAGCATAAAATTTTTCTTTATAAAGAGGATTTTGAGAAATTTTTGGATGGGTTAAGTGAGGTGGTGGATTTTATCCGATCGGAACAATCGGCTGATAGCCACGAACAAGAGGATTATCCGGCTTTTTCGGATTCGTCGTTTGCGTTTAAAATGGACGAGTTCGAAAAATAAAAATAATTTACAGATTTGTAGATTGATGTATTTACAGATTTATGGATTGAATAGTGTTTTTAATCTGTAAATCAGTAAATTTGTCAATCTATATTTTTATAATTGTACAATAATGAAAATAACTGTAAATGATATTTGCCTTGCACTCGAGGAGTTTGCGCCGCTTGCTTTGCAGGAGAATTATGATAATTCGGGGCTTCAAATTGGCGATCGATCAATGGAAGTTCGGGGTGTGCTTTTGTGTGTGGATGTGACCGAAAAAGTACTTGCCGAGGCTGTTGATAAACGGTGTAATATGGTCGTTTCACATCATCCGCTAATATTTACTGGAATAAAGAATATAACGGGGCGAACGGAAACAGAAAAATGTATAAACACATCAATTCGTAACAATATTGCTATTTATGCTTGCCATACTAATATAGATTCTGTGGAGCGAGGTGTGAGCCGGCGGATGGCGGATAAACTTGGGCTCGAAAATTGCCAAATTCTTGAGCCAAAAACGGATGCTTTACTTAAATTAATAGTGTATGTGCCGACGGAATTTACCGAAACGGTGCGCAACGCTATTTTTGAAGCCGGCGGCGGGGTAATTGGCAATTATGATTGTTGCAGTTACAATTCCGAAGGGCAAGGTTCGTTTCGCGCCAATGCGGATGCTTCGCCGTTTGTGGGGAAGCCGGGTGAAATCCATTTAGAACCTGAAACTCGCATCGAAATTATTCTTCCGGCATATTTACAAACGAAAGTTACCAAAGCCTTGTTGACAACTCATCCTTACGAGGAACCTGCATTTGATTTTATTCCCCTCCGAAATGCTTGGAAAACAGTTGGTTTTGGTGTCGTAGGCGAGTTATCAACACCTGTTGATGAAAAAGAATTTTTATTGTTGATAAAAGAGAAATTCAATTTATCTACATTAAAATATACCGCGTTGCTTGGAAAGAAAGTGCGTCGTGTAGCGGTTTGTGGCGGGAGTGGAGCCTCTTTGCTAAAACGGGCAAAGGCTGCCGGAGCTGATATGTTTGTATCTGCCGACTTTAAATATCACGATTATTTTGCAGCTGAAAATGAAATTGTGATTGCTGATATTGGACATTTTGAGTCGGAACAATTCACAAAAGAGATATTTTTTGAACAACTAAGCGAAAAATTTCCTAATTTTGCGGTTCATTTTTCAGAGGTTAACACAAATCCGATTAATTTTTTATGAAGAAAAATAACGAAAACACAGCCGAGCCAAAAGAAATTACGGTTGAAGAAAAACTTAAAGCGTTGTATAGCTTGCAATTAGCAGCTTCAGAAATTGATAAAATCAAAACGCTTCGTGGCGAATTGCCACTCGAAGTGCAAGATTTGGAAGACGACATTGCCGGTATTGAAACGCGTATTGAGAAACACAAAAAAGACATTGCCGAGCTTGAAACAGGTGTGTCGGCACGCAAAAAAGAGATTGTAGAGGCAAAAGACCTCATCGAAAAATACAAAGATCAACAAAACAATGTGCGCAACAACCGCGAATTTGACTTTTTGTCGAAAGAAATTGAGTTTAAATCGTTGGAAATTGAGTTGGCCGAAAAACATATCAAAGAGTTTACAGCCGACATTAAAATCAAAAAAGAAGAGCTTGACCTTGCCAATACTGCTTTGAAAGAGCGCAAAGAGGACTTGAAAATCAAAAAATCGGAGCTTGACGAGATTGTTTCGGAAACGAAGCAAGAGGAAGAAAAATTGCGCGAAAAAGCCAAAGATCTTGAAGCAAAAATAGAACCTCGCTTACTTACAGCTTTCAAGCGTATACGCAAAAATGCCCGCAACGGTTTGGCGGTTGTGTATGTAAATCGTGATGCATGCGGTGGTTGTTTCAACAAAATTCCGGCACAACGCCAATTGGATATCCGCTTGCGCAAAAAAATCATTGTTTGTGAATATTGTGGTCGTATTTTAGTTGATGCCGAATTAGCGGGAATAGAATAATTAGTTTTTTCATAATTGATAAGAGGAGAGAGCGATTTTGGATTAAGTTCCAAAGTCGCTTTCTTTTTGTTGTAAATTTTAGGTTAGCATCCGGTCGAGTTAATTTTTGGCTGGATGTTATTTTTTTGCAAAAAATGATAGGTTGGTGACTGAAAACAGGCAAATAATCAATTCTCAGAGGGTGAAATATGATTTAATTGTTTTAATATCAAATAAATAGGAAGTATTTTGATGGTTTCATTTTTGATTGAAATAGAAAAATAGGAGAATGGTTGTCCGTATTGTTCAAAATTATAATATAAAGCGATGGATATTACAAATGTAATTAACCAAAACAATAGCATTTGTAAATAATAGCAATGGTTACAAATGTAAGCACGGATAAATAAGATTGCAAATGTAAATCAAGCCACATAAGTTTATTTTGTAAATTACAAGTAGAAATAAATACGAATGTAATCTATTAACAAATTAAATTATTAAATATATACGATTATTTAGCACATAATATACTGTAAACCAATTAATTTTATGTTAATCATTATATTTTACTTTAACTTACAAGGTCATTGTTTATAGATTATTGTTAAGTTTATTATTTTCCTTGTTAATGTGGAACTTATTTATTCTATAATCAGACTATTACACTTTGTTTTTTAAAGTAATAGATGGCTTTAAATAAAGCCTGAAAAGACAAGTTTAAACAAAGGATACAAAATCCCACAATAGCTATGAATAGGGCATGAAAAGCTTTTCGCGTTAAAGCTGCAAAAACTGAATTATTGGCATAAATAACTTATTTGCAGCCTATTTAAACATTCCACATAAATATAATATTGTAATTATCCGAAGAATACAAATGTAAATATCGAAAAATTACAGGTGTAATTACAAAAGTAAATTCCTGAATTTGCAAATGTCAATTATTGTATTTACTTTTGCAAACAATAGAAAATTACAAATGTTATGGAGAATTCTATCAAAAATCGCATCATTCAGCTTATGGAAAGCGAACAATTGAATGCCGGAGCTTTTGCACGGGCTATTGATGTAAATCCGGCGGCTATTTCGCATATTTTGAACGAACGGAACAAGCCGAGTATGGAAATTTTGACAAAAATCCTGACAACTTTCCGTACAATCAATTCTGAATGGCTTATTTTAGGAGTTGGTGCTATGTATAAATCCGATGAACAAGCGGTTTCTGCTGTTTCCGAACCGTCATTGTTCGACCAGCCTGCAGCGCAAAACTACACCGCAGCTCCTCTGCAATCGCTTTTTGACGCTCCGCAAGTCGCGCAAACGCAACAACCGGTTGCACAAGAATCGCCCCGGACGCACCCAATGATACAAGAGCCTATCCCGCCTACTGTTATTGAAAAGGAAATAATAAAGGAAGTGATGATACAGGCACCCGAAAAGAAACTGCAAAAGGTGATTGTATA
Organism: Paludibacteraceae bacterium; assembly: GCA_031553685.1. Classification (GTDB taxonomy): domain Bacteria; phylum Bacteroidota; class Bacteroidia; order Bacteroidales; family Paludibacteraceae; genus JAFGVL01. The sequence continues at coordinate 19,926 of JAVBLE010000044.1, read as the reverse complement.
TTATTCAGACAATAGTTTTGAGGAGTTTTTGCCGGCTATGTAATTAAAAGAGGCTCATTTTGATTAAAAATGAGCCTCTTTTTTGGCTATAAATTTACGATTATTTTAAAAATTATTGAAGCAATAATTCTTTCACTTCGGTTTTTAGCAGGGGAAGATGATTAATTACGATACTCCACAAAATATCTACAGTAAGTGTATCATATCCGTGAATAATATAGTTACGAGTATCCACAATTTTGCGGGCATTACTTATTGTAATTGTATGGTCGCTCTTTAAAATCCGGTTCATAGCTTCGCCTATAATCTCGATATTTCTCTCGATAGCTCGCCGTAACAATAAATTTGTGGTAAACACTTCGTACTTTCGAGGAAGTGTTTCAAAGAAAATATCTATTTCGTCAATGGCAATCAAAATATCCTCCAAATGCTTCTTTATTCGCTCATCCATAAATTAAAGTCTTGGTATTTTCTATGCTTTTTTTAAGGAAAGAATTTCGTATAGGTTGCTCTTCCATCAAATCGACTTCGCGCTCAAGAACCTCTTCCAAAGAGTATTTAAAGTCAAAAAAATTAACGAAATAATCTTTGATTGCTTTCTTGTCAAAATCGACAATTAAATCCACATCGCTTTCGGCTGTAAACTGTTCGGTAAGGACAGAACCGAAGGCAAATAGCTTTCTGACCTTATATTTTTGACATAAGGTTTTTATCTTGCTTTTATTTTCGTCAATCAAATTCATTTTCTTGTATGCAAAAATACTATTTTGTTGTGCAAAAACAAAATACACTCATTTCTCCCTCAAATATTCCGAATAAACTCCACTGGAATCCTTTCCCAAACCATCACCTCCGCCTGAAAAAACGGTCGGTCAGCCTTTGCCAATTCGCGGCAATCGCTGTGTTTTATCTTGTCAAACTGAATTTTGCGAAAATCCGTTATTTTATGTCCAATTTTAGCATCGTAGCGGGCAGCGTTGCGGTCGGCAAACTTGGTATTTTTCCACAGCAGCACTTCCAAATCAATTTCGAGCACCACCGGATCCGTAATAATTCTGCGGCGCATAGCCACATGCATCATCGGGTGGTTGGGCGTAAAACTCAGTCGTACAAAGTTTTCCAGCCCAATACGCATATCCAGCGAGCGCGACAAGCCACCGCCACCCGAAACAATCGGAATGCCATTCGTCTCGCAATAATGCCACGAGAAAATTGCTCCATGTTCGCGTATTGATGGCAGGTTCGAGCGGTCGGTAAAATGGTACAGTGCCCCAATATTATTCTCGGCAAGAAGCCCCAGATACATTTCCTTGTTACTTTTCAGTCCTTGTCTGTTCGAGTAGCGTTTTTTTATAATTGAATCCACATTTTTGGCCAATCAGCTAAAAAGATAGGTATATTTAAGATTGGTCGTCTTTTGATTAAGGATAAAAGCCAAAACGCTTTTAAAATATGTCTGTCAGATTCTTTAGTTCCGACGGAGCAAATGTAAAAATAAATTTTGGTGTAACCAAACGCTCACAAGGGGTAACTAAAAATGCAAAGAAAGAAATTTACTATGCCAAAACACAGCAGAAAAAAATAAATGAAAAGGATATAATATATTATTAAAAAACACTACTTTTGTAAAGTTCTATTTTAGTTTATCATGATAAAATAAAGTTCAATTTATGTTTAACAGGATTCTCAAATTAACTGAAACTACTGATGAATCAGTATTTCTTTGGGGTGCTCGACAAGTAGGAAAGAGTACTTTGTTAGAAAATCTTTTTCCACAAGTTAGATATTACGACTTATTGAAAAGTGAAGAATTTGAACGCTTTTTTCGTCGCCCGGCTCTGTTGCGTGAAGAATTAATGACAGCCGACCATACTGATTTGGTAATTATTGACGAAATCCAAAAAATACCACAATTATTGGATGAAGTGCATTGGCTTATCAAAAATCGAGATATTCGCTTTATTCTATGCGGTTCGAGTGCTCGGAAATTAAAACGATATGGAGCTAATTTGTTAGGTGGTAGGGCTTTGAGAACAGTTTTGTATCCACTGGTAAGTGCCGAGATTCCTGATTTTGATTTTATGCGGGCAATAAACAATGGAATGTTGCCTCGCCATTATATGATTGATAACCCACAACGCCGCCTGCAAGCATACATTGGTGATTATTTGAATGAAGAAATCCGAGCAGAAGCGCTTACTCGCAATTTATTATCTTTCACTCGTTTTTTGGAAGTGGCAGCTCAATGTAGCGGAGAAATGCTGGTGTACAACAACATAGCGCAGGATTGCGGTGTAAGTGCGCCTACAGTCAAGGAATATTTCAACATTTTGGAGCAAACCATGATTGGTTATTTAATACCTGCATTTACAGCAACCACCAAGCGTAGGGCTATTTTGGCTCCTAAATTCTATTATTTTGATGTTGGAATTGTAAATTACTTGCTGAAACGCAAAAATATACAACAAGGTAGCGAAGTATTTGGACATGCTTTTGAACAATTTTTGATGCAAGAAATAATTGCTTATTTCGGTTATTCCCAATCGGAACAAAAAATTAGTTATTGGCGTACTACAAGTGGCTATGAAGTCGATTGTATCATTGGCGATGGTCATGCAGCTATTGAGTTTAAATCATGTGATGAAGTAAAATCCCGACATACAAAAGGCTTGAAAGCTTTTAAAGAAGATTTTCCTCAAACCCGGACAATTATTGTTTCAATGGATAAATATGCTCGTATGTTGAATGATATTGAAGTCATGCCTGTTATGGAGTTTTTAAATAAGTTGTGGGAGGGGAAAATTCTATAAATATATCTGACAACCGAAAATTCAATTTTAGATTATTATGATAAAATAAAATAGAACTTTCAATGTTGAAAACTTCAAGTGATCAAATTCTTCTTAAATACAGCGAAGCATCACGAACGCCAAAAATAATTATCTGTGAGTAATCCTTTGCGCGTTCGCCCTCCGGGACGGGTTGGTGTATCAAACTTCAACCAAATATCAAAAGTAATTTTTGTTATCACTTTAAATGAAAAAATCTATAATAAAAAGGAGGAAATCCACGCTTTTGCTTGGAAATCCTCCTTATTCATACCCACCAGTCTATCGGGGTTTGATTTTTATTTTATTCTTTTTTCCACTGCACCATTATCATATACCACAATATACACACCTTTTTGAGGTTCGCGATTTAATTTTGCACCGATAATGCTATAATAACCAACAATATTAGGTTTAGGTAAAGATATTTTCGTTTCATCAATACTTGACGAACTAATAGGCAATATATTAGCAAAGTTCATCCAATTCGTGGTAGTGAGATAGATAGCATAAGTCAATTGAGGAACATAAAGAGTTGCATTAGTATATGTATCTTCGTCGAAAGCATCATCGTAAGCTATCGTTTGAGGTGCAAGTCGTTGATTAGTAATCGAAGTAAGATTTGTACAACCCCGAAAAGCACCAAGACCAATACTTGTTACGCTGCTTGGAATTGTGATTGAAGTAATTGTGCTACAATTCTCAAAAACATAAGCACTAATTTCTGTTACATTATTGGGAATAATCACATTACCTCCATTGCCGTTGTATTGCACTAATACACCATCTTTAATGAGAAATTCCTCTGTGCTTCGTCTTTCTATAATATTAAAACCACTCCAATAAGATGACATGCCCATACCTCCAATCGAACTATAATTCATTCTTGTGCCTGCCGGTATGCTTAATACACATGAATAATAATCTAATCCGCTTTGTATATACGGATTATATGTAAATGGCGGATATTCCCAGAATACTGTTATTGTACTTAAACTACCACAACCCAGAAAAGCATTATTACCAATGCTTGTTACATTCTCGGGGATAGTTATCGAAGTAATCGTACTGCAATTATCAAAAGCATAACTTCCAATTTCAGTTACACCATCAGGGATAACTACATTACTGCCACTGCCATTATATTGTTTCAATACTCCATCTTTAATATAAAACTCTTCAGAGCTTCGTCTTTCTACAACAGTGTAGTCATTCCAAGGAGAAGTGTTACCATTTCCATTTCTATACGCGGCTTTTGAGCCCGCTGGAATACTTACCACAACCGATGCAGGAAGCGAATATGGAGCTGGTGGAGATGTTTCCCAAAATACTTCAACAGCAACCAAACTAGCACAACCACTAAAAGGGGATAAATTGAAACCAGTTACACTCTGGGCAATGGAAGCCGAAGTCATCTCGCTACAATCTTGAAAAGCTGCAGGTCCGAGTGATGTTACGCCATTCTCTATTATTACTGTTTTTATATCTGCTCGTTGCGAATACCAAGGATAATCAGTTTTAGAGAAAGGATCTATCATATATCCCGTACCACGAATGGTAAGTGTACCGTTCGAAAGTGTTGCTGTTACATCTGCGGCATTTGGATTCCCAATTTGCCAAGTTTGCGACCAAGCCGTTGCTGTTGACAGCAAAAAGACTGTAAAAAGTAAAAATAATTTTTTCATAATTAAAAAATGTTTTTTGCCTCCTCCAACTCCCAACCGGAAAAGATTTGTATTAAGTTTAATTAGTTGATGTATAGACACAAAAAAAGCGTGGGAGTTGTTCAGTTTATCTGTTCTTAGGTGCGACCAAACACCCACTTCGAAATAAACGGTTACCCCACGCCGAACATATATACGGAATTGTATATACACGACATGAGCGTCTGTTACCGTTTTATCCCTCGAAGTAAATTTTGGTCGAATTTAAGAACAAGGATAAAAGCAAAACGCTTTTAATATATGTCTGCCGGATTTTTAGACCGACGGAGCAAATGTAAAAAGAAATTTTGGTGTAACCAAATGCTCACAAGGGTAACCAAGAGTGCAAAGAAAGGGTTAAACTGTGCCAAAACGCAGCAGAGGAATATAAATTTGTTGAAAAGTTTCCCCTGTCAAATTCCTTGCAATTAGCTATATTTGCGGAAAATAAAGAACTTGATTTTTCTTAATACATGACAAAAAAAGTATCGTCATGTCGACCAAAACGACGAGTGTTTACTGAGCGTAGTCGAAGTAGTACGAAGAGTGCCGTGGAGACATCGCAAAAGCATCATTAATAAGTCTTTTGCGATGTCTCGACAAGCTCAACATGACGATACACTTATTGTTTTAAGTGTTAAAATTTATTTTTATAAAATCTATGTGTAAAAAACAAATGTCAGACCTATTGATTACGGCTAATGAAACGGTTAATAATCAGTATTTTCTATTAAAGTTAAAAGCTCCGGAGCCACTGCCCGAAATGCACGCCGGACAATTTGTCGAAGTGCTGGTGGACGATTCACGAAGCACTTTTTTGCGTCGCCCGTTCTCCATTCATTTTTGGGACAAAGCAAACAACGAGCTTTGGTTGCTTATCCAAAAAGTGGGTGGTGGCACCAACAAACTGTCCGAAAAACGGGTAGGAGAGACCCTCAACCTGATTTTCCCTTTGGGTAACAGTTACAACCCGCCTTTGCAATCTCAACCGAATATCCTGTTGATTGGCGGTGGAGCAGGCAGCGCACCCATGTTAATGTTGGGATCAGAATTAAGCCGCTTGGGCTTTAAACCCACTTTCTTGCTCGGCGCACGCAGTAAAAACGATTTGTTGGAGTTAGACCATTTTGCCCAATACGGCGAACTGCACACCACTACCGAAGACGGTACTTGCGGCGACTGTCAGGGCTATGTAACCAATCATCCGGTACTTACCGGGCGCAAGTTCGACAAAATTTATACCTGCGGTCCCACACCCATGATGAAAGCCGTAGCACAATACGCCAAAACAAACGGCATTGAGTGCGAAGTTTCGCTCGAAAATACGATGGCGTGCGGTATTGGCGTGTGCCTGTGTTGTGTGCAGGATACTGTTGCCGGACACAAATGTGTTTGCACCGAAGGTCCGGTATTTAATATTAATGATTTAAAATGGTAAAAAACCTCCCCCGACCCCTCCAAAGGAGGGGAGACAAATAACCCAAACGATCGATTTTTAATAAAAGTAAGTTTGTAATAGCGTCTCCCTCTCCTTTGGAGAGGGTTGGGGAGAGGTGAAATTGATATTGTATGGCAGATTTAACAACAAATTTAGGCGGTTTTCAACTCAAAAATCCGGTGATGACCGCTTCCGGAACATTTGGTTATGGTACCGAGTTTTCCGATTTTATCGATATTTCGCGTTTGGGCGGAATTATTGTAAAAGGTACAACGCTCCATCATCGTGAGGGAAACGCATATCCGCGTATGGCTGAAACGCCTTCGGGAATGCTCAATGCGGTTGGTTTGCAAAATCGAGGAGTGGATTATTTTATCGAAAAAATAAATCCAACGCTTAAAGATGTTGACACGAATGTAATTGTCAATGTGTCGGGTTCGGCAGTGGAAGATTATGTGGAAACGGCTGAAAAAATAGCCTATTTGCCTAATATTAAAGCTATTGAACTGAATATATCTTGCCCCAATGTAAAGCAGGGAGGAATGGCTTTTGGCACCAACTGTGCTTCGGCAGAGGAAGTTGTAAAGGCGGTTCGCAAAGTTTATCCTAAACACTTGATGGTAAAGCTTTCGCCCAATGTAACTGATATTGTGGAGATTGCCCGTGCGGTGCAGTTTGCAGGAGCCGACTCGGTTTCGCTTATTAACACACTGTTGGGCATGGCTATTGATGCCAAAACCCGCCGTCCGGTGCTTTCTACGGTTACTGGTGGATTGAGCGGACCTTGTGTAAAACCGGTTGCATTGCGTATGGTTTGGCAAGTGGCACGGAATGTTGCTATTCCGATTGTTGGGCTGGGAGGGATTATGAATGCCACTGATGCTATTGAGTTTTTGCTTGCCGGAGCTTCGGCAATTCAAATTGGAACAGCTAATTTTATCGACCCGACTACAACTATAAAAGTGATTGAAGGCATCAATCAATATTTGGACGAAAACGGTTACAAATCTGTATCCGAAATTGTAGGTAAATTAGAGGTATAAGACCCTAAAAATCGTTATTTTTGAATGAAAATAGGGTTGAATTCTTGATTTTACGAATGTAATTGGTTGTTTTTATATTTATCTATTAATAAATAAGTTACAGACGCGAATGGATGCATTGAGATATTTACGGAAATATATTCGTTGTTTTATTTTAAAGAAAGAATATAGAGATTGATTTTTGAAAAATAACTCTAAATTCTCTGGTCATTTTATGAAACTTTAGCAATAAAAATGTAATGAGAATAGCAATAGTCTCCGAAGTAATAACCGCCCTAAAAGCAGTAGCCGAACCCAATTTCACCCAAAAAATGGAAGGCTTTGGTATCAACACTTCCAAAGCTTTGGGCGTGCGCATGCCCAATGTACGCAAGGTTGCCAAATTGACCGGAAAAAACCATGTATTGGCACTCGAACTGTGGAAAACGGAAATACACGAAGCACGCATTTTAGCACCTCAGATAGCTGACCCCAAACAAATTACCAATGAATTATTTGATGCTTGGGTGGGCGATTTCGATTCGTGGGATATGTGCGACAATGCTTGCGATACACTTGGCGAAGTGCCTTTTGCAGTAGATAAAATTTATGAATATGCCACCGATGAGCGCGAATATGTGAAACGCACTGCATTTGTGTTGATGGCGCGCATGGCTGTGCACAATAAAAAGGCGGATGATGCGTTTTTTGAGCAGTTTTTCCCGCTTATCGAGCGCGAGGCTTATGATGATCGCAACTTTGTGAAAAAAGCTATTAATTGGGCTTTGCGGCAAATAGGCAAACGAAGCGAAGACTTGCGCAAAAAAGCATTAGAAGTAGCTTATCGTATTGAAAAACAAGACTCGAAAGCGGCGCGCTGGATTGCTAAAGATGCTATTCGCGAGTTGGAGAGCGAAAAAACGATTGCTTATATTGCTAAACACAAAAAAATGAACCATGATAGAATATCGTAAAGCGACCATTGAAGATGCTGATTTATTGGCGAAAATTCGGGTAGATTTTTTATGCGAAGTAAATGGTGTGGATACTGATGAAGAAAAGGATTTGCTTACAAAAACTAACTGGGAATATATTTATAAATCATTGCAGAATGATACTTTTGCGGTATGGATTGCGATTGAGGATGGGAGAGTGGTAGGCACAAGTGGAGCTTCATTTTATCAGTTTCCGCCCAATCGAAAATGTCCCGAAGGCAAGGTGGCTTATATCAGCAATATGTTTACTTACAAGGAATGTAGAGGTAAGGGCATAGCTTCCGAACTTTTTCGACTGATTGTTGACGAAATTAAAAATCGTGGCTATGAGTGTGCTTTCCTTAATGCTACCGATATGGGAAAACCTATTTATGAGAAATATGGTTTCAATCTGATCGCCAACGATATGAATTATTATTTCAAATGGAAATAAATGCCTCCGTTTATCATTAACCATTATTTTCTATCTTTGCATTTTATCAAAAATATATGAATTTAAGAGTAATAAAATATTTCTTTTTGGCTGCAATTGTTCTGGTTACGGCTTCGTGTTCGTTGGCAGGGCAGCTCAAAAAGGCAAATAAAAAATACGACATTGGCGAGTATTACGCGGCAGCGCCACTGCTGAAGCGCGTGTATTCGCGTGTGGACAGCAAAGACAAGCAAAAGCGCGGTGAAATCATGGCAAAAGTGGCGAATTGTTATCGTTTGGTGAATGATAATACGCGTGCCGAAATGTCTTATGCAACGGTACTTAAAACCTATGTGCCGGATTCGACAGTATATTTGAATTATGCACTAGTCTTGCTAAAAAATGAAAAAACACGCGAGGCGCGAAGCAATTTCGAGAAATATTTGCGTTACGACCCAAATAATGCTGAAGCTCTCAATGGTGTTGTTTCATGCGATTCGATAAAATCGTGGCGCAAAATCCCGACTCAATATTCGGTAAAAATTGAGTCGGCTATTAATTCTACAAAAGGCGATTTTTGTCCATCGGTGGGCGATTCGGATGGTAGTGTGCTGTATTTCACTTCGACGCGCAGCAATGCGGCTACCGGCAGCAAAAATAGTGCGATTACCGGAGTGCGCAATAATGATATTTTTGTTATCCGTAAAAATCAATCGGGCAAATGGGAGACGGCCAAAGCGCTTGATGATAATGTAAATACTGTTTTTGACGAAGGTGCACAAACTATTTCAACTGACGGAAAAACGATGTTTTTTACCCGTGCTCGCTCGCTTCCGACGGCTTCGTTAGGAACTGAAATTTACAGTATGCAGCATTCGGGCGGTGAGTGGACGGCTCCACAAAAGATTACGCTTGTACAAGACAGTAGCATTACGGTAGCTCATCCGGCACTTTCACCCGATGGGAAATATTTGTATTTTGTTTCTGATATGTTGGGCGGAATGGGTGGTAAGGATATTTGGAGAGCCGAACAGCAGGATAGTGGAGAATGGGGCGCACCCGAGAACTTGAGAGCTCCGGTCAATACGCCGGGCGACGAAATGTTCCCGTCATTCCGCGCAGATGGTACGCTTTATTTTTCATCCAATGGGCATCCGGGATTTGGCGGCTTGGATATTTACAGTGCCAAATATGTGAAATCGAAGGACAGCAAAGAGGGTACATGGGAAGTTGAAAATATGTTTACGCCAATAAACTCTAATGGCGATGATTTTGGTATTACATTTATCGGAAAACAAAACAAAGGCTATTTTTCATCCAATCGTAAGGAGCCAAAAGGTTACGACCGCATTTATAGCTTTGAAGTGCCTACTTTAGAGTTTGCTGTAAAAGGTAAAGTATTGGATACTAACGAAGAACCTGTATCTGATGCCATTGTTCGAATAGTGGGCGATGATGGCACAAACGCTAAAATTCGCGTAAAAAAGGATGGTTCGTATAGTTATAAACTCGATAAGGAAGTGAAATATATTATGCAGGCTTCGGCTCGCGGGTATTTAAACGAGAAGGGCGAACTTTCGACTATCGGGGTAAAAAAGACACAAAACTATACAACCGATTTTCATTTACCATCATTGGGTAAACCGGTTAAAATGGACAATGTGCTTTATGAAACCGGAAAGTACGAATTGACCAAAGCTTCGGAAGAAGTGCTGCGCAATACTTTACTCAAAAATTTGCAAGACAATCCGAATATCACCATTGAAATCAGTGCGCATACTGATATGGTAGGTTCGGAAGAATCGAATATGATTTTGTCGCAAAAACGCGCCGAAGCGGTGGTTAATTTCCTGATTAAATCGGGTATTGAAGCCGACCGTTTGACGGCAAAAGGTTATGGAGAAACACAACCGATTGTGGCGGACGAAGCTTTGATCCAAAAATATAATTTCTTGCGTGATGGCGAGGTGCTTAACGAAGAGCTTGTAAGCAAACTAAATGCTAAACAACAGGAAATTGTAAACAGTCTGAATCGTCGTACCGAATTTAAAGTGTTGAAAACAACCTATAAATTGTATTAAAACTAGCCGTCATGTCGAGCGAAGCATAGCGTAGTCGAGACATCGCAAAAGCGTGTTGGATTCTGCGATGTATCGGCTGCGCTCGACATGACGAGCAATTTTTCCATTTCAAATTAAAATGAAACAATATCTTTCCCTTTTAGAACGAATTCTTGCCGAAGGTGCCAAAAAAGAAGATCGAACCGGAACCGGTACCATTAGTGTATTCGGGCATCAAATGCGTTTTGATCTTGCTGAAGGCTTCCCGATGGTTACTACCAAAAAGTTGCATTTAAAATCAATTATACACGAGTTGCTTTGGTTTATAGCCGGCGACACCAATGTGAAGTACTTGCAAGATAACGGTGTGCGCATTTGGAACGAATGGGCGGATGAAAATGGCGATTTAGGTCATATTTACGGTTATCAATGGCGCTCGTGGCCAGATTATAGGGGAGGACATATAGACCAGCTATCGGAAGTAATTGAGACAATCCGGAAAAATCCCGATTCGCGCCGAATGATTGTAAGTGCTTGGAATGTAGCCGATTTGCCTAATATGAAATTGCCGCCTTGCCATGCGTTCTTTCAGTTCTATGTAGCCGATGGAAAATTGAGTTTGCAACTTTATCAACGAAGTGCCGATGTGTTTTTGGGTGTGCCGTTTAATATCGCTTCGTATGCCCTTTTGTTGCAAATGGTGGCACATGTTACAGGTTTGCAGGCAGGCGAGTTTGTTCATACATTGGGTGATGCGCATATTTATCTCAACCATTTGGAGCAAGCAAAAACACAACTCGAACGCACACCATTCGCTTTGCCAACCATGCAAATAAATCCGGAAAAGAAAAGTATTTTCGATTTTGAATTTTCTGATTTTGAACTGATTAATTATCAATCGCACCCGCATATTAAAGGAGAAGTATCGGTATAACTAATTAATTCTTAATTCAATGACACTTTCTATCATAGTCGCTGTCTCTCAAAATTTTGCCATTGGTAAAAACAACGATTTACTTTGTCATATTCCCGGCGACCTCAAGCGATTCAAATCCATTACCGCCGGACATGCCGTAATCATGGGGCGGCATACATGGCTATCGTTGCCTAACCGACCGCTGCCCAACCGTAAAAATATTGTACTTTCCACTCAAAAAGATTTTGTTGCCGAAAGTGCTTTGATTGCCCGCACGCTTGATGAAGCCATTGTTCTTGCAAAGGGTGATAACGAAATATTTATTATAGGAGGGGGGCAGCTATACAAACAAGCCCTGCCATTTGCCGATAAACTATATCTAACATGGATTGAGCACGATTTTACCGATGTCGACACCTTCTTCCCGGAAATAGATTTTACTGAATGGCGCGAAACTTTTCGTGAAGATCATATAGGAGAGGGGGCTTATCCTTTTTCTTTTATTAATTTGGAAAAAAAATAACTGTATATCCGCTTTCAGCACAATGCACATTCAAACTAAAAGCTACACTTTATATACTAAAATGCGAAGACGCTAAGATTTTTTTCTTTGCGTCGTTGCGACTTAGCGACTTAGCGTTTTAGTATAGAAAAAACGAAGTTTTGCATTTTATTACTAATTGCGAAGCATCACGAACACTATTAAATAATTATCTGTGAGTAATTGCGGATATTCAATAAAAAAATAAAATAAAAAGCCTCATTTCATTTGCGAAACGAGGCTTTTTGTTAGATGTATTTATTCTTTTTACAACAAATGGAAAGTAACAGTCAAACCGGCCATTACAATAGAAACCATACTCATCAACTTAATCAGAATATTGAGTGATGGACCCGAAGTATCTTTAAAAGGATCTCCCACAGTATCGCCTACAACAGTAGCTTTGTGGTTGTCCGAACCCTTACCGCCATGATTGCCTTCTTCGATGTATTTCTTAGCATTATCCCAAGCACCACCTGCATTTGCCATAAATACAGCCAATACAAATCCGCAAGACAAACCGCCGATAAGCAAACCTAACACACCCGCTACACCAAACAAAACTCCTACCACTACAGGAACAGTTATCGCCAGCAACGAAGGAAACAACATTTCGCGTTGAGCACCTTTGGTCGATATTTCCACACAACGGGCATAATCAGGCTCGGCTTTACCTTCCATAATTCCGGCTATTTCGCGGAACTGGCGGCGAACTTCTTCCACCATACTTTGTGCTGCACGACCAACGGCATTCATCGTCAGTCCACAGAACAGGAATGCCATCATAGCACCAATAAATACACCCACCAAAACGATCGGGTTCATCAACGAAACTTGATAATAATTCATAAAGTCAACCAACGAAGCTTTGGCTGTTTCTACCACATCGCCGTTGGCAAGGGTAAGCATAGTTTCGCCCGTGCGCACCAAGGCAATTTTAATTTCTTCCACATACGAAGCCAATAAAGCCAATGCCGTCAATGCTGCCGAACCAATAGCAAAACCTTTTCCGGTAGCTGCCGTTGTGTTACCAAGCGCATCGAGCGCATCGGTGCGTTGGCGCACTTCTTTGCCCAAGCCGCTCATTTCGGCATTACCTCCGGCATTGTCAGCAATCGGACCATAAGCATCCGTAGCCAAAGTAATACCCAAAGTAGAAAGCATACCCACCGCCGCAATACCGATTCCATACAAACCTAAACTCAAGTTTTGCGCATTCAGCAAATTTTGAACATCAAAATTAATAGCCGACAAATAAGCCAGTACAATAGCGCAAGCAATCGTTATGACCGGAATAGCCGTAGAAATCATACCCAAACCAAGTCCCGAAATAATCACCGTAGCCGGTCCCGTATGCGAGCTATGCGCTACGCGTTGCGTCGGCTTATACGAGTGTGAAGTAAAATATTCGGTAGCCTGCCCGATAATAATGCCGGCAGTCAGCCCGATAATTACCGAAAACGAAATACCCAACCAGTTGTCCAATTGCAACCAATACAAAATAAGGAAAGTAAAACCGGCAATAAACACCGAACTCACATTTACCCCAATGCCAAGTGAGCGAAGCAATTGTTTCATATTAGCACCTTCTTTCGTTTTCACCAAGAAGATACCCATAATAGAAAGAATAACGCCCACCGCTGCAATCATCATCGGAGCAAGTACTGCCCGCAACTGCATCGTTTGGTTCAAAGCAAAAGCCGAAGCACCAAGCGCAGCCGTAGCAAGGATCGAACCCGCATACGACTCATAAAGATCGGCGCCCATACCGGCAACATCGCCCACATTATCACCCACATTATCGGCAATAGTAGCCGGGTTGCGAGGGTCGTCCTCCGGAATACCCGCTTCCACTTTGCCCACCAGGTCGGCGCCCACATCAGCAGCTTTTGTATAGATACCACCGCCCACACGCGCAAACAACGCCTGAGTCGAAGCACCCATACCAAAAGTAAGCATGGTAGTAGTAATATAAATCAGCTTATGACCTTCGGATTCAGGCACAAAATGATTCAAAATCAAGTACCAAAGCGAAATGTCCAACAACGCCAGCCCAACCACCGTCAAGCCCATTACCGCACCCGAACGGAAAGCCACCTTAAGACCTTTGTTCAACGAATTTTGCGCCGCATGCGCCGTACGCGCCGAAGCATAAGTAGCCGTTTTCATACCAAAAAAGCCCGCCAAGCCCGAAAAGAAACCTCCCGTAAGGAAAGCAAACGGCACCCAACTGTTTTGAAGGCTGAAATAAGCCATCACTCCAAAAATACACGCCAGCACAACAAAAACAATAGTTACCACCTTGTATTGCTGCTTAAGGTAAGCCATCGCACCTTCGCGCACATGCTGAGCAATTTTTTTCATAGTAACCGTACCCTCATCTTCCTTCATCATCTGTTTAAAGAAGAAAAATGCAAAAGCCAGCGCCAAAACCGATGCCGCCAGCACAAAATAAATAACATAATCCAAGTTCATAGAAATAAGATTGTTAGTTAATAAAATATGTTTTTTATATTTAGACTTGCAAATGTATCATTAAAAATAATCTGTTCCGTTCGTTGTTAATAACTTTTAAGAGAATTTGGGCGCGCCCCCACCGCATTCCCATTTCGGTTGTACAGACGCGGCGCGCCGCGTCTCTATCCATGTCGGCGGGGTCGGGCTGTCCGCTATACTCCTCGCTCGCATGCCTATCCGATTTGTAGAGACAGGGCATGCCCTGTCTCTACCACATCCCCATTCCGTTCGCTGCGAGGTGCCGCCGGTGGTTGTACTTCGACAAGCTCAGCAACCAAGCGCAGTCGAAATCATCCCTCACGCTCCGCATACGCGGGTTGGCATGTCAGCCTCCGATCGAATACCATGAACAAAACCCGTCAAGATTTTTCGCTCCCATGTGCCTTTGTGCACTATATTTTTTATACTTTTGCAAAAAATCTCACTATCTCACCATCTAACTCTCTAAAAAACATGGCAAAATTCATCAACGAAGTTTCCCGCACATTCAGCGAATACCTGCTTATTCCCGGATTAACTACCGAAAACTGTGTACCTAATAACATTGATTTCCACACGCCGGTAGTGAAATTCCGCAAAGGCCAAGAATCAGAAGTAAATATCAATATCCCCTTTGTTTCAGCCATTATGCAGTCCGTTTCGGATGATGGAATGGCTATCGCTTTGGCAAAAAACGGCGGACTGTCGTTTATTTTCGGTTCGCAAAGCATCGAATCGCAAACCGAAATGGTGCGCAATGTCAAAAATTACAAATCCGGATTTGTATTAAGCCGCGCCAACCTGACGCCCGAAAATACAATTGCCGATGCCATTGCTCTGAAAGAAAGAACAGGTTTTTCCACCATTGGAATTACCGAAGACGGCACGCCCGAAGGCAAGCTGCTCGGCATTATTACCGGGCGCGACTATCGCCCTACGCGCGACGACCACAACTCGAAAGTAAAAAACCACATGACGCCATTTTCCAAACTTATTTATGGAGAATACGGTATTACACTAACCGAAGCCAACGATTTGATTTGGGAAAATAAACTGAACTGTTTGCCAATTATAGATAAAAACCAAAACCTGCGTTATTTCGTTTTCCGCAAAGATTACGAGTCGCACAAACAATATCCGCTCGAAAACTCCGACAATCAAAAACGCCTGGTAGTAGGGGCAGGTGTCAATACCCGCGATTATCGGGAGCGTGTGCCCGCACTGCTCGAAGCAGGAGCCGATGTGCTTTGTATCGACTCGTCCGACGGTTTCTCCGTTTGGCAAAAAGAAACATTGGAATACATCAAAACCACCTTTGGCGAAACAGTAAAAGTAGGCGCCGGCAATGTGGTGGACAAAGAAGGATTTCTATACCTTGCCGAAGCCGGAGCCGATTTCGTGAAAGTGGGAGTAGGAGGGGGTTCTATCTGCATCACCCGTGAACAGAAAGGGATCGGTCGCGGACAAGCCACTGCATTGATCGAAGTAGCCGCCGCCCGCGACGAATACTTTGCGAAGACAGGCGTTTATATTCCGATTTGTTCCGATGGCGGTATTGTGCAGGATTATCACATGGTTTTGGCAATGGCGATGGGGGCTGATTTCCTGATGATGGGTCGCTACTTTGCCCGTTTCGACGAAAGCCCAACACGCAAGTTGCTGGTAAACGGCAGTTATGTAAAAGAATACTGGGGCGAAGGCTCGAACCGCGCCCGCAACTGGGAACGCTACGATATGGGCGGAACAAGCGGCTTGAAATTTGAGGAAGGAGTAGACAGCTATGTACCATACGCCGGCAAACTGAAAGACAACCTCGAAATTACGCTCGGTAAAATAAAGTCGACCATGTGTAGCTGTGGCGTTATCAACCTTGACGAACTGAAAAATAATGCCAAAATCACGCTCGTATCATCCACCTCAATCATCGAAGGCGGAGCACACGATGTGATTGTGAAAGAGTAGATTAATCTAAATCTTTCGAGATTCAAAAATTCAATTATTGAACCTGCTACTCCTCGTTTCCCAACGGGGAGTTTTTTGTTTTGCGTTTCAAACGCCGAACCCGTAGGGGCGTTGCATGTGGTCATTGAGCTTGTCGAAATGCAACGCCCCTACAATGAACACATTTTTTTGCATTTCACAAAAATATCCCTACATTTGCACCCATAACACCGACAACGGTCGGACCAATTTTATTAAAAACTAAAAGCGTTTGCTTTTATTCTGACGAGAGAAACCTGAGAAATTTCAACATGTCAAGGATAAGTAGTCGACGCTCACATCGTTTATACGGCGGCGTGGGCTATACTTATTTGACATGTGGGTTTCTCAGGACCTCTCTCCAAAATAAGCACAGTTCCACGCTTTTCAATTCTACAAACCTGCCAATGGGGACTTGAGGCAAACAAAAACTTTATTTAAAATGAAAAAGATTTTCGTTTCGCTGTCAATCCTTTTTGCAGCCGTGCTTTTGCATAGTGCAAATGCACAAAATTCCGCTATCCTACCGCAAGGGAGATGGAAAGTATCCCAAATAACCATCGGAAAAAACACTGATGGAAAAACTCAAACCTCTGTGTACAAAACTGCCGCCGAAGTGCAAAGCTACATCCGATGCCCGCAAGAGTGGGAGGTAAAAGATACTCAAAACATTGTATTAGAATACTCTGAAGGCACAAAAGAACCTTGTACCTATACTCTTGAGGCGAATCGTTTGACGGTACATACTCCGAGTGGTATGCAAGTGTATCAATATGCCACAAATACTAAAATTTTGACTTTGATTACTACTTACAATTATATCAATAATCTTTCTATAGGTGATGTAGAGCATATTATGGAACAGTGGACTATTATTTTAAAAAAACAATCATTTTAATACAAAATAATCATGAAACATACATTTAAAACTTTTATTACCATCATATCATTGATATTTAGCTTTTCCTTGTATGCACAGGTAGATACCAAAGGGACTGATTTTTGGGTAGCGTTTGGACAGAATGCTACCAGAACATCATCTGAGGTTTCTCTTCAAATTCGCATAGTGGCTACAGAAGCAACGACAGGCACTATCCAGTTTACAAATATAGGTACCAGTGTTCCGTTTACTGTTCTTGCAGGAGGAGTATATACTTACAGCCTCACTTCAGCAGAAAAAGCAGCAGCATATAACAGTAGCACGGGTATAAGTAATAAAACTATCCATATTCAAACCGAGAAACCGGTTACGGTATATGCTCTTAATGACAATTCAGGGACAGCAGATGCAACTAATGTTCTGCCTGTAACAGTTTTAGGCACTGATTATTATCAGATTTCATATACGATATCACAACATGCTTATCCTGATGCTTATGCTATTATAGCGACTCAAAATAACACTCAAGTATATCATAATGGCTTATTAAATGCTACACTTAATGCTGGACAAATATATTATCGTACTTCTGCCACTGACATGACAGGGACTCATATCACAACAGATAAACCCGTAGCTTTTTTTGCCGAACATCAAGGAGCTCATATTCCTTATGGAGTTCCTGCTATAGATATGTTGTTCCAACAATTAGCTCCTGTCAATACTTGGGGGAAAAACTTTTTTGTGCCTGTCAGCAAACTTGGCAAAGATATTGTGCGCATAGTAGCTTCTCAAAATAATACTGTAATTACTCAACAAGGTGGCACGATATTATCTGGAAACCTTATACTCAATGCAGGTCAATATGTTGAATTAATGGTGCCTTTAACAAATAATGGTTGTTATATCCAAGCTGATAAACCTGTAGGAATATGTGTTTATCTTACCGGACAAGACTATAATGGAAAAGGAACTTCAGACCCAGCACAAGCTTGGTTGCCTCCTATCGAACAAAAAGTAAACTCAGCTTTGATTGCTCCTTTTGTCCCTTCAGGGAGTACTAATTTGACTGAGCATATTGCATTAATAGTTACCCCTACATCTACCAAAAATAACACAACAGTATCTATAGGAGCAACTTCGGGTGTGCCACTTAGTGGAGGAGCTTGGTATGACAATGCCGTTTCAGGCATGTCATTCTATAGCATGCCACTTACCAATAAGACCTCATCTTATCTTTTTGCCAATCAAGCCGGACTTACTGTAATGGGATATGGTATAGGAACCTATGAATCTTACTATTATTTGGCATGTTCCTCCATGCGTATTTTAGATGCCGCTTTCTACGCCAACAATATCCATAATCAAGACTTGGCTTCCGAAATTATCTGTACCCAACCAACACAATTTCGAGCCGAAATAACCGGAGCTATGAGCACTGCTGCCGGACATTTGAAATGGTATATCGACAATGTGGAAGAAACTGCCGCCCGCGACCAGCTTACCTGGAGTAAAACCCTTGCCAATGGCACTTATCAAATAAAAATGATAGCCCTCTCGGATGATGATGTAACCACCAAAACGGTACAAGCTGCGATGACCGTGAGTTCGTCGTGCGCAGGGTTGGTTACACCTTCGTGCACAGAAATTTGCCAGGGGGCAGGAAGCGTTACCTTTACCCTAAGCAGTTATTGGGGAAGCATCACCAAGTGGCAATATGCGGTAAGCCCGTTCAGCACTTGGATAGATATTAACGAAACAGCTTCGACACTTGTTATCGAAAACCTGCCCGAAACCATGAAAGTACGCGCTGTGGTAAACAGTACAAATTATACCGATCCGGTTACCATCACCGTACTGCCCACTCCGGTAGTGTCATTTACCGGCGCAACTACCATTTGTCCGGGCAGCACTACCACGCTTTCGCCTGCCACCGGTGGCACTTGGAAGAGCAATAATACAGCGGTAGCTACAGTAACTAATGCAGGTGTGGTAACAGGGGTAAGTTCAGGTTCGGTTACCTTTACTTATACGCGCACGGATGGGTGTTCGGCGAGTGTAACGCCATAAATGGTAGAGACAAGGCATGCCTTGTCTCTACGGGTAATTCAAGCCCCCGGTTCGTCCGGATTTTCGTTGTTGTTTGTTTCGGATGGATTTGGAGGCTTGTTTTTTAAGCTTGAAGCTTTAAATATCAGAAATTTCTTATATTTTTTGATAAATGCTTGCATAAATCAAAAATTGACATTACTTTTGCACTCGATTTAATCAACGGGGTGTAGCGCAGCCCGGCTAGCGCACCTGCTTTGGGAGCAGGGGGTCCCAGGTTCGAATCCTGGTACCCCGACAGAGAATGGCTAAAGACCTTTATAGCAAAGGTTTTTAGCCATTCTCTGTTTAAACAGGCGGGACAGCTGTCTATAATATATTTTCTCACCTTTTATGTTCAGTGACAAGTTGATTTCCCTGAATCCCTCCTGTTTTGATAACACCAGGGATTTTTTTGTTTTTCATTAGAGATTATATTCAATAGTGTTATATGTGTAGTGATGTTCAATAAATTATGAAACTTATTTTATCACCCCAAACCCCTAAAGGGGCTTTTGGCAAATACATACAGCCCAAATTAAACCAAAGTCCCCTTTAGGGGATTTA
>JAVBLE010000078.1:0-27953 GCA_031553685.1 Paludibacteraceae bacterium | reverse complement strand
CGAACTTGAAGAAATGGCAAAAAACAACGAAAAAATATCCGGATTCGCATTGGCAACACACGATGTCGCCGATGAATCGTGTTACCTGCAAGGCTTCGAAATAGAAGATGGTGAAATAGGAAATGAGTTATTTCTGGAAGATTTTTATTTTTCCGACACCAAAGAAGACATGGACGATTATCAGGAACAGGTGGAAGAAAAATACCACATCATGGCCTGGGCATTGATGAAACTGCAAAAAGAAGGCGCATTTGACCCGGTTATCAAATCCTTTCCGTTCGTCGTTTCGCTTTACATGCACGATCAGGAGGAAGAAGAGTGTTTTGTACTGAAACAGAAATAAATCAGACAAAATATCAGCAAAATCCCTCGAACATTCCAAGTCCTCAAAAAAAGCAGACAGTGTTACTAATATATTGCTGTATCTTTGCAAGACATGGAAGTAAATGATTGATTATCAGGTATGATAAAATTCCTTTCAAATTGTATCTTTGATGTATTGAAAACAGTTTAGTTGTATCTCTTTGCCATCAATTGTATGCTGTGAATTCCTTTCAAATTGTATCTTTGATGTATTGAAAACAGTCGGAACTTGAAATTCAAATATCAAATACTTGCTGTGAATTCCTTTCAAATTGTATCTTTGATGTATTGAAAACAGTTAAAGCAAGCCCCGAAGCTGTAAGAGGGGAGCTGTGAATTCCTTTCAAATTGTATCTTTGATGTATTGAAAACAGTTTAAATTTGGGGCAAAATATTTCTCATTGGCTGTGAATTCCTTTCAAATTGTATCTTTGATGTATTGAAAACAGTTATTTCAAATTACCAACCTCCGACCAAGTGGCTGTGAATTCCTTTCAAATTGTATCTTTGATGTATTGAAAACAGTCCGCCAATTATTAAGTAAGGTTTTAGTTTTGCTGTGAATTCCTTTCAAATTGTATCTTTGATGTATTGAAAACAGTCTGTAAATAAGAAGCAAACTAATGATTGCCGCTGTGAATTCCTTTCAAATTGTATCTTTGATGTATTGAAAACAGTCAGCACAAGCAGCACAACGCGCCCGTATGGGCTGTGAATTCCTTTCAAATTGTATCTTTGATGTATTGAAAACAGTTCCACACGATAAACGAATGCGAAAAGATAGGCTGTGAATTCCTTTCAAATTGTATCTTTGATGTATTGAAAACAGTTAGCGCGGGCATAATTCCCCATTGCCGAGAGCTGTGAATTCCTTTCAAATTGTATCTTTGATGTATTGAAAACAGTTGGAAATTCTTCCCCCCTACCCTACCGATTGCTGTGAATTCCTTTCAAATTGTATCTTTGATGTATTGAAAACAGTTTCCATACACATTTTTAAGTTCCTCTTCTCGCTGTGAATTCCTTTCAAATTGTATCTTTGATGTATTGAAAACAGTAGGTCATCCGTTTGAACATATCAACGCTGGGCTGTGAATTCCTTTCAAATTGTATCTTTGATGTATTGAAAACAGTTTGTGGCTCCTGCAGGCGCACTTGTTTGTGGCTGTGAATTCCTTTCAAATTGTATCTTTGATGTATTGAAAACAGTAAATGGCGTTACATAGCCATCTGCTGGGCAGCTGTGAATTCCTTTCAAATTGTATCTTTGATGTATTGAAAACAGTGATTACATTAAAGGCCTTTAATTATGGCAGGCTGTGAATTCCTTTCAAATTGTATCTTTGATGTATTGAAAACAGTATAACGACGGCGAGCCCCTGTATTTGGAGGGCTGTGAATTCCTTTCAAATTGTATCTTTGATGTATTGAAAACAGTTGCCGGTGAGCGTGAAGACAACGACCGCTTGCTGTGAATTCCTTTCAAATTGTATCTTTGATGTATTGAAAACAGTTTACAATTACGATTATTACAGTGCTCAGGGCTGTGAATTCCTTTCAAATTGTATCTTTGATGTATTGAAAACAGTAGACCTACAAACACAAGTCTGTCTTTCAATAAATTACATCAAGAATTAGAATTCTAAAAAATGACTGTTTTCAAACAAAGAATCCCGACTTTGATCGGGATTTTTTCTTTCTAAAACAACTCCAACTGTTGCCAGCCCACTTGCTTTTGTTCTTCCTTTTTGCCAAAGAAAATATCCATATTGCCAAACTGTTTGTCGGTAATACAGAGAATGCCCACATAACCGCGTTCGGGAAGAGCATTTTTCACCCGCTTGATGTGTACTTCAGCATTTTCGGCACTGGGACAATGACGCAAGTAGATAGAGAACTGAAACATGGTGAACCCGTCATTAATCAGTTTCTTGCGAAAATCGGTATAGATTTTTCTATCCTTTTTCGTTTCTGTAGGCAAATCGAAAAATACAAGCACCCACATAACTCGGTATTGGTTTAGGCGTGAAGATAGTTCCATATCGTTATCATTTTCGTCATTCCGCACTTGATGCGGAATCTCCTGTTAATATGGGGATTGCGGGTCAAGCCCGCAATGACTCATCATGGCAATTCGGGATATTTTATTTTCCGCGTGCTACCCTCAAAACATTGATAAAGCGAAGCCGTTGTTTGCCCTACTGCCAACATCAGCGGACTCATGCGCCCACCTATCATTACATCCATATCGGGTATCCGCAATAGTTCGGCTTTGTGATCAATGGTCAGTTCTTCGGGAATAGCGCCCTTATCTGCCATGCCAAACACTACTTGATCGACAAATGGACGATAAGGCTCCATTATATCGTCAGCCAAACAATAAGCATTGTAGCGGTTGTGATGATGAATTCCCAAAGTGGGCAACAATCCGCTACTCACCAATGCCCGTGCTACAATAGCACGAAGAATGGCGTAGCCGTAATTTAGTAAATTGTTGGGAGCAATCCCCTCTCTATCTCTGGTAAAGTTCTCAATTTGTGGAAAGGCTTGGCCCCAATAATAAGCCGCCGCACGGGCTTCGAAATTATCCGGATCGCCACTGCGTACTTCGTTTGCCCAATGTGCCATATTCTTTGTGTTACAAGCACGGAAACGATTCAACACTTCTGCCTGATTGGTTATTTTAGCTTTGATGGTTTGCTGCCAAAGTTGCTTTTTGAGTGGTTCGCTTGCCGAAAGTTGGTCAGTAAATCGTTCGCATTGTGTTGTGTTTCCGCAAAGCGGCAGCATTAAACCAACCGGCATTCGGCGGCTATCGCAAGTGATAATAGCAATATTGTTGTCCAACAGTTTTTCAATTAATCCATGGGTAATGGTAATTTGCTTATGGTCTATTACCACTACACCCAAATCCTCTATCGGCAAAGTCTTCTCGTTGCTTCGTTTGAACGATTCGGGCAACGAATCATTCTTTTCTACCTCAGGCAGTTTGATTACCAACTGCTCGTTGCGCAAACTCAGGTAGGCGGGATTTCCGAAATAGAGGGTTTTTTTAATCATGCCATTACTTTTTTAATTTTACCTAGCCTATCTATTTGAAGTTTCCAACAAACAGATTTAATTTGGACTCCATCTATTGAATTTTGACTTTTATTATTTGTGCCCATTTCATTTTTTATAATTTCTTTTGCATAATGTAATGGGACAAAATGTCCTTCGTTTCCAGTACAGCTCACAAACTTATAAATTCTATAAACTTGCTCCTTAGTCAAATTCCTAAAATCAACATTCTGAGGATTTTCTCTTTCTTCTTCGGTCGGCACATACACCAAATCATTAGGTGAAAGATAAAACAACAAAGTATATTCATCCCCCTTTTCGTCTGTATACCTTTTATCCACCGCATCTAATCCTTGTTTTTGATTTTCGATGACAATGTTTAACGGCACAGTTTGATAACTGCGTTTACCGTCTTTATCTATATAAATAGCAAAGAACAGGTTAGTCCCTTTGGCTGCTTCTACATATTTATCTTTTTTGTTTCCTTTTGTACCAACAGCAAATTTATTTCCTTTTGGTTCATAGGTTCTTACTTTGCAGATAGGTTGATGTGGTTTTCCATTATTCAATTCAATAATGTTTTTATTCATTTCTTCAATCCCTTCGGGCGAAAAAGCCATCTCAGGATGTTCTTTCTCATCAGCCGAAGCGTATTTCTCCAAATGTTTTTTAAGTATTTTCTGAATGCCGCTATCTGTAATACTGTCAATTCGTTTAGAGGTAAAACTGTCGTCCAATGGTACACGCGAAGCCACATTGTTATCATCGAAATAGTAAATATCTACTCTTGATATATCAATATTGTCCCAAGTGTTTTTTCTGTCTTTAAAGTATTTCAACAACAACTTTTTGTCATAATGATGTTGGGAAACCAATTCTTTGATTTTACTTTTTAATGATTTGTTTACTATCATTTGCCAATTATCCAAAGCTGCTGACAATTGCACCGTTTTTTGAAACCGGAGATTGACAAGCCCCGAAATAGTATCTTTATGCAACGGCTTGCGAATAGCCCAACTATCGCCTTTTTCTTGTGTTACTTTTACTTTTTTCAACTGTCCGCTAGAGTCTTTCTGCCACTTGTCATATTTATTAACGGTTTTGTTGATGACACGCAAGTTTTGCTTAAAGCTCACTATTGTTTCGCTTAATTTATTTTTGGCATCAATGGTAAAGTTGTTCCAAGGAGCTTTAAAAATCCAGCGATAGTTTCCTTCTTCTCCCTGATTATATTTCTTATCACATAATAAACGACGCAAGTCTTCACGCGATTTTTGTTTTTGTTCTTTTGTTTTACCCTTCTCTAACGCATTTTGATTGTTCAGATAGTTGATGTGATTTCTTGTCGCACAAGCAATTGTTAAGGCATCCATCGCATGGTGACGATGGTCTATGCGTTTCTTTTGGAAGCCCTTTTGATGCTCGTATGGTACTTCAGGTAAAAATTTGTTGGTATTAGGATTGATTTTTCCGAAACCATTTGAATTCGTCATCTCGTTCAATCGCTTGAAACGGGGAGTTATAATGTCATTCCAAATATCATTCAATCCCCAATCTCTTTTCAACACTGTGGTAATTTGACCATTACAAGCCAATACATTTTTCGAGGTTGTTCCATCATCATCTTTTTCTTCACGAACGATTTTTGATAATAGATTTTTTACTTCTTTACTGATATAACGAGTGTCGTTCATTTGCCGCTCAATCATTGCTTCGGGAATATCGGCAAGCAATAACTTTTTGCTTTTGGAGTCGCGATAGTTGTAATTTTTCTTTACAAAATCACGATAAGCAGTTTCAGATAATATTTCAACCGATTTTCCAAAATTCAAGAGCACTTTTTCCCCTTCATGGTTTTGGATAAATTCTAGTCCGAGTTGATTGTCTTTCAGCTTATTTACTTCTGCCTCGCAAATTATTTTATTGCTAAATGAATCATCGAAATACCGGCTTTGGGGAATAATATGTTCTATTTCGTAAGCAGAGGTAAATAATTTATTCAATGGAATCATTTCGCCCGTATATGGTGAGCGATACTTTTGTTCTAACCAAAGTTTGTACCTGATTAATTCGTTTTTACTTGGTTGTGCAGTTTTGCTGATTTTCAGAATATCGTCAGGAATCTCAATATCTGAATTTAGTACACCATCTTCATAAATTTTCAATATCTCTTGTTGATTGGGCGAATATGGATTTACATTTTCCACTTTCCTATCGTTAAGCATTTCTATCAACAAAGCTTTGATACGAAGATTGGTGTTTTCGTTATCCGTATTTTGGCTAGTAATGCGTTTGCGTTTGTCGGCAGGGTTCTTCATTTCGCGACCTAATTCAATGTGAATTTCGTTGAAGAAATCTTCCTGTCCTTCGCCATAAGTTTGCCAAATATCTTTTACTACCCGCAAAGTTTCGGTAATTACCTGTTCTACAATTGGATTTCGCAAGCTGTGTTGCTTAAATTCTTTCAAGTATTTCTCTAAATCAGCCGTTGTTTTCCATTTTTGCAGATCACCTTCTTCTGAGTGTCTATTGTAAACTACATAGCATGTCAACCAAAGGGGTAATCCTTTGAAATGAGAAATATCAGTCAAATTGATGGCTTTATCTCGAACTCGGGTTTGAATTTTTTCGTCGACTTCGCCTGTAATGATTTTCTCAATGCGGTTTTGGGTATTTTTATCAATGTCGGCTTCGTTCCAATATTTGCCCATACGCATCAAAGGCAATAGTTTTTTAATTGCCTTTGATGAATAGGAGCCATATTCGTTTTTATAGGGAGGAAATTTTTTGAAGTGTTCTACAAAATCGTCTCCTAAACTATTTTTCCCGGCAAATGTTTTCAACGCTTTTTCCAACTCATTTTTATCACTTACCGAATAGAGGATATGCCAAAGCGCTTCTTCTTTTTCTTTGGTCAAAAAATCTGTTGGAACACTAACACATTTATCTAACCGTGATTTAATAGTACTTCGGGTTTCGTTGCATGGATAAATTTTATCCTCTACAAAGTTCCAACGATATTTTGCCACCTCTTCACTCAAAGCTTTTCCTTTCAGTTTTTGTGGCTCTAACAAATATTTAATCAAAGCTTCTTGTGTAATTTCTTTGCGATTGTTCAAAAAATCAAAGAGATTTATATAATCGTCTTCATTTGTCAGGAACATTCCTGTTACAGGGCTTTCATCATTTTCTTTTTTATAAATGTGTAAGTTTTTTATCCATTGCCAAAGCCGGAACTCCTGAAATAAAGGATGTGATTTAGCAATGCATTTTACAGGATATTCATTACCATCTTTATCATGCGAAGTTTCGTACCGGCAATCGCTAATTTGCGATTTTTTGCTTTTCAAAGGGCGTTGATAAAAGATAATATCATTTAAAAATAAATGTGCAAAACCTCGTTGAGCAATATTGCTTCGATGGGCTTCGTTGTACTCATACAACTCTTCTAAACAGGCGTTGTATAGTTCTTTATTTTGTAATTCGGGATGATGCTTTTGTTGTGTTTCAAGAATTTGCTTTAATTCTTCTTTGTAAAATTTTCGCTCAACAACACGAACCAATTTACCATTTATCTTTTGTGAAGGATTTTGAAGCAATGTATCATAAATATACTGACCGACAGTTTTTCCGCTTTTGTCGATCGTTTGTTCGGTCTTGGTTTTGACAAGCGTCCAATCTGTTTCGGCAGGAGCTCTGAATGATCGTTTTTCTTTCCCTTCTTTATCGGTTTTCACCGTTCCATCATCATTCAAATCGGTTGTAACAATAAATTCCCTAACTTTTCCTTTCCAATCAAATAACGGATTTTTGCTCGAACGGCGATAAATCCAACCATTTTCGAGAATAATATTGTACCAAGTATCATCTTTGCCTTTTTGAGGCTCGTCGGCAGTTACATCAATCACAAGCAATGAGTAAAACTCAACTAATTTATTCGGGTTTATTTCTTCCTCTTCTTCTCCACGCAATTGATAATAACCACGCTTCTGATTAAAATTCAACAGCAACCAAGCCAATTCTTCTTTTTCTATTTTTTCGGTTAATGCTTTTTTACGCAAGTAATATATTGTCCAATCGTATGGTATTTTTTTATTGTTTTCCAATAGTTGAGGCTGGTGCTTGGCAAAATCAGTCAACATTTCTTCAAATGATTTTTTGAATATAAATTCAAATGTTGTTTTTCCTTCTTTTTCTATCTCTTTCCAAGCTAATTTAGGTTCTTTTTCGTATAGGAATTGACCAAAGTGCTTATCGAAATCAATTTGAGAAGCATAATGTTCGGGTAAGAAGCTAAGGATATTCAGCACTCGATGCAAACGCTCACGGCGCAACAGGTGTCGCTCACGCAATCGGCGTACACCACGAAACCCGGTTCGTTCGGCTGTCTGCGAAACAGATACTCCACTGTCAAATTTTCCTAAAACATCTTGCGACATGGGAATAATACGGCTTCCTAAGTCAAGAATCTTACCTATTTTTTCTTTTTCATCTTGGGTTATCAATGCCCAACCAATAGAATTTGTCCCTAAATCTAATCCCAATATCTTTTTCATAAACTGCAATTGTTAAATTGTTGTAAATATAGGAAATAAAAAATATTTTTACAATGTTTTGTTAATTAAAAGAATTTCATACCTTTGCACTACAATTTGAAGGAATTCACAGTAAGGATTATTCCGTTGTGAAAACATTTAAGGCGGGAGGGAAACCTCTCGCTTTCTTTTTTAATAGTTTTTCTGATTTGATAAAAAAACAAAAAAAGCCCATCGAAAAAAATCGATAGGCTTTCCATTTATAAAAGAATTGCTTTCTTACAATTGAGGACCTGAAGGAATCAAGTCTTTACCTTCCGGTAAGTATTGCTCGAAGTTCTTGATATATTTAGCCCCAAGCGATTTTGCTTTTTCTTCCCACTCGGCTTTGTTTGCATAAGTGTCGCGTGGATCAAGGATGCCTTCAGATACATTGTTCAATGCTTTTGGAGCATACAAGTTCAACACAGGGATGTGAACTTTTTCGGCTTTTTCGATCGAACCGTCGATGATAGCATCGATGATAGCACGGGTATCTTTGATAGAAATACGCTTGCCGGTACCGTTCCAACCGGTATTTACCAAATATGCTTTTGCATTGTGCTCTTTCATTTTTTTAGCCAACACGCTTGCGTATTGAGTTGGGTGAAGAGTCAAGAATGCTTCGCCAAATGCAGGCGAGAATGATGGAACAGGCTCAGTGATACCGCGCTCAGTTCCGGCTAATTTAGATGTATATCCGCAAAGGAAGTGATATTGGGCAGATTTTTCGTCCAAAATAGAAACCGGAGGCAATACACCGAATGCATCAGCAGAAAGATAAATGATTTTGCTGGCATGTCCTGCGCGCGATGGAAGGACGATTTTGCTAATGTGAGTGATAGGGTAAGAAACACGCGTGTTTTCGGTTTTCGAAGCTTCTTTAGAGAAATCAGGTGTTCCGTCGGCATTCACAGTTACATTTTCCAACAATGCATCACGACGGATAGCACGCCAGATGTCAGGCTCGTTTTCTTTGCTTAAGTCGATTACTTTTGCATAGCAACCGCCTTCGTAGTTGAATACGCCATTGTTGTCCCAACCATGCTCATCGTCGCCGATAAGGTAGCGTTTTGGGTCGGCAGAAAGAGTGGTTTTACCGGTACCCGACAATCCGAAGAAAATTGCTACATCGCCTTCTTTGCCAACATTGGCAGAGCAGTGCATAGAAGCAATACCACGCAATGGAAGGTAATAGTTTTGCATAGCGAACATACCTTTTTTCATTTCGCCGCCATACCATGTACCACCGATGATTTGCATTTTTTCAGTCAAGTTGAACAATACATATACTTCAGAGTTCAAACCTTGTTTTTCCCAGTTAGGGTTAGTTGTTTTAGACCCGTTGAATACCACGAAATCAGGTTCGCCGAAGTTAGCCAATTCGTAGTGAGATGGACGGATAAACATGTTGGTTACAAAGTGAGCTTGCCAGGCAACCTCTACGATGAAACGCACTTTCATACGGGTGTCTTCGTTTGTTCCGCAGAAAGTGTCTACTACATATAATTTTTTTGCAGTATTCAATTGTTTGATTGTGAGCGCTTTCAAATCGTTCCAAACTTCGGTTGTAGTTGGTTGGTTGATAGTGCCATCCCACCAGATTGTGTTTTCAGAAACACCATCTTTTACGATGTAGCGGTCTTTAGGTGAGCGACCTGTGAATTTGCCCGTATCAACGGATACTGCGCCGGTGTTTGTCAGCGTACCTTTTTCGAATCCTTCGTTTGCAGGATCCATTTCTGCTTGGAAAAGTTCTTCGTAAGATGGATTGTGAACAACCGGAATGCTGCTCGAAATGCCATACTTTGATAAATCTAAATTTGCCATTTTCTTGTGTAATGATTTAAAAATTTATAATTGTTTTACTATCTCTTCGGAATTTTGAAAAATCGCTCGCAAATTTAGCATATTTTTTGGAAGAAAAATAACAAATTGTTTGAAAATAATTTAAAAACATATCGTTTGTTTATAAATACTAAACGAAAGTTTGCAAAACCAATCAAACAAAGGTTTGTGAGGTGAAAAATGTCATTTTTTATTCTACAATAAGGCGTTCTACGCGGGTTTCTTGCTTATTGCGCAAAGTTAACAGGTAAATGCCTTTAGGTAAGGAAGATATATTTATGGATTGCTCGTTGGAAGTGGCATCAACGGTTAATAATTTTCGTCCGGTAAGGTCGATTATTTCGATTTGGGAATTTTCGGCATCAGACACCATTACTATATTTTTAGCCGGATTGGGATAAATCTTTATTCTATTGGCTACGGTTTCTTTTGCCGATGAATGTTGCCCCAACGAAAGCCCTACCACAATAGGATCGTGGTCGGAACAGCGGTACATATTGGGTGCATACAGGAAGCCGCCGTATTCAAATGCATAAAGTTCATCTGCATTAATATGAAATGGAGCTGCTCCGGTAATTTGCGCACTCATACTTGGCGATGCCAAAGCATGGTCTAAAGATCCGGCTAAATTGTTGTACGAATAACTATATGCAGTATCGTTTTGAAAGCGGATCAACTGGTCAATATAACCGGCAGCAATCAATGTCCGAACCGGCTGTTCTTTGGCATACGAATTTAAATCGCCCATGATCAGGATATCTTCATCATCATAAGTGCTTTTGCAGGTGTTGAGGAAACTAACCAGCGCAGTGGCTTCCTGGGTACGATAATAATTATATGTGCCTTCTCCATAATCGGCATTTACATCAGGGGGGCGTACATATGAGGAGCTTGTTTTTGCTTTGAAATGGTTGATGGAAAATATGAATTTTTCGCCATTGCTCAACAGCTGGAATGCTTGTGCTTTTTTGCGGTTGAGCACCGAATTGGTAGGGTAATTCAGATTACTCAAGCTCCCAACCGGTTGTACACGGTCTTTGCGGTACACATAGCCGACTTTGATATAAGTGCCGTTAACAGTGCTTCCGTCATTGATATAAGCATACTTTGCACTGCCGGCCAATACATTAAGACCACTTACAATATCGGACAAAGCCGCTTGCCCTTGCTGTATTTCGCAAAGCCCGTAAACATCGGCATCGATGGTAAATAATGCATCTAATATTTTGGATCGTTGCTTGGCAAACTCTGTGGCATTAGCGGGACCAAAATCACCATCCCAATCCTGAACAATGTAATATTCGAGATTGGCTCCACAAACTTTTACATTGTAATTGCCTAAACTTTGAGGGATTGTCGGGCGCGGATTGCCGTAAAAAGCAGGCATTACAGCTGGATAAACCACATATTTACTGTCCGGTTGCTGATCGACAACTGCCAACAATCCGTCTGTGCGCTGACCGGTACGGAAACCTCCGGTTGCATCCACATACATGTTGGGTGATGGATTGGTTTGGGTTGAAGCGTCGTCCAAAAGTATTTTATACGAATTTTTTATAAAGAGATTCATGTATTCGGGAGAACCATACACATACTGATTGGTAGGAGTAAAAGCCCGTGGGGAAGTCAGTGTCAATTCGCCATATCGAAGCACATTGGTGGCGGAAGAAACATAAAGCGTTTGGTCGAATTTTATCAACATGCCTTCATAATTTTCCCAGATTCCTGAAAAATCGTCCGGAAAAATCATTTCCAAAACAGGCAATGCATTATTTTTACTGATAACTTCATTGATTGTAACAGACGAAAGTTGAGTTCGTCCGTTATTTTCAGAAACAGTACCGGTAACCCTCACTTTATCACCTGCTTGAACCGAAGTTGAAGTGTTGCTCACAAAAATACCATCCGAAGTGCTGGAATTATTATCACCGCCTTCATCTTGAATAAAAAAACCGCCAATTTTTCCAGGTTGATTAAAAACAGCGGTTACAATGCCGGTGGTTTCCACTTGCTGATTAACATACGAACTTGTAGCTCCTGTGCCTTGAATAGTGTAAATAGGTACAGCCGTTGCTCCTTGTGCATTTATTGTAAATACAGAAAGGAATATCAGAGGTAAAAAAACATTTCTCATCTTAACAATAATTCATCCATGATTAGATACAAAGATAGGAAAAAATAAAGCTTATTCTTTTAACAAACGAACCATCTAAATTGTTTACTCAAAAATAAATAATTCGCTGGGAGTCATGCGCGAAAGAGCAATAATCTCTACTTCCTTGCCAATCTGTATGCCGTTTTCCAAAAATTTATCACTCACGGCAGAGTAGGCTTTTTCGGGCGTATTGTTTTCTTTGCTCAAATGGCACAGGTAAATATAATTCAGGTTGGAATGATAATTTTCAGAAAGGAACAAAGCAGTTTCATGATTTGCCATGTGTCCGGTTTGGCTTGCTACACGCTTTTTCAAATAATTTGGATACGAACCTTCACGCAACATTTGCTCGTCGTAATTGGATTCGATAACCAAATAATTCGCTTGGCGGATATGTACGGCAACTTCATTGCCAATGTAGCCTAAATCGGTAGCGATGGTAAAGCGTTTTTCTTTGTAAGTGATTGTATACCCGACACTTTCGCTGGCATCGTGCGAAACGGGAAAAGCTTCAATTTGGAAATCGTGGATATCAACCGGAGAAGCTATCCGTATCGGATTGCGGCTATTGTACAGTTTTTCTGTAACAGCATAACAGCGGTTAATTCCATCCAAAATTGTTTGGGTAGAATACACCGGAATATGGTACTTCTCTCCCAAAGATCCAACGGCACGGATATGGTCGGCATGGTCGTGTGTAACAAATACGGCACGGACATGTTCAAATGGCACGCCTGCCTCTTTGAGGCGTTTGCGTATGGTGCGCACACCAATGCCGGCATCAATCAAAATGCCATACAAAGCTGTCCCTATATAATAGCAATTGCCGCTACTGCCACTGGCAAGGCTGATAAATCGAAGTCTGTCCACAAAGCTTTACGGTTTAAAATTCGATTTTTCCAATATTTCCTGATAATTCTTGTTTGCCATTAATTCCGGCAAAGTTACCGACGAGTTGGAGTTCATATAGCTTTTAACGATTTGCCAACCCAACCAGATAACTGCTTGTCCGGGCGATTCCTGTGTAAACTCAATGGTGAAAGGCGATGGATTGATAAATTTAGCACATTCGATTTGCGAGGTGGTATATAACTTTTTATTTTCGATTAAATATCTCCACATGGTTTTTTTATTCTCCTCGCACCATTTGTACTGAGCTTCGGTATAGCCCATCAAATCGGATTCGGTGCGGTTGGGGAACAAGATACTTTGCAAATAATAAATCTTTCCGCGCGAAAGCATGTAGTTTAACAACGGACCCGAATTTTCGACCGGAAATTCGCTCATAATATAGCCTAACAAAATATCGGGAGCCACCTTCTCGCGGGTCATGTTCGTTAATTGATAATCGTATATGCCTTGCAAATGCTTGTAAATGGCATAATCAGCCCCTAAATAATTATCAATGCTGATAGATACAAAATTATTTGTAGTTATCACAGATTGATTGAAGCCCGAAATATGCATGGCTACGCGAGGTATTTCTTGATTGGGAAAATAATATTTTATATATTTAAGCGCGGTGTTTACTTCCGCCTGAATATCGGATACATCACCAAAAACGCGTTGCGATTCTTTGTACACTTCGCGTATCATGCTGTCGCGCAAAAAGGCTTTGAGGGTGGGTTTAAAGTATATCGAATCGGGCGAACCTAACATTATCACATTGGCAGAATATACATTGAAAAAATCGCCGTATTTCTTTTGCATAGCTACAATACTTTTGTCCAAATGGAGGGTGTCCATGTTTTCCAAATCGCGGTCGAAACGCTCAATCTTTATATCCAAATCCACTTTGTTAGGATTGATTTTAAATTTATCTTTTTTACAAGATGAAAATAACAAAGTGATTATCAGTAAAAAAACAAAATTATTTCTCATGTGTATCCATTATTTTAAAAAGTTGCACAAAGATAACTATAAATCAGCGTTTCGGATAATAAAGCTATTCTAAATATTTTGTAAAAAAACATTTAGTACATGACAAAAATTAAAAAACAAAAGAAGTGCCGTCATGTCGACCAAAACGACGAGGCACGAGGAGTGTCGTGGAGACATCGCAGAAAAGGCACTAATTAGTCTTTAGCAATGTCTCGACAAGTTACCAATGACAAGAATTTGTATTAAATTGAAAATAAGTGTTTTGTTTAAATTTTTACAGATATTCGATATAGCAGATATTTTATAATCAAAATAGGAACCGCCGTAGAGCCGTGGCGCACTTCGACTACGCTCAGTGACCATGCCGCGGCTTAAATTCAAGCAATATGATTCAAGATTGAATAAATCATAGATGTAAAGATGATCTACATGCCCATCATATTTCAGAGCCGCGGCACGCCACGGCTCTACGACAATAACGGTGTGCTATACTCTATGGTACCTTTTGTCATTATCTTTTGTTTGAACCTTTAATCTATATTCGACATGACGATACTTCTATTGTATTTGTATTGTTCTTTTGATTTTGTCATGTATAAAAAAAACAAATACAAACACACAAACACAATTGCTCAATAGCAAATATTCTGTATTTTTGCGAGATAATTTTTTCGAGCATGAAGAACAAGAATTTATTTCTGATTCCAATAGTAATAGCAGGCATTATTGTATTGAATATAGCTGCTTCCTTCCTTTTCTTCCGGTGGGATTTGACTGCCGACAAGCGCTATACCGTATCTGCCAACACCCAAAAACTGATGAGCGGATTAGACAAAAAGATGCAAATTAAGATTTACCTCGATGGAGACCTGAACCCGAATTTTTTACGCTTGAAAAAATCTACCGGCGAGCTTTTGGATGAATTTAAAGCATACACTTCTGCCGATTTGACATACGAATATGTAAACCCTTCAGTTGCCGAAACCGACGACGAACGGAAAGCAAAGCAAGAAGCATTGTTTCAAAAAGGATTAATTCCTACCGATGTTCAAAGCAAAGACGAGGAAGGCAAAATCACTATTCAGCAAATATTTCCTTGGGCTGAAATTAATTACAACGACAAAACTTTTTATGTGCAATTGTACAAAGAAAACCCTGATACACGGATATCAGAAGAACAAAACATCAATAATTCCATCGAAAATTTAGAGTTCGAGTTTACCGATGCCATTCGGGTAAATACCATGAAAAGTTTTGCTAAAGTAGCCTTTATTGAAGGACATGGTGAATACCCCGAAGATTTTGTACATGATGCTTCCAATGCT
Organism: Paludibacteraceae bacterium; assembly: GCA_031553685.1. Classification (GTDB taxonomy): domain Bacteria; phylum Bacteroidota; class Bacteroidia; order Bacteroidales; family Paludibacteraceae; genus JAFGVL01. Next base: position 12,747 of record JAVBLE010000078.1, on the reverse strand, counting down.
TTCAACCGTTATTTTGAAGTATTTTGGGGACAACTGGAAGACAACCCGTCGGCGCTAAAAGATTTCAAAGCCATTGTAATAGCCAACCCGCAAACACCATTTACCGAAAAAGAAAAATTCATTATCGACCAATACATCATGCGTGGCGGTCGTGTGTTGTGGTTGCTCAACGGAGTTCGTTTGGCGCAGGACAGCCTTTCGACCGTTGGTGTATCGCCCGCTATCCCATTGGATGTTAATTTAAAGGATCAATTATTTAAATATGGTGTACGCATCGCGCCGGTTATTTTGCAGGATATGCAATGCGTCAAAATGCCGATAAATGTGGCTCGGCAAGGCGAACCGGCTAAATTTGAGGGTATGCCGTATTATTATTCGCCGCTCTTGCTCACTTCGCCTGTTCACCCCATCACACGCAACATACAGGAAGTAAAAGCTAATTTTGCCAGCGCATTGGAATTAGGCGTAAGCTCAAACCCTGATGTAAAAAAGGATGTGCTCTTGGTAACCTCCAACGCCACACATGCCGAAATGACGCCCGCCCGCATCGACCTGCGTACCATGTGGGACAAAGACAGCAAAACATATTTTGATATGTATAACATTCCGGTGGCAGTAGCTTTGGAAGGTTCGTTCGAATCGGTATTTAAAAACCGCATGCCGCCACTCAACTACCCGCAACGCAACAAAAGTGAGCCAACCCGCATGGTGGTGGTTGCCAACGCCGACATTATCCGCAACGATGTGCATGTGTCAGGCAACGATACCATTCGCCTGCCGATGGGATACGACCGCTACAGCAAACGCATCTATGGAAATCGCAGCTTTATACTTAATTCGATGCTCTATTTAGCTGATGACGAAGGTTGGTTACAGCTCCGCTCGCGCGACTTTGCCCTGCGTATGCTCAACAAACGCGAAGTTATTGCCCACAAAAAAAGATGGCAAGCAATCAATGTTGCGTTACCGATAGCTTTATTATTAGCATTTGCCGGCGGATACTGGTATGTTCGCAAAAGAAAATACACATAATTATGAGGTAAGAGATATGAATTAAAATTGTTTTTACTCCTTACTCTTTATTTTAAAAATAATATGACAAAAATTCGCGTTCGTTTTGCTCCAAGTCCAACCGGACCGTTGCATATTGGCGGTGTGCGCACTGCCTTGTACAATTATCTGTTTGCCAAAAAACACGGCGGGGACATGCTGCTCCGTATCGAAGATACCGATTCGGCACGCTTTGTGCCTGGCGCCGAAGGATATATTATTGAAGCACTCAATTGGTTGGGTATCAAAATCGACGAAGGCGTGGGCGTAGGTGGTACACATGCTCCATACCGTCAAAGCGAACGCAAAGCGATTTATAAAAAATATATTGACCAACTGCTCGATGCTGGTTTGGCATACATTGCTTTCGACACGCCTGAAGAACTTGAAGCCAAACGCAACGAAATCAAAAACTTCCAATACGATGCGTCCACACGCATGCAAATGACCAACTCGCTTACTTTGCCGGCAGATGAGGTGCAACTCCGATGCAACTCCGATGCAACTCCGTTTGTAGTCCGGATAAAAATCGAACCCGGACAGGACATTATTGTGAACGATTTAATTCGTGGCGAAGTAAAAATCAATTCATCTATTTTGGACGATAAAGTATTGTACAAATCGACCGACGGGCTACCTACCTACCACATGGCTAACATAGTGGACGACCATCTGATGGAAATAACCCATGTCATTCGTGGCGAAGAATGGTTGCCATCGGCTCCGCTCCATGTGTTGTTGTATCGATATTTAGGGTGGGAGGGAAGCATGCCGCAATTTGCCCACCTGCCACTGCTCCTAAAACCAGAAGGAAACGGTAAACTCAGCAAGCGCGACGGCGACAAATTCGGTTTCCCAGTGTTCCCGCTTGAATGGATCGACCCCGTAACCGGCGAAAAATCGATGGGTTACCGTGAAACCGGATATTTCCCCGAAGCTGTGGTTAACTTCCTTGCCTTGTTGGGATGGAATGCAGGAACGGAGCAAGAAATATTTTCGATGCAGGAACTGATTGATGCTTTCACTCTTGAAAAAGTAAGCAAATCGGGCGCCAAGTTTGATTATGAGAAAGGAAAATGGTTTAATCATCAATATTTGAAAACAAAACCGGACGAAGAATTGGCTGAATTATTTTTACCCATATTAAAAGAAAAAAATATTTCAGCAGATAATAATCTGATTATTAAAATTGTTGGTTTGATAAAAGAGCGTGTAAACTTCGTATCCGAAATGTGGGAACAATCTTCATTCTTTTTCACAGCCCCAACAGCCTATGACGAGAAAGCCGTACAAAAGCGCTGGAAACTCGAAACACCTGCTTTGATGCAAGAATTGATTGAAGTATTGCAAAATATTTCTGATTTTTCGACACACAATACCGAAGAAACCGTAAAAGAATGGATTGCCGAAAGAGAATACAATATGGGCGCGGTGATGAATGCTTTCCGCTTATCGTTGGTTGGCGAATTGAAAGGACCGCATTTATTTGATATAACTGAGATTATTGGAAAAGAAGAAACGGTAGCTCGTTTGAAAAAAGCTATTGAAGAAATTGAAATTTAACAAATGTCATTAACATCCATCAATCAAAATGTTGTTGTCTTCGGGTAACAACATTTTTTGTTAGTATCAAAAGAAACAATCATTATTCGCTTTTAAATTTTAATTTCTCATTTTCAAATTTCAACTATTTTACATATTTTTGCCCAAAAATTTTACAAATTAAAAGCTATGGAAAAAGGAATTGTGATTGGCAACAAGATAAAAACCATTCGCGAGTCAAAGGAAATGACCGCTGAGCAATTGGCAAAGTTATCCGACCTGACAATTGAGCAAGTAACCACACTCGAAAACAGTGAAGTGCTGCCTTCGTTATCGTCGCTTATTAAAGTAGCGCGTGCCTTGGGCGTTCGTTTGGGTACATTTTTGGATGACAATGATGAGATTGGTCCGGTAGTTAGCCGCAAAGATGAAGCTGACGAGAGCATTAGTTTCTCAAATGGCGCTGCAAGCGAAAAGAAACACATGATTTATAGCTCGTTGGCTAAAGAAAAATCGGGTCGACACATGGAGCCGTTTATTATTCATGTAAAAGAATGCGGCGAAAAGGATTTTATCATGTCGTCGCACGAAGGTGAAGAATTCATTTATGTGCTCGAAGGAACCATTGAAATCAACTATGGCAAGGAAATTTACACGCTTAACGAAGGTGACAGCATCTACTACGACTCAATTGTAGAACATCATGTACACGCAGGTTGTGCAACCGGAGCCAAGATTTTGGCGGTTGTTTATTCGCCGGTGTAGCCTCATCTACTATTTATTCATTTACAATTTACTATTTTAAATGTAACTTCAAGAAGAAAGTCGTAAAGGGTATATATGCTCAATTGTAAATAGTAAATTGTCCAATCGTCAATAAATTTATGTTGCAACTTACAGAAAAAACCATCGGACAGTGGCTCGAGCATTGGGCTGCCACTACGCCAGATAAAGAATATATCGTTTATTCCGACCGCAATTTGCGTTTCACTTGGAAACAGTTTAACCAGCGTGTGGACGAAATGGCTAAGGGACTTCTTGCCATTGGCGTTACCAAAGGCACCCATGTGGGTATCTGGGCTACCAATGTACCCGACTGGTTGACATTCCTTTACGCTTCGGCAAAAATCGGCGCGGTGCTTATCACCGTAAACACCAGCTACAAACAACACGAGCTGGAATATTTGGTCGAAAATTCGGACATGCACACCCTTTGCATCATCGATGGCACATGGGATTGCGACTATGTACAAATGACCAATGAAATGCTACCTGAGCTCAAAACCTGCCAACGCGGTAACCTCGAAAGTAAACGCTTCCCCAAGATAAAAAATGTAGTGTACATCGGTCAGGAAAAACATCGTGGCATGTACAATACGCAAGAACTATTATTATTGGGTAAAAATATTGATGATACCAAACTGGCTGATGCTAAAAAAGGTATTTCGTGCCACGATACGGTCAATATGCAATACACATCGGGCACAACCGGCTTCCCGAAAGGCGTAATGCTTTCGCACTATAATATTGTAAACAACGGACTGTTTACAGGCGTCGGCATGAAGTTTACGGGCGACGACAAATTATGCACCTGCGTGCCGCTGTTCCATTGCTTTGGCGTGGTGCTGGCTACAATGGCTTGCCTTACACACGGTTGCACGCAAGTGATGGTCGAAAAATTCGACGCGCTAACCGTGCTTGCCTCCATACACAAAGAGCGTTGTACAGTGGTTTACGGTGTGCCAACCATGTTTATCGCCGAAGTAAATCACCCGATGCTCGACATGTTCGACATGAGTTGCCTCCGCACCGGAATTATGGCGGGCGCCTTGTGTCCAATCGAGCTGATGAAACAGGTGAGCGAGAAACTCTACCTCAAAGTTACCAGCGTGTACGGGCTTACCGAAACTTCGCCGGGCATGACACATACTTTGGTGGACGATTCGTTCGAAGTGCGCTGCACAACTGTCGGTAGCGATTATCCATTTGTCGAAGTAAAAGTGATTAATCCCGAAACGGGCGAAGAATGCGCTGTTGGCGAGCAAGGCGAAATGTGCTGCCGCGGTTTCAATGTCATGCAGGGATATTATAAAAATCCACAAGCAACCGCTGAGGTCATCGACAAAAATGGATTCCTGCATTCGGGCGATTTGGGCGTGAAAGACGAAAACGGCAATTACCGCATCACAGGGCGCATCAAAGACATGATTATACGCGGAGGCGAAAATATTTATCCGCGCGAAGTAGAAGAATTTTTGTATCAATTGGATGGTATCAAAGATATACAAGTAGCCGGCGTTCCGTCCGAAAAATATGGCGAAGAAGTAGGCGCATTCGTTATACTGAAAGAAGGAGCCAATTTATTGCCTGAAGATGTGCGCGATTTCTGCGCCGGAAAAATAGCCCGCCACAAAATACCAAAATATGTATTCTTTGTAGATAGCTACCCCATGACCGGAAGTGGTAAAATACAGAAATTCAAGTTGAGAGAACTTTCGCTCGAATTATGTAAAGCGCAGGGAATAGAAGTCGTGTAGGGATAAGCCCGTATGTTTATCTTGTAATATATAGAAATAGCAAGCGAAAATCGTTTGCTATTTTTTTGTTACTTTTGTTCAATATGTTAGAACTCGATTTTTCTCAAAATAACACACCGGAATATTGGTTGTCCAAGATTTCGGAACAGTTGAATAATCCTTTATTGCCAGATTGGCAGCGCTCGGTTTATTCTTTCCTGCAAGAATGGTTTTTACCTACTGATTTTGTGAAAGTATATACTTCGGGTTCTACCGGCGAACCAAAATCATTGCAGGTAAGCAAAACAATGATGCGCATTTCGGCGTTGAAAACATTGCAGGCACTCGACCTAAAATCTTCGGACACTGCATTGCTCTGCCTTTCGGCAAATTATATTGCAGGCAAAATGATGATTGTGCGCGCTATTGCCGGGCAGTTGCGGTTATTTGCCGTTGAGCCGGCAAGCACACCGCTTCGTCATTGCGGTACAGAATCAAGTTCAGCAGACCTGCAATCTCCTGTCAGTTTCGATTTCTCGGCAATGGTGCCCGCACAGGTTTTTGAGCAATTAAACGAAAAATCATCTTTAGAAAAAATAAAAAAACTGTTGATTGGCGGTGGAGCCGTTTCGTCCGAATTAGACAACAAGCTGCAAGCACTCAACACCTGCATAGCCTACGAAACTTATGGCATGACCGAAACCGTTTCGCACATTGCCCTGCGGAAAGTAAACGGGAAAAACAAGCAAACTGCTTTTGCACTCATGCCCAATATTTCCGTAAAGACAGACAATCGGGGTTGTCTGGTTATTTTTGCCCCCGACTTGTTGCCCGAACCACTCATTACAAACGATTTGGCAGAAATATTTCCCAATGGGAATTTCCGCATCACCGGACGGATTGACAATATTATCAATAGTGGAGGAATTAAAATTCAACCCGAAGAGCTGGAGCGAAAAATAGCCTCCTTCTTTACAAAATCGTTTTTAATTTCTTCCGTAAAAGATGAAAAATGGGGCGAAAGCCTGATATTGGTTGCCGAAGAGAATATTGACAAAAATACCTTCGAAGAAATAAACAAGCTATTGCCCAAAGCACATCAGATAAAGTTGTTTGTTCATTTGCCGGAAATACCCCGAACAAGTGTTTCTGAGAAGATCAGTCGCATACAAGTAAAAGAATGGCTGGAAAATCGCCGGTAAGAAATCCTAAATCGATCTTTTGTAAAATTTTAAGCAACCTATAAATCTTGGTAGTTTTTTCTTTAGTTTCTTTATATATAGTAGGCAACAAGAAAGAGAAAGATATTTTTGTAATATCAAGAAAAAAAGGCGATTAAATGTGTAAAGGAAGAGTAATTACTTACCGATGCAAAACCGCTCAAAAATATTCCCAAGCACCTCATCGCTGGTGATCTCACCGCCTGTAATTTCAGACAAGTAATGCATACATTCACGAATATCTTGCGAAAGAAAATCGCCTGAAAGATTGCGGGTCAAGCCTGCAATGACTCGTTCGATGGCAGCTTGTGCCTTTTGCAAAGCCTCATAATGGCGAAGGTTACTCACAATCACATCATTCTCGCCAATAGTTGGCAAAGCCGCTGCTTGCAACAACATTTTTTCAAGTTCAACTATTCCTTCTTTATTTTTTGCTGAGATAAATATTTTTTCGCTATCCGGAAGATTTATTTTATTTAATTCATCCCTTTTTCCGGCAGAAATAATGTCGGCTTTATTGAAAACGATGATCGTTTTTTTATCTGCCAACTTTTCTTTCTGTTCCAGAGTAAAATTCTGAATGTCAGTTGTATTTTGAGAGGCGTCAAGCAATAACAATACGACATTAGCTTGTTGCATTTTTTGGAAAGTGCGTTCTATACCAAGATTTTCCACCCTGTCTGAAGTTTGGCGAATACCGGCGGTATCAATAAAGCGGAATTGCACACCACCAAGCGTAATGCAATCTTCAATCACATCGCGTGTTGTACCATGAATATCCGACACAATCGCGCGCTCCTCGTTAAGCAGCGTGTTGAGCAAGGTTGATTTTCCTACATTCGTTTCGCCCACAATAGCTACCGGAATGCCATTTTTTATCGCATTTCCGGCACTAAACGACTGAACAAGTCGCGAGATTGTTTGCTGTATTTTTTCAGCTAAATCTTGCAATTGCTTTCGGTTTGCAAATTCCACATCTTCCTCGCTAAAATCGAGTTCGAGTTCAATTAACGAAACAAAGTCGAGCAGTTGCATACGCAAACTCATCAGTTCCAATGAAAAACCGCCACGCATTTGGTTCATTGCCAACCGGTGGGCTGCCGCCGAAGTGGACGCAATCACATCGGCAATAGCTTCGGCTTGCGATAAATCCATTTTGCCATTGAGGAAAGCGCGTTGGGTAAACTCGCCGGCTACAGCAAGCGAACAGCCGTTATCTAACAATAATTGAAGAATTTTTTGCTGTATATAAGGCGACGCGTGGCACGAAATCTCCACCGAATTCTCTCCGGTAAACGAATGTGGTGCATGAAAAACGCTTACCAACACTTCATCTACAAGCAGCCACTCCCCAGCCCTCCCCAAAGGGGAGGGAGCAACAACCCTCCTCAACCTTACAGTATTAGCAGGCTGCTCCGAAAGCCCCCCCTTGGGGGAGTGGGGGGCTAATATTTTATCACAAATAGCAAAAGCTTCCTCGCCCGAAACACGGATAACAGCAATAGCACCCTGCCCCGAAGCGGTGGATATAGCACAAATGGTATGTTGGTTTATCATTTTTTAATTAGACAAAAGAGTAAAGAACAAAGATAAAAGACAAAATACCTCGTCTTTTATCTTTCAGCGAAGCGGTCTTTACTCTTTGTTCTTTACTCTATATAAAAATTAAATTCTATCTAAAACAGTTTCAATCAATTTCAAAATATTCGGACCATAATCTGTATTCATCGCCTTTACACGGCGGTTGGCAATCACACAGCAAACGGTCATTGCCTTGTGTCCCATCAGCTTAGACAAGCCGGCAATCGCCGAACCTTCCATTTCGTAATTCGTAATTTTGTAGTTACCATAGCGGAAACTTTCGATTTTATCATTAATCTGCATATCGTCCAAATCCAAGCGTAACACACGCCCTTGCGGACCATAAAAGCCATTAGCCGAAATAGTTACACCGCGTATCATATCATCTTTGGTAATGCGTTCTATCAATTCTTTGTCGGCAGCCACCACATAAGGTGAAGCTTTTAATGGCGACCAATTCAAATGTTTCTTCAACGAATCCTCAAATGCTAAATCGCACACGCTATTTCGTCCGGCATAAAAACTCAGTACGCCGTCAAACCCAATCGAAAGTTCGGAAGCCAAAAAGCTACCCAGCGGAATATCAGCCTGCATACCTCCACAAGTACCGATACGAACCAGCTCTAATGAAGTTTTTTGCTCTTTTTCATAACGCGTTTTCAAGTCGATATTTACCAGCGCGTCCAATTCATTTACCACAATATCAATATTATCTGTACCAATTCCGGTCGAAAGCACTGTAATGCGTTTCCCTTTGTAGGTTCCTGTAATGGTTTTAAACTCGCGGCTTTCCACCTCGCATTCTTTGCTGTCGAAAAACGAAGCTACTGTTGCCACCCTACCCGGATCGCCCACTAAAATTATTTTCTTAGCTAACTGTTCGGGCTTCACATGGAGATGAAAAATACTACCATCACCATTTATAATCAATTCAGATTCAGGAAAATGTTTCATAGCTGTATGTTTTTTTAATTAGAAAAACTTCATTTTATTACAAATGTACAATATATTTTTAACAAAAAAGACCTCCCGAGCAGCTAAAAAGCTCGGTAGGTCTTCTTTTTGTATAATATTATTATTGCTTTTGTACCATTCCTAATATGCCACCGCAAACACCACCCGCCCAACGGAAGGATTTCCGGTAACCATGCATTGACCTGGAGTCGTATCGCCTTGGAGAGGAATACAGCGAATGGTTGCCTTGGTATCTTCTTTGATTTTTTCTTCTGTTTCGGGTGTACCGTCCCAATGGCAAAGTAAGAAACCTCCTTTTTTGATTTCTTCTTTAAATTCATCATAGCTATTTACTTCGCGAGTTACCGAAGTGCGGAAGTTATACGCTTTCTTATAAATATTAGCCTGAATATCGTTCAACAGGTTTTGAATATAACATTCAATTCCTTCCATAGAAACTGTTTCTTTGGTAAGTGTATCACGACGGGCGACTTCGATCGTGCCGTTTTCCAAATCTCTCGTCCCCATTGCCAAGCGCACCGGAACTCCTTTCAGTTCGTATTCGGCAAATTTCCAACCCGGTTTTTTAGTGTCGTTGTCATCATATTTTACACTAATGCCTAAGGCTTTGAGTTTAGCTACGATTTCTTTTACCTTTTCGCTGATTTCAGCCAATTGTTCATCGCCCTTATAAATAGGCACAATCACTACTTGGAAAGGAGCTAACTTGGGAGGGAGCACCAGCCCGTTATCGTCAGAGTGAGTCATAATTAAAGCTCCCATCAAACGGGTAGAAACGCCCCACGAAGTTGCCCACACATAATCCTCGTTTCCTTCTTTGGTAGCAAAACGGACATCAAATGCTTTGGCAAAGTTTTGTCCCAAGAAGTGCGAAGTGCCTGCTTGCAGGGCTTTTCCATCCTGCATTAATGCTTCAATACAATATGTATCTAATGCTCCGGCAAAACGCTCGTTAGCCGATTTTACTCCTTTTATGACAGGCATTGCCATAAAACTTTCGGCAAAATCAGCATACACATCTAACATCTTGCGTGTTTCTTCTTCCGCTTCTTCCTTAGTAGCGTGAGCCGTATGTCCTTCTTGCCAAAGGAACTCGGCTGTACGAAGGAACAAACGCGTACGCATTTCCCAACGAACTACATTTGCCCATTGATTGCACAAGATAGGCAAATCGCGGTATGACTGTATCCAGTTTTTATAGGTATTCCAAATGATGGTTTCCGAAGTGGGGCGAACAATCAGTTCTTCTTCCAATTTGGCATCAGGATCCACTACAACGCCTTTTCCATTTGGGTCGTTCATTAACCGGTGGTGCGTTACTACTGCACATTCTTTGGCAAAACCATCTACATGTTCGGCTTCCTTGCTGAGAAATGACTTAGGAATAAATAGCGGAAAATAGGCATTTACATGTCCGGTTTCTTTGAACATGCGATCGAGTTCGGCTTGCATTTTTTCCCAAATAGCGTAGCCGTAAGGTTTAATTACCATACAACCGCGTACTGCCGAGTTTTCGGCCAAATCGGCTTTTATTACCAAATCATTGTACCATTGCGAGTAATTTTCGCTGCGAGAAGTGAGTTCTTTTGCCATATAATTTAGATAGTGAGATAGTGAGATAGTGAGATTGTGAGTGTTTGAGAAATTTTTCACAAAGATAAATAGTCAATTGTAAATAGTCAAATTGTAAATTAAATCTATTCTTCGTTCGAGAAATCGAAATCCCAATCTTCGTCGACAAAGATTGGTTCTTCGGTGAATGCTTCGAGGTCGCGGCGTTCTTTTTTGGTTGGGCGGCCGGTGCCTCGCGCCCGATCGATAAATCCGCTTAGTTTACCCATTTCAAGTAACGCAAGCTGGTCGGGCGTAGTTACATTTTCCATAAAATCGGGAACGAGTTTTGCGCCCATGCGATTTTCGGTCAACGCCAACACTTTGAAAGAAAAAAGAATGGGGTTTCGTTTTATTTGGATCACATCGTTTACCTTAATCATGCGTGAAGGTTTGGCAACAGCTCCGCCAATGCTCACTTTGCCTTTTTTGCAAGCATCGGCAGCCAGACTGCGTGTTTTAAACAAACGCACTGCCCATAGCCATTTGTCTATGCGAACCTCAGATTTCATCTATTTACTATTGTACTATTTACCATTTACTATTTACCTCAACAACAAACATTTTGTTTGAAATAAATAGTCAATGGTCTAATAATAAATCGTCATTTGTTGTTATATGTCGTCATTGTGTTTTGAACGCCTGCCAAACAAAAGCTTTTGATAATCTCGCAGGCAATATCTATGCGTTCAGGCAATTTTTCGCGCTCATCGGCAGGAAATTGTCCAAGTACATAATCGATTTGATGTCCGCGCTGATAATTACTGCCAATACCAAATCGAAGTCGTGCGTATTCCTGTGTGCCTATTATTTCTTGTATATTTCGCAATCCGTTATGTCCGGCGTCGCTCCCTTTGGTTTTGAGGCGAAGTGTCCCGAAAGGGATTGCCAAATCGTCTACCACCACAAGTGTTCGTTCCAACGGAATGTTTTCTTTTTGCATCCAGTAGCGCATGGCATTCCCGCTCAAATTCATGAATGTGGAGGGTTTGAGCAAAACGAGTGTATGCCCTTTCAACTTCATTTCGCACACGGCTCCATAGCGTTGTTCGGCAAAAAAAAGATTGGACGCCTTAGCCAAAGCGTCCAATACTTCAAATCCTATGTTGTGGCGGGTTCCCTGGTATTCGGCACCAATGTTACCCAGCCCTACAATTAGAAATTTCATTTAAACAAATCTTAGTTTCCTGCTTTGGCGGCTGCTCCACGAGCTGCTCTTGTTAATTTAACGGCTGTTACTACATTCATCGCCGGCGAAAGGATTTCAAGACCATCGAACGATAATGCGCCTACTTGAATTGTTTTACCTAAGCCAAGTTCAGATACATTGATTACTAGGTTTTCAGGAATTTTATCGTAAGTAGCTTTTACTTTCAAAGTACGCATTTCTTGTGTTAATTTACCCCCTGCTTTTACCCCTTCTGCAAGACCTTCCAATTTAACCGGAACATTCATTACGATTGGTTTTTTAGCGGTTACTTCCAAGAAATCGACATGCAATACAGCGTCTGTTACGGGGTGGAATTGCAAATCTTTCATGATAGCTGTGCGCATTTTTCCATCAATAGTCAATTCTACCAAATAAATCTCCGGTGTATAAATTAACTTGCGCAATGCCGAAAATGTGGTTTCAAAGTGAATGTTTTCACCGTTTCCATAAATTACACATGGCACGCTTTCTGTTGCACGAACTGCTTTTGTGGCTTTTTTACCTACTACTGCTCTTGTTGAGCCTTCTAATTGAAATGTTTTCATTTTTAAATAGTTTTGTGTTACTCAAAATTTTAAGTGCAAAATTTCCCATCACACTTTTAGGGCTGCAAAGGTAATGTTTATTTTTTGTTTTTTATCACTACTGGTTGACAAAAATTTTCTATTTTCTTGGATGGCTTTTGTTATGGGATTTTAAGGGGAATTTAGAGCCTGTTTGTACTGTAGGTTAAAAGATTAATTGGCAAGTTGGAAATTTGCATTTAACTGCGATATTGGCGGGACGCTATGCCGAACTGAAAGTGAGTTCAATAGAACAGATAGGGCAAATAGGGCGTATGAAGGAATGGGGGCGAATTGTTACACAGTTTAATGAAAAAATTTCGTGTATCCTTTTGCTATTAAGTATTTAAAAGCAATTAATGATATATTTTGCAAACATAAATTCTATTAGTCAGAGATTGCTTCGTTCCTCGCAATGACGACGGTTAACCAAAGCGTCATTGCGAGGAACGAAGCAATCTGAACTAGCAAAAACATAT
>JAVBLE010000035.1:0-3731 GCA_031553685.1 Paludibacteraceae bacterium | reverse complement strand
GTTCTATTTTGTGTTCACATTTTATCCGTGGGCTAAAGCCACACGGCTACAAAGATTATGGTGCTACGCACCTTTTTTCATACTCTTACTTACAATTTATAAGCAAGGCTGCCTCAATTTTCTGTTTTGAGACACCCTCTTATTCTTTTGTCTGATATCTGTTTATTCTGCATGGGTTATTTTGCGGCTTAACTCGGCAATCTCGTGTCGAAGCTGTTCGTTCTCTAAGGTGAGGTTTCCTACAGCCAGTTCGAGTTTGGAGTTTTGTAGTTTTACGGTTACTATTTCTTTTAATAGTTCGTTGAGCTTGGACGACAGCAGGTCGTTGCTGCTTTGCAGGTCGTTGACCAGATCCACTTCTTTTCGTTGCGAGTCGTATATGGCGTTTTTGCTTTCGGCTTTTGCCTTTGCCCGAAGTGAGCGTATGGTAAATCCGGTGGCTATCAGTCCGCTCGACAGAACGAAGTTTAGTATCATACTTAGTATTTCCATAATTTGGTTGTTTAGGGTTAAAATTGTGTAGAACGCGGATGAAACGGCACAGATAGAATTGAAATTTAAAGGCGATTTAGAAAGATAAAATCTGTGTTTATCTGTGAACTGAAAGTCAGCGTAGCTAAATCTGCGTTATCTGCGTTCTAAAAGATTAAAATTTAGAGTAAACTGTTTTGTAGCCTTCTTTGTGTGCCTTTAGTATTTGTTTGCGGTTGCCGGTAGGCTTGTAGCTTACATGTACCCAGTCGGGCTGGTTGCTGTTGCCGAATTCCCAAATGAGTTGATCAAACTCAAGATTGTTTTTGATATAGTTGAAAATGTCGGCGTTGGTAAGTCCTCCCAGTACATCGGCATCGATATCGATGGCTTGCCCGAGGCAGTGTTGCGAGTTGCTTGCTCCGCCCAAGAGCACATTCACTATCTTGCTCCGGAAAAAAGAAGTGACGGCAATGGGTTTGTTGAAATGCTCGCGCAACGGCTCAAATACTTTGCCGGCTACTAATTGCATGGCGGCAAGCTGTTCGGCATTGGGTGTGTTGTCTTTGTTATATTTTACTGCCGTGTGGCTTTTTATAGCTTCGGCATAGGTAATGTGTTGACTGATGTTTTGCATGGTGTTTTTTATTTTTTTATGTGGTTATAATTAATTATGCTGCAAATATAATATGCTCGAAATGTTAAAACCTGGAAAGTGTACACGGTGTACCCAACAGTGTATACGGTGTACACTCGAGTGACATTGATTACATTTCTTTTATAAGATTACAAATGCGTTTACTCACTTGTGGTTCGGCTATATGGCGTAAAAATGTACGATATCCTTTAAAGAAAAGTTTTTCTTCGGTAAGTAATCTCCATATTTGTTTGTAGGTAATAAATACATGCTCGTCTATCTTTTCTTGAACAAGCTGTTGTAAGCATTTTATTTCAAGTAAACGATTCAGGTTGGCTTGTTTATCTTTCATAATACAGTTAATTTTAAATTATTTGATTAAAGAATATACATATTGAAATCGTATTTGTGTTTTGGGCAATAGCTTATACTACTTTTACCGGATATCGTTTTACAAAGAATGTTTCGTCTTTATCCACACAGATTCCTACTTTGTCAAAGAAGCTGTTCACTTCGGGGTTGTCGCGGTTGGCTATGATCAGGTCTTTGGCTGGCTCGACAACTATCCGCACATAGTTGGGCATCAGTTTCTTGAGTTGTTCAGTTACCGTTTCCCACGAGTTGCCCCGGGTGGTTTTAAGTTTTGGAGTTCCGTAGCGAAACCCAAACGATCCGTGTTTGGTAAACAGGGTTCTTGCCGAGCTGAAGAGCCTGCTTCGGTTTTCGACTGCATAGGACTGCAACATGTTGAAACTTTTTTCTTTCACTCCGCTTAGTTTTGATAGTTCGGCGGCTCGTTCCTGACGGAGTTTTTCGAATTCTTCTTCCAACTCATTGTTAATTTTTGCCATTTGCGCATCGGCCATTGCATATTCGGCAAATGCTTGTTCCATTTCTTGTTTGCTTACTTTGGTGTAGATCACCTTTTTCTCTCTTTTTGCCATGATGTTGAATGTTTTTATAGGTTATTGTTGAAATTATTGTTCGTTGTCTTCTTCGTCTTCTCCTTCATTAAGGAATGCTTGGGGGTCTTCGTCGCAAATCATTGCCATCAGTTTCATTTCCAAGGCATGGCATTCATCCACTTTGTCGTCCCACTCAAGGTGAAGACTACTGTTGTTGTAAATCCATTCACTTAGTTCTGTCAATCGTATTTCCATTTGTTGTACAGTAAGGGGTCCTTTTTTTGTTTCCATTTTGTGTATTATTTTATAGGTTATTTATATTAAGTAATATTGTATGGTATTCTTCAACGCCTAAATCTTCTATTGAAAAACTATCTATTTTCTCATTCAGTTGTTTATACGCTTTTCTCAAGTCCCAATACACTGTCACTGTATATCCGTTGTTAAAACGATGACTCATGGTGTTCTTTGTGTGGTTTGTTGTCCAGTTTTCTGGCGGGCAAACTTTACTGGTTTGATTGTTTTTGCATTTTTCTTTCATGATTATTGTTTCTTTTAAAAATTTGTCTTACATTTGTATCATTAATTACACTGCAAAGATACAGTAAGTATTCAGTTATTCCAAATAAAATGCAGCATATTTACCGTTAAATATTGTTAACTGTAAATATTCCGTTAAAAATCAATATGATATGAATGCAGAAAAAACAAGAAGTGCAGTAATTTTAGATGAATTACTGGAAAAAGAAAACATTAACCCCAATCAATTGGCACAAAAAATGGGTATAAGCCGGTCGCAACCTATTTATGACATCATGAACGGGAAAGTGAAAAAACTGTCGGAGAAGTATGCCGACAAGATCTTAGCGGCTTATCCGCACTACAACAAACGGTGGTTGCTTACAGGCGAACAGCCGATGGTAAAAACTGAGTTTGCAGCCAATGCCCGCCAGGCAGAAGTGGATATGTTTATGCAGGTACCGCTTATACCCGTGCGGGCAAGTGCGGGCTACCTTACCGGCTATGGCGACCTGGAATACATAGAGAGCCTGCCTACCATGCCGGTTATTGTAGATAAACAGTATAAAGGGAAATATCGCCTGTTTGAGGTAGATGGCGATAGTATGGACGACGGTACGCGCGATTCTATCTGCGACAAAGATATTGTACTGGCACGCGAAGTGAAACGCGAACTGTGGCAATCTAAATTACATATCAGAGATTGGGATTTTGTAATTGTACACCGTACAGATAAAATTGCTATCAAACAGATAACCGAACATGATGTGGCAACTTGCCGGATACTGTGTCATCCTACCAATCCGCTTTATGAAGACTATTGGGTAGAATTGAACGATGTGCTGGAACTGTACAATGTAATTAAGATTGTAGACAGGAATACCCGGCGGTAAGATGACAAAGTGATAGGGAAGAGGGGGTGAGTAATGGCGGATGGTTGCCATTGCTCACCCCTCTTTTGTTTGCATAAAAGATAAAAGCTGTAGAGTTTAGTACATGACAAAAATAAATTTTAATGCTTAAATCAATAAAAGAAAACGACGAGGCACGAGGAGTGTTGTGGAGGTACTGTGTTAGTTTCCAAATTATTTTTGACGAAAAATTAAAATATTTATCTTTGTATCAGCCAAAGGAAGTCATTGTGCGATTCTTTGTACTGAAGACTATCCTGTGTAGTGGGAACTTCTTTTGAAGTTTCC
>JAVBLE010000045.1:0-39614 GCA_031553685.1 Paludibacteraceae bacterium | reverse complement strand
GAAACTTCAAAAGAAGTTCCCACTACACAGGATAGTCTTCAGTACAAAGAATCGCACAATGACTTCCTTTGGCTGATACAAAGATAAATATTTTAATTTTTCGTCAAAAATAATTTGGAAACTAACACAGTACCTCCACGGCACTCCTCGTGCCTCGTCGTTTTGGTCGACAGTTCGACTAGGCTCACTGCAACGCATGACGATATTTTTATTGATTTAATGATTAAAAATTTATTTTTGTCATGTACTAAGTAACTTGTGTTATAATCCAACTCAATAATATTTTATGCAAAAGTTTCGTTTGTTTACCCAATCTTTGTCGCTCTTTGGAGCTTGTTTAGCTGCGTTTTCATTGGCTTTCCCTCGCGAATTTCTCAACATTGCATTCTCAATTTGGATAGTTTGCTGGGGGCTCGAAGTTATTTTTAGTGGAAAGTATTCGATTGAAAAACCGAATAAAAGCAACATCCAACTATACCTTTTAGTTGCCTTTTTTGCATGGATGATTGTTTCGTTGCTATGGACTGATAATATGGAGCGAGCCGGCGTGGTGCTTACCCGTCGTCTTTCGTTTGTTATTTTCCCATTATTTGCTCTGTTGGGGATGGCAAAACAGGATCAATATAGAAAAATATTATTTGCTTTTGTGTGTGGGACAGTTATTTCGGTTGTCATTGCTATTATTTATAGTTACATAAAATTTTCGGGCGGAGCAAATGCTGTTTTTCCAGGTTCTTATTTCTTTTATTTTAATGATTATAACCACCGTACTTATTTTAGTTTGGCTATGATTTTCAGCCTGATTTTTTTAGTCTATTTAAGACCCAATATCTGCCGAAAATTACCTCACCATATTTATTACTACATTATTTTCTCAATATTATATATTCTTTTTTCAGCAATAATATTTTGGGCGGGCGGTCGCATGTCGCTTATTATTTTATTTTTAGTAACAATAGCGGTTGCAGCACATTATTTGTGGGAAAAAGGATGGAAAAAATCTTTGATAATCGGTTCAATACTTTTTTTGATTGCCGGAGGAATAGTGATGAAAAATCATCCACGCATGCAAAAGCTCGAATTTACGAAAGAAAAATTACAAGCTTTCGATCCTCGTTACGATTTATGGACCACTCAAATACGCTGTATTGAAAAAAGCAATCCGGTGATTGGGATAGGGGTAGGCGATGTTATTGATGTGTTTAATAAGGAAAAACATACTGATTTTATGAAATATTTTCAGGGTCAAGATATGAAAGATATTGACAATTGTCACAACCAATACTTAGATACACAATTAGAATTAGGCTTTATGGGCGTAATCCTACTCTTGTCAGCCGTTATTTTCACTTTAATCGGGGTGAAAGGTTCAGACAAGCGCATGCTCATTTCGAGTTGTGTATTCGTTTGGGTGCTCTTTATGATGATCGAACCAATTACAGTGAAAAGTGTCTCTATTTATATGTTCGCTTTCACGCTTGTACTTGCTTACTGGGTAAAGCAGAGCAAGGAGCAATAATTACCTAAAACAAGTCAGGGTTTCACTCAAAAGTGAAACCCTGACTTGTTTTTCTAATTACTCGCCGTATTTCCAGCGGTAATCCAAAGGGTGAAGCTTTTCCATGCGGTAAAAGAACCGTGTAAAAGTGTTGAGCGACGAAAACCCTAACCGCTGCCCGACTTCCGTCACTTTCCACTTTGTCTTTGCCAGCAGTTCGCGGCTTGCCAGGTGCAGGTATCGCCAAATCCACTCATTGGCAGTTACCCCCGACATTCCTTTTATGCAAAGATTAAATTCATGGGTTTTCAACCCCATTTTGTGGGCATAAAACTCGGGTTTCTTATGCCCGTGTTGCCGTAGCAGGCGGGCAAACAGGTCCATAAAATTATTCCCCGTCGGGCGGTGTCCCTCAAATCCTTTTGCCGGAACGCCCATCCACAGTTCGGCTTCCGTTGGCTCGCGCTCGAAAATGGTGATAAACACCTCTTCGGGCAAAATCTTTTTGTATTTACCCTCCATTTCTTTCTTTTTTATCTAAAAAATTAATGTATATGATAAAAAATTTAAGAGCAATACAAAAGCAATGAAAGTGTCGTCATGTCGACCAAAACGACGAGTGGTCACTGAGCGTAGTCGAAGTGGCACGAGGAGTGTCGTGGAGACATCGCAAAAGATTTATTAATCAGGCTTCTGCGATTGCGGGTCAAGCCCGCAATGACGACACTTCCATTGCTTTTGTATTGTTCTTTTTAATCTTTGCGATGTATTGAAAAACATAATTATAATTATACCGCAATACGCTTGGTTGTATAAAGTATCCGGTACAATATACATCCAATCGACAGGTTGTATATTGCACAAAATACTTTATACAACCAATGAACCTGTAGTATATTTATTTTTTGTAAATATACACGGATATAATCTGATGTATATTTACAAAGATACAAAACTATTTTTGAAGGGAAGATTTGCCCCGCAAAAGATTTTTCACCGCCAAAATATTCCGTTGGATAACTTGACGGTAAAGATTTTGCCAATTGAATATCGAAGATGCGGGAAGTAAAGTTACCATTTGTTTTGGAGTGTTTGGGTCAAGTCGGTCGCAATACGAAGCAATAAGCGTAAACAGATTATAATCGTCCAATACCAAATCTTTGCAACGCTTCAATGCTTCTTGCTTGTTTTCAAATTCATTATTGGCAATAATCCGGTCAATCGTTTTTACCGCCTCATCAAAATTATGGATATCAATTGGCGCAAAACCTTCTTCGGGAAAATAATCCACTATATTGGTGCAACCGTAATAAATTGGGAAAGTTTCGGCAAGGTAACAATCCGAAATCTTCTCTGTCCAATAATATTTCGAAGACGAATTTTCAATCGCAATATGATATTTGTATGGAGCCAGAACATCCCATTTGTCGTCAAAATCGTTGAACCCACTGCCAAATACATCGAGCCGGTCGCCATAATATGTTTTCAATTTTTCCACAAAAGCAATTCGTTCCTGATGTCCTTTTGTAAATGCTTTGTTACTGCAAACAACCGAGATAAGTTTTGTCTTTTCGGGCGCAGGATGATTCTTCAAATCATCATAAGTAATGCTGTAAGTCGTCTTTTCCTTGCGCACCACACCGATATACCAACCCAAAGTGGGCGGCGAATAAATCATGTTTTTGTGCTGCATGCCATCTTGACACGAGCAAACCATTCCGAATTGATTGAGGTATTTTGGGGGGAAATGAACTACCGATGCCGGCTCAGAAATCGACAAAATAGTGTTTTCGGGAGCAACCCTGCAAGTTTCAGCGTGTTTGATATATTTATTGCGCACCACCCAAAAGTCAGCTTCTTCTATTTCTTCATCAATCAGAAATTCGTATTTCCCGTCTAAAGAAATTCCTTTCCCACCGGGTAATTGACGGACTATGCCGCGTGCCGATTCGCCCGTTCCTGTTGTAAACCGTATCTTGTACATTTGTTTTGTGATTTTAACGCGTATTGTAGAGGGCGTTGCATGCAACGCCCCTACTTCTTTATCCCATGCAGGGTAGCAATAATTTTATTCTTGCGCGAATTTTCGCGGATAGCCACATTCTTATCCCACGACTCCTTTGTCTTGTAAGGGCGTTTGTGGTCGAGATGGATAAGCACCGCCGAGTAGCGCACTTGCTTTGGTTTAATCCCTGCGTTTATCATCCTCACGCCAAATTCGCGGTCTTGTCCGCCATACTGCATTTCTTCATCAAAACCATTTGCCCGCAAAATATCGTCGCGCCAACCCGACGAATTGCAGCCATTCCAAGTAGATTTTGCCGGCGTAATACAGTTCATCAGCGAAGCAACAAGTTTATTGCGAGTCAGTTTCAGGTTTTTAATTGAGCTTTTCATTCCTTGCGCCTTAAGCCATTTTGTGTCAAAAGTTTTGCCCGAAAAAACATCGTCTTGTGTGATTTTCAGGCTCACCTCCATCGAAAGGCGGAAATATCCACCGGAAAGGAAACAACCTTTTTCGGCAAACTGAATATGTGTTTCGAGGAAATCCTCGCGCGGAATACAATCTTGGTCGGTAAACAAAAGATAATCGGAAGTGGAAGCAACAATGGCTTTGTTCAGTATTTGGGATTTCTGAAAACCTTTGTCTTCGTGCCAAATATGCTTAATGGGTAATTTATCCTGAAAACTATCAATCAATTGGCGTGTATCATCGCGCGAACCATCATCGGCAATAATGATTTCGTCTGCCTTCACCGTTTGGTTTAAATAGCCCCAAAGTGTTTTTTCGAGCCATGCCGGATTATTGTAGGTAGAAATAATAACACCTAATGTAAATTTCTGCTGAATCATATTGCTTGAAAAAATAAAGTTCAAAAGTACGAAAAAGTTAAGACAGGGCAAAGGCGAATCTCAAGCCGCCGCTGACAGCCACCGATTTATTTTCTTGTAAAAACAAGTGAGAAAATGTACTTTTGCAATAAAAACAAACACTTTTTAAACAACATCATGATATTACATTTAGTGAATGATGAAAAAATCATCAATCGAACAATCGACCTTTTTGAAGAAGCATTTCCCGAAAAAAATATTTTTGTTGTTACTACCAGTAAAAAGCAGTTTAAACATGTTCGCACCGGCAAGCAAATTATGTCCCGAAAAGAATTTTTGGCAAAACAAGACGGGGTTTTTATCCATAAAATTATTATTCATTTCTTGAATATTAGAAAAATAAATTTCATTCATCAATTAAAAATAAATAATCCCCCTATTTATTGGATAATCTGGGGTGCCGATTTGTATAACAATTTACTGCAACCGCAAGGTTATGAACTATTCGACCCACAAGGTGCTTTTTATAAAAAGCAACGATTAAAACGAGTATTATTCAGCCCAATTTCATTTATTCAAAATAAAACCCGGGTAGCTAAAACCATCCGTTTTATTCAAAATCGCATTGATTACTTGGTAACAGATACCACCGAAAACGATTACGATATCCTTTTGCAATATTTTCCCCAATTGAAAAGCAAACCTTGGGGCGATTTTTTCTATTATCCAATTGATCATATTTTGGGCGATGCATTAAAGGATGCAACAGTAAATGGAAGTAGTATTATTATTGGAAATTCGGGATCTCTGACAAATAACCATGAATATGCGATGCGATTGCTTTCGAAATTGAACACGGGCAACCGAAAAATCGTCGTTCCACTTAGTTATTCAGGCAAAAAAGAATATTTGGATATTGTCATTGAAAAAGGGAAAGAATTATTTGGCGAAAATTTCGAACCTTTATTGGAATTTATGCCGCTTGGCGACTATAACCGCCTGCAACAAAGCGTGAATATCGCTATTTATGGAAATTGGCGACAAGAAGCCATTGGAAATATCCTTATTTCCCTATATTTAGGCGCTAAAGTTTTCATTTCTAATAAAAATCCGATTTTAGCATGGGCAAAAGGACACAATTTGGTTGTTTTTGAGTTGGAGCAAATGACGCAAGAAGAAATAGACACTTCTCTTTCTCCTGAAATACAACAATTAAACCGGGATATATTAATTGGATTATATAATAAAGAGCGATTGTTTGAATTAATGAAAAAGTTATTTTAAAATATTTGGCAACAAAAATTTCTTAATTTCATCGATCGATTTATTTCTTCGCGCAGCATAATCTTTCAGTTGTATTTCATCAATCTTTCCCACAGCAAAGTATTTTGATTTCGGATGTGAAATAACAATCCCACAAACCGAAGCATTCGGATACATCGCCCCATTCTCGGTAAGTTGGATATTAATTTTCTCAAATGGCATGATTGGCTGCAAATCAAAAATCACCGATTGATCGGGTAGCGAAGGGTAACCAATTGCCGGGCGAATACCCGAGTAGCGAACCCGCAGCATATCATCAATACTCAAATCTTCATTGGCAGCATACCCCCAATATCGTTTGCGTATTTGTTCGTGCAGCCATTCGGCAGCCGCTTCGGCAATACGATCGGCAAGCGATTTTATAAGTAAGGTATTGTAATTATCTCCAGTTTCATCGAATGTTTTGGCTATTTCCTCTGCGCCATGTACTGTTACTGCAAATGTTCCCGCATAATCCTTTTGGGGCGAAACAAAATCGCAAAGAGAAAGATAATTGCCGGTTTCATTCGGCGCTTGTTGTCGCAAAGTAGGCAAGTATATTTCTTTGTTTTGGTAGAAGAATACAATTCCTTCGTTTTGACTAACGGCAGGAAATATCCCGATGAAACCTTGTATATTTATCTTTTTTTCTTCCGAAATATTTTTGAGTAAAGCCAATCCATCTTTGTATAAATTCAGAGCTTCGGTGGCTTTAGCTCGTTCTTCTTGCGCGAATTTTTGCAACCAGGCATTCGCGCATTGCCCGCAATCGCAAATCGCAGTATCTATCCCGTCGTATCTTCCCGTAAGCTTCCAAGCCGAAAAGAAAAAACGCCAATCAATATATGGCACTAATTTTTCGAGTGGAATATCATCAAGGATAGTTATTCCTAAGTTATGTGGGACAAATGGTTGGTACATTATTTTGCTTTGGGCGGATGTTGTTTTCGTGGACCTTTCTTGTTTGATTTTCCCCGATAAAAAGTGCGTTTTTTGCCCGAATCACCGCTTGAAATCCGCCAAGCAGGACCATCGCCTAATGCGTCGGGCAGTGGTAATCTCGGTATTTCCATTTCGATTAATTCTTCGATGCGTTGCATCTTTTGCATGTCGCGCGGGTTCACCAGCGTATATGCTTCGCCTTGCGTGTTAGCGCGTGCCGTCCGCCCGATGCGGTGTACATAATCTTCGGCGTCGTGAGGCACATCGTAATTAATCACCATGTTTATCTCCTTGATGTCGATACCCCGACTCATCACATCGGTTGCCACCAGAATGCGTGTGCGCTTCGACCGAAATCCGATTAAAACCTCCTCGCGGGCATCCTGTTCCAAATCGGACGAAATACCCAGTGCTTTATGTCCTTTTCCTCGAAGAAAACGGACAATTTCATTTACATTCGATTTTTTGGAAGTAAATATAATGATGCTGTTGTACTCCGGTCGTTGTTCGATAATGTGGTTCAGTGTTTCGTTCTTTTGATTGTCGTAAGCCAAATAGAGAAACTGTTTTACGCCGGCAGCCGGTTTGGAAATTGCCAGCGAGATTTCTTCCGGATGATGCAAAATCTTTTTTGCCAACTGGCGGATTTTGGGCGGCATCGTTGCGCTAAACATTAGTGTTTGCCGCTCTTTAGGCAGATGGGAAATGATTTTTTCAATATCGTCCAAAAATCCCATATCGAGCATTTTGTCGGCTTCATCGAGTATCAAATGTTTTACATGTTTAAAGTTGACATACCCTTGCGCCAAGTGTGAAATCAATCGTCCGGGAGTAGCCACAATAATATCTCGCCCGTGTTTTAAAGCTCGTTCTTGCTCGGCATACGAGATGCCATCACCGCCACCATAAACCGCGATGGAACCGACCGAAATGTAGTAGGACAATCCTTGTATTTCCTGGTCGATTTGTATTGCCAACTCTCGTGTGGGGACAATAATCAGCGTATCGGTATTGGTGTCCGGCTTATCAGCCAATTTGTGTAAAATAGGAAGAACAAAAGCAGCAGTCTTACCGGTGCCGGTTTGTGCGCAGGCTATCAGGTCTTTACCTGCAATAATACGCGGAATAGCAAATTCCTGTATGGGTGTTGCTTCCTGAAATCCCATTTGCGAAACGGCTTCGAGTATGTTTTCGTCTAAATTGAGTTCGGTAAATTTCATATATAATCATAGAATGTTTTTTCAGGTTCAAAAGTACTGAAAAAAGTTGGGATGGTTTTTTAAAAATCATTTTGGCATAAAAAATCTTTTAAATTCAAATGTTTAATGCCATCAATATAGGTATATGATTAGGATATAATTTCGTGCATTTGTCCTACTTCCTTTCAACCTTTCTCAAAATTTCCCCTAAAATTTATTATTTTTGCATCTTGCCAAAATAATCTTTAAACCTTGAACCGTAGGTATGACCAACGGGAATAATTTTTGAACCAAAACCATATATGAGACCCGAAGACCAAGACGAAATCCTCGAAACGCCTGAGAACAACGATGAACAAGACGAAATCCAAGAACCGGAAGTAGAGGTTGATGAAGACACCGAAGCTTTCGACCCCGAAAGCCATTCGTCATATAAAGTGCCCAGCTTAAACGACGAAAGCACCAAACATCACCTCTCGGGCATGTATCTGACTTGGTTTTTGGACTATGCCTCATATGTGAACCTCGAGCGTGCAGTGCCACATATCAACGACGGACTGAAGCCGGTGCAACGGCGTATCCTCCATTCGATGAAGCGCATGGACGACGGGCGCTACAACAAGGTGGCAAACATTGTGGGGCATACCATGCAGTTTCACCCCCATGGAGACAAGTCTATTGGCGATGCACTGGTTACCCTTGGACAAAAGGAAATGCTTGTGGACTGTCAGGGGAACTGGGGGAATATCCTTACCGGTGACGGTGCGGCCGCTCCCCGTTATATTGAGGCACGACTGTCGAAGTTTGCCCTCGAAGTACTTTTCAATCATAAGATTACCCCGTGGAAACTCTCCTACGACGGACGGAACAAAGAGCCGATTTCTCTACCGGTTAAGTTTCCGCTTTTGCTCGCACAAGGAACCGAAGGTATCGGTGTGGGTCTGAATTCAATCATTTTACCACACAATTTTAATGAATTGATCGATGCTGCCATCGCTTATCTCAAAGGCGAAGAGTTCATACTCTTGCCCGACTTCCTCACAGGCAGCTCAATTGATGCTACCAAGTACAACGACGGTCAGCGGGGCGGTTCGGTAAAGGTTCGTGCCAAAATCAATAAGATTGACCCAAAGACACTTGCCATCACCGAAATTCCTTACGGAACAAATACCGGAACGCTTATCGACTCCATTATCAAAGCCAATGAGCGCGGTAAAATCAAAATCCGCAAGGTGGACGATAACACGGCTGCCAATGTAGAGATTTTGGTGCATCTGATACCCGGCACTTCGTCGGATAAAGCGATTGATGCGCTCTATGCCTTCACCAATTGCGAGGTCAGCGTGTCGCCCAACTGTTGTGTGATTAAAGACAACACACCGATTTTTGTGGGTGTGAGCGATGTCCTCCGTTACAATGTCGATTTCACCAAAGAGCTTTTGCGGCAGGAACTCGAAATACAGAAATCCGAGTTACTCGAACAACTGCATTTTTCTTCTTTGGAAAAAATATTTATTGAAGAAAGAATATATAAGGATAAAAAATTCGAGGAAAGTGCCACTATCGATGATGCCATTACGCATATTGATACCCGGTTGGAGCCTTTCAAAAAGAACTTTATCCGCGAAGTAACGCACGAAGACATTGGACGCTTGATGGAAATCAAAATGGGGCGCATTTTGCGCTTCAACTCTGATAAAGCGGACGAGCAAATCGCACTAATGAAAGACAATGTCGAAGAAATCGATTACCATTTGGCACATTTGGTCGAATTTACCATTACCTGGTTCAACGGATTGCAGGCGCGTTATGGAAAGAACTTTCCGCGCCGCACCGAGATCCGCAACTTTGAAACTATTGTGGCTACCAAAGTGGTGGAGGCAAACGAAAAACTGTATGTCAATTACGACGAAGGTTTTATCGGTACTTCGCTGAAAAAAGACGAATTTGTAAGCAATTGTTCGGACATCGACGATGTGATTGTTTTCTTCAAAGATGGGAAATACAAGGTGGTGAAGGTTGCCGACAAACTGTATGTGGGTAAAAACATCATGCACCTTGCCGTGTTCAAAAAGAACGACAAGCGCACGGTTTACAACGCCGTGTACCGCGATGGAAAAGCGGGCGCGTATTATATCAAACGCTTTGTAGTATCCAGTGTTACGCGCAATACCGATTACGACTTGACACAAGGCACGCCGGGCTCCAAAGTGCTTTATTTCACTGCCAATCCGAACGGTGAGGCCGAAGTAATCCGCATTACACTGAAGCCCAAACCACGCCTGAAAGTATTGGTGTTTGAAAAAGATTTCTGTGAAATAGCCATCAAAGGACGCCAATCGATGGGAAATATTTTGAGTAAAAACGATATTTTCAAAATACAACTCAAACAAAAAGGGGGTTCCACGCTCGGCGGTCGTCAAATTTGGTTCGATCACGATGTGTTGCGCCTCAACCACGATGCGCGCGGCGAATATTTGGGCGAATTCCAAAGCGACGATTTGATATTAGTTATCACCAAAAATGGCGAATATTATACCACGAATTTCGACCTCAATAACCACTACGAAAACGATTTGCTTCGCATTGAGAAATTTGATACGGAGAAAGTGTGGAGCGTCGCATTGTTCGATGCCGAGCAGGGTTACCCGTATATCAAACGCTTTACGCTGGAGGCTTCGCAAAAAAGAATTAACTTCTTGGGCGAAAATATGGATAGCAAACTATTGTTGATTTCCGAACAAGTATATCCACGCTTCCAAGCCGCATTCGGTGGCGACGATGCTAAGCGCGAACCGCTCGAAATTGATGTGGAAGAATTTATCGGCGTGAAAAGCTGCAAAGCCAAAGGCAAGCGCATCAGTACTTACGAGGTAAAAGAGGTAACCGAACTGGAGCCAACCCGCTTCCCCGAACCCGAAGAACCGGAGAATGGCGAGGAAGACGAAAACGGCTCGCAGGAACCGGTTGATTACACCACCATCCCGACTATTCCATCAACAAAAGAAGTCCTCGAAGACGACCCCAACAAAGTGATTGACGAAATTACGGGGCAGATGAGTTTGTTTTAGAGAATTTTTATCAAAAGAGATACAAGACCTTGTCTAGTCTCGAATACAATATTTTAAAGTTTGATGAGCTAGAAGTGCTAAAATGATTTCACCTTCAATAATAATAAAAAGCGAAACTCACAATGATTGGGTTTCGCTTTTTTATTTTTATTAGAATAGTATTCTCCAATGCTTCTATAAAAAAACTATTGAAAAATGGAAATATATCGACAATTTTATAGGGCAAACGCACGAAATTTGCGATGTCTCGTACCTTTACCAAAGAAAAATACCGATTAATCACAAGAGTTGTATTTTTGTTGATAAATCGGAAGGAGGTAAGAGCGGTGATGTCTAGATACACAAAAAACAGTGATATCGTAGTGGAGGTACTGTGTTAGTTTCCAAATTATTTTTTGACAAAAATAATTTGGAAACTAACACAGTACCTCCACAAGGTCGACATGACGACACTTCTATTGCTTTTGTATTGTTCTTTTAATTTTTGTCATGTATTAGTATCAATTTATTATTTTTGTAGAAAATATTTTTATACATGAAAAAAGAAGACATACAATGTTTGCTTCAACAAGAGGCGCAAGCGGTACTCAACATTCCCGTTACTAATGAATTTGAAAAAGCTATCGACCTGATTGTAGCGCAAGTACACCATAAAAAAGGTAAGCTGGTAACAAGCGGCATGGGTAAAGCCGGACAAATTGCGATGAATATTTCAACTACTTTCAGTTCGACCGGAACGCCGGCTGTTTTCCTCCACCCAAGCGAGGCGCAACATGGCGATTTAGGTCTTTTGCAAGAAAATGATGTGATGTTGCTAGTGTCCAATTCGGGCAAAACGCGTGAAATTGTGGAATTGATCCATTTGGCTCGCCGGTTGTACCCGCAAATGCAATTTATTGTTATTACTGCCAATACCGATAGCATACTAAAAGAAGCCGCCGCCGCCATGCTTTATACCGGCAATCCGCCCGAAGTGTGCGCACTGGGTATGGCGCCAACTACCTCTACCACGATGATGACTGTAATTGGGGATATCTTGGTGGTAGGAACTATGAAGAAAATCGGATTTACTCAAGAAGAATATTCCAAACGACATCATGGGGGATATTTGGGAGAGAAATCGAGAGAAAGCCTCACCCCAACCCTCTCCTTTGGAGAGGGAGATGAATAAGGCTAAGATTCTAAAAATGACAATGAGTAGTTTCCAGAAAATAAGAAAATGCTCTAATACACAATATGTCAGTCAAACATTATCCGGCTCCCCCTCCTTCGGAGGGGGCTGGGGGGAGGTTAAAACTCTTCACCGCACAACAAGTCAAAGAGCTCGACACCTTTACCATTGCACACGAGCCTGTTGCTTCCATCGACTTGATGGAAAGAGCTGCTATGGCTGTTACCGATTGGTTGTTGCACAAATTGCACAAAGACGACACTATAAAAATATTTGCCGGGAGCGGTAATAATGGGGGCGATGCACTAGCCGTTGCCCGATTACTATGTCTATGTGGATTTCAACCCCAAGTATTTTTAGTCGATTTGCAAAATAATCTTTCGCTGGACTGTCAAACGAATCGAGAACGACTTGCTCAACAAGGGAAAGTCAATGTTATTACGATAAAAAACACCGTTGATTTCCCTGTTATTGACAACGATGATTGGGTGATTGATGGCTTATTTGGCACAGGACTAAACCGTCCGGCAGAAGGAATATTTGCCGATTTGATCGGGAATATCAATAACTCGGCAGCACAGGTTGTAAGCATTGATATTCCTTCCGGATTGTTTGGCGAAGATAATTCAAAAAATAGCTACAATGCCATAATAAAAGCAAATTATACCCTGTCGTTCCAATTCCCCAAAATTGCTTTTTTATTGCCGGAGAATGAAATACAAGTCGGCGAATGGGAAATTTTGGATATCGAACTGCACCCAAAAGCCATTGAAGAAACCCCTTCTTCCTATTTTTTCTTACAAAAAGAAGACATTGACTCTCTCATAAAACCTCGAAGCCGGTTCGCTCATAAAGGGAACTTCGGACATGCACTGTTTGTTGGAGGAAGTCTGGGTAAGATAGGAGCCGCTATTTTGGCTTCGCGAGCTTGTTTGCGAACAGGAGTTGGATTAGTTACAGCTAATATTCCTTATTGCGGGCTACTTGCCATGCAAACGGCTGTGCCGGAAGTGATGTGTGTGCCGGATAAGAATTATTCCATTATTGCCGATTTCATCGGAAATTCAGATAGTTATTCAGCAATTGGGATCGGTTGCGGGATCGGCACAAGGGAAGAAACCGCAACAGTACTAAAATCATTTTTAGAAAAAAACCGGAAACCACTTGTGCTTGATGCCGATGCACTCAACATTTTGGCAACACATCCCGAATGGTTACCTCTTTTACCCGAAAATACAATTATTACTCCTCACCCCAAAGAATTTGAGCGATTGACAGGCAAATATTTCTCACGCTGGGAACAAATTGAAAAAGCAAAACAATTTGCCAAAGAATATTGTGTTTACATTGTATTGAAAGGAGCCTATACAGCCATCGTTTTTCCCGATGAAAAGGTGTATTTCAATAGTACCGGAAACGCAGGCATGGCTACTGCAGGGAGTGGTGATGTGCTTTGCGGTATGATTCTTGCTCTATTGACACAAGGTTATACAGCCGAAGAAAGTGCTTTGTTGGGAGTTTATTTACATGGAGCTGCAGGAGATAAAGCTGCTGAAAAACGAGGAAAAGCCTCGATGATTGCAAGTGATATTATTGAGAATATAAATTTTTAATCCATATAATAATGAAAAAATTATTTTTCCTGTCTGTTCTTGCTTTGATAAGCACCACAGCATTTTCGGCCGATGAAAAGGCAAAAAACAGTGAGCCGGCAATTTATTATTCATTGCCCAAAACAACATTAGTAATTGAAGTAGAAGCTACCAAAACAACCCAAAAGGCAGGACCTTACTACAAATACAGTGAGCGCTATTTAGCCTTAAAAGATGTGGTTGCCGAAGACAAAACCAGTTGGGAAGTAACCCATGTGAAAATAGTGAGCAAATCGACCGCCGACAAGACAAAAACATTCAGCATTACTCCCAATACTAATTATCTGATTTCACTAAACAAAGATGGTGTTATCGAAGGGATAAATCTAAAAAATACCGTTGAAAGCGAGAAAAAAAGACCGGAAGTAGAACACAAGAAAGGCGAAAAATCAACTGATTTCTTCAACAATGTCGTGCTTACCGAAGAACAATTAACGGCTAACTCTACCGCAAAAATGGCTGAAATAGCTGCTAAACAAATCTACCGTATCCGCGAAAACCGTCTGAGCCTTATCTGTGGCGAAAACGACAAGATGCCTGCCGATGGAGAATCCATGCAACTCATGCTAAAAAATATGGATAAAACAGAAAAATCGCTGGTAGAACTTTTTGCAGGAAAAACGACAAAAACAACCGTTACCAAACGCTTTGTAGTTGACCCTGAGAAGGATGTGAAAAATCAAATTCTATTCCGGTTATCCATGATAAATGGTGTGGTAGAAAAAGATGATTTGAGCGGAAAACCTTTTTACATAAACATTTTGACTACAAAAAATGAAACTGCTCCTGCCAATACACAAAAAGCTGACGGACTGTTTTATACTTTGCCGGGAACGGCTAATGTGAAAGTTTCGTCCGATGAAAAGACATTTTTTGAGAAAGAAATTTCGGTCGCTCAATTGGGTTCTGTACAAGCAATTCCATTCAAATTATTCGATAAAAATACTTTAAGTGTAGAATATAATACCAAAACAGGTGCTATTGTAAATATGGAGAAATAATAGGAAAGATGATAAGAAAAATGCGATTGAGCTTTTCCTCAATCGCATTTTTTTATTTTGTAGTTCGTATCAGAGCAACAAACTCTTCGCGAGTTTTGGCATGCTCGAAAGCACCGGTGAAATCGGAAGTTGTTGTAATGGAGTTTTGTTTTTCCACACCCCGCATTTGCATACACATGTGTTGTGCTTCAATAACTACCATCACTCCAAGTGGATTTAAAGTTTCCTGAATACAATCTTTTATTTGTGTAGTAAATCGCTCCTGCACTTGTAGCCGGCGAGCAAAGGCGTCGATAACACGGGGAATTTTACTCAATCCGGTAATGTATCCATTGGGGATATATGCCACATGTGCCTTGCCGAAAAACGGCAGCATGTGATGTTCGCACAACGAATAAAAATCAATATCTTTCACAATCACCATTTGGCGGTAATCCTCTTTAAACATCGCACTGCGAATAATCTCTTTCGGGTCTGTACAATATCCTTTGGTGAAAAACTCCATAGCGCGCGCTACACGGACTGGGGTTTTTTCCAATCCTTCGCGATTTACATCTTCACCCAGTAACTCAATTATTTTTTTATAATAACCAGCGATTTCTTCGGTATTTTTCCCGTTATCTTCTGCAAAAATGGCACTCATTTCAATTAAAATTCAGGTATCAAAACTTGGTCTTTCACAATATATGTTTCTTGCTGCAATTCCGAAAAACTCTTTTTCAATTCTTCGCGCAAAGCTTGTGCTTCGGCAGTAGTCTTACAATCGCCGACACGCACTTTCCAAAAAGGCGAAATATAACTCACATACACCCCATAATTTGGGAACTTCGCACGAATTTTCTCCTCAATTTTATATGCCGCAACTTTCCCCGTGCGTTGGTCGTTGCTCGAATACACCTGCACCCGATACCCCGAAACAGTAGTCGTCGGTTTGGTTTTCAAGTCATATTCACGCTTTTTATAAATCAAACTCTCAATGCGGCTATCTTGGTGAATAATCACTGTTCCATCATTAGAATCAGGGGCACTTTTCAAAGTCTCAAAAATATTTGCCTGACAAATCATGGCTGCTGCAAACAGTACCCCCAAGATGATATGTACTTTTTTCCTCATAATCCAAAATTTGATGTGCAAAGGTATTCATTTTAATAATTAAATTTGCAGAAATATATGATTTTATGAAGAAATATGCCATAATCGTAGCCGGAGGAAAGGGTGAACGCATGCAAGCAAAATTACCTAAACAGTTTTTAAATATTGGTGGAAAGCCGATTTTGATGTGGACTTTACTCGCTTTTCAAAAAGCTGATAAAGATATTAAATTGATTTTGGTATTGCCTGAAAGCCAAATTGAACTTTGGAAAGATTTATGCCAACAATATGATTTTACGCTCAATCATCAAATTGTAGTCGGTGGAGAAACTCGTTTTCATTCTGTAAAAAACGGTCTTTATTCCGTTGAAACCGATAATTTAGTAGCTGTACATGATGGTGTTCGCCCGTTTGTAAGCACCGAAACAATCAATCGCTGTTTCGTAGTGGCAAAAGAAAAAGGTGCCGCAATTCCGGTTATCGAATTAGTGGACAGCATTCGTTTCGTCGATGAAAACGGAAATAATGCAGTTGACAGAACAAAATTCCGGTTAGTGCAAACGCCGCAGGTTTTTCAATCATCCTTACTGAAAAAAGCTTTTGAACAAGATTTTTCACCACAATTTACCGACGAAGCAAGTGTGGTCGAAGCCATAGGCGAGAAAGTATTTTTAGTGGATGGGAATAGGGAAAACATAAAAATAACCACTCCGTTCGACCTGCAAATTGCCGAAGTAATATTGAAAAACAATTAGCCTTTTGCCTTAAAAGCCAACGCATACAGCCGCATTTGCTTCATCATAGCCAGCATGCCGTTGGAACGGGTTGGCGAAAGATGTTCTTTCAGTCCGATTTTATCAATAAAATAAAGGTCGGACTCAAGTATTTCGTCCGGTGTGTGCCCCGACAGCACCTCTACGAGCATAGCTGCTATACCACCCGCAATGTCCGTGTTACTCTCCGCTTGATAATACACCTTCCCATCGCGCATTTCGGCTACTACCCACACTTTGCTTTGGCAGCCTTCTATCAGATTTTCGGGCACTTTATATTGCGGCTCGAGGCTTTTGGCAACCATTCCTTTATCTATAATCTGTTGGTATTTGTCCAACCAGTCTTCGAGAAACTCAAATTCGGAAATGATTTCGTCTTGTTTTTCGTTAATACTCATCTTGCAATTTACGATTTTATCATTTACGATTTACTATTTCTTCTCCATCTTTTTAAATTGTAAATAGTAAATCGTCTAATTGTCAATTATTCTTATTGGTGAAACATCTTTTTAGCCCGCTCCACTCCGGAAATGAAAATATCAATTTCTTCTTTAGTATTATAGAGAGCAAACGAAGCCCGTGCAGTTCCTTCAATACCAAAAGCATCCATGACGGGTTGTGCGCAATGGTGTCCGGTGCGAACGGCAATGCCCAGTTTATCGAGGATAGCACCCAAATCATACGGATGAATATCTCCCAAAAGGAATGATACCACACCGCTCTTTTCGGCAGCTTGCCCAATGAAACGGATGTTTTCGAATTGGCTCAATTGCTCTGTTGCATATTGAAGCAACTCGTGCTCGTATGCCGCAATTTTTTCTATCCCAATATTTTGTACATATTTCAGTGCCTCAGCCAAAGCGGTCGAACCAATAAAGTCGGGTGTCCCTGCTTCAAACTTAAACGGCAATACATTGAAAGTGGTTTTTTCGAATGTAACCTTTTCTATCATCTCGCCCCCACCTTGGTAAGGCGGAAGTTTATCGAGCCACGCTTCTTTGCCATACAACACACCAATGCCGGTTGGTCCGTACACTTTGTGCCCCGAGAAAACAAAAAAGTCGGCATCCAACGCCTGCACATCAATGGTAATATGCGGAACCGATTGCGCTCCATCAATCAACACCGGAATATTATTTGCATGGGCTTTTTCAATTATTTGTTTTATCGGATTTACTGTCCCCAACGCATTAGAAACATGCGTGCAGGCAATCAGTTTTGTTTTGGGCGAAATCAATTTATCCAGTTCGTCCAAGCGCAATTCGCCCTTTTCATCGAATGGAATTACCTTTAATACAATACCTTTTCGTTCGCGAAGCAGTTGCCAAGGCACAATATTGGAATGATGCTCCATACAGGTAACGATAATTTCGTCGCCTGCCGAGCACAGTTCGCCAAACGAACTTGCCACGAGGTTAATCGCTTCGGTTGTGCCACGGGTAAAAACGATTTCGTTAGTCGATCGGGCATTGATAAAGCCACGCACAGTCTCGCGGGCTTCTTCGTGGGCTTCGGTAGCTTTCTGGCTTAAATAATGTACTCCCCTGTGGATATTGGCATTGCGATGGTAATATCCTTCCTCAATCTTTTCGACCACGCAACGCGGTTTTTGCGTCGTAGCTGCATTGTCGAAGTAAACAAGCGGTTTGCCGTAAATGATTTCGGACAAAATTGGGAAATCGGCTCTTATTTGGGTTGTGTTTAGCATAAATTTTTAGGTTTAAAATAGCAAAAAATTGCAACATCTTTCTAAACAAACAATGAAAAATCACACTTTTGGAACGAGTTTTCGTTGCAAATTACATTTTTCAGTAGGGAGTTTTGTGCATTTCAATGGAACAAATCTATTTAATCTCCTCGTATTCGGCATCCAGCGCTTCCTCTTTGTTGAAGTAAATGCTTTCATTCTTTTTGCGGGATGATTGGCTTTGCGAAGTAGTGCTTTGTTGGGTTGATTTATTGTTTCTCCCCAATGAAAATATCCCCCTGAGAATGCTCAATACAAAATTGACCACACCTGCAAAAATAAACAGTGCGATAATAAAGGCAAACAATAATATAAAAAGTATTCCTGACATAATGTTTTAATTTCAAAGACATTAAAGCCTCCCCTTGGGGGAGGTTTAGAGGGGCTGTTAATATATCGCTTTCGCAATGGCAGCCACACTTTCGGTAGCCATAAAGGTATAGAAATGCAGACTTGGCACACCGGCCGCCATCAATTCCCGGCATTGTTGAATATTCCACTCGATACCCACTTGTTTTGCCTCATCGTCGGTCTTGCATTTGCGGAGTTCGGCAGCAAACGGCTCGGGTATAGACGACCCGAAAATGCGCGGCAATATTTCTAACTGGTTCATAAACACCACCGGTTTGATACCCGGAATGATCGGAACAGTAATTCCTTCGGCACGGCAACGGGCTACGAAATCGAAATATTTCCGGTTGTCGAAAAACATTTGGGTTACAATGTAATCGGCACCGGCTTTTACTTTTTCTTTTAAATAATAAATATCCGAATTCATTGATGGCGCATCGGCGTGTTTTTCAGGATATCCGGCTACGGCACACGAAAACGGCACAGCGGGCTTATTTGCCATCTCGCTACCGTCGATGTAAAAACCTTGGTTGTATTGGTTTACTTGGGCTTGCAGTTCGTTGGCGTAGTTGTGTCCTTCGCCCACAGGGATAAAGTCGGGTTCGAGTTTGCCTTTGTCGCCCTGCAACACTAATAAATCGGTAATGCCGAGTATTTCCAAATCGACCAGTGCGTATTCGGTTTCGGCTTTTGAGAAACCGGCGCAAATAATATGCGGCACAGTCGGGATATTGTATTTTTGCTTGATAGTTGCCGCAATAGCAACCGTTCCTGGACGCTTGCGGATATTTTGTTTTATCACTTCGCCTGTGTCGAGTGTGCGATGCACGAACTCGCTGTGGTGTGTGGTGATATTAATGTATTTCGGGTCGAATTCCAACAAGGAATCAATCTGACGGAACAGTTTATTGACCCCTGTGCCTTTCAATGGCGGCAGGAGTTCGAATGAAAATGCGGTTGTTTTGCTTTGGTTTATCAGGTCTATAACGCTCATGAATGCTATGAAATTAAGAAGAAGTAAGATGATTATTTGTTATTTTCTCAATAAAAATGTCAGAACCTTTTTGGTTGTAAATAATGTACCACGAGGTGTTTGCATTTCGCTTGTACAAACAAACGAATTCGCCATCTTGAGTATGATTTTTATAAATAGCTTTGTTGTGGGAAGAAACAATATCCAACGAATAACAATATTCTACAATGTCATTTACATAATCAGCCACATGAGTCCACTCCAGCAAGTGCTTTTCCCATGTGGCAAGTCCAATCAATATATTTGTTAAATCTTCGTCGGCTTGCGTGCTAAAGTAAACCATTTTCTTGATAAAATTTTTCAAGCTTACTCAATACACTTTGCTTAAATTGTTCGCCGGTCATATACCCTTTGGGGATACTTGTTTCCGGTTTCTTTACTTTCTTGGACAATGGGTTTACCGTTTCATTTAAAGGTACTGTCAACATAACAATGATTTTTAATTAAGAACAAAGTTACACGATTTTTTCAGACTAACAATGTTCCTGTCTTGCCTACCGTTTTATAATCTTATGCGTTTCGGTCTTACTTCCGTTTATTATTCTCAACAAATAAATTCCATGGGGAACATCGTTCAATGAAATCTCGGTTTTATCTTCAAAAATATTTTTACTCAAAATACGCTTTCCCATGTAATCGAATAAAACTACAGTAGTTTTGTCCAAAACACTATCCTTTAAGTTGATAATTATTTTGTCCGTTGCCGGATTGGGGAAAATGGTTGCAGCCGGATTTTGCAACACAATAGTAACATCGCTCGTAGCACTGAATGACACCACAGGGTCGACCCAGAGCGAAGTGCGCAATCCGGCAAAATCAATCATTGTTTTCCAAATACTGTTTTGCTTGGCGTATGCGGTAGCCAATCCTGCCGTTCTGTTTTTCGCCGTAAAGATAGCAAAACTATCCGCAGGAAGGTTTGTGTATGGCACATCATACGAGATGAAAAAGTCTTTTCCGGCAGCCACCGGTACATCAAAGCGGATGTAATTTTCGCAACCGGTCAAAACTACTTTGTTGCTATAGTAAAATGAGCTTGAAGAGGCTGACCATTGCAAAGATTTTAAATCAATTACTTTTGATGCCAATAAATCTTTGGGCGCATCAGCGTTTTCATCTTTGGTATAAACCCTCACAGTTATTTTGTTTTGGCTTGAGCGGTCGTAATTTGCGTTGGCTTTGCTCGCCATCAGATAAACACCGTAAATATATGCATTTTCTTGCATACTGTATTTTTCGGCATATTCTGTTCCTGTCAATGAATTTTGTCCGGAAGCTAAGCCAGAACCCGAGCCGGTCGACTGTAGATATGATTTTTCGGTCACTTCGCTAAAAGCCATATTACTCGTACGCATTGCCGAGTCGTTTCCATACGGATTAAACCCGTTCATAGAAGTCGTTCCCGAATTTATCGGGTCGAGCCATGCTTTGAGTTGTTTGTCGGAAGCCGAATAATAACTCCACGCTTTATTTATTCGATAATAATAATCATTTATTGGACTTGCACATACAGAGTTACCTCCGGTAAGCGCTCCTACCAGCAACCCGTCTTTATCGAACAGCCCCGATCCGGAAGAACCCGGTTGTGTAGTCCCGATATCCCAACGAGCCACTCTCCAATGGCTATTTATAAGAGACCCGGATAAACTATAAGTAAAAATAGCTTCATTTTCCTGCGCCATGCGCTTTACCGTACCAAAAGGGTGATGAATTCCCCTGAAGGGCGGCAGTGGTGATGTAGCAGTATTCCAACCGGCATAATACGGGCGAAAATCTTTGGGCGGCATGCTCGACAATTCTACCAAAAGCATATCCATATCGCTTGCCATGGCTTTAAGCGTGGCTCCACCGATGGTAAATTCGAACGAACCTTTTACCGAAGGCGTACAATTGGGTGCTTCGTAATTAAAAAAAGCCACAATACTTGGCACACGGCTTATCCGGGTAGCATCGTTATCATTCTCGCCCAAACAGTGGGCCGAAGTCAGCACATAAGGCTTCCCATTTTGCGCGGTATTGTTGACCAAAGTGCCCGAGCAAAGAACATTTCCATTGATAATCAACAAACAAACGCTTTGTTTCAACTGAGCAATCTCGGGGACGCACGAAGTATGTGCGCTGCATATATCTTCGGTTGAGAGCAAAGGCAGTGGTAATCCCCTGAGGTTGCGGTAAGCGTGGTTTATTTGCCCGAGTTTTAATTTCCGGTCGGGCGACAGCACGGACGAGCGACGATATTCAATTGTCAGCTCATCGCCATCAACCGGCTGTAAAGGCAACACGCCCGATTTTAAATTATTTTTCTCGGTAAGGCTGATGATCCTTGTTTTATCAGTATTATACACAAAAACCGTATCGAGCGCAGCTAAATGAAATTGACTGAAAAACAGGTTGATAGAATACGCGCTGTCCGATTTGACTACAAATTTCCATACCATCGAACTGTCCGGATTGACGAACGACTCGCCGGAGTTTTCGGGCGTCAGGTCAACTGTGAATTGCTTGGCAAAACGCATTCCGCCCACTTTGTTCTCTCCGTTGATGCTGTCTTCTTGTAGCATTTGCCGGCGGTTAAAGTGAGGTGTATTCATCCGCACTCCTTGCCTCCCAACGAAATGACGCGTGCTGTTACCCGGTTTCCTTTCCATATTTTGGGAAGAAATAACCGGACAGAAAGCAATCAAAACCAATAATAATATATAAAAGTATTTTTCCTTCATAAATAATTTTGAATACCTGTTACTAAAAATAAAAGGACTTCGTCATGAGTAGCAACTTGAATTAATTAGTATATAATCTATATCCTGATTTTTAGTACATGACAAAAAATAAAAGCAATAAAAGTGTCGTCATTGCGGGCTTGACCCGCAATCGCAGAAGCCTGATTAATAAATCTTTTGCGATGTCTCCACGACACTCCTCGTGCCTCGTCGTTTGGTCGACATGACGATGCTTCTATTGTTTTAGCATTAAAATTTATTTTTTGTCATGTACTAAAATCCTGATTTTATAATATTTCAAAATAATATTTACATACCGACAACACTTCTCTGAAATATGCCGATGGTGCTAAATACCACCGAATTCCTGCATTATAGTTAGTTGCACAAAAACCTGCCGAAGTTGCCAATTGCCTTCCCCTGTAAGCATGATAATTGCTTGTAATACAAACGGTAGTGTAACAGCATTTGTTCATTTTTCGAAAATGATTATCGAGCATTCTTTTAGAAAAAAGCATATTTTCTTCCGTATCACGCGATTTATTTTCTTCCAAAATGCGGTTTTCATCAACGCCATGTCCCACCAGATAGCGTTTCATTGCTTCGGCTTCGGGTATATCTTCATTTCGTCCTTGTCCTCCACTCACAATGATAATTGCCGTTGGGTTTTTCCGGTGATATTCCACACACTTATCCAAACGGTCTTGTAGCAAAGGCAAAATGGTTTCGCCGCGTATGCCGCAACCCAATACCAATACACTGTCCTCGACAAAGGTAGCCGTATTTTTGTTTCCCTGTATAAATAAAAAACAGATTGCAACCGCAAAAAACAATACTCCGGCAATCAAGCAGATATTGAAGCATTTTCGAAGTCTTTTTGATAATTCAGGATAGAAAAAATAAGCTGCAATCATCAAGCTTCCGCCCAACAAGCCGGATACATTGCCAAAGGTAAGACCAAATACAAATGCCAGAACTATGCTGCCCAAAGCAAGCAATATACCTCCTACAAGACTGATAAATAGTAATTTTCGTTGCATAAAAAATTGCGCGCTGTATGTACAGAAATGAGGTTTTATGTTTTTATTATTAGTATCTGACAAAAAAATAAAAGAATTTCACACAAAAGTAGTCTTTTTGGCAAACATAAAAGTAGTCAGGGCTTCATTTGAAATGAAACCCTGACTTTTTTCAAATGATATCACTCAACAGTATATATTATCAAATATTCTTTCCTGTTAAAATATTTTCACTAAATTAGCGTTCAAATAATCTAATCATAAGAAATACAACATGAAAAAACTATTCAGTGTATGGTTGCTTGTGCTTTTGGCAATATGTGCCTTGGCACAAAGCCCGAGCTTTACGGTAAAAAGTGCGGATTCGACAAAGGTTCGGATGAACCAAATGAAAATTGATGTCAAAATCGTAGGGAATATTGCTTATACCAATGTCGAAATGCATTTTTTCAACGGAGCAAGCCGGCAAATGGAAGGCGAACTGATATTCCCTTTGCCCGAAGGCATTTCGGTATCACACTACGCTATCGACATTAATGGAAAAATGCGTGAGGCCGTTCCGGTAAATAAATCGAAAGGTAAACAAGTGTTCGAAGCCATTGAAAACCGTCGCGTTGACCCGGGATTATTGGAAAAGGTCGATGGAAACAATTTCCGCACCCGCGTGTATCCGCTTCCGGTCAATGGCGAGCGCATTGTACAAATTGGGTACGAAGAAGAATTGAAGTTTAAAGACAACAGCAATTTGATGTACCAGTTCTTAAGTCGTTTTCCATATAAGTTAGATAACTTTACGGTAAACATCGAAGTTTTAGGTGCTAACCAAAAACCACAAATAGAAAGCACAAAAGATGTGGCATTTGCACAATGGAGCCAAAGCTATAAGACATCTATCAACAAAAAGGATTATCTGCCCAACGAAAAATTTGAAATACTGGTACCGGTGCGCGAAAATATTCCGTCGGTATATGCACAATCCTTCGATGGGAACAATTATTTCTATGCACAATTATTCTTAGATGATAAAGCCTTGACTAAAAAAGCGCCAAAAACCATCGGGCTTGTGTATGATGTGTCGCTTAGTTGCCGCAACCGCGATTTTGAGAAAGAATCTGCTTTGCTAAAAAATTATTTGACTTCGCTAAATAATGTAACTGTGTCGGTTTTCTTCCTCAATTATACATTTAAAAAGCAACAAGACTTCATTGTTCAAAACGGTAATTCCGATGCATTGATTAATTTCTTGAAGAATGCTGTTTACGATGGCGGTACGCGTTATTCGGAAATAAATCTACCTGCTAATTTAGATGAATACCTGTTTTTTACTGATGGTTTATCTTCATTGAGTGCAAAAGAAATTAAACTGCCACAAAAACCAATTTATACGATTACATCGTCCGTTTCGGCCGATTATTCATATTTGAATTTTGTGTCGATGAACTCGTCGGCAAACTTTATCAATCTAAATTCGACCACAACCGATGAGGCTTTACATAAACTCACCTCTCAAAACCTTCGTTTCTTGGGAGTGAAAAATAATATTTTTGTTACCGAGTTATATCCGGCGGTGGGTACACCGGTGGGCAAAAGTTTTAGTGTGGCAGGCATTTCTGTTCGTCCGCAGAATGAAATCACCTTATTGTTCGGCTATGGAAACGAAGCAACTATCGAAAAGAAAATCTCACTCGATGTAGATGCTCAAACCAATGCCGATGTAAATGTGTACAAATTGTGGGTGCAAAAGAAAATTGCGTATCTCGACATGGATTATGCCAAAAATCAAACCGAGATAGAAATTCTGGGTACCAAAGCCGGCATTGCTACCCGCAATACTTCGTTGATTGTGCTCGAAACCATTCAGGATTACATTCGCTACGAAGTTGTACCTCCGGCAGAACTTCGCCCGGAATATGACCGCATTACCAAAGAGCAACAACAAAATGCTGCTGCCCGCCAACAATCGAATATGGCGAATTTGGATACTTATTTTAAATCATTGAACGACTGGTGGAAGCAGGATATTAAATATGACAAACCGGTGGTGGTAAATCCGCCTGTAAATCCTGAACCGCCAACGCCACACCCTCCAAGACCTCCGCGCCGACCTCAACCAGCAGTGAAGTCTGTTGCACCGACAATGAATGCAGAAGTTTCGGAAAGGGCTATGATGATGGCAGATGAAGATTTAAGATCTATTGAACTATCATCGCCTGTTTTCGAAGAGGTTAATATTGGTTTGGGTCAAACTGTTTCGGTAAGAGATTTAACAACTGCAGTTACAGGTGTTAGTGGAAAAGATTTAGCAAGAAAACCTGTAAATAATGTATCCGAAGCCCTTGCCGGAAGCATGGCGGGAGTATCTGTAAGTTCTAATGATGGTTCGCCCGATGCTCAAATACGGGTGCGAGGAGGAAGCTCTGTAACACAATCCGGTGAACCGTTGTATATTGTGGATGGCCTTCCGGTAAATAGTATTAGTAATATCCCTGCAAATGAAATCGAAAATGTCAGTGTGGTTAAGGATGCTTCAGCAACGGCTATTTATGGAGCACGAGCAGCAAATGGTGTTGTGATAGTAACTACCAAAGAGGGTGCTAAAAAAGGAGATAAACCAACTCCGAAGCCAGTTGCCAAAACTACCAATCCATATACAGCAGTCGATATTATCCGTTCGCAACCTAAGGAAAAACAATATGAAGCTTACCTGCAAATTCGCGAAGATGTGGTCGGCAGCCCGACTTTCTATATTGAAGCAGCACGGGTGTTTAAAGAACAAGGCGATAACGAAAAAGCGTTGTTGGTACTAAGTTCCATTGCTGACCTTGGTTTTGAGAACCATCAGTTGTACAAAACGCTTACTTATATTTTCCGCGAGTGGGGTGCGCCTGCCGATGCTTTATACACAGCACAGCAAGTAGCTAAATGGCGCGATTTCGAGCCGCAAAGCTTCCGCGACCTTGCTCTTACTCTCGAAGATAACGGCAAATATCAAGACGCCTTTGATACACTTGTTAAATCATTAGAGACAAATTACCTTGGTGAAATGAGTAATTTCTACACCGGTATCGAAGATGTTATCCTGATGGATATTAACCGATTGATAACAGAACATTCAAC
Organism: Paludibacteraceae bacterium; assembly: GCA_031553685.1. GTDB lineage: Bacteria > Bacteroidota > Bacteroidia > Bacteroidales > Paludibacteraceae > JAFGVL01. The sequence goes on along the minus strand of JAVBLE010000045.1, from coordinate 13,094 downwards.
TATTGATACCAAGAAATTGGATAAGAAATATCTGGACAAAATGCCGGTTGATGTGCGTGTCATAATGAACTGGAACCTGATGAATACCGACATTGATATGCATGTGATAGACCCTACCGGTGAAGAATGTTATTATTCGCACAAGACTACCCGTGCCGGCGGACGCTTCGGGAAAGATTTCACCCGTGGTTACGGACCGGAACAATACCTGTTACGCAATAAGTTGACTGGTAAATATAAAATCAGTTCCAATTTTTATGGCGAAAACGCCTTTACCGAAAATGGTCCTGCCTCTGTGTTTATCGAAGTATATTACAAAGATAAAAATGGCAAGATGAAACGAGAACTTAAAACTATCCTTTCGGGCAAAGACCGCGACCGGAAAGCGATTATGCTGGAATTGGATTTGTAAATTTTGATGCATTAGTTTGATACAATCGGCTCAAAAGAGAATGCATAGAGTTGCACAGAGGTTTGAAAAATCGAAGATTTTTCCTTCTCTGTGCAACTCTGCATTTTCTCAAAGAGAATGCTCGAAAAAAAGCACCTTGTTACCTATGGACACTTTTGAGTAAAAAATATTTTCTCTGTGTAAAATAATAATCGAACTCAAATTACTATGGTTGCAAACCATTTATATCCCAACCCAACGGGTTGAGACGACTTTGAAAAACCAAACGAAAAAGAGCTGCCCGAAAAAACGAACAACTCTTATAAAACTTACCAGGTTGATCTATGCTTTTCTCTTATAAATTCGCACCCAACCCACTTCGATATGTCCTTGTCCTCCGGCACTTTTCTCCGAAATAAACGAACTGAAGGCAGGAAATAAAGCCTGTTTAGGTACATTATTCGTTTGGCGGAACACTTCTACATTATTTATCCTCCAAATAAGCTCGGTTGGCGTCCATTCAAGCGAATAAATATAATAATCGGTAGCGGCAATCCCCTTGATAATTTCTTTATTTGAAGCCACTTTACTCAAAGAAGCTTCGTAGCTGCCCACTTCCAAAGAGCCGGCATTGTAGTTAAACACATTGATATGCGGCAATTTCCCATCAGTACCCAGCCAAAACGCATGGTTCAGGTTATTGGCGCCCATAATACGGATTTTAGCTTTAAACAATCCATGGGTTTGTTGAAATACATCGCCCGCATTCACTGTGCCCGAAGTAAAGGCAAATTGCTTATTGATAAAACCTTTTTGAGGGTGCCAGGCAATTCCTTCGTATGGCTCGGGAATTACACGGATTTTCAAGCAACAATTATCTGTAAAAACATTTTTACCGGCGGTGTTCCCTTGTTTTTCGTTAGCAAATGAATAGATTCTTTTCAGATTTTTGGAGCGGTGATAATAACCATGTTGCCACTTGGTTGCGTCCAAATCGAGAGTCATAAATTCATCACTGAATGACAATTCCCATTCAAACAAACGACCGAATATTTTCGGATTAGTGCTTTCGTAAAACGAAATATCCGGCGTTTTTTGTAGTTCGTAGTAGCGTTGTTCTGTACGACATTCTTGTGTGCCTTGCCAACGGTGTTTATTTTCCCAAAAACTTTTAGCTTCGATAAATTCAGGTTTGCTCACATGCTCCTTCAGTTTTTCGTATTCCGAAACCACGAATGCCCCATGAAAACGGATATAATTTTTATAATCTTTCGACTTTTCGTACGCTTTCATCTTTTGCAGCAAAGCGTCCGCTTTCACTTCTTTGGGGTTGCCCAGTTTTTCGTATTCGGAACTCTGTTTGAAAGCCAAAAACTCTGCTAAAGCCGGCGATTGCAGCACCTGGTAATAGTGCTTTAAGTCCCGCGAATTATGCAGTTTTTCGTACTTTCTAAAATCGCGATACTCTTGTGTATCCTTAAACTTGCGATTTTGGAGTGTCTTTTTCTTTTCCTTGAAGTCGGCTGCTTTGATTAAATGAAACAACTGAGTGTATTCCTTCAGTTGTTCCGAAGCCTCAATGTCGCAATAGCGTTTGTAGGCTAACATCAGCTCCTCTTCTTGTTTTTCAAACTTATCGGTTGCTTGCAGCTTACCGAAAGTCTTTTTCCAAAATAGATTCATTAGTTAATTGTATTGATTTTAATAAAAAAGAAATCAAAAGTAATTTAAAGATATTATTCCGCCAGAGTCCATGTAGAAGTGCGTCCAAGGAACGAAACTCCACAAATAAATCCTTTCAGTTTAATGGCGTTTCCCTCGATGGTCATTTTAGCACAATAAGTTTTACCCGATTTCGGATCGTACACAGTGCCTTCTTCATACAGTTTATCGTCTGTCTTCTTAAAACTTTTCAAAATCATCAACCCCATTTGAGGTGTTTGACGCAACTTCTCATCAGGGTTGTTCACATCGGTTCGCGGGTTGCCTTTGCTATCGTTGGGTTCTTTCAGCCAAACGATTTTTCCGTAATACATTCCGTTAGTTGCTTTGAAGATTTGTATTTTGGCCGTTTTTTCTTCGTTGTACCAAGTGCGCTCGACTGCCGCTTTTTGTGCAAAACCTGAGATTGAAATAACGGTCAATGCAATGATTGTAATAAATTTTTTCATAAATATTTAAACGAGATTATTTGGGTTTTATTATGAGTTCATTTAATTTTCTAACAAATTCAATTTCTCAATTTTCTCAAAATGCTTTCGGTTCAAAGTGTCAAAAAACAAATTATTTGCAACAGCTATTGAAGCAATAAAAAGGTCTGCTTTTTCAATAGATTTTCGTTGCTTTTTCAGATCTTTCTCTATTTCTACGGCAGCAAGGGCAGCCTTACTGTCAAATGGAATTACTTCAATTGTGGTAAGTAGCTCTTGCCAAAATTTTATTTGATCTAAAGTTGCACCTCCATAAATTTCATATTCAGTTATACTTGAAATAGCAATTCGACTAAACTTATTAGCCAATTGGACAAGCCTTGTTTTTGCTTTATCTTTCTTCCGAAAATAATCAATCAAAAGACAAGTGTCAATCATTAAGATTTTGTTCGCCATTTATTTATTGATTTTCTATTTTCCTCAATTACTTTAATCTGTTCATCTGTGAACACCGGACCTTTGAGTAATAAATCTGATAAATTTGATTTTTTTACAGATACAATTTCTTCTGCTAAAACTTTCCGAATCTTAGCTTTTTGATTTGGCGGCAATTGCTGTACAACAGACAACAAATCTTGAAATGGTATGTGAACTCTCATTTCCATACAAAAATCTTTTACGCATCAATATTCGCATAAGTAGCATTCGCTTCGATAAATTCGCGGCGTGGTGCTACCTCATCGCCCATCAGCATAGAGAAAATATGATCCGCTTCGGCAGCGTTTTCTATGGTTACTTGGCGAAGTGTACGGTTTTCGGGGTTCATGGTGGTGTCCCAAAGTTGTTCGGCGTTCATCTCTCCCAAACCTTTGTAGCGTTGTATATGTACGCTGCCTTCGTTTCCGCCGCCGTGTTTTTCGATAAACAGAAGGCGTTGGTTTTCATTCCAGCAATATTCTTCTGTTTTTCCTTTTTTACACAAATATAATGGTGGAGTGGCAATGTATAAATATCCGCTCTCGATCAACTCTTTCATGTGGCGGAAGAAGAAAGTCATAATCAGCGTCGCAATGTGGCTTCCGTCCACATCGGCGTCGGTCATGATAACTACTTTGTGGTAACGGATCTTATCCATATTTAGCGCTTTGCTATCGTCCTCACGACCGATGGTTACACCAAGTGCTGTGTAAATATTGCGGATTTCGTCGCTTTCGAGTACTTTGTGTTGCATGGCTTTTTCTACATTCAAGATTTTTCCGCGCAATGGAAGAATGGCTTGAAACTTACGGTTACGACCTTGTTTGGCCGTTCCACCTGCCGAATCTCCTTCGACAAGGAAAATCTCACAGTTTGCCGCGTCTTTGTCCGAGCAGTCGGCCAGTTTGTTTGGCAATCCGCCACCGGCAAGCGGCGATTTGCGTTGCACCAACTCGCGTGCCTTGCGTGCTGCCTGACGGGCTGTGGCTGCCAAAATCACTTTTTCTACAATCGTTTTAGCTTCTTTCGGGTGTTCTTCCAGATAGTTGCCTAAAGCCTCGCCAACGGCTTGGTCAACAACACCCATTGTTTCGTTGTTCCCAAGTTTGGTTTTGGTTTGCCCTTCAAATTGCGGTTCGGCAACTTTTACCGAAATCACGGCTGTAAGTCCTTCGCGGAAGTCATCGCCAGTAATTTCTACTTTGGCTTTTTCCAACAATTTGCTGTCTTCGGCATATTTTTTCAGCGTACGCGTCAACCCACGACGGAAACCGGCAACATGCGTACCACCTTCAATCGTATTGATATTATTTACATACGAATAAATATTTTCGTTGAAAGTAGTGTTGTAAGTCATCGCGATTTCTACCGGCGAACTGAATTTGTCGGTATTGATATGGATTACATCGCCAATCAAATGCTCGCGAGCCGAATCGATAAACTCTACAAATTCGCTCAATCCGCGCTCGGAGTGGAATTGTTCCGAACGATATGTGCCATCGTCTTTTTTATCGCGGTTGTCGGTCAGTATAATATTAATCCCGGCGTTGAGGTAAGAAAGTTCGCGCAGGCGAGCTGCCAGAATATCATATTTATAAATAGCGTCTAAGGTAAAGATAGTGGTATCGGGCCAAAAAGTTTGTGTAGTCCCTGTTTTATCCGAAGTGCCGATTTCTTTTACATCGTAAAGCGGTTTTCCGCATTCGTATTCTTGTTGGTAGATTTTTCCGTTGCGGTGTACTTGCGTGGTCATGTGCGACGAGAGCGCATTCACACACGAAACACCTACCCCGTGAAGTCCTCCGGAAACCTTGTACGAGTCTTTGTCGAATTTACCTCCGGCGTGAAGCACAGTCATCACGACTTCGAGAGCCGATCTGCCTTCTTTTTCGTGCATATCTACCGGAATACCGCGCCCGTCGTCGGTTACAGTGATTGAGTTATCTTCGTTGATTGTTACGGTTATGTTTTTACAATGTCCCGCCATTGCCTCATCGATCGAGTTATCGACTACCTCATAAACCAAATGGTGGAGACCTTTTACACCGATATCGCCAATATACATGGCGGGGCGTTTGCGTACTGCTTCTAATCCTTCTAAAACCTGAATACTACTGGCGCTATACTCTTGCGCCTTTTTCTCTTTTTCGCTCATTATCAAGTATGTAATTGTTTTCTTTCTAAATTCTTTTTAAGCGAGCAAATATACATTTTATTGGTGGTTTTGCCAAATGAAATTTTTTATGGTTAATTCGAAATTACTATCATCATTAAATTGGTAGTTATTTTTAAAATATTTACTTTTGCAAGGGAAAATTAACATTGATTACTAATTCTCTAAAAATTAATTATTTATAAACTAAAAATGTATTTTATGAAAAGAAAACTACTCTTTATTGCTACAATTCTTGCAACAATTGCCTCTCAAGCACAGGTAACATTAGCTAAATGGACTTTTGAAAAAGACAATAAGTCTGAAAGTACCATTTTAATAAATAATGGAATAGATATGCAAATCATTGATATCTCTTTCTATGGAAGAGATAAGTATGATGGGCATAATTCAGATTGTTCTTATCATGGAGAATCTATGAAATATACCGGAGGAGCTCCTAGAGGATATTTCCTGTTTCCAAACATCTCAACAGAAGGCGCTTATACTGCTGTAAATATGAAATTTGCTTTCAAGTATACTGCTTTGTATTTGTTTCCAATAAAAGAGTTTCGAGTGGAGGCAAATATTGACGGATCTTCAACTTGGGTATCATTAGTGAAATTTAATCCAATAAAAAATTCTTCTTGGCAATATTTTGACCTTCCGATGTCCAATGAAGTGCTCAATAAAAGTAATGTGTCTTTTAGAATTGCTGCGAATACAAATTTGGATTTTGATGGGTTTTCTGCAGGTGACACCAATGTTTCTATCGATAATGTAGAAGTTGTAGCAACCACAAGTTCAACAAGGTGTGATAATGCAAATGGAAATGTGCCCACTATTTCTTTGAAAAACAAAATGCTAATCATGTCAAACACCAATATTGAAAAAATTCAAGTATTTGACAAATTAGGGAAAATGGTGCAATCATCAGCTTACTCTCATAATATTTCTTTGCAGAATCTTACTAACGATATTTATATTTTGAAAATTACTGATGATAAAGGAAATATGATCACTCAAAAGATCTTTTTGAAATGAAAGGCATATAATTAATTGATAAGGGTGGATTTTAAGTTCACCCTTTTTATTTATTCTTCTCTATCTATAGGCAATTTCCGAATTCGATGAAATAATATCTGCAATATCCTTCTGATAGTTAAGATATCGAAATATAACGATGCCCAATTTTATTGAATAAAACATAAAAAAATAGAATTGCTGCATATCCCCACAATGGAATTCATACCTTTGATATACAATTTAAAACATAAAATTATGAAACGGTTTGTATTATCAGCAATAGTTTTGTGTGTGGGGATATTTTCCCTTTTAGCACAAATTCCGGCAGGGTATTATAATGCTGCCGAAGGTAAAAAAAACGGGGAACTGAAAACAGCTCTTTTCAACAAAATTAAAAACCATATAAATATCGGATACAGGGCATTGTGGGACATGTATGGCGATACCGACCTGAAGCCCGGCACTAATTACATCTGGGATATATATTCCAATTGCAACCTTACATACATTACCAATCAAGATGGTGGAAGCGGCGGAACCTCAGAATGCGACAAATACAACCGCGAACACACCATTCCCCAATCATGGTTTGACGAGGATCCGCCTATGGTAAGCGATGGATTTCAGGTGTATCCTACCGATAAAAAGGTAAATGGCGATAGAGGCAACTTGCCGTATGGCGAAGTACAAAACGCCTCGAACACTTATGGAAACGGTAGCAAAAGAGGATCTCCAAAAACGATATACGGGAGTATTTCGGGAACTGTCTTCGAACCAATCGACGAATATAAAGGCGACTTAGCCCGCACTTATTTCTACATGGCTACCTGTTACGAAGATAAATGCAACAGTTGGGGAAATGGCGTGTTCGGCTCTGCCAATTACGGGCTGACCGATTATGCCAAAAACCTGTTTATGGCTTGGACACGCTTAGACCCCGTAAGCCAGAAAGAAATTGACCGAAACAACAAAATCTATAGCAATTGGCAAGGCAACCGCAACCCGTTTATCGATCATCCCGAACTTGCCGAGTACATTTGGGGAAATAGGGTTGGGCAAGCATGGACATCTACCCCAACCGGTTATGAAGACGCCAAGTTTGTATTCTCCGTATCGCCCAATCCGGCTGCAGATTACATTCGTATTTCATCCGACAATAATGTAGATTACACTATTTATTCGCTGGTTGGCAAAGGTGTTGTATCGGGAACAGTGGTTGCCGGCGGCGATATTTTGGTAAGCAATTTGCCCAACGGGGTGTACATCATTCACTTTACACGAGGCAAAACACAACAAATAGAAAAACTGATTGTCAGCAGATAAATCTTTAGTGCTGGCACATTAAAAATCAGTCGTTTATTATCCTTAATCTGAAAATTCATTAACCATTCATGATAAATATTGATTATCTTTGAACATTAATTATCAATGTAAAAAAATGGAAGCTGTAAGAAAAATAATAAACGCCAGCATGCTTTTACCTATAATCGACCTGCCTTGGGCCGAAAAAGATATGCAAGTAGAAGTGATTGTTTTGCCGTTGGAAAAAACAACGACTCATCGCAAAGTTGCCGGCAAAAGCTTGAAAGGTTGCTTAAAAAAATATGCAAATCCAGTTTTATTAAAAAAGGAATCATCTGCTTGGGAAAAGCACATTATCGAAAAATATGGTGCTATTTGATACAAATGCGTTGTTGCGTTATGTTTTACAAGACAATAAGGAAATGGCAGATAGTGTAGAACAACAACTATCTGACAATGTGTGTTATATTCCTGTCGAAGTTATTGCTGAATGTGTGTATGTATTGTCAAAAGTTTACAATGTAGAACGCGAGATAGTTGCACAAACTCTGACAGGTATTGCCGGACTAAACAATATCAGGGTTTCTAAAGATGAGGTTGTACAATATGCTCTTGGGCTTTTTTCTTCGTCTATGCTCGATTTTGTAGATTGTTTACTTGTTGGTTATACAAAGGAAAAGCGATATTCTGTATTTACATTCGATAAAAAATTACAGAAACAATTGGATAAGATAAAGTAATGATATAATCGATAGTTTTTAATCCAAAAAAATTCATAACTTCACATCCGTAATTAACTTTATTTTCGGATGAAGAATAATAATCCACTGGTCAATTTCTTTGCCATGTATGTAGAAGGGTTTCGCACCCTCAGTGCATGGGGGAAAGCCCTGTGGATTATTATTTTTATAAAGCTGTTTGTCATGTTCTTTGTGTTGAAACTGTTTTTCTTCCCCAATTTCCTCAACTCCAAATGCGAAACAACAGAAGAAAAAAGCGATTTTGTTTCTACCGAACTGACTAATAGAAAACAATAATAAAGTTGGTACGCAAAGACGCCATGACGCCAAAATATTTTTTCTTTGCAAATAAAATAATTCAACAAGCCACAAAAGAAAAAAGCAACATTATTTTTCAAATAAACCATAGCGTCATAGCGCCTTTGCGTACAATAACATAATCTATTATGAATCAAATTGACATTTCATTGATTGACTGGTCGCGGGCACAGTTTGCGCTGACGGCGATGTACCATTGGCTTTTTGTGCCGCTTACGCTTGGGCTGGGTGTTATCATGTCCATCATGGAAAGCATTTACCTGAAAACCGGCGACTTGAAATGGAAGCAAACCACCCGCTTTTGGATGAAACTGTTCGGGATCAACTTTGCCGTTGGGGTGGCTACCGGCATTATCCTCGAGTTTGAATTTGGCACCAATTGGTCGAATTACAGCTGGTTTGTAGGCGATATATTCGGTGCGCCGCTGGCTATCGAAGGCATTTTTGCTTTTTTTATCGAAGCCACCTTTATCGCCGTCATGTTTTTTGGCTGGGACAAGGTAAGCAAACGGTTTCACTTGGTATCAACATGGCTGGTAACCATTGGTGCGGCACTTTCTGCCGTTTGGATTTTGATTGCCAATGCATGGATGCAATATCCTGTGGGTATGGAATTTAATCCCGATACTGTCCGCAACGAAATGGTTGATTTTTGGGCACTTGTACTTTCGCCTGTCGCGCTCAACAAAATTCTACACACAATCCTTTCCGGCTGGACTTTGGGGGCTGTTTTTGTGATTGGGATCAGTTCGTGGTTTTTGCTCAAAAAGCGCGAAACCAAATTTGCACTGGATAGCATTAAAGTGGCTTCCATTGTCGGATTGGTTGGTATTATCCTGTCGATCTATTCCGGCGATGGCTCGGCTAATCAGGTTGCCGGCAAACAACCGATGAAACTGGCAGCTATGGAAGGTTTATACGAAGGAGGAAACGGCGTTAGTCTGGTAGCATTTGGCGTGCTCACACCCGGCAAAAAATATGATGACAACAAAGATCCTTTCATTTTCAAAATCGAAATTCCAAAAATGCTTTCCTTTTTAGCCACAAGAGACATGAACGGCTATGTACCGGGCGTTGCCGACATTGTCGAAGGAGGTTATGATACGCCCAACGGCAAAGCCCTTTCCATCTCCGAAAAAATGGAGCGTGGGCGATTAGCTGTAAATGCACTTGCCGATTACCGGAAAGCAACAAAAGCAAATGATAAAGCAAAAGCCATTGAAACAAAAAAAGTATTAGACGAAAACTTCTCTTATTTTGGTTATGGCTATTTCAAAACTCCTGCAGATGCCATACCAAGCATTCCAATGGTTTTCTATTCATTTCGTATCATGATATTGTTTGGACTATTTTTCATGGCTTTGTTTGCAGTGGTTATGTTTTTGTCCTATAAAAAGAAATTTGAAAACAAGCGCTGGTTGCAATGGGTTTGCCTGTGGTCGATACCATTTGCCTATATCCTTTCGCAAGCCGGCTGGGTTACGGCCGAAGTGGGGCGTCAACCATGGGCTATACAGGATATTTTGCCCGTGTCGGCAGCCATTTCGCATATCGAAACATCATCGGTTCGGCTCACATTCTTTATCTTCCTGTCTTTGTTCACCATTTTGCTGATTGCCGAAATCGGTATTTTGCTAAAACAAATCAAGAAAGGACCGGAAGCGGTAAGTGATTTGAAATAATTTAATCATTTAAAAAAGCAAACCCTATGTTCGACTACAATTTCTTTCAGCATTATTGGTGGTTTCTGGTTTCGTTATTGGGCAGTCTGCTGGTCTTTCTGCTGTTTGTACAGGGAGGGCAGTCGCTGGTCTATTCCATTGGAAAGAAGGAAGAAGACATGAATATGCTGTTGCAGTCACTTTCGCAAAAATGGGAGTTGACATTCACTACTTTGGTTACTTTTGGCGGAGCTTTTTTTGCCTCTTTCCCACTGTTTTACTCAACCAGTTTTGGTGGAGCCTATTGGGTGTGGATGCTTATCTTGTTCAGCTTCGTTGTGCAAGCTGTTTCATACGAATTTATTGCTAAAAAAGGGAATCTGTTGGGAAAATCTACTTATAAATTCTTCCTTTTCTTCAATGGATTTTTAGGTCCGGTGTTGCTCGGTGCAGCGGTATCAACATTCTTCACAGGCGCCGAATTCACTGTGAACAAAGAAAACATAGCAGGCAGCGTTATGCCGGTCATTTCCGTCTGGCAAAACCCGTGGCATGGGCTTGAGGCTGTGGGCAACTTGTGGAATGTTGCTTTTGGGTTTGCCGTTTTCTTTTTGGCGCGCAGTCTGGGCTGTCTGTATTTTATCAATAATATAGAAAATGACAATTTGCGCACCAATGCCCGCCGGAAATTACTTGTCAATGCGATTTGTTTTGTGGTATTATTTGTTGCCTATTTAATTCAATTATTACTCAAAGACGGATTCGCCGAAAACCCTGTAACAGGTGCAATAAGCGTTGAGCCATATAAATATCTGCATAATTTGATAGAAATGCCTTGGGCTATCGTCATTTTGTTAATGGGAGTTTTGTGTGTATTATTTGGAATAATAAAATCGATAACGCAACCGGCATTTACCAAAGGAATTTGGTTTGCCGGCATAGGCACTGTTCTCACTGTTTTGATGTTGTTATTAATAGCGGGGTTCAACCATACAGCTTACTATCCTTCAACTGTCGATATGCAAAGTTCGCTCACCATTGCCAACAGTAGTTCCAGCCTGTTCACATTGAAAGTAATGTCGGTAGTTTCGCTGTTTATTCCGTTTGTTTTGGCATACATCTGGCGCGTTTGGTCTTTGATGGACAGGAAAAAAGTGAAATCGGAAGAAAAAATAGAAGGATATTAATTGAACTGAGGTTCGTGAGCTTTGCTCTTTTGTAGAATAATTGTTTTTTTAATTATTTTTTTGATAAATAGTAATAAACACGACTCCTCGCCGAAATGTTTTTATAGGAGTCCAGCGATGAATGTCTTTCAACTCATCCACTTTTTCATCTTCTAAATTTGATATATTGGAATAAATAAAATATTTTGTATCTAATGAATTACCAACTATTTTCCCTTCGTTGGTTAACTCTATTCTTCCCCTGTTTCCGTATAAACAAAATCCGGCTGATAAATCCGAATAGTTAAATCCATTTTTATCTATGTAATCAAAACATTCTTTGCGCAATTGGTAATAGGGTGTGTGCAAAAGTGTGGTTTCCCATGGTTTTGCTATTTTTTCGGGATAAATCCAAAAGTGTCCGGTCAATGTAAAAACTAAAAGCAATCCAAAGACTATTCTTAACTTTTTTGTAGTAAAAAATCGAATGCACAATTGTAATGTCAAAATAGACAATACAAAAAACAAGGGAATGAAATAGCGGGGACAAAAAGGCATCCGGGTTATAAATACAAATAAAAAGTACAATCCGGATATCAATACGAGGAATAATCCAAGCATTTTTTCTTCGTTTGACAACAGTATTTTTTGTTTGTTTTTCAGCCAATAATAGCCGGTAAAATAAAACGCAAATAGCCAAACGAAAAATCGCCCGTTCTCTACAAGACGAAGTATGAATTCTGCCAAATGGGCAGCAATCATCTTTATACTATTTGGCAGCAGATAATGCTCGGAATAATTGGAGTTGATAAAAAACCAGCCTTTACTGAAAAAATAATACACATAATAAGATAACAGGATGAAAAAGATGGGCAAGTAGGGGAGGAGTGTCTTACCAAACAACCTTAAACTGTATTTTTTATCATTTTGCAAATAATCATAATACAAATTGGCAATAAACAATATTGCACCGGCAAAAACTCCCCGCATACTAACCCCGCAAAGGAAGATTAACGAAAAGGATAACAACACATTTTTCCGTTCAAAGATAGCCCGCAAAGCCATAGCAAAAGCGGTAAACAGAATAAAATCGGGGGAAGCGATGACAAACTGCGTTAAAACGGTGGATTCGAACAATAAAATTAGTAAAACAAACCCTCGCCATTTCTCCGGAAAAAACCGACAAACAAGCTTCCAGGCAGTATAAATCAGCAAAATAGCCCACAAGAATGTAAATGCATGCGAAACCCACAGTTTGTACCCGAAGAGTTTCCACAAAAGTGCCGTCATCATTCCCATCAGTGGCGGATGATAACCCGTAGCTTCAATATTGAGTCCGGGAACCGGATGTATAAGCAGAGAAGCAAAATTGGTTTTGTAGAACCAATAGCCTTCTTTGGAAATTTGCTGGATAGTATCCCAGAAATAACAAAAGTCTATTGAAAATACGAATAATGCACAATAAACTATTGCTACAACGGATAAGAGAATTATATTTATTTTTCTGGCGGTAAACATAAACAAGATATTTAAGTGCAAAGATAAAATTTTTTATGCTCCCAAAGGAGATTATAAAAACATGTTTTATAACATATTTGTCAAAACTTTTCAAATAAGTGAGGGCATGACTCAAAGTCATGCCCTCACTACACTCAACTCACTACACTCAACTCACTACACTCAATCAAATCACATTCTTGTAAATCACATC
>JAVBLE010000028.1:0-40103 GCA_031553685.1 Paludibacteraceae bacterium | reverse complement strand
TGGTATCGCATCACTTCATCGGAAATCAAACCGAAAGTAGGGCATTTTACTTTGAAAAGACAAAAAGAGTAGTAATCTGAAACGCAACTGCTATTAAATACAAAAGGCAGCTTCCTTAACGGGGGGCTGCCTTTTGTGGTTCGGTTCGGTTGTCAGTAATAATTCTGCTACCCCCTCGTTTCTGCTACCCGTTTCCTAACGAAGGGTAATTGGTAAAGCGTTTGAAGCGCAAAACCACAAACTTCTCGTCAGGAAACGAGGAGTAGCAGTTCCGGAGGCGTAGCAATAAAATATTCCAAGTTTCCAGAACTTGGAATGTTTTTATTTAGCCATAACAGTGAGGGTTTCACTCAAAGTAAAACCCTCACTTTGTTTTCGAAATAATTTGCATAATCGTATGCAATCCGCTGGCTGGCAGCGCAGCATACGGAAAACCCACAAACAAAAATCCATTCGCCGTTAGCAAAACCCTGAAACCCGAAATATTTACCCATTCGCCAACGACGGAAGTAAAAAAGCACAAGGATTTATCTCTCCGCTAACGGCGAAAGCATAAAACCTCAAACATTTGCTCCTCCGCCAAAAGCGGTAGAGAAAAATTCGAAAGATTTAACCATTCGCCAAAAGCGAAACAATAAAACCCGAAGAGTTTAGCCATTCGCCAAAAGCGGCGGGAGAAAAAATGGCTTGAAAAGCTCGATTTGCATAACCATTATGCAACCCGCCGGCTGGCGGAGCAGCTTACGGAAACCGCAAGAGCATTGTATGTGGTCATTAAGCTTGTCGAATTGAAAATCACAGACAAGGAGAGTAAATGCAACGCCTCCCTAACTATCCATACAACAGAAAAGAGGAAAATAAATTTACTTTCCTCTTTTTTGTTGTATAGATACTGTCTTATGTTTTTAGGTTTGAGTCAAAGGAGTTCTACCCATTACTTCCACATTAAAATTAATTTTTGTGTTCAAAGCAGAAAACACCTTCATTATAGTATCAAACCGAGCATTAGTCAAACTATGTTCTATCTTTGAGATTTGAGCACGCTTTACACCTACCAGTTCTCCTAGTTGCTCTTGCGTTAGATGTTGCTCTATACGAATTTTCTTAATTGTATCTCCTAACAGTTCAAGCTTCAATTCATTTTCAAAAGCCTCTCGTTTAGCAGTACCTTTTATGCCAATATGTTTGTCGGTCAATTCCTCCAAAGTATATGTTTTCATTGTTTATTTTTGTTAGATTCAAAATATTTCTTTCGTAATTTTTCTGCTTTCTCAATTTCAGAATCCGGAGCTTTTGCAGTTTTTTTAATCAGTCCATGAGTTGAAACAACAATTGTATTCTGTCCTCCCAATTTATCCCAAAAGGCAAAAAGTCGATAATGTGTTTTTTGGTACAAGGTGCGAAACTCCCATATTTCACCTTGTAGTTTTTTAAACAGTTCATTGTCGTTCACCAATGTGGATTTCCATAAATTGTAAAATATTTTTTCGCGAGCTTTTTCATCCAGATTCTCCAAAAAATCTTTGGCATCCTCTAAAAATACAATCTTAAACTTTGGTTTCATCCACAACTTATTTTGAATACAAAAATAATTGTTTCCTGTTGAAGAAACAAATCTTTGAATTATTGAATCATTAAATCTTAATACTGCTCCCCCTCATTCGGAAAATCATTTGATTTCACATCCTTAATATAATTCTCCACCGCGTCCGTCATCACCGTACGCAGGTCGGCATACTTGCGCAAAAACCGGGGCGAGAAATTCTTCGTATTCATCCCCAGCATATCATGCACCACCAGCACCTGCCCATCCACGCCGCCACCCGCGCCAATCCCGATAATCGGAATTTTCACTGTCTTAGCTACTTGTTCGGCAAGCGTCGCCGGAATCTTTTCCAACACAATAGCAAAACAGCCCGCCTGCTCCAGCAAAATAGCATCCTCCATTAGTTTCTTAGCCTCCACTTCCTCTTTCGCCCGCACAGCATAAGTCCCAAACTTATTAATCGACTGCGGCGTAAGCCCCAGGTGACCCATAATCGGGATACCCGCCGACAAAATCCGGTTTACCGACTCGATAATCTCCGCCCCGCCCTCCATTTTCAAGCAGTCCGCACCCGTCTCCTTCATAATCCGGATAGCCGAAGCCAGCGCCTCCTTCGAGTTTCCCTGGTACGAACCAAAAGGCATATCCACCACCACCAGCGCACGCGACACGCCTTTCATTACAGAGGTGCCATGATATATCATTTGGTCGAGCGTCATTGGCAATGTAGTTATGTTCCCCGCCATTACATTTGACGCTGAATCGCCGACCAGCAAAACATCAATACCCGCTTGGTCAAGAATACTTGCCATGGTATAATCATAAGCCGTCAGCATGCTAATGCGTTCACCCCGTTGCTTCATCTCGAAAAGTCTATGGGTTGTTACCTTTCGAATATCTTCTGTATAAGTTGACATATTTGTATGTTACATAGTTGAGGTTACAAAAGTAAACTAAAGCAGTTACAGGACAAATAAAATCCTCAAAAATTAGTAATTTTGCATTCAAAATAAAATTTTCATGCCAACACAAAAAAACAACAAGCCTCCAAAAGAAACCGGAAAAGGAAAACCAACACTTTTGAAACGAATTACAAAACTCTTTCTAAAAATCCTTCTTTGGTTTTTCATCATTTCCGTTGGGCTCACTGTTTTGTATCGTTTTGTTCCGGTCTATTATACCCCACTTATGTTCATACGCCTTGCCGAACAAGCAATTGAAGGAAAAGAACTTAAATTACAGCGGGATTGGACACCCATCGAAAAAATATCCCCCAATATGGTTCAAGCCGTCATCGCTTCAGAAGACAATTGTTTTATCGGTCATTGCGGGTTCGATTTTAAAGGAATGCAATCAGCCTACAAAAACAACCAAAAAGGCAAACGCATCAAAGGCGGCAGCACCATCACCCAGCAAACCGCCAAAAATGTATTCCTTTACCCCAATCGTTCCTATTTGCGCAAAGGACTCGAAGCCTATTTTACTGTGCTGATCGAGATATTTTGGAGCAAAGAACGCATCATGGAAGTCTACCTCAATGTCATCGAAACCGGCAACGGCGTATATGGCGTGGAGCAAGCTTCGCAAAATTATTTCCATCATACGGCAGCCAAACTTACCAAATCAGAAGCAGCCCTGATAGCAGTAACATTGCCCAATCCCCGCAAGTTTTCGGCAACCAAACCATCACCCTACATCAAAAAACGCCAAGCCAAGATCCTCCGCATCATGAACCTCATCGGCAAGCAAGAACTCAATTAAAAAACAATAAAACCCATCAGGGCGCGTCCCCGCCACATCCCCCTTTCGGTGTAACATTCTCACACAAGGTCGGGCTGAACCTGCTTTTACGATCCAATCCAACTTAAGAATATTAGTATAAGAAGCCATTTTTTTCGGAATTATCCCTTTTACTCTTTAAAAAAGGGATTCGTCATACCGCGCTTTATGCGGTATCGCGCATAAAGCAATTAATGGTTATTATGCGATTGTGGGTCATACTTCGACTACGCTTGGTTGCTGAGCGAAGTCGAAGTACAGCAACCAAGCCCGCAATGACGACACTTCTATTGCTTTTGTATTGTTCTTTTGTTTTTTGTCATGTGCTCAGAAATCTCTTGTATATTCTTTTTTAGTACATGACCAAAATCGTTAGGAGGATTTACCAAAATCGTCCGTATCTTTTACCAAAAAGGTATCGACGATTTGCTTAAAAGATACGGACGATTTTGGGCTTTTCTTATCATGTACTCAGATATTCTTTATCAAAAAAAATACATCTTTTGCTCTTCATATCATTTTGAACAATAGAAAATGATTATTTTTACACCATATAAAAAAACAATAAAATGAACATCGCAATTTTTGGGAATACCTATAAAAAGGAGAACCTTATTCTCTTGAAATCATTGCTCGACATACTTCATAAAAAAGGAGTAAAAGTAGTTGTGGAAGAAAGATTCTACAAATTCATGCTCGAGCACATTGATTTTTCCTTGCAATTCGATCAAATATTTTCGGACAACAACTTCTTGGCAGACTTGGCAATCAGCATCGGTGGTGACGGCACTTTTTTGCGCACAGCTTCACATATAGGCAACAAAAGCGTCCCAATCGTAGGGATTAATACTGGGCGGCTCGGTTTTTTGGCAGACATTGCTTCCACAGACATTGAGCAACCATTCGAAGATATTTTGAGTAATAATTATTTAGTCGAAGAGCGTTCGATGCTACAATTGCAATGCGACTGCCCGCCATTTAGAACAAATAATCTGGCACTTAATGAAATTGCTGTTTTAAAGCAAGATAGTTCGTCCATGATTATTATCCACACTTATATTAATAACCAGCATCTTACTTCGTATCAAGCCGATGGATTGATTGTAGCCACCCCAACCGGTTCTACAGCATATTCGCTCAGCGTGGGCGGACCTATCCTTACGCCGCAGAGCCGGAGCATTATCCTTACACCGGTTGCGCCACACAGCCTTACTGTGCGTCCATTGGTTATTACCGACGATTGCGAAATCCGTTTAGAAGTAAGTAGTCGTACCAATTCGTTTTTGGCTTCGGTCGATGGGCGTTCGGAAATACTATCAAATAACGACATTATTCAAATACGAAAAGCCGATTTCTCCATCAAAGTATTAAAACAAAAGAACCATAATTTCTACAACACACTGCGTACCAAACTTATGTGGGGGCGTGATATCCGATTGGATGCGGACGAAATGATGCGGTGGTAAACATAGCATGACCAACCGCTTCTGTGATGTGTCCATGCATTCGCTTCCTCACTTCATTCAACTGGATGATCTCCATGTTTTTTATCTTTTTGCAACACTACGCAAACAGTGTGTTTCAATATTTTCCCTCTGCGTGTTTTATGCAGAAGGCATCCTGTATGCTTAATTGTTTGCGCGCCTTGTGCCGATAAGCTTTTGCTGCGTCCGGCAGTTTGTGCGTCATGTGCGGAATGTATTTTTCTTCGTCTCATGTGTGTAAGATATATTCTGTGAACAAAAATTGTAATTTGTTGTTTTGATTGATATATAGGAAGAAAAACAAGATATTTTCTTAATTTTAAAATACACAAGAAATAACATTTCTATTCAAATATTTATTGTACTTTTGCCTAACTTTTACGGAAAATTTGACTTTCAAACCTAAAGTCAATAAATAGTTGAGTAGAAGCACACAACCTTAACCGGAAAAATTTATCTATATGAGTTCACATCAACATACTGTTAAGAATTCTCTTAATGGGCAAGTCCTACATGCGACCGGTGTAAATGCCGACCGCTGTTATCAATGTGGCAAATGCTCTGCCGGCTGCCCATTGGCTGCCGATATGGACTACACTTCGAGCATGGTCATGCGCCTGCTTCAAACCGAAGATGCCGCTAACGAAAAAGACCTCCTTCAATCGCAATCCATTTGGATGTGTGCCTCTTGCGAAATGTGTATCTCGCGCTGCCCGATGTCTATCGACATCCCGAAAGCAATGGATTTTCTCCGCCAAAAATCGCTCAAAGAAGGTTTGGCAAACAAGCAAGCCTCCAAAAATATTATTCCTTTCCACCGTTCGTTCTTGGATATGATCCGCATGTCGGGTCGTTTGTACGAAATAGGTTTGGTTGCCGACTATAAGTTGCGCAGTAAACACTTTTTCCAAGACCTGATGCTTGCCCCCAAAATGTTTGTGCGCGGCAAACTTGCCCTTATGCCTGATATGATTAAAGGCAAAAGCAATATTTCTCGCATTTTTAATAAAACTAAAAAATAAATTAGCAAATTAGCAAATTTGATAATTAGCGAATACATTTTCGTGAATTTGTTTTTCATTTGCTAATCTGCTAATTATCAAATTTGCTAATTTATTTTAATTGACATGAAATCTATAGGATTCTACCCCGGTTGTTCGTTGGAAGGCACGGCGCGCGAGTATGCCGAGTCGGTCGAAGCGATTGCCCATGCGTTCGGTTTCGAACTGCAACAAGTGCCCGATTGGAACTGTTGTGGAGCTACAGCCGCCCATAACCTCAATAAAGTACTTTCGTTAGCTTTGCCTGCACGCATTTTGGCATTGGCCGAGAAAGCCGGTATGAAAGAAATTTTGGTGCCTTGCGCTGCTTGCTCCAATCGACTTTTGGTAACTCAACATGAGTTGTTCGAAAATCCCGGATTGAAAAAAGAAGTGGAAGAAGCCATGGAAATGCCGCTCAACGAACCAATCCGTATCCTGAATGTTATACAATTTATACAAGAGCATATTTTGCCCGAATTGCCCGAAAAGGTGAAATATTCGTTTGGCAAAAAGGCGGCTTGTTATTACGGTTGTTTGTTGGTTCGCCCTTACGATGTGTTGCAGTTCGACCGCTTGGAAGACCCGCAAAGCATGGACGAAGTGATGAAAGCACTTGGTGCCAAAACTATCGACTGGCCTTTTAAAACCGAATGTTGTGGTGCCGGATTATCTGTAAGCCGTACGGACTTGGTCG
This sequence comes from Paludibacteraceae bacterium, assembly GCA_031553685.1. Taxonomy (GTDB): domain Bacteria; phylum Bacteroidota; class Bacteroidia; order Bacteroidales; family Paludibacteraceae; genus JAFGVL01. The sequence continues at coordinate 33,557 of JAVBLE010000028.1, read as the reverse complement.
GAAAGCTTTCGGGCAAAATTGTAAAAGAAGCCGAAGATCGGGGAGCCGAAGCTATTATAGTAGCTTGTCCGATGTGTCATGCTAACTTGGATATGCGCCGTTCGGCAATTGATAAGTTCTTGGGTAAAAAATCGAAAATCCCGGTACTATATATTACACAAGCTATTGCGTTGGCTATCGGCTTAACTGAAAAAGATGCCGGTGTAAAACGACACTTGGTGAAAGTGGATTGGGATGCATTGAAAGTCTCTCCAACACCTAAAAAGGAAGTCCTTAAAGAAGCGGTTTCGGAGTAAGTTTTAGAATGAAAGTCAAATCCGTAGGATTTGAATATTTATAGGATATCGTTGTGAAAATGGTTGCGACCCCGAAGGGGTCGAACTTTGCTCAAGCAGCATTTGCTACAAATAGAGTGGTGCTCTACACCTAAAAAACACTTAAAAGCTGTAGCACAGCAAACTATTAGTTTTGAGCACTGTGATTAAAATGGTTTATGGCGGGATAGAACACAGTTTGTAAAATAACTGCCTGCCGCGCGAGGGATAGTAGCGGAAAGCCCGCAGCGAACAGAATGGGAATGTTAATTTCAGATGGGCATGTGAGCGAGGACTTGCAGCGGATAGCCCGACCCCGCCGGAAATAGGATTGTTTGTCGGGAAAGGGAATGCGGCGGGGACGCGCCCAAATGAATTTTTAGATATTTAATTTATAGTAAATTTTTTCAAATAAAATAACTGTCCAAAAGCTGTTTTTGGAGGCTTTAAATTATGGCACGAATAGGCGTTTTTATTTGCCATTGCGGCGAAAATATTTCAGCTACGGTCGATTGTGTGAGCGTAGCCGAACAGGCGGGGAATATGTCCGGAGTGGCGTATTCGACCGACTATAAATATATGTGTTCCGATCCGGGACAAACCAAAATCAAGGAAGCCATTAAGGAACATAACCTTACTGGGGTTGTCGTGTCGGCTTGTTCGCCACGGATGCACGAGCCTACTTTCCGCAAGGCTTGTTCCGAAGCGGGATTGAATCCATACCTCTGCGAAATGGCGAATATCCGCGAACACTGTTCGTGGGTGCACGACAAAGGCGAGGCTACTACTCAAAAAGCGGTGGATTTGGTGCGGACTTTGGTCGAAAAGGTGAAGAATAATCATCCGCTCGAAGCAATTAAAGTTCCTGTAAATAAAACGGCGGTGGTAATCGGCGGTGGTGTTACGGGTATTCAGGCTTCGCTGGATATTGCCAATGCCGGACAAAAAGTGATTTTGGTAGAACGCGAGCCGTCTATTGGCGGAAAGATGTCGGGGCTTTCGGAAACTTTCCCTACACTCGACTGTTCGCAATGTATCCTTACGCCGCGAATGGTGGAGGTTGCCCAACATCCGAATATTACATTGTATACTTGCGCTGAAGTGGAAAGTTTGGACGGATTTATTGGTAACTTCAATGTACGCATTCGCAAAAAAGCCAAATCGGTGGACGAAAAATTGTGTACCGGTTGCGGATTGTGCTGCACCAAATGTCCGAATAAAAAGATTCCAAGCGAATTTGAACAAGGCTTGGCAAACCGTACGGCTATTTATGTGCCGTTTCCACAAGCAGTTCCGAATAAGCCGGTGATTGACCGTGCGAATTGTACTTATTTTAAGAATGGAAAATGTGGTGTTTGTAAAAAAGTGTGCCCGACAGGTGCGATTGATTACGAACAACAAGACGAAATAATCGAAGTAAAAGCAGGTGCGTTGGTGCTTGCCACAGGTTTTGAAGTAAAGAAAACCGATTTCTTCCCCGAATATGGTTACGGGAAATATAAAGATGTGATTAATGGATTGCAATTCGAGCGTTTAGCATCAGCTTCGGGACCAACTTCGGGCGAAATCCGCCGTCCATCCGATGGTAAAATACCTGAAAAAGTAGTGTTTATTGCTTGTGCAGGTTCTCGTGATCCATTGAAAGGGATTCCTTACTGCTCTAAAATCTGCTGTATGTACACAGCGAAGCATGCCATTTTGTACAAACACAAAGTGCATGAAGGTACGCCGTATGTGTTCTACATGGACATTCGTGCAGCCGGTAAAAACTATGACGAATTTACACGGCGCGCCATCGAGGAAGATGGAGCAAAATACATTCGCGGTCGTGTTTCCAATATTTACGAAAAAGACGGCAAACTCATCGTTCGCGGTGCCGATACTTTGATGGGTGGAAAACCTGTAGAAATTGAAGCCGATATGGTGGTGTTGGCAAGTGCAGCTGTATCGTCCGAAGGTTCGGAAGAATTGGCACAAAAACTGCATGTGTCTTATGACTCCTATAAATTCTTTGCCGAAGCACACCCGAAATTGAAACCGGTGGAAACGAATACAGCAGGAATTTTTGTAGCAGGAGCTTGTCAGGCACCCAAAGATATTCCGGAATCGGTATCAGCAGCTTCAGGTGCCGCCGCCAAAGTAATCGGATTGTTCTCGAACAGCGAATTGACCCGCGAGCCGATTGTGGCAAAAGTAAACCGCATGCCGCCTCCGATTTTCTCAACTTGTATGGGTTGCGGTATGTGTTCGCAGGTATGTCCTTACCAAGCCATTACCAAAGAAGAGATCAAAAACCGAAATGGCGAAGTGGTAAAAGTGATTGCGTCTATCAATCCGGGGTTATGTCAAGGTTGCGGTACTTGTGTGGCTTTCTGTAAATCGAAATCGATTGACTTGGAAGGATATTCGAACAAACAGGTTTATGAAGAAGTGTTGGCGCTTCTGAACGCATAAGATACTGATGAATAAAATACTGCCATCGAACGAAGATTACCGGAATTGGTTGGGCGAGCTTAAAACTCGTATCAAGCAAAGTCAGATAAAGGCTGCTATTCGGGTTAATACTGAATTGTTGGAGCTTTATTGGGAATTGGGTTCTCAAATTGTCGAAAGACAAGATAAAGCCAAATGGGGTGATGGGTTAATCCCTCAATTAAGCAAAGATTTGATGGAAGAGTTTCCTCAAATGAAGGGATTCTCGACAACCAATCTTCACTACATTAGACAATGGTATTTATTTTATAATCAAGACAATATAATTGGGCAACAAGTTGTTGACCAATTGGAGGAATCCAATCAAAAACTCCACCAAGTTGGTGGTGAAATTTCAATTTTATCAAAAAAGTCAATATTAAACCCTGATAAACACGAGAGTATAATTCTCCAACAACTTGTTGGAGAATTTCCAAATATTAAAAATGATTCGGAAATTGTTGATAAGTTAGTTTCTATTCCCTGGGGGCACAATTTGCAGATTATTGCAAAATGCAAAACGATTGAAGAAGCCCTATTTTATGTGAATAAAACCATTGAAAACGGTTGGAGCCGGTCGATGCTTGTTCATCAAATAGAATTGAAATTGTACACCACACAAAGCAAGTCTATTTCTAACTTTAAAAATACGCTGCCGGCAGCTCACAGCGATTTGGTTGTGCAAACTTTGAAGGATCCATATATTTTTGACTTTCTTACTTTAACCGAAAAGTATAATGAGCGGGAACTCGAAGATGCTTTGGTCGAAAATATTACGAGGTTCTTATTGGAATTGGGCGCAGGATTTGCGTATGTAGGACGACAAGTGCCTTTCAATGTGGGCGAGACGGATTTCCCGATAGACTTATTGTTCTATCATTTGAAGTTGCGTTGTTATGTGGTGATTGAACTGAAAACAGGAAAATTCAAACCTGAACATGCAGGCAAAATCGGTTTTTATCTTTCGGCGGCAGATGATTTGCTTCGACATCCGGCAGATAATCCTACCATTGGAATTATTATTTGTAGAGAAAAAAATAATATTGTGGCAGAATATGCTTTGAAAAATGTAAATCAGCCGATTGGAGTTTCGGAATATCAATTAACAAAGGCCTTTCCCGAGAATTTCAAAGGAAGTTTGCCTACAATTGAAGAGATTGAAAAGGAATTAAAGCATTAGGATAAATAAGTGTCGGAACTTCTTTTGAATATACAATGAAACAAAGTTTATACATAATTATTTGTTTATTATTATTTGTTCAATGCACATCAAAGTCATCAAAACAAATAACTAAAAAAGATATTCAAGCAATTTGGATTGCACAAGACACAACAGCTTTTGCAAAGATTATTGATTGTTGTGATAACGACTCTTGTTTTATTGAGGATAAGTTCGATATAAAACAGGACACAGATGTTCATCGGTATAAATGTGAGATTAGAAATAACAGGATGATTCTTACCGACAAAGTTGGAAAACAATTAATTTATGAAATTCGAGATGTAAATATTTACGAGAGGGAAGTCGGGTCTGATAAATTTTTTAAGTCAAATTTAATTCTTTATGATCCCAAACTTCAAAAAGAATATCATTATATAATAGACCCTGAATAATTTTTTGAAATCAAAAATAAAAAATCATGTCTGATTTTGAACCAAAAGTAGTAGCCTTCGTTTGCAACTGGTGTACATACGCCGGAGCAGACCTCACAGGCACAAGCCGTATCAAATATTCGCCCAATGTGAAGATTATCCGTTTTCCATGCACAGGGCGCATTGATTTTATGCTGTTAATCAAAGCGTTTGCCAATGGAGCAGATGGTGTGATTGTGTCGGGTTGTCATCCGAACGATTGCCATTACACTTCGGGTAACTTCCACGCACGCCGTCGCTGGACAATGTTTCGCACGCTGCTTGATTTTATGGGCATAGAGGTTGACCGCATTCAATTTACTTGGGTATCGGCAGCCGAAGGCGCTAAATGGGCTGAGGTAGTAAACTCAACTGTTGACCGCATTAAAGACATGGGTCCTTACAAGAAATATCAAGAAATTGCCAACGAAGTTTGGATGGAACAAGAGTTATAAGTTGAAGATGGAAAATGGAAAGTGGAAAATGATTCAAAAAAACACTTTCAATTTTCAAATTTCAACTTTCAATTAAAGAATTATGACTAAATTAATAGAAATAACTAACAAGCTCCTGCAATCAGGCGATATACAATGTATTGTAGGATATGCCGAAGGGTCGAACGGGCGCGTGCGTCCTGCTTTTGCACGCAACGAAGATGAGGCTTCTCGCCTTATTTATGATGAGCGTTGCACGCAGAATTTGGCGATGTATCTTTATAAAAAAGAAATAGCTTCGTTGGGCAAACCGGCTATCGTTGCTAACACCAACACCTTGCGTGGCATTATCCGTCTGGCTGCCGAAAAACAATTGAAAGAAGATGGTCTGATAGCCATTGCGATGAAAGCCGGTGGCGACATTGCTGAATTTCGTTCGTTTGAAGAAATAGAAAACTATTTGACAACGCTTGAACACAAGTTAAGTGCAGAAGATCAAGTTTTGTTGGATAAAATTTCGGCGATGAGCGGCGATGAGCGCTGGGCTTTTTGGAAAAACGAAATGGAAAGCTGTATCAAGTGTTATGCTTGTCGTCAGGCTTGTCCGCTTTGCTATTGTACCCAATGTACGGTAGAGAGCAACCAGCCGCAATGGATTCCGGTGGCAGCCAATACCGAAGGCAATTTGGAATGGCATGTGATGCGTGCTATGCACTTGTCGGGGCGTTGCATTTCGTGCGGACAATGTGCGGATGCTTGTCCGGTAAACATTCCGATTCACTTGTTGCCAATCAAATTGTCGGAAGAAATTCGTGAAGTATATGGTATGGTGTCGGGCACAAACCGCAACGAAGGTTGTGCGATGGCGACTTTCCAACCGAATGATAAAGAAGATTTTATAGGATAGAGTAATTTACAATTTAACAATTTACAATTGAACAATTGAATGTTTAGTGTTTGATTCACTTTCAATTTTCAACTTTCAACTAAATACTCATGAGTACTCAAATAAAACTCCTTAAAGCAGCCAACTATAAAAAACTGTTGGAAAAGCTTTTAGCCGAAGGCAAACAACACATTTATGCGCCCACCCAACAAGGGAAACGGGTTGGATACAAGCGCATCACTTCGGCTGATGAGGTTGCAGAAGATTATCTGTTGCCTGATATGTCAGCAAAATCGATTGTGTATCCGCGCATCGAAAAGCTATTTAGTTATACTAAAAGCAAAGATGATGTAGAGGTAAAAGATTTCGATTTGGATGCTATCCCTTATAAAATCGTTTGGGGGATTCGTCCGTGCGATGTAGCCGGCATGGAAGGCTTGGCAGCTATTTTCAATTGGGAGCCGGGCGATCCTATCTTTGCCCGCCGTATGGAGCGTACCACTTTTGTGGGATTGTCTTGCAACAAATCAGACGATTATTGCTTTTGCACTTCATTGGGCGGTGGCCCTGGAAATACCAAAGGCAATGATATTTTATTTACCAAAAAAGATAATGGCGATTATATTGCCGAAATCCTTACGCCGAAGGGAGAAGCTATTGTAAACATAGCTCCCGAATTGTTCGAAGATGGAGATGCTTCAGACAAAGAGAAATATCTAACTAATGTACCTAAACGCTTTGATGATAGCAACATGACCGAACGCTTAAACGCTGTTTTCGACAGTAATATGTTCGATGAATATGCCATGCGTTGTGTAGGTTGTGCGGCTTGTGCGTATGTTTGTCCGGTATGTGCTTGCTTTGATATGCAGGACGAAAACAAAGGAAGTCAAGGACAACGCGTTCGTTTGTGGGATACTTGCGGAGCCAAATTGTTTACCCTTCATACTTCGGGACATAATCCACGCGAAACGCAAGGTGCCCGTTGGCGTCAACGCCTGATGCACAAACTGTCATACATGCCACAACGCTTAAATGTGAAGGGTTGTATCGGTTGTGGTCGCTGTTCGCGCCGTTGTCCGGTGGATATGAATATCGCGGAAAGCTTAAATGAAATACCCAAATAATTGAAAAATGGTAAACGACTCGTCATGCTGAACTTGGTTCAGCATCCCAAAAACAATATGAGATTGCGGGTCAAGCCCGCAATGACGATTATGCAAAAATAAGATCATGGAAGAAAGAAATATATATTTACCGTATAAAATGCGTCTGGCGAAAGTAACGCAAGAAGCGCCGGGCGTGAAAACATTCCGTTTGGAGTTTATGAATCCGGAAGAAGGGGAGAACTTTTCGTTTCATACCGGACAATTTGCCGAGTACTCGGTGTATGGCGAAGGCGAATCTACTTTCTGTATTGCATCGCCTCATACCCGCAAAGGTTATGTGGAATGTACTTTCCGTCAGGCAGGGCGTGTAACCACTGCTTTGGCTAACTTGGAAGAAGGTGCTGTAGTTGGGTTTCGCGGTCCTTATGGCAATGTTTTCCCTATTGAAGAATGGAAAGGTAAAAACCTTGTGTTTATTGCCGGAGGTATTGCCTTGCCACCTATGCGCAGCGTGATTTGGAGTTGCTTGGACAATCGTGCCGATTATAAAGATGTTACTATTTTCTATGGTGCTCGTACGCCAAATGATTTAGTGTATAAAGACGAATTGAAAGCATGGGAAGAAGACCCGAATGTAAATCTGCATTTGACAGTCGACCCGGGTGGCGAGAATGCTGACTGGAAAGGCAAAGTAGGCTTTGTTCCTACTATTGTTGGCGAAGTAGCTCCATCGCCCGAAAATACGATTGTGGTGGTTTGCGGACCTCCAATCATGATTAAGAATACTTTCCCTGTATTGAAGAACCTCGGATTTACTGACGAGAATATCTTTACCACACTCGAAAACCGTATGAAATGCGGCTTTGGTAAATGCGGTCGCTGTAATGTAGGCAAAACTTATGTTTGTAAGGATGGACCTGTATTTACGGCTACACAACTGGCTGAAATGCCGAATGAGTATTAATTATATATTTTTTCAAAAAGAAATCCCTCACAAATTTGTGAGGGATTTCTTTTTACTTTACGCCATCATATCGCAATTGCTGATCTAAAAAGCCTTCGGTATAATTTATCTTTATATCGGTAATTTCATTTTTAGCATTGGTTACAGGCGTATAAACCGGATTTACAAAGCCTTTGTAAGGAGCCAAGTTTAGCTTTTGATAACGCTCCAATACTTCTTTGTGAATAACCGGATCGACACGCACTCCGTATGTTTCGACCAAACGCTTGGCTGCTTCATAATCGCCTTCCGATTTGATGCGTTGCACTTCGGCAAGTAGTTGTCCGAACAGTCGGCGCAAGCCTGCATAATCATTTATCTTGACAAAAGTTTTGCCATCGCGGGTAATCAATTCCACGGTCTTATCGCGCGAACCTTTTTGGAATACCCATTGTGCAATCAACTGACGATTGCGCATGTGTGACTCTTCAATATCATGTCCGGGTTCGATGCGTACTAATTGTGTCATCAATCCGTTCATCATAAATTGATAATATTCGGCTTTGTAAGCGTCTGCCGAAGGCAAAAGTCCTAAATCTACAATCTTTTTGTCGGCAGTATAATACAAGCCGAAAAGATCGGCGCGGGCTTCTTCGATCGTTGCGCCGTAAGCTTTCAGTGCGTCTTGGCTAACGCCCGGAAGCAATTGTCCCGAGCCGTGTCCAAGGCATTCGTGCAGGTCGGTATGCAGGTCGTCTGCCAATTTTCCGTATTTTACTTTGCGGTCGATTTCTTCTTGACCAATCATAAATTCTTCATTGAAACCGGTTCCTTGCGAGGCTTTGTCATACGCATTGGTGATATTGTCGATGGTAACGGATTTTGAACCGTGCACTTGACGAATCCAGTTGGCATTGGGCAGATTAATGCCGATAGGTGTTGCGGGATAGCAATCGCCACCAAGCATGGCGGCATTTATTACTTTTGCCGAAACTCCTTTTACATGAGGTTTTTTATATTCTTTTTTTACAGGCGAATTATCCTCAAACCATTGTGCGTTAGCACTGATTATTTCGGTACGGTGTGTGGCTTCGAGGTTTTTGAAGTTAACAATCGATTCCCAACTGGCTTTAATTCCGAGCGGGTCACCGTATGTTTCGATAAATCCGTTGACGAAATCAATCAACGAGTTAGTGTCGTGCACCCATTTGATACTGTATTCGTCGAAAGTTTTCAAATCACCTGTTTTGTAAAAGTCAATCAACAAATGAATCACCTCTTTTTGTTGCGGGTTTTCAGCAACCGTTTCGGCTTTTTCCAGCCAATAAATGATTTTCTCGATTTGCGCCGAATATTTTCCACCCAATTTATAGGTTTCTTCTATCAGTTTCCCATCTTTTTTTACTAATCGAGAGTTTAATCCATACGAAACAGGCGTTTGGTCGGTTGTGTCGCGCATGGCATTGTAATATGCTTCGGCTTCGTGTTGCGTTACTCCGTCATAGTAGTTGTTAGCCGAAGTAACAATCAAATCTTGCCCAACAGCCTGGTTTACGCGCTTTGAAGCGATATTTGGGTCGAAGATAATCGGAATTATCAATTCGTTGAATTGTTCGCGAGTCTGCTTGGGTTGCAAAAGCAGTTTATCATCAGTCAACTGATTGAGCGCTTCTAAAAAGAATGGCAATGAGAACTCAGGCTCAAACTTTTTCATTCCATAGTGATGATGAATACCATTGGAAAACAATACCCGTTTGAAATAAACCATAAACGCTTTGTAATCATCGCTTTCCTTCTCTCCGGCGTAATTCAGGTAAATATTTTCCAGCGTTTGTCGAATTACAAGATTGTACTTGTAATTTTGATCGAACAGGATATCTCGCCCTTGTTCAGCAGCTTTTGACAGAAAGTAAATCAGTTCTTTTTGTTTTAATGATAATTGTTCAAATCCCGGCACTTTATAACGAAGTACTTGTACATCGGCAAACTGGTCAACTACATAATTAAAATTATCCATAGGCTTATTTGTTTTTGAGAATGAAGAGAATGAAATAATAGAAAATAATGAAAACATTGAGAAATTTCGCAATATTTTCATCCATTCAATTTTTTTCATTGCATTATTTTTTTTCATTATTTAATTTATTTTCTATTTCGGGCGTCCACATCTTTTTTCAATATCCAGCGTTTCCCTTTCTTTACGATGGAGTCGTATGACATGTCGGGAGCATTACAGCGGTCGTCGTCCAATTCGGTGCCGGTAGGTATGAGATGGTCATATACAAACCGTTTCTTTTTTTCATCATAGTTAATCGTCATTCGTAAATCCGCACAATAATCGAACACGATACGGGCAGTTTTGCCATTATCGAGTTCGAATACCGGAACACCAAGTGAAGCCTTCTTGCCATCAAATGCCAAAATATCAATCATTTTGAGGCTGTGCCGGGTATTGAGGCGACTCCAGCCAAGCAAAATGTATTTGGCTTTATCTCCTTTTTCGATACGGATGGCTTTGTAGTAAAGCGCACCATACCAATTGTTTAATGGGATATTTTTTTTATCGTCGGGGAGGTATGTTTTCGGACTCCGAAGCTGAAGGCATGTTTTTTCTGTTTGAACAAAACCATAGAATTGCTGGTTCATGTCGGTCAACTCGCAATTCCATGTGTAAATCCGTATTTTATTGTCGTCCGAATAAATTTTACCCAAATAATGCAAACTGTCAAACGGATACACAAAACTGTTTTTATCCCGAAGAATTTCGGCAAATTTCAGTCGGATATTCTCACCCAATGCTTTCTTTATACTGTCTGGGAGTTGGCTATTTCTGTTGAGCGAATCGAAAAGGACTTTGATTTCCATTTCCTGTTTTTGTAATTCGAGAAATTTTTCAGCCGGTTGTAAAATTGTTTTTCCTTGCAGTGAAAAAACAAATCCGATAAAAAGGATTAAAAAGAGATATTTTTTCATTCGTGTAGAGTTCAAATTCTTACCTTATTGCAAAGGTACATAATTTGAGGCAATGAGATTTATTGGAGAGTATATTTTTATTTTTTACACAGAGAAAAATATATATAGCCTCTTTGGCAAAGAAAAAGGTTACACAAATTGTTTTGCATAACCTTTCCTAAACCTTGCAACAAGCAACTCATTTAGTTTGCCATTTCCGACAAGAATTTAATCCGCACCAAACGCACTTCTTCTTCCGTAAAATTATCTTCACCAAGTTCTTGCAATGCGTCGCTGATTTTGTCGGTTTCGGCTTCGTTGAAATACTCATATATCTCATCAATATGGTCTTCGTCCATAATTTCTTCGAGGAAGTAATCGATATTGATTTTTGTTCCCGAATAAACGATGGCTTCTACTTCATCAAGCAATTCTTTGAACTCAATACCTTTTGAAAGCGCAATATCATCTAATGCAATTTTGCGATCAATAGACTGAATAATAGACACTTTAAGTTTTGATTTATTAGCAACCGAACGAACCCGCAAGTCTTCGGGGCGAATAATTTCGTTTTCCTCCACATGGTTTTTTATCAACTTTACAAAATCTTCCCCATAGCGTTTTGCTTTCCCTGCGCCTACGCCCGGTATATTTTGCAGTTCCTCCAGTGTAACGGGATAGTTTGTAGCCATTGCTTCGAGCGATGGGTCTTGGAAAATAACAAATGGCGGTACTTCCAGCTTTTTCGACAACTTTTTGCGCAAATCTTTCAGCATGGTAAACAGAGCCTCATCGCCGGCGCCACTTCCTCCGCCACGCACAGGAGCGCTTGTATCTTCCTCTTCGTCTTCAAAATCGTTATCCTTCGTAATCATAAACGAAGTTGGCTTCGCCAGATATTTTTTGCCGGCAGCTGTAATTTTCAACAACCCATAATTTTCAATGTCTTTTGCTAAAAATCCTGAAACCATTGCCTGCCGAATAACAGCATGCAATACCCGTTCGTCTTCATCCTTAAATGCTTCAAAAAGTTCCAACTCATCATGCTCGTGCGATTTTACATCCGCCGTTTCTTTTCCTTTCAGAATATCAACAATGTGTTCGGCTTTAAATTTTTCTTTCAACAATACCACTAATTCCAAAATGGAAATAGCCATTTCTTTCGCTTCAATTTGTTTTTTTTGGCTCATACAGTTGTCGCAACTTCCGCAATTTTCTTCGGTGTGTTCTTCACCGAAATAGTGTAACAATAATTTTCTTCTACAAATGGACGATTCGGCATAGGCAGCCGTTTCGAGTAGCAATTGCTTGCCTATCTCTTGCTCGGCAATTGGTTTGCCTTGCATAAATTTTTCTAATTTCTGGAGGTCTTTGTTCGAGTAAAAAGTGAGGCAATGACCCTCGCCGCCGTCGCGTCCCGCACGACCGGTTTCCTGATAGTAACCTTCCAAACTCTTCGGAATATCATAATGGATTACAAAACGCACATCCGGCTTGTCAATTCCCATTCCGAAAGCGATGGTTGCTACAATAACATCCGCTTTTTCCATCAGGAACTTATCTTGATTTTCGGAACGCGTACCCGACTCAATTCCCGCATGATAAGGTAAAGCAGAGATACCGTTTACTTTCAATGTTTCAGCCAGCTCTTCCACCTTTTTACGACTCAAACAGTAAATAATCCCCGATTTACTATCGTTATTTTTGATATATTTAATAATGTCCTTGTCAACATTATTTGTTTTTGAGCGTATTTCGTAATACAGGTTTGGGCGGTTAAACGACGATTTGAATACGGTCGCTTCCTGCATTCCCAAATTTTTCTGGATATCATGTTGCACTTTTGGAGTAGCCGTAGCCGTAAGCGCAATGATTGGTGCTTTGCCGATCTCGTTCACAATCGGACGAATACGACGGTACTCAGGGCGGAAGTCATGCCCCCATTCCGAAATACAGTGCGCCTCGTCAATCGCATAAAACGAAATCTTCACATGCCTGAAAAACTCCACATTATCCTCCTTTGTCAGCGATTCGGGCGCAACATACAGCAGTTTGGTTTTGCCGCTCAGGATATCCTCCTTCACTTGGTCGATAGCAGCCTTGTTGAGCGACGAATTCAGGAAATGCGCAATCCCGTCCTCTTCGCCGAAATTCCGCATCGCGTCCACCTGATTTTTCATCAGTGCAATAAGCGGCGAAATCACAATCGCCGTACCCTCCATCAGCAACGAAGGCAACTGATAACAAAGCGATTTACCCCCGCCGGTAGGCATCAAAACAAATGTGTCGTTTCCATCCAACACATTCCGTATCACGCTTTCCTGATTCCCTTTGAAGGAATCGAACCCAAAGTTCTTTTTCAGCGCAGCTATGAGGTCAATATTTGCCATCAATACATACTTAATATTTTTTATTTTAAAACAAATTTATAAACAAGTTTGTGAATAAACAAAGGCTTTTTCGAAAAATAATTTTTTTAACTTTTGGGGCGCGTCCCCGCCACATTCCCATCTCGGCAAACAATCCTATTTCAGGCGGGGTCGGGCTTTCCGCTATACTCCTCGCTCGTATTCCTATCCGGTTCGTAGAGCCGTGGCGCGCCGCGGCTCTACCACATCCCTATCAGGTTTGCTGCGGGGTGCCGCTGCAATAGCGAAGCATCACGAACACCAAAATAATTATCTGTGAGTAATCCCTCGCGCGGCGGGCAGGTATTGGGTTAGTTGTGTTTTATCCTGCCATGTAAGTCTCTCTTCAAGGCGGATTTACAAATCCATCTCAATAGGAATCTTCTTTCTTCTTACTATTGGCTTGGGATTTTTCTCGTATTCTATAAGATTTCCAGTGGCAGGATATTCTATATTTATATCATATTCATGGATAGGCAAGTGGTAATATCTTGAAAACAATTTTGCTGTATTTTCAATATAACTATAATCTTTTGATTTTAAGACAACTAATTCTTTATCTGATTGGGTATTTATCACTAATGAATAATCATAATCTCTAACTTTTTTTGGAATTCCTCGCCCACCTCCACTAACAGAACTACTAAGCATTATTTCTTTGTTTATTCTGTTTAAAAACAACTCTTTAATTCCCTCTTCGTATTTTTCAGATTTAGTTGTTTTCTTAAAAAAGAAAAATTGTTTATAAACTATATATTGATTTCCTTCAATTTCAATCCCTTTTTTATAAAAGAAACTTGTAATACATAAAATAAATATTGAGATACTGATTATGTCATAATCTATTTTTATCCAATAAAAAAGAATTAAAGCCATTACAATAATAACTGGGAACAATGGCAAAATAAGATTACTCTTGTAAACTTTATCGTTTTTATCATTCATCACTTAAATTATCATGGAATTAATTAATTTGGCATAAGATACTTGCCCTAACGGATAATATAAATTGCAAATCGTCAATTCCTCTACGCCGACTGCTGCAAATTAGCCTTCCCCAATTTCTCCTCTGCCAAAGATTTTGTTACAATAAGTTTGTCAATCTTTTTGGATGGCGCTTCATACATATCGTCCATAATAATGGTTTCGACAATGGAACGCAATCCGCGTGCACCAAGTTTAAACTCAATCGCTTTATCTACCACATAATCCAATACTTCGTCTTCAAAAATCAATTTTACGCCGTCCATCTCGAACAATTTAGTGTATTGTTTCACAATTGAGTTTTTCGGCTCGGTCAGGATACGACGCAAAGCCTCTCTATCTAATGGATTTAGATAGGTAAGAATGGGCAAGCGACCGATAATCTCGGGAATCAATCCAAATGATTTCAAATCTTGCGGAGTAATATATTGTAGCAGATTTTGTGTGTCTATTTTGCTGTTCTTTTGGGCAGCACCATAACCAACCACTTTTGTGTTGAGGCGCGACGCAATTTTGCGCTCAATGCCATCAAATGCGCCACCACAGATAAACAAAATGTGTTGTGTATTTACTGGAATCATTTTTTGGTCGGGGTGCTTACGACCGCCTTGTGGCGGCACATTGATTACCGATCCTTCGAGCAGTTTGAGCAGTCCTTGTTGTACACCTTCACCGCTCACATCGCGCGTAATGGACGGATTGTCGCCTTTGCGGGCAATTTTATCAATTTCATCAATAAACACAATACCGCGTTCGGCTTCGGCTACATTATAATCGGCAACTTGGAGCAATCGGGTAAGAATACTTTCGATGTCTTCGCCCACATATCCGGCTTCGGTAAGCACTGTTGCATCCACGATGGTGAAAGGCACATGTAGCTTTTTTGCAATCGTTCGTGCCAATAGCGTTTTGCCCGTTCCTGTAGAGCCAACCAGAATAATGTTCGATTTTTCGATCTCTACTTCATCATCGCTTTTGGCTTGCATCAGCCGTTTGTAGTGATTGTAAACGGCTACCGAAAGATATTTTTTAGCCTCATCCTGTCCAATTACATATTGGTCGAGATAATTTTTAATATCTACCGGTGTCGGCAGTTTGTCTTTATCTACCTTAAATTTTTTATCTTTTTGCTGATTTTTTTCGCTGTAAGCCACAATTTCATCCACAATCTCTTTGCAATCGGTACAAATATTATATTGTTCACCTTGCAAAAGCTCAGCCACTTCAGCTTCTGTACGACCGCAAAAATCGCACATGTTTTTATTTCTTGCCATAAATCTAATTAGCTAATTGGCAAATTGACCAATTAGCAAATCAATAAACAACTATAAAAATCATTTGCTAATTTGCTAATTCTCGAATTTGCTAATTTCTTATTTCTTCGTTAAAATTTCATCAATCATACCATATTCCTTTGCTTCGGTGGCAGTCATCCAGTAGTCGCGGTCGGAGTCTTTTTCGATTTGCTCGAACGATTTACCCGAATGATCAGCAATAATGGTATAAAGCTCTTTTTTCAGTTTTTGAATTTCGCGGGCGGTGATTTCGATATCCGAAGCTTGTCCTTGCGCGCCACCCATAGGTTGGTGTATCATCGTGCGCGAGTGTTTCAAAGCCATGCGTTTGCCTTTTTCGCCCGCAACAAGTAGCACAGCCGCCATCGAAGCTGCCATACCGGTACATATTGTTCCTACTTTGCTGCCAATGTACTGCATAGTGTCATAAATACCCAATCCGGCATACACAGAGCCACCGGGAGAATTGATATAAATAGAAATATCTTTGCCCGGATCCGATGTGTCAAGAAAAAGCAGTTGTGCCTGGATAATATTGGCAATCGTATCATCAATAGGATAACCTAAAAAGATAATGCGATCCATCATCAGGCGCGAGAACACATCCATTTGGGTAACATTGAGTTGGCGCTCTTCCAAAATATATGGCGAAATGTAACCTTGCGATTGCGAAGTAATTGAGGAAGTGTATTGGTCAAGTGCCAATCCGTTCATGCCAAGGTGTTTGGTGGCATATTTTCTGAATTCGTTGTTCATGATATTTTTAGTTTTAAATTTATTTTTTTGAAAAATGAGAACAAATTTACAGAAATAATGTTGTCTGCACAACAATAAAATAAACTGTATCTTTTCAATAATCGTCTACCTTTGTGTTTTGAAACTGGTTTGAATTTTTTACGAAATAGATTATTTATTGTTTTTTTCGCCATAAATTATGACAAATATACCTTTTTTCCCCGAACAGGAATTTGAAGATAAATGTTTTACACAATGTAATTTTTTTGAAACACATTTTTCTAATATTAGTTTTACCGATTGTCAATTTACCGATTGCGATTTTACATTAGCAAAATTCTTTAATACTGCGTTTGTCAAATGTTCGTTCAAAAACTGCAAGATGATTGGGTTGAATTTCGGCGATTGCCGCGATTTCCTTTTTTCAGTACGGTTTGAGCAATGTATATTGGATTATGCGCTATTCGGGAAAATGAAAATGAAGAAGACTCCGTTTATTGGCTGTTCGCTCAAAGAAGCCGATTTTACCGAAACCGACTTGACGGAAGCCGTTTTTGATAACTGTGATTTGGAACGCGCACAATTTTATAATACTAATCTGGTGAAAGCCGATTTTTTAACTTCTTACAATTATGCTTTCGACCCTGACCACAACCGGATATGCAAAGCCCGGTTTTCTACAGAAGGACTGATTGGATTGTTGGGGAAATATGAGATTGAGGTGGTATAAATGACAGCTGTGTACTATCCTGTTGAAAACAAAGAGGCTAAAAGAAAGATAGAGAAAGTCTTTGGCGTTTATGATGCTGTCGTTATCTAAAGCCTCACTTTTAGCTGGAATTCCGACATTAATAAAATACGGTTAGCGGTTATGCAAAAAGCCTCAAATTTAAACATCGAGTTGTCTTGTTGCAAAACGCGTTTTTCGTTTTTTGTTAGATTTATAGTAATTTCGTAGTTTCATTTTATAGAGAAAATTATGTCTTTACAATCCGAACTGCAAAACAGAATTTTGATACTAGATGGTGCAATGGGCACCATGATTCAGCGTTACAAACTACAAGAAGCCGATTACCGCGGCGATCGATTTGCCGGTTGGCATACTATGCTGAAAGGGAATAATGACCTGTTGTGTATTACCAAGCCCGAGATTATCCGCGAAATCCAACAACAATATTTAGATGCCGGAGCCGATATTATTACTACTTGTACATTTAATGCGCAAAGCGTGTCGATGGCCGACTACGGAATGGAATCGATGGTACGCGAAATTAACTTGGCTGCCGCTAAAATTTCCTGTACACTTGCCGATGAGTACACACAAAAGAACCCTGCTAAACCTCGCTTTGTAGTTGGCTCGGTTGGGCCAACAGGAAAGAGTGCGTCCATGTCGGTCGATGTGAATAATCCGGCTGCGCGTGCCATTTCGTTTGATGAATTGGTAGAGGCATATAAGGAGCAATTGCAAGCCTTGGCGGAGGGTGGTGTTGATGCCTATATGATGGAAACGGCTTTTGATGCGCTCAATACTAAAGCGGCTATTTATGCTGCCGAAGAAGTGATGAAAAATATAGGTCGTCGCATTCCGATTATGGTGTCGGCAACTACGGCCGATAGTAGCGGCCGCACGCTTTCGGGACAAACTATTCGTGCATTTATGGCATCGGTTTCTCATGCTAATTTGCTTTCGATGGGGTTAAACTGTTCATTTGGAGCAAGAGATTTGAAGCCTCATCTGCAAGAAATCTCGGCACATTTTGCTGGTTATGTCAGTGCGCACCCCAACGCCGGAGTGCCTAACCAATTTGGCGAATATGACGAAACGCCCGAACGCATGGCAGAACAGGTAAAAGAATATTTTGATGAAAAATTAATCAATATTATTGGTGGTTGTTGTGGTACTTCACCGGCACATATAGCTCAATATCAACGCTTGGTTGATGCGGCTAAGGAGATACGAAAGCCGTTAGCTGAGAGTACAACGACGGAGTTGTCAGGGTTGGAGCTGTTTGAGATAACCTCACCCCAACCCCTCTCCAAAGGAGAGGGGCTAAATAACCTCACCCCCGACCCCTCTCCAAAGGAGAGGGGAGAGTCTTCGGATAAGCGGTCGAAGTATGCGTATGAAACCACAGATGGTAGTATATATGCGCAAAATTTGGAAAATGCTAAATTGATGCGTAAAGAGCCGACAAAAGCGGAAGATATTTTGTGGCAATTCCTTCGTAACCGAAATCTTGAAGATAAGTTTCGCCGACAACACCCCATTGACCAGTTTATTGTAGATTTTGTTTGTTTGGATAAAAAACTGATTGTCGAAGTAGATGGAGCTATTCATCTACCGAAAGAACAACAAGAACTCGACCAAATCAGAACAAAAATCCTTAACACTCATGGATTTGAAGTAATTCGGTTTACTAATGATGAAGTTGAAAAAGATTTAACGACTGTTTTAGAAAAAATAAGAATTAAACTTAAAGCCCTTTCCAAAGGAGAGCGACTAAATACAAGCGCGGACTCAATAGAAATAGAAGAAAGCTTCACCATAAACCCTCCCCTCTCCTTTGGAGAGGGGTCGGGGGTGAGGTTTGTAAACATCGGCGAACGCTGCAATGTAGCCGGCTCCAAACTTTTCCTTCGATTAATTAATGAGAAAAAATACGACGAAGCCCTCGAAATAGCCCGCAAGCAAGTAGACGACGGCGCGCAAATCATTGATATCAACATGGATGATGCTATGCTCGACGCGAAAGCCGAAATGGTACATTTCCTCAATCTGTTGATGTCCGAACCGGAAGTGGCGCGTGTGCCCATTATGGTCGACTCTTCAAAATGGGAAGTCATTGAAGCCGCGTTAAAATGTTTGCAAGGCAAATCGATAGTTAATTCTATCAGCCTAAAAGAAGGTGAAGAAGATTTCTTGACCAAAGCACGAAAAATTCGTAGTTATGGAGCCGCAGTAGTTGTGATGGCTTTCGACGAGAAAGGGCAAGCCGACAGTTTTGATCGCAAAAAAGAAATCTGTACACGAGCTTATAAACTATTAACCGAGCAAGCCGGATTTCCACCACAAGACATTATTTTCGACCCGAACATTTTGGCCATTGCCACCGGAATTGAAGAACATAACAATTATGGTGTCGATTTTATCAACGCTGTAAAATATATCAAAACTCAATTACCACACGCTAAGGTAAGTGGTGGAGTAAGTAACCTTTCGTTCTCATTTAGGGGGAATAATGGGGTGCGTGAGGCGATGCATTCCGTATTCCTGTATTATGCGGTAAAAGCTGGTATGGATATGGGAATTGTCAATGCTGGGATGTTGCAGGTGTACGAAGATATTGACCCTGAATTGCGCCAATTGTGCGAAGATGTGATACTCAACACTCGCCCTGATGCAACCGAACGCCTCATCGAAAAAGCCGATCAACTGAAAGCACAACAAAGCGGCGACACTAAAATGGTGAAGCAAGACGAATGGCGCGCATTACCGTTGGACGAGCGACTTTCGCACAGCCTTGTCAAAGGCATTTCATCTTATTTGGAAGAAGATTTGAAAGAAGCCTTGGCTGTTTATCTGTCAGCATTGAAAATCATCGAACAACCCTTGATGAGCGGAATGAATCGGGTAGGAGAGTTGTTTGGTGAAGGAAAGATGTTCTTGCCGCAAGTGGTAAAAACAGCTCGAACGATGAAACAAGCCGTTGCCATACTTCAACCGATTATTGAAAAAGAAAACGAACAAGGCAACTCGACCAAAGCCGGAAAGATATTGATTGCCACGGTAAAAGGCGATGTACACGATATTGGTAAAAACATTGTAAGTGTGATTTTGGCTTGTAATAATTACGATGTAGTTGACTTGGGTGTGATGGTATCTTGCGAAAAAATTATCGAAGCCATTGCCAAAGAAAAGCCCGATGCAGTCGGATTGAGCGGACTGATTACCCCTTCGCTCGAAGAAATGTGTATGGTAGCTGCCGAGATGCAAAAGAATGGTTTCTCCATGCCGCTGATGATTGGTGGGGCAACCACTTCGAAAATTCATACAGCTGTTAAAATCGCGCCAAATTATGGAGCTCCGGTAGTTTATGTAAAAGACGCTTCGCAAAATATTACCGTGCTTTCGCAATTATTGAACAAAGCCACCCAAGCGCAGTTTATCACAAACCTGAATGGCGAGTACGAAACACTTCGTCAAAAAGAAACCGAAAAGCATAACTTGGTAAGTTTAGACGAGGCTCGGAAGGGGAAATTGAATTTGTTTTAGAATTATGCGTATAGACATCATAACTGTATTACCCGAATTGCTCGAAAGTCCGCTTTCGCATTCTATTGTAAAAAGAGCACAAGATAAAGGCTTAGTTGAAATCCATATACATAATTTGCGCGATTATACAACTGATAAATGGAAGCGGGTGGACGATTATGCTTTTGGCTTTGGAGCCGGTATGGTCATGCAAATTGAGCCGATTGACCGCATAATCAGTAAACTGAAATCAGAGCGCGATTACGACGAAGTAATTTTCACCACACCCGACGGCGAACAATTTGACCAACCCATGGCAAATAAGCTTTCGCTATCCGGAAATATAATCATTCTCTGCGGACATTACAAAGGCGTCGATTACCGTGTGCGCGAACATTTCATAACCAAAGAAATTTCCATTGGCGATTATGTGCTTACAGGCGGCGAACTTCCGGCAGCAATTATTACCGATGCCATTGTGCGCCTTATTCCCGGAGCTATTGGCGACGAACAATCGGCATTGTCCGATTCGTTTCAAGATAATTTGTTAGCGCCACCGGTTTATACCCGTCCGGCAGAATACAAAGGGTGGAAAGTGCCCGAAATATTACTCTCAGGAAACGAACGAAAAATCCATGAGTGGGAAATGCAACAGGCTTTGGAACGCACACAGCGTTTGCGTCCTGATTTATATTCTAACCACGAAGAACACTAAATAAAAGCCACAAAATTCATGAATATATTTCTTTGTGAACTTTGTGGATAATCTTTGTGTCCTTTGTGGTAAAAAATTCTTTTTATGAAACACCCATGAGTAAGACTCACACAAGTCAATTGAAAATCACGACCAACAGGAGTAATGACTAAATTGGGTGTTCCATGTGACAAGTAAAAATAAAATTATAGCCACATGAAAACAAAATTCTTTTTTATTTTGTTGTTCGCTGCTTTTAGTTTGAATACTATTCAAGCAAAATGTAAAGACAAAATGATTATTGCTGGAAAAGCGATAGTCGAAAGACATTCTTACAAAACAATTCCGGAAATGAATTCCGATTCCGCCATTGTTTCATTAGATGTTCAGGATAGTATCTATTATGAGCCTGCCCATAAAGTTTCGATTGTTTTATTGGCAAGTAACGGAACTACTCTCGAAATCGGACAAACAGATAGTTTGGGAAATTTCCGAATAGAAATAGATAAAAGCCAACGGAAAAAGTATAACGAAATTCATTTTTCATTATCCGAAAAATCGGGAGCAAAAAGACCAAGAACACCTTTGACAATTAGAGTTAATGCATATAGTTACTCTATGCCAATCCCTACCAAAAGCAAGGATTTTTACAATATAATATTGAAAAAAGAAGAGAAGGCTCTTCCTATAAACGATTAATTGAAGATCCACTATAATTAAATCACTAAGCTCACAAAAATATTCACAAAGGACACAAAAAAATATCTTTGTGTCCTTTGTGGTAAAAAAATAAAACAATAGAAATTATTATAAAAGCAGGAATTATAGATGGTGCAGGCGATATATTTTCTCCTGTTTTAAATAATGGTTTATCATTTGCGAACTTGATAGTTTTATTATCATCTTCTTAAATAACACAACTCTAAATTAAGTTTTTGATATTTCTTCTTAATTAGGCGTGTTATTATTTAAGTTTTCAAGTAAATTTCTTAACTTTACAATTGGAAAATAAAGAAACAATATGAAAAACTTTATTGCAGGCACAATAATTAATCAGGGTTATTATAAAGCATTTATTCCCAATACAATAAGCCACGATTGGACAATAAATGATATGGAAGTGATAAACTTGCTCAGCCATGCCGATCGTTTGCTTGGACAACTGGATATGTATTCCAATTATGTGAATATTGATTTATATTTGAGTATGCACATTGCCAAAGAGGCAACACAGTCGAGCCGTATAGAGGGCACTCAAACCAATATGGAAGAAGCGTTTATGGAAAAGGGCGAAATCGCAAAAGAAAAACGCGATGATTGGGAAGAGCTACAAAACTATATAATAGCGATGAATGAGGCAATTGTCGATTTGCAAACATTGCCTTTTTCGAGTCGGCTTATTCGACAAACGCATAAAATTTTGTTACAGAGTGTAAGAGGTAAACATAAACTTCCGGGTGAGTTTCGCACAAGCCAAAATTGGATTGGAGGAGCAACCATAAATGATGCACGGTTTATTCCGCCACCTCACACAGAGGTTTCTGCGCTGATTTCCGATTTAGAAAAATTTGCTAATGACGAAAGCAATAAGCTGCCCGAATTACTGAAAATTGCACTAATTCACTATCAGTTTGAAACCATACACCCTTTTCTTGATGGGAATGGGCGTATCGGGCGGCTGCTTATCACACTTTATCTTGTAAATAAAGGTTTGTTGAAACGCCCAATTTTGTATTTGTCCGATTTTTTTGAACAACATAGGGATTTATATTACAATAACTTAACTTTGGTGCGTACAAAAAACGATATAAATCAATGGTTTAGATTTTTCTTAACCGGCGTTATTCAAACTGCCCAAAAAGGAATAAAAACATTTGACAATATCTTACAGTTGCAAAAAACACTCGAAGAAAAGATTAGCTCGCTGGGTAGCCGTTCGGCAGATGCGCGAAAAGTGATTGAACACCTATATACAAATCCGGTTATCAATGTAACAACAATAGAGCAAATTATCGAAAAATCGAATGTAAGTGCGTATAAATTGATTGCAGATATGCAAAGTTTGGGTATTTTGAGCGAAATCACAGGCGAACAGCGCAGGCGACTATACGCGTTCAAGGAGTATTTGGATTTATTTTAATCAATAAAATATTATGATAAAAGCAGGAATTATAGGCGGAGCAGGCTACACAGCCGGCGAGTTAATACGCCTTTTGGTTAATCACCCACAGGTGGAAATTGTGTTTGTCAACAGTAGTAGCAATGCCGGAAATCCGATAATTTCGGTACATAGTGGATTAATTGGCGAAACGGATTTGATGTTTACCGATCAAATACTATTCGATAAAATCGATGTACTTTTCTTCTGTACAGCACATGGCGATACCAAGAAATTCATTGAAGCAAACGAATTGCCCGCAGGTTTGAAAATCATTGACCTTTCTACTGATTACCGCAAGGAAGACGGTACGCACGATTTCGTGTACGGTTTGCCCGAGTTAAATAAAACCCGCATTCAAAAAGCTAACCGCATAGCCAACCCCGGTTGTTTTGCCACAGCCATACAATTAGCATTATTGCCCTTGGCAAAAGCCGAAATCCTTACCAATGAAGTGCATGTTAACGCCATAACAGGCTCGACCGGCGCGGGGCAAAAACCAACCGAAACCTCACATTTTAGTTGGCGGAATGATAATATTTCGGTGTACAAAGCATTCGATCATCAGCATTTGGGCGAAATAGGGCAATCTGTTAAGCAATTGCAATCATCATTCGACAAAGCCATCAACTTTATCCCAGTGCGCGGAAATTTTGCCCGTGGAATATTTGTTACCGCCTACACAGACTGTGACTTAACTCTCGAAGAAGCTACAAGACTATATGAAGGCTTTTATGCCGATACAGCATTCACTTTTGTTACTTCGCAAAACATTGACCTAAAACAAGTGGTAAGCACCAACAAATGCTTGATTCATCTCGAAAAGCATGGCAATAAATTATTCATTATTTCTATCATAGATAATTTATTAAAAGGAGCTTCCGGACAAGCCGTGCACAACATGAACCTGATGTTTGGCTTAGACGAACGAATGGGATTGGCATTGAAATCGATAGGGTTTTAAATTTTTGTGAACGCAAATTACGCGAATGAACGCAAATTGACGCAGAAAATAAATATTGTTTTTGCGAAAATTTGCGCAACTTGTAATTTGCGTTCTTTTCAATAATTAAATAATCATTTTATGCGAAAAAAAGAAAAACAAATCTTTGCGTTCCGTTTCAAGCGATGGGCGCGAAAAAAGTATGCGGCATTTAATTCGCTGCACAAAGTGGTAACTATCGGAGTTCTGGCAACTACTTGTTCCTTGTCGGCAAGTGCACAAACGACAAAAGAATCAGACTCCCGAATAATATCGGCTAATAAAAGCGATGTGGAAGTTGAACAGAGCGACACGCTCGAAACGGTTTTTGTAACGCAAGCAATTAATGCCGAAGCGTTATTTTCATCTACGATTAATGCCGAAAAAATTCAGCAGACGGCTGTCCAGAACTCTCAGGATTTACTGCATTACACACAAGGCGTAGATCTCCGCGCTCGCGGAACAGAAGGCGTTCAAGCCGACATCAGCCTCAAAGGCGGCACTTTCGATCAAGCCCGTGTTTACCTCGACCAAGCCAACCTTACCGACCCGCAAACAGGTCACTATTCCCTCAACATTCCCCTCAATCTCAACGATATTTATTCCGTCGAAGTGTCCGATTACAATACCGGAAGCGTTCGTTTTAATTCCATTCGGTTGGATAGGAGCAAGGCAACCATTCAACTCTCGGGCGGACAATACGGATATTATCAGGCAGTTGCTTCCGGTGGATTGACCAATAGGAAGCAAACCAAATCCATATACCTCAGTGCCGGCAAAACCGCTTCGGACGGCTATACCTACAATACCGATTTCGACATTACCAATCTGTATTTAAAAGCATTTACAAAATTGGGGACAGGCAGTTTGTCGTTTCAATCGGGCTATCAACAAAAAGCATACGGTGCCAACAGTTTCTATTCGCCTGCGTACAAAGATCAATACGAGCAAATCGGATGTTTTATTTCGTCGCTGCAATATCAAAATCAGTGGCAAAAGTTATCTAACCAAACAACTGTTTATTATCGGCGGCAGCACGACGAATTTACCCTTTTCCGTTACGAAAAGCCCGATTGGTACACCGGAAACAATTACCATCTGACCGATGTAATTGGAGCAACCTCCCAACTGGATTATCGCTGGAATGCTTTACAATCGAGTTTCCTATCCGCCGATTACCGCTACGAACACATTTACAGTTCCAATTTGGGAGAGCCGCTCACCTCACCCAAAGATGACCCTTATACCAATTTAGGAGTGTTTTACTACGGCAAAGCACGGCAACACGGAAGCCTCACATTAGGGCATCATTTCTCTCAATCCAACCGATGGAGCGGGACAATCCAAGCAATCGCTGCCGGAAACACCGATTTTGGAATCAATTTTTATGGGCGGGCAGATGGAGCTTATCATTTCTCAAAAAAAATAATAGCAGGATTTTATGTGCAAAATTCGTATCGCCTGCCTACTTTTACCGACCTCTATTACACGAGCCCCACACAACAAGGCAATACAGATTTAAATCCCGAAAAAATATTCAGCACAGGATTAAATTTTACCTATAAGCCAAACCGATGGGAAATAAGCCTCAACCCATTTTATCGATATGGTTTCGAACTGATAGATTGGGTACGCCTGCCACTCGAAGCCAAATGGCATAGCGAAAACCTGACCGATATTCAGACTTTGGGAATAGATGCCTCTTTATCCTATCATTTTGCCAAAAACAGTTGGATAAAACAGCTTGAATTCAATTACATATATCTGACCCAAAGCCAAAACAGCAACGAATATCTTTCGCTGTATGCTACCGATTATCTGCGCCATCAAGCCAAGCTTACGGTTGCACACAAGATATATAAATCGCTTTCTGCCTCGTGGTTATTTAGTTTTCAGGACAGGTTAGGCACATACCTCGATTTCGACACCAAACAAGAAACCCCATACAAACCCTATCTGCTTTGTGACCTTCGCTTGGCGTGGGATTTTAGAGCCGTGGCGCGCCGCGGCTTTACTACCATATTTGCCGAAGCAAGCAACCTATTTAATATAAAATATCAAGATATCGGCAATATTGAACAGCCGGGTATTTGGGTGAAGATGGGAGTGAAGGTGAGATTATAAAACTTTACAATTCATTTTAAAAGGTTTCTTTAGAAAAAAAGGTCTCAAACAGGAAAGTTTGAGACCTTTTCAATATTAATATATTTCCGGATTATAAAAATTATTTTACCGAATCCATATATGCGATGAGGTCAAGACATTTGTTAGAATAACCCCACTCATTATCGTACCAGCTAACCAGTTTAACGAAGTTGCCGTTCAAAGCAATACCTGCATTTGCATCAAAGATAGATGTGCGCGGATCGCCAATGAAATCGGTAGATACTACTGAATCTTCAGTATATCCGAGAATTCCTTTTAATTCGTTTTCTGAAGCGGTTTTCATGGCAGCTTTGATTTCATCATAAGTAGCCGATTTTTCCAAACGAACCGTTAAGTCAACTACAGAAACATCAGCTGTTGGAACACGCATAGACATACCTGTCAATTTACCGTTCAATGCAGGGATAACTTTACCTACTGCTTTTGCTGCACCTGTTGAAGATGGGATAATGTTGTTCAAAATAGAACGACCACCGCGCCAATCTTTTGCAGATGGAGCATCTACTGTTTTTTGAGTATTTGTAGCAGCATGAACGGTTGTCATCAAACCTTCTACGATACCGAATTTATCATTAATAACTTTAGCTAAAGGAGCTAAACAGTTAGTTGTACATGAAGCGTTAGAAACGATGTTCATGTCTTTGGTATATTTATCCAGATTTACACCGCAAACGAACATAGGAGCGTCGTTTGATGGAGCAGAGATAACTACTTTTTTTGCACCGGCTTTAATGTGAGCTTCTGCTTTTTCGATAGTTGTGAAAACACCGGTAGACTCAACTACATAGTCAGCACCTGAAGCACCCCAGCCAATAGCTGCAGGGTCCTTTTCTGCAAAGAATGCTACTTCTTTACCGTTTACAACCAATTTACCGTTTTTGTTTTCGGCTGTCCCGTTGAATTTTCCATGAACGGTGTCATATTTCAACATGTAAATTACATAATCCAAATCCAAGAATGGATCATTTACAGCCACGATTTGAATGTCATTTCTTTCTTGAGCCGCACGAAACACCAAGCGTCCGATACGACCAAATCCGTTAATACCTACTTTAATCATTTTTTTATAGTTTTAAAATTATCTTTTTATGAAAAAACAGCACAAATTTACAACTAAAAATATGTTTTACAACATAAAAAAGCAGAAATTTTACAAACAAAATTTCTGCTTTCCCATTTGATTTTTTAGCCTAATTTTACCCGGGTGTTATCCATTTTAGGTTGTTCCATACCCATTTTATTTTTCTTGTAGCCTCCTCCTCCGGGACAGTTGCAACCCGAGCGGCACGAAGACATCACAGAAACAGTTATTGCTGCTATAGCAAGAATTAATACCTTTTTCATTTCTATAAAAATTTTAGTGTATATTTTTGATTTATTTTCTAAGCAATTCAACAAACTGCTTAGCCATTTGGTTCAATTCGCCATATTGTTCCGGTTTAAGCGTTTGTTTTTCTTCTACAGCAATATCACATATTGCCCAGTTCATCGATTCGCCAAAAGTTTTCAGGCGTTTCACCGCCGCACCTGCCCATGTATAAGATCCAAAGTATCCAAACACACGGTTTTTTACCGCATGAACTTCTATTTTCTTTAATAATGATTCTATTTCGGGAAAAAGCTCGTTGCTGTAGGTTGGGCTGCCTACAATTAACCCTTTGTATTTGAATACATCGCGAAGTACATCACTCCAATGTGTACGCGAAATATTATGTACAATAATATTTTTTGCTCCGGCAGCATTTAGTTCCATGGCAAGGATTTCAGCCATGTGTCCGGTGTTTCCATACATCGAACCGTATACAATCACGATGCCCTCGCTGGCTTCGTAACGGCTCATCTTATCTGTTAACGCAATAACTTCGGAAATATTTTGTTTCCATACCGGCCCGTGCGTTGTACATATCATTTTCAGGGTTACAGATGATAGTTTTTCCAACGCTTTCTGTACCGGCGAACCATATTTGCCGACAATATTAGCATAGTAGCGTATCATCTCGTCCCAATAACGGCTTACATCCAACTCATCGTCCACAATACCGCCGTCCAATGCGCCAAAAGTCCCGAAGGCGTCGCCCGAATAGAGCGTTTGCGTCAGTTCATCGTAAGTCATCATGGTTTCGGGCCAATGTATCATCGGGGTAATATAAAACCGCAGTGTGTGTGTTCCCAACGAGAGTGTGTCACCATCTTTTACTTCGTGCAATCCATCGGTTATTCCGTAATATCCGGCAACCATATCGAAGGTTTTGGCGTTGCCCACAATCTTTACATCGGGGTATAAACGGCGTATTTGGCGAATAGCTCCCGAATGATCGGGCTCCATGTGGTTAATTATCAAATAATCGAGCGAACGACCTTGTAAGACGGCTTGAATTTTTTCAATTAAGTGTTCTGAAAATCCGATCTCAACTGTATCGAATAAAGCTGTTTTTTCGTCAACAACTAAATATGAATTATATGAAACTCCCACTTCTTTCATGGGGATCATATTCTCGAAAAGCTCAATTCGGCGGTCGTTTACACCGACATAATAGGTATCTTCTGTTATTTTTTTGGTTACCATTGATTGCGATTTTCTTTTAAGAAAATAAAATTGGTGCAAAAATACACAAAAGGCATGAGTTAGCAACCCACGCCTTTGTTTTTTATTTCAGATTTTTACAAATTAACCTTTTCGTTTCCGCCATTCTTTCGAAGCATTGAACAATAAATAAACACCCCATATAAACAGTGGAATACTAAGTAATTGTCCCATATTGAGCAACATTTCTTTTTCGAAATCTTCTTGCACATTCTTAAGGAATTCGACCAAAATACGAGATCCAAACACAACTACCAGAAGAACACCTATCAAAAGTCCTTTTATTTCGTAGCCTTTTTTCTTTATGTATAAATAAGAAGTAATTACAAGCGAAACAAGGCAATAGAGCATTTCGTAGATTTGAGTAGGATGAGAAGCCTGATCCTGCCCATCGCGCACAAAAATAAATCCCCAAGGCATGGTGGTATGTTCGCCGTAAATCTCGGAGTTCATCAGGTTGCCAAAACGGATACACATACCTGTAAATGCCACCGGGATAGCAATACGATCGAGTATCCAGATAAATCCTTTTTTGCTTACATATTTATCAAAGAAAAACATGGCGAGCAAAATTCCCACTGCTCCACCATGGCTCGAAAGCCCTCCTTCCCATATTTTAAATATTTCGAGCGGATGACTTAAATAATGCTGTGGCGCGTAAAAGAAACAATGCCCAATGCGCGCACCTACCAAAGTGCCAACAGCCATATAGATAAAAATCTTATCTGCCCAGTCTTTAGGATAATTTTCGTGCTTAAATATGCGCGAAATCATTTCGTACCCGACTAAAAAACCGATACCCCACATTAATCCGTACCAACGCACGCTTAGTGGTCCGAGGTGAAATATAACGGGATCGGCTGTCCATGTAATATATCCTAACATTTTATGAGATTTTTTATTTTTGAGATATAATAATGGGTCTGTTCCTATTCATTTGCCCCATGACAATTCTTGTATTTCTTACCGCTACCACAAGGACAAGGATCGTTGCGCCCTACTTTCTTTTCGACACGGATAGGCGATGTTTTTTGTTGTTCGCGTGTGTCCTGCTTGGTTGGGTCGGCTGCCTGATTGGCAAGCTCGGCTTTTTGCGTACGATAACGGCTGAAATCCTGACGCTTTTCTGCTTGTGCCTGGCGTACTTGCTCCGGATCTGATGTTGGGATTTGTCCGCGCATCAAGGTTGAAAGCACTTTATGATTAATTGTATTAATCATTGTTTTGAATAAGTTGAATGATTCCAATTTGTAAATCAATAACGGGTCTTTTTGCTCATACGAAGCATTTTGAACCGAGTTGCGCAGCTCGTCCAATTCGCGTAAGTGTTCTTTCCAAGCCTCATCAATCACATACAATAATATAGTCTTCTCCCACGATTTGACAATTTCTTTGCCTTCGGTATTGTATGCATCCTTCAGATTTACAGTAATATTAAATACCCGCTTACCATCCGTAATCGGGATCAGGATATTTTCATACTGATGTCCTTTTTCTTCAAACACATTCTTAATAGTTGGATAGGCTGTGGTAGCCATTTTATCCATGCGGCGTTTAAAGTTTTCGAGCACCGTTTCGTCTACCATATTAGCTATGACTTGTGCTTTCTTGCTTTTCAATTCGTCAGGGTCAGTTTCCAAATCTACACTGAAGGTAGATAACAATTGCATTTGCAACGATTCGAAATCAGTTGCTTGCAGATAATCTTCGACCATTGCCGACACAGTGTCATAAATCATATTGGAAATATCCACCCCAATGCGTTCGCCCATCAAAGCGTGGCGGCGGCGTGTGTAAACTACTTCGCGTTGCTTGTTCATCACATCGTCATATTCGAGCAGGCGCTTACGAATACCGAAGTTGTTTTCTTCCACTTTCTTTTGAGCACGCTCAATAGATTTGGATATCATGCTGTGTTGGATCACTTCGCCTTCTTCAAAGCCCATGCGGTCCATAATACCGGCAATCCGCTCAGAACCGAACAGACGCATCAAATCATCTTCGAGCGACACATAGAATACTGACGAGCCCGGATCGCCCTGACGACCGGCACGACCACGCAACTGCCTGTCTACCCGGCGCGACTCATGACGCTCGGTACCTATAATTGCCAAACCTCCAGCTTCCTTTACTGACGGCGACAGCTTGATGTCGGTACCACGACCTGCCATGTTGGTAGCGATGGTAACCGTACCCGGTTGTCCGGCTTGTGCTACGATGTCTGCCTCGCGTTGGTGTAACTTTGCATTCAGTACATTGTGTTTGATTTTGCGAAGCGTAAGCATACGGCTTAATAATTCAGAGATTTCTACCGAAGTAGTACCCACCAATACTGAGCGACCTTGTTCTACCAAGTCAACGACTTCTTGAATTACGGCATTGTATTTTTCGCGTTTGGTACGATATACTTTGTCTTGCATATCGTTGCGCGAAATTGGGCGGTTGGTTGGGATTACCACCACATCCAATTTATAAATATCCCAGAACTCGCCCGCTTCTGTCTCAGCCGTACCAGTCATACCGGCAAGTTTGTTGTACATGCGAAAATAATTTTGCAGCGTAATGGTAGCAAATGTTTGTGTAGCGGCTTCCACTTTTACACGCTCTTTGGCTTCGATAGCCTGGTGCAGGCCGTCGGAATAACGACGACCATCCATGATACGACCGGTTTGTTCGTCCACAATCATTACTTTATTATCAATCACCACATATTCATCGTCTTTTTCAAACAATGTATAGGCTTTCAACAATTGGTTGATCGTGTGCACAAGCTCCGATTTAATGGCATAGCGTTGAAGCAATTCGTCTTTCTTGGCTTGTTTTTCTTCTTTATCTGCCTGCAATTTTTCAATCTCGGCAATCTCGCTACCCACATCAGGAAGTACAAAGAAGTGAGGGTCGTCCGACTCACCAGTCAAAGCATCAATACCTTTATCGGTAAGTTCAATCGAATTATGTTTTTCGTCAATTACAAAATACAACGGATCGGTTGCTTCGGGCATCCGGCGGTTGTTTTCGGCAATGTAAGTTTCTTCTGTTTTGAGCAATGTTTGTTTCACTCCCGGCTCGCTCAAATATTTAATCAACGGATTGTTTTTAGGCAATGCTTTGAACGAACGGAACAACGCCAATGCTCCTTCTTCCTGCTCTTTTTTGTCATCCGATTTCATCAATCGCTTGGCATCAGTCAGGTAGTTGGTTGCCAGTTCGCGTTGCAATTTCACCAATCGTTCTACACGAGGGCACATTTGTTCAAATTGTTGGTCTTCGCCCTTCGGCACCGGACCCGAGATGATAAGCGGCGTACGGGCATCATCAATTAATACGCTATCGACCTCATCTACAATCGCAAAATTGTGTTTGCGTTGCACCAGATCGAGCGGCGAAGTTGCCATATTATCACGCAGGTAGTCGAAACCAAATTCGTTATTTGTACCAAATGTAATATCGGCTTCGTAGGCGCGACGGCGGTCGTCGGAGTTTGGCTGGTGGCGGTCGATACAATCTACGCTCAACCCGTGAAACATATACAAAGGTCCCATCCACTCGGAGTCGCGCTTTGCCAAGTAGTCGTTCACTGTAACAACATGCACGCCATTTCCGGTCAATGCATTGAGAAACACGGGAAGGGTTGCTACAAGCGTTTTACCTTCACCGGTTGCCATTTCGGCAATTTTACCTTTATGAAGCACTACCCCACCGATTAACTGCACATCGTAGTGGCACATTTCCCATTTGATAAGAGTGCCACCGGCTGTCCATTCGTTGCGGTAAATGGCGCGGTCGCCGTCTATTTCTACAAAATCGTGATGGATTGACAAATCGCGGTCGAAATCGGTAGCAGTAACAACAATTTCAGCGTTTTCTTTAAAGCGGCGGGCTGTATCTTTGGTAATGGAAAATACTTCGGGAAGGACTTTATCTAATATTTCTTTATACTTTTCGGTTATTTCTTTTTCGAGTTTATCCACCTCGTTGTACACCTTTTCGCGTTGGTCAATTGGCAGGCTTTCGATGGTCGATTTGAGTTCGGTAATTTTTGTTTTCTCAGGAGCTACGAAATCGGCTATTTCCTGGCGGATAGCAGTTGTGCGTGCCCGCAACTCGTCGTTCGAGAGTTTTTCGATTTGAGGATAAACAGCTTTGATTTTATCTACATAGGGTGAAATTTCTTTTAAGTCGCGTTGGGATTTATTTCCCAAGATTTTGCCTAATATTGACTGAAGCATTGTATCTGGTATTTTATTGATTATACTTGTTGTAAAAAAGAATTGGCAAAGATAGTGATTAATGCTCAATGGGTAATGGCAAATCGTTAAAAAGTTAGGGCAACCACATCAAAATTATACCAATAAAGAGTCAGGGGTTCCTTTCGAAATGAACCCCGGACTCGTTTTAAAACCAAGCCCCCAAATGCATCCGGCACAAACAACAACGAAAATCCGGACAAATCGTGGGCTTGAATGTATGAAACGGCACGCAGTAGGGGCGTTGCATGCAACGCCCCTACAATGACCACCTGCAACGCCCCTACAATACCCACACCTTTACGGCGTT
>JAVBLE010000041.1:0-33842 GCA_031553685.1 Paludibacteraceae bacterium | reverse complement strand
CATTATTCATAGCTTACGATTTATAACTTTCTACAAAAGTAAGCTTCTGATATGTTCCGAGTAATATTTATATGTGTTATTATTTGCAATTCAGTTATTTACATCGTTATTTTGTGATTTTATCCGGACACTAGTGA
The DNA here is from genome assembly GCA_031553685.1 of Paludibacteraceae bacterium. Classification (GTDB taxonomy): domain Bacteria; phylum Bacteroidota; class Bacteroidia; order Bacteroidales; family Paludibacteraceae; genus JAFGVL01. The sequence goes on along the minus strand of JAVBLE010000041.1, from coordinate 33,705 downwards.
GGCAAGCCTTGTCTCTACGGGTAATTCAAGCCCCCGATTTGTCCGGATTTTCGTTGTTGTTTGTGCCGGATGGATTTGGGGGCTTGGTTCTAAAAGAGTCAGGGGTTCTTTTTGAAATGAAGCCCTGACTTTTTTCAAGTCGCAATTTGTTTCTCGCAGTGAGGGCTTCACTTAAAGTGAAGCCCTCACTGTTAGATACAAAAGTAATAAAAGCATCGTCATGTGTTAAAAAACTTAACCTAAAAATAAAAACTCCATTCCCCCAAAATAAAAATGTAAAAAATCAGTTTATTAATAGTTTAGGGTTGCCTTGCCGAAACGATAAAAGGATAGTATTTTCTTAAAAACTATCCACTCGTTTCCTTGTCAACTCATTAACTATTTGTATCTTTGCAAACTTATGTTAAACTTAGGCATTTTATGATTGAATATATAAAAGGCGAAATTGCAGAGTTGAGCCCGGCTCATGCTACGCTGGAAGTAGCAGGGATAGGGTATTTTGTCAATATTTCATTGCCTACTTATTCGCAATTGCAAGGCAAGGCAAACGCCAAACTGTTTATTCACGAAGCCATTCGCGAAGATGCTTTCGTGTTGTACGGCTTTTTGTCGCAGGCAGACCGGGCATTGTTTTTGCACCTCTTGTCGGTTTCGGGTGTGGGAGCAAATACGGCGCGTATGATTATGTCGTCGCTCACAGCCGCCGAAATCCAGGAAATAATCCTGATGGGCAATGTATCGGCACTCAAAGCTGTGAAAGGTATTGGACAAAAAACCGCCGAACGGATTATTGTTGATTTAAAAGATAAAATCGGCAAAGTGGAGATTGAAAGCACTTCGCTTTTTGCCAAAGATAACTCGATAAAAATAGAAGCTGTTTCGGCACTCGTTATGCTTGGCTTCAACCAGCAGGCATCGGGCAAAGCTGTGGAGAAAATCTTACAGGAAAACCCAACTATTTCTATCGAACAGTTAATAAAATTAGCATTAAAAATCATTTAAAATAAGCACAAGTTAATTGCCTATGAAATAACTCTTTACATTTAATTCGTACTTGTAAACTCGTAGCTTGTCGCTTTTTAAATATGAATCGATTCCAAAAAATAGCTATCCTCTTTTGTTGTGTTATTGTCTTTGGCACTGCGTATGCCGTTGACAATCTCGATCCGGTACAGTCTACCGGAGCCTCATCCGGCACAACGCCTTCTGCTGAAGATAGCCAATATTTCCCTGTAAAAAAGAATAAATTAGATTCGTACGACGACCTGAACCAAAAGTCGCCGATGGATTTGAAAGACCCTTCGAACATGAAACAAGGTGCAGAATACGACCCTGTTACCGGTTTGTACTTTTTTCGCAACAAAGTGGGCGATATGGATGTGGTTACGCCTTACAGCATGACTCAGGACGAGTACATGGACTACAGCACCAAGCAAGCCATGCGCAATTATTGGAACGAAAAGGTGAAAAACGAGAAAGATGTGGGGGGAAATAAATTTTCGCTTACTGATGTACAAATCGGGCTGGGCGGTGCCGACAAGATTTTTGGTCCGGGTGGCGTTCAGGTAAAACTGCAAGGTTCTGCCGAGCTTCTGTTCGGATTTAAAATAAACCGGATAGAAAACCCAACGCTTTCGGTACAAGCCCGCAAGCCACATCCGATTTTCGATTTCGACGAAAAAATTCAATTGAATGTGGATGGGAAAGTGGGCGACAAGTTGAGTTTTAATATGAACTACAACACTGAAGCCTCGTTTGATTTCGACCAATCTAAAATAAAACTCGCTTACCAAGGGAAAGAGGACGATATTATTCAATCCATCGAAGCCGGAAATGTGAGTATGCCTCTCAATAGTTCGTTGATACGCGGTAGTTCGGCTCTGTTTGGGATAAAAACCGACCTGAAGTTTGGCAAGTTGAATATTTCTGCCGTAGCCTCACAACAAGAAACGGAAACCAAAACCGTAAGCCTCAAAAATGGCGCGCAAACTACGCGCTTCGACCTGAATGCCGACGAATACGACGAAAACCGGCACTTCCTTTTAGCCCATTTCTTCAGGGATAATTTTGAAAAATCGATGAGCAAGTTGCCGTATATCAATTCGGGTGTACAGGTAAACCGCGTGGAAGTGTGGATTACAAATAAAAAAGCAGATTTTACACAATCGCGCAATATTGTGGCTTACATGGATTTGGGCGAAACTACCCAATCTGAAATGAACAGTACTTATTGGGCAATCCAAACACAACAAAAAAATCCGTTCAATAAAGCAAATTCGTTGTACCAAGAAGTTACAATTTTGCCGGGCATCCGCGATATCCAGGAAGTGAATAATGCGATGCTTCCTTTTGAAGCGAGTGGTATCTTTGGAGGCGAAGATTACGAAAAAGTGGAAAGCGCCCGCCGCCTTGATCCTTCGGAATATACATTGAATGCTCAGTTGGGATATATTTCGCTGAAAAGCCAACTGAATGCCGATGAAGTTTTGGCAGTGGCTTACGAATATTCATACGGAGGGCAGGTGTTTCAGGTGGGTGAATTTTCGAGTGATGATGTTGGAACGGTAACTAATTCTACGCCTGCTCCTACGCCCGACCCGAACAATCCTACTTTCAACAATGCATCAAGTTCTGCTACACTTATTCTGAAGCTGTTAAAAGGAACAAACTTTTCGCCGGCATTGCCCAACTGGGATTTGATGATGAAAAATGTGTATTCGCTTGGTGCAGCTCAAGTGCAAGCCGACCGGTTTAAACTCGATGTGTTGTACCAAAGCGACTCTACCGGAGTATATTTGAATTACTTGCCCGAAGGAAATATTAAAAATCAAAACCTGTTGAAAGTATTCAAGTTAGACCGTTTGGATAAAACGAACGCTTTGCGTCCCGATGGCGATTTTGACTTTATAGACGGATATACGATAAATACACAAACAGGGCGGGTGATTTTCCCTGTCCTCGAACCATTCGGGTCGAACTTGGGAACAGCTATTGGCGACCCTGTTATTGCCCAAAAATATGTGTATCAAGAACTGTATGATTCTACAAAAACAGCAGCCCTTGAGGTGTCCGAAAAAAACAAATTCCGGCTCAAGGGTGAATATAAAGCCAGTGTAACTTCCGAAATCCGGTTGAATGCCTTCAATGTGCCGCAAGGTTCGGTAACGGTAACTGCCGGAGGTGTTACACTGACCGAAAACATCGATTATACCGTCGATTATATGATGGGAACGGTAACCATCATCAATCAGGCGATTTTGGAGTCGGGATCAACCATTGATGTGTCGATGGAAAGCCAATCGATGTTTAGCATGCAGCGCAAATCACTTTTGGGGACACACCTCGAATATCAATTTAATAAAGATTTCAGTTTGGGTGGAACTATCATGCACCTTTCCGAAAAGCCATTGACAACCAAAGTGAATTTTGGCGACGAACCAATTTCAAATACGATTTGGGGATTAAATGGAAGCTACCGGAAAGAATCGCAATTGATCACTAATATTTTGGATAAAATTCCGATTTTGACAGCGAAAGCGCCCTCTTCATTTGTTGTCAATGGCGAATTTGCCCACTTGATTCCGGGGCACTCTAAAGTCGTCGGTTCGCAGGGCGAAACTTATATTGATGATTTTGAGGCTTCTACCTCGTCGTATAATATTCAGTATCCATACGCATGGTTTTTGGCAAGTACGCCTAAAAAAGCGCCGACAGTACAAGGCGGTTTCGCAGAAGCCAATCTGTCAAACAACCTTGATTATGGTAAAAACCGTGCTTTGCTTGCCTGGTACAACATCGACCCACTGTTTACCCGCAGCACCAACGAAACTCCGGATTATATCCGCAATGATAAAGACCAGCAATCGAACCATTTTGTGCGAGAAATTCCGATACAGGAAATTTTTCCAAATCGCGAGTTAGTCAATGGGCAGCCCGAATATTTACCGGTGCTGAACTTGGCGTATTATCCTACAGAAAGAGGTCCTTACAACTTAGATGCCGACAATATCAATCCAAACGGTTCGCTCAAAAATCCGAAAACCCGCTGGGGAGGTATTATGCGTCGGGTGGATGTGCCCGATTTCGAAGCGGCAAATGTAGAATATATCGAATTTTGGATGATGGATCCGTTTGTTTACAATCCGTCGGCAAATGGTGGCGATTTGTATGTTAATCTGGGCGAAATTTCGGAAGATATTTTGAAAGATGGTAAAAAGTCTTTCGAAAATGGTATGCCGGCTGATGGCGATACACTTAAAACAATTCGTACTGCCTGGGGGCGTGTGCCTAAAACCCAACCGGTAGTAAATGCATTTGATAATGATGAAAGTTCGCGCCAATATCAGGATGTTGGATTGAACGGGCTTCGTACGCAGGACGAATTTGCATTTTCTTCATATAAAGATTATTTGAGTAAATTTACAACATCGACCTCTGCTTTTTCGGATTCATTGAAAAATGATCCGCATTCACCTTTGAATGACCCTGCCGGAGATAATTTCGAATATTTCAGAAGCAGCCATTGGGACAACAAACAAGCCGGTGTCCTCGAACGGTACAAGTTTTATAACGGCATGGAGGGCAACTCGCCGGTAACCACTTCGACCGGAAATGCCTATTCATCGGCATCGACCAATATCCCGAACTTGGAAGATATTAACCAGGATAATAACCTGAACGAATACGAAAAATATCTGGAGTACAAAATATCGTTGAAACCAAGCGATATGAATGTGGGGCAAAATTACATTGCCGACAAAATTGTAACACAGGTAAGTTTGAAAAATGGTTCAACAAGCGATGTAACCTGGTATCAGTTTAAAATTCCGGTACGCGATTATTCGGGTTCCATCGGAAGCGTGAGTTTCAAGTCTGTGCGTTTTATGCGGATGTATATGACCAATTTTGATGAAGAAACACATCTCCGTTTTGGAACGATGGAACTGGTTCGCGGTGATTGGACTCGCTATAAAAAAGCGTTGAATGACCCAAACAAACCGCCTACATCAAACGGATCGCTCGATGTTTCGATTGTAAATATTGAAGAAAATGCGGATAAAAAACCGGTGAATTATATCTTGCCTCCAGGCATTACACGCGAACAAGACCCAAGTCAAACCCAAATCCGCCAGGAAAACGAACAATCGCTTTTGCTTAAAGTAACCGATCTTGCACCGGGTGATGCCCGCGGGGTGTATAAAAACACTTCGTTCGACATGCGCCAGTTCAAACGCGTACAAATGTTTGCCCATGCCGAGAAATTTATCGATGACATGACCGGTCTCGACAACTCGGAATTGACCACATTTATTCGGATTGGTTCGGATTTATCGGAAAATTTCTATGAATACGAAATCCCAATGCAACTGACGCCTCCCGGTATTTATAACGGAAACGAAAGTTCGGGCGATCGTTATATTGTCTGGCCTTCGGACAATATGTTCGACTTCCCGCTTTCGGTACTAACCGAAGTAAAAACAAACCGGAATAACCTGAAGCGAAGCGGTGGAACTACACTTACAACACCCTATTCGGAATACGATCCCGATAAACCGAAAAATAAAGTTACGGTTGTTGGTAATCCAAGTTTGAGCGATGTGCAAACCATTATGATTGGGGTGCGCAACCAATCGCGTGGCGTGAAATCGGGCGAAATCTGGGTGGACGAACTCCGCTTGTCCGGGTTCAACGAAGATGGCGGTTATGCCGCTTTGGCAAGCGCTACACTCAACCTATCGGATGTGGGTAGCGTTACTGTAGGTGGTCGTGTCGAAAGCGTTGGTTTCGGAGGCATCGAAGACAATGTGCTCGACCGCCGTATGGATGATTTTACCCAGTTCAATGTTGCCACCAATGTTGAGCTTGGGCGTTTCTTTCCCGAAAAAGCGAAATTGCGCATACCAACCTATTATGCGTATTCGAAAGAAGTATCCAAACCGAAATACGATGCGATGAATCAGGATTTATTGCTCGAAGATGTGTTGAATAATGCGGAAACTAATGCCGAAAAAGATTCGATCAGCGAAATGTCGAACACCGTTTTCACGACGCAAAGTTTTAATGTTACTAATGCAAAAGTGGATATTCGCAGCAAAACACCAATGTTTTACGACCCTGCCAATTTGTCCTTCAACTATGCTTATACCAAATCGAACCAGCACGACCCTGAAGTGGAACATTATACCACCAAAGAATATCGCGGAGGATTGGTTTACCAGTATGCACTTTCGCCAAAACCTTGGGAACCTTTTAAGAATGTGAAATTCTTGCAAAAGAAATCGATGAAGCTCATTGGCGATTTCAATGTGTATTATTTGCCAATGAGCATTGGGTATGCTACCGACTTGCAACGCATATATTCCGAACGCCAATTGCGTAACTTGAATAATCCGGACATTAGTTATTATGACCCATTCAACCCATTGTTGTCGAATGGTAAAAATTTCCTTTGGAATCGGAAATTTGACTTGAAATATGATTTGACGCGGGCATTGAAATTATCATTTACTACGGGTAAAAATTCTCAAATTCAGGAAACAAAATATACGCCGGTAAACAAAGATCTTTTCCCTACAGAATATGAAAATTGGAAAGATACAGTGATGAGCAGTATTTGGAGTGGAGGTATCCCGTTGGCTTATCAACAAAACTTTACACTTAATTATGCTATACCGATTAATAAAATTCCGATTTTCAGCTGGATAACTTCCAACTTTACTTACGACAGTAAATATACCTGGGACAGGGGAGCGCTTACACAGGAAGACGAAGATGCCGGACGCGCAACTTCGAGTATGGGAAATATCATTACCAGCCTTGGCACATGGCAACTCGACGGGCGATTGAATTTTGAAGAATTATACAACAAATCATCTTATCTGAAAAGTATAAATCAATATTATTCGTCGAGAGGAGGAAGCGGTGCTGCTAAAAAACCTGCCAAAGTGCAACGGAAAATTGTGTTGGTAGCCGGCAAGCCACAAACTTTGAAACACCAGCTGAACAGCGAAAAAGTGAAGATTGTGTTTAAAGACTCGGCAGGTATGCCTCAAAAAATTGATTATAGGAAAATTGATAAAAATACAATCGAAATCAATCCGAAATCGGGCGGTGCGTTTACCGTCGATATAGAACCGTCGAACCCGGGCAATAACGCTGCCGACATGGCGACACAATTGCCGCTTCGCATCCTGATGATGATACGAAACCTGTCATTTACCTATACTGAAAGTAATGGTATGATGCTGCCCGGATATTTGCCCGAAGATGGATTTTTGGGGCAGGATGGTGGTGCGCCGGGCATTCCGTTCACATTTGGATACCAAAGTCCAAGTTTCCTGAGCAATGCTTATACTAAAGGCTGGTTAGCTAATGATTCGACCATTGCGGCAGCAAATCAAACTTATACTTCAGATTTGACCATCAAAATGGGAGTTGAGCCTATACCGGGCTTAAAAATCGACTTTGGCGCCGCCCGCAATTATGCCGAACAGGCACAAATACAATATTTTTATAATGGTATGCCAAAAACTTATGCCGGTTCGTTTAGCATGACAACTATTGCTATTGGTTCTTCTTTTGCAAGCATCGGTACAATTGATGATAACTATCATTCAAAAACTTACGAAGAATTTAAAGCTAACAGGGCACAAGTGATTTCGATGCTTAATAATAAATATCAAGGTACAAGTTATCCGGGGTCGTCGTCATTGGCTGGGCAAACATTCAATGCTGAAAATACTCCTTTTTACCAAAATTCGGCAGATGTGTTGATACCGTCATTCCTGGCAGCTTACACAGGCTCATCGCTCAATGAAAAGAATTTGGAGTTAATCCCGTCGTTCTTCCGTATGTTGCCCAACTGGCGGGTAACTTATGATGGATTGTCGCGGATTACAGCGCTGAAGAAATATGTTAAAAGCATTACCCTTACCCATGCTTATACTTGTAAATACAGCATTGGCGGTTTTGCTTCGTATGCCGCATGGGAAGGCGTAGATGATACGGGCTTTAATGAAAGTGTTACTACCGGCATGCCTGTGCCGACATCCAATTTTGACATCCCGGCAGTATCCATTACCGAAAGTTTTGCTCCGCTTATCCGTGTGGATGTGGCTTTGAACAATAGCGTAACGGTAAATGCCGAATACCGCAAAGGGCGCACGCTGGGGCTTAATATTGCCAGCACGCAATTGATCGAATCGGCAAATACTGAATTTATAATTGGGGGAAGCTACCGTATTTCGGACTTTGATGTAATCCTTAAGCTCAAAAACGACAAGGAAGAAAAGGTGAAAAACGACCTTACTTTGCGGGCAGATGTATCTATGCGCAACAATCAGGCTTTGATACGAAAAATTGACGACGACTTGGCAACACAAGCCACTTCGGGCGAAAAACTGTTTGGATTGCAAATGTCAGCCGAATACATTTTCAGTTCCAAACTGACTTTTCGCGCATTCTACGACTATAAATCGAGCAAACCACTTATTTCATCGTCTTATCCAAACAGCAGTTCCAATTTTGGGATAAGCGTAAAAATATTATTGACACGATAAATAAATAGATAAAAGAATAAAGACCGCTTCGCTAAAAGAATAAAGATAGGTCTTTACTCGTTATTCTTGGCTCTAAAATAAATGAAAACCAAATTATTCATATTATTCATATTCACTTCCATTGTTTTGCAGGCACAGATTTTCAATCCTGTGAAATGGACATTCAGCCAGCGAAGTATTTCGGAGACTGAATTGGAATTGGTTTTTGAATCCTCTATCGATAAACCCTGGCACATGTATGCCATGCAGTTACCGCCTGATGGACCTATCCCTACTTCGTTTTCCTTTACACAAAAAAAAGGTGTGGAACTGATTGGCAAAGTTCACTCCAAATCAAAGTTGATAACGCAACATGACCCAAGTTTTGATATGCAACTTTCGTGGTACGAAGGCAAAGCCATCTTTATCCAAAAAGTAAAAATTCTTGATCTGGATGAATTCTCTGTTTCAGGCTATGTGCAGTTTATGTGTTGCAACGATAGCAGCTGCCTACCGCCTAAGAAAGAGCCTTTTTCTTTTATTTTAAAAGATAAAAAACACCAAAAAGCGGATACAATACCCAATGTTCCTTCCATTATCGAAACGCCCGAAGCGGATACTACAGCAGTAGTTGCTCCTGTGGAAGAGAAAAAAGACAGTATCGCAAAAAATTATTGGCTGCCTGTTATCGAGCAGCTGAAATCGTTTAACGGCAGTTCTGCCCATGCGGACGATAACCGTTCGTTGTGGTTTATTTTCTTTGCCGGATTGCTGGGCGGATTGTTAGCCTTGTTTACGCCTTGCGTGTGGCCCATTATCCCAATGACCGTGAGTTTCTTCCTGAAGCGAAATAAAGACAAACACAAAGGACGCCGCGAAGCCATCTTTTATGGACTTTCCATTGTGGTTATTTATGTGTTGCTGGGAATATTAATCACCCTTATTTTTGGTGCAAGTGCATTGAATACTCTTTCGACCAATGCTGTTTTCAATCTCCTGTTTTTTGTTATATTGGTTATATTTGCCATTTCGTTTTTCGGCTATTTTGAGATTACGCTGCCTGCCTCATGGTCGACCAAATTGAACGATAAAGCCGAACACACCACCGGATTGTTCAGTATCTTTCTCATGGCTTTTACGCTGGCGGTAGTTTCGTTTTCGTGCACCGGACCCATTATCGGCACTTTGCTGGTAGAAGTTTCCACTTCGGGAACGCTTATTGCTCCGGCTGTCGGCATGTTGGGCTTTGCGTTGGCGTTGGCATTGCCTTTTAGTTTGTTTGCGTTATTTCCTGCCTGGCTCAATTCTATGCCGCGCTCGGGCAACTGGATGACAACCATTAAAGTAACCCTTGCATTCCTCGAACTTGCTTTTGCTCTTAAATTCCTTTCGGTTGCCGATCTTACTTCGGGCTGGGGCATCCTCCCGCGCAATTTGTTTATCGCTTTGTGGGTAGCCATTTTTGCCGGATTAGGGTTGTTCTTATTGGGTGTAATTCGTTTCCCGCATAGTGCAAAGAAAATTCATTTGGGCAAATTCCGCCTTTTCTGGGCACTTTTGTCATTTGCTTTTGCAGGATATTTGGTACAGGGTTTTTGGGGAGCACCGCTCAAAGCTGTCAGCGCATTTTTACCGCCTCAAGAGAACATTCATGTTTTCCGCGATTACGATGAAGGCATGCAATATGCCGCAACGCATAAATTGCCCGTGTTTGTCGATTTTACCGGCTATGGATGTGTCAATTGCCGTAAGATGGAAGCAGCCGTGTTTACCGACAATGATGTGAAAAAACTGTTGTCGGAGTTTGTTCTAATTTCCCTCTATGTGGATGAACGGAAACCGTTAAACGAACCGATCCTTGTAACCGAAAACGGCAAGCCCCTCTTGCTTGAAACGCAAGGTGAACGCTGGAGCTACCTGCAACGCACAAAATTTGGCGCCAACGCACAACCCTACTACATCTTGCTCGACAATGACGCAAACCCCATTGCCCACCCGTATGCATATGACGAAGATGTGAACAAATTTGTTCGCTTTTTGGAAGATGCTTTGAAATATTATCGGAAGAAATAAGAATACATAATGAAAAAACGCATACTTATTTCGCTACTGGTTATAGTCCTTTTAGCATATCTTTTTTTCTATTTGGCTATAGAATTAGATTTGAAATTTGGCATAGAACAATGGGCTTACAAAATACAACAAGGACAATTGGCAGATACAGCTTCGCATATCAGAACCTTCATCACAGTACAATTATTTTTGTTTATTCCGGTAGCTATTCTCTCTCTATATCTGCTTATAAAAAGAAAATAAGTTTCCTCCAAACATTTTTGTTACAGCTTTTTTATCCTTCCTCGTAAATAAAATAATTGTTATTGTTATGCAGAAAATCAATTCTTCCTCTGTAAAACATTTATCTTTACACTCCAATAATCTAATACTATGAAGAGTATCTTAAAAATCATTCCCTTACTGTCCTTTCTTTTGCCAGCTCAGCAGGCAGGGGCAACCGGCACTTTAGCCTTTCCAACGGCGGAGGGTGCGGGCAAATATGCTACCGGTGGGCGTGGTGGCGATGTGTACCATGTTACCACACTGAGCAGCGAGTTGGTAGATGGTTCGTTCAAAAAAGCTATTAAGAATATTCCGCCCGAAGGCAGAACCATTGTGTTTGATGTGTCGGGTAATATCGAAGTGGAGCCGGGCACAAAACTCAAAATAGCGGGCAACAATGTTACCATTGCCGGACAAACCGCGCCGGGCAACGGTATCTGTATCAAAGGCAAATTGCAAATTGCAGGAAATAACATTATTATGCGCCATGTGCGTATTCGTCCTGCCGGCACATCGGAAGCCGACGACGGCGATGCGCTGAATTTGAATGGAAACAATATTATTTTAGACCACTGCTCGGTATCCTGGTCGTCGGACGAAGTGCTGAGTACCGAAGCCGCCGATGTATACAACATCACCGTGCAATGGACTTACATCTACGAAGGACTTAATATCTCGTACCACTACGAGAATGGAGAACTGATAGACCATTCTATGGGTTCGTTGCTCACGACAATACATGATGGCGCGCAGTTAAGTTTCCACCACAATATGTATGCCCACAACCGCACGCGCAATCCTAAACTGACGGCTTCGGCTCCGGGCGTATCCACCTTTCTCGATTTTCGCAACAATGTAATATACGATTGGGGCAGCAAAGCCGGATACAGCACTGATAATACAGAATGGAGCACCAATATGAACTATGTGGGCAATTATTTAGTAGCGGGCAGCTCGTCGCAAAAACCCGGTGAAGCTTTCGAAGGCATGTCATCCACTTTTTCTATTTATATAGATGATAATAAAATTGATGCCGATAAAGACAACATCCGCAACGGGCAAAACACCGGTTGGGATATGATTACCGGCATTTACAATAAAATAACGATGCCTTTCACTTTTCCCGATGTGGCTACCGACACGCCCGACGATGCCTACACGAAAGTACTTGCCGGTGGAGGTGCATTCCCTTGGAACCGAGATGCCGCCGATACGCGCATTGCAAACGATGTGCAAACAGGTGGCGGTAGTATTATCGACTGGCCCGCCGATCGTGGCGGGCATCCTGCGCTAATCAGTCAAACCCGCGCTGCCGGCTGGGACACCGATAAAGACGGCATGCCCAACAGCTGGGAAACCGCCAACGGGCTAAACCCCAACGATGCTTCGGATAGAAACCGCCTCACACCAGGCGGATACAGCTACCTCGAAGCCTACCTCAACAGTTTGGTGGGCGAAACCATCGCCCTGAGCGGCGAAACTTCCCTGCAATCTGCCCAAAATATGGATATGGCTTTCTATCCAAACCCAACAAAAGACATACTGAATATCCGTTGCGAAAAACAACTGGCAGCCATCGATGTATTCAACCTACAAGGCAAACAAGTTCTTTCTTGTGGTTCGAATAAAAATACTTTAGATATATCTTCATTAAACAAAGGAATATATTTGGTGAAATGTACTACGACAGATAATGAGGTAGCCTACCGGAAAGTGGCAAAAGAATGAAATCATTTTTAAACATAAAAACAATATGACAAAACAAACAGACGGACCCGTAGTAGGGGCGAAAAATCTTTCGCCCCTACATAACGAACGAAAACTGTTTATCGAAACCTACGGCTGCCAGATGAACTCTGCCGACAGCGAAGTAGTAGCTTCCATTATGCAAATGGATGGCTTTGCATTGACCGAAAATATTGATGAGGCTGATGCTATCTTTGTAAACACCTGCTCGGTGCGCGACAATGCCGAGCAGCGCGTACTTGGGCGCATACAACAATTCCGCGCCATGAAGAAAAAGCGGAACGGGAATTTGATCATTGGCGTAATCGGTTGCATGGCAGAGCGCGTAAAGGAAGAACTGATTAACGAACATGGCGTAGATGTGGTAGTAGGCCCCGACGCTTACCTCGATATTCCCAACCTTGTTGGCGCAGTAGATAGCGGTAAGAAAGCCATCAATGTGGCGCTTTCTACTACCGAAACCTATCGTGATGTTATCCCGTCGCGCATTGGCAATCCGCTTTCGGGTTTTATATCCATTATGCGTGGTTGCAACAATTTTTGCACCTATTGCATTGTGCCCTACACACGCGGCAGGGAGCGTAGTCGCGACATTGTCAGTATCCTCAACGAAGCGCAAGACCTTCGCCAGAAGGGCTACAAAGAAGTAACACTACTTGGGCAAAATGTCAATTCATATCAATTTGAAAGCAAAGAAGGTATCATCCACTTTCCCGAATTATTGAAGCAAGTTGCCGAAGCTGCACCCGATATGCGTTTCCGCTTCACCACCTCCCACCCCAAAGATATGAGCGACGAAACGCTCGAAGTGATTGCTGCACATCCAAATCTTTGTCGCAGTATCCACCTGCCGGTACAGTCGGGCAGTAATCGCATTTTGGAGTTAATGAAGCGCAAATATACCCGCGAATGGTATTTGGACAGAATAGCAGCTATCCGTCGTATATTGCCCGATGCAAGTATTACGACAGATATCTTTGCCGGTTTTTGTTCCGAAACGGAAGACGACCACCAACAAAGCCTTTCGCTTATGCGCGAAGTAGGGTTTGATATGGCTTTCATGTTCAAATACAGCGAACGCCCGGGAACTTTTGCTGCCGAAAACCTGCCTGACGATGTACCCGAAGAAACCAAAATTCGCCACCTGAACGAAATTATTGCCCTGCAAAATGAATTATCCTTGCAAAGCAATAAAAATGATATTGGCAAAACGGTTGAAGTTTTGGTCGAAGGATACTCCAAACGATCGCGCGCTGATTTCTTCGGACGCAGTTCGCAAAACAAAGTGGTTGTTTTCCCAAAAGGAAACGCTAAAATGGGGCAATTTATCAAAGTTCGCATTACCGGTGCCTCATCGGCTACTTTGAAAGGAGAAGTTGTGGAAGAATAAATAAAAAACAAATAATATGTTGTACTTTTGCAAACTTTTAATGAAAATAACTTTTATTTAAATCGTTTTTCCAACATATTAAAAAAACGATTTTGATTTTTAACTTATCGTAAAGTTGGTAATAATTTACATAACGCATTCTTTTTTAGCAGTTTGTTGAAAAGAATTATACATTATATGTTGTATCTTTACAGCGTTTTTTTAATTTAAAAACAGGATTATTTGATTAATATGAAATATCCATGAGCAAAAATGTACACAAAGCACTAACCTCATGGATATTCCATGTGACAAATAAACTAAAATTATAGACGCATGAAAAAACGATTTTTATTTCCATTTGTGCTTTTATTTTTGGGGAGTATCACTATTTTCGGGCAATCTGAAGAGTATATGCGTTGGTCTGTTCAAGTAAAGGGTGGAATATCGGCTTTGCGAGCTAATTACGACCACGAGAAAGGTAAATTTGCACGCGATTACAGCCCCGAATTCGGTGTTGAAGTAGAACGCACTTTTAACCCGTTAATTGGGCTTTCATTGGAATACATGTATCAAACCATCATGACCGATGAATATCAATCGCGTGTAAATCAAATGAATATTGTTCTTCCAATGAATATATCCAATTTGTTTAGTCCAACCCGTGAATGGAATTTATTCAATTTCTATTTCAATCCCGGACTTGGGTTTGGTGTTGGCGGTTACGATTCGTTTGAGTACAACGGGATGGATTATAATGATGTGTCCAGTAAAATCGCTTTGAGCATGACATTGGGCATTGGCATGGAATACAATATAACTAATTCGTTAGCTATTGGAACACAAATCCAATACAGATGGAATTCAAATAGCGATTATAAACCAGACGGACTTCCGGTAGATTACGGTTCAAAAGATTTCTATACAGGCAATGTGAGTTTACGCTATAAATTTGGTGGCGAAGATAATATACGCAATATGACTCCTTCTGAATATTTCAGGGGACTTATTCGCTGGTTCTGATTGTCTTGTTAAAGCTGCTCCTTTAGATACATGTGTGTTTTTCATCATTACTTATCTTATTATTGTTACATATTCTTCAATATTAAACTCTTTTGTCTTCTCTGTATTGCTTTTTGGATAGCCAACGACGCAACCGTCCAGTGCATATTCACCTTTTTTCAGATTGAGCAGTTTTAGGAAATCCTTATTGTTAGACAAGGTGCTGATGGCAGACACTAACTGAAAGCCCAAGTCCAATTCTGTCGCCCTGAGCCACATATTTTCGAAAGCATGCGCCATCGATTGTTTTTCTATCGGCGGGAAGCCTTTCTTTTCGGCAAGCACAATGAAATACGCCGCATTGTTCATCGCCGGTACGCCGCCTTTGGCAATTCCGTTTACTTTGTTGGCAAAGGTTTGCATTTTCTTTTTCAGAAAAGGAAAAATTGTCAGGATAAAATTCAGCTTTTTAGCGTTCTTTTTGGCTTGTAACAGAAGAATTTCCTTTGCTTTTTCCATGCCGTCGGTATCTTGCTTGAAGACAAAAACCTTTCGCAATTCGGTCAGAGGAATACCTGTTGCACCACCATAAGGTGCGTAAATGGCGGCTTCGATAATTTTCATCAAATCTTCTCTGGGCGGAATTTCGGACGAAAAACTGCGGGTCGAACGCCGCGTTTTGATGATTTGTTCCAACGATTTATTTTCCATAATTCAATATATTTTTTTTTTAGTACATGACAAAAAATAAAAGAACAATACAAAAGCAATAGAACTGTCGTCATGTCGAGCTTGTCGAGACATCGCAAATGATTGATTAGTACTGCTTTTGCGATGTCTCCACGACACTCCTCGTGCCTCGTCGTTTTGGTCGACATGACGATACTTTTATTGATTTAACCATAAAAATTTATTTTTGTCATATACTAAAATATTTTTTACTTATTCTATTTTTTTATTTCGTTACATCATTTATAATGGTGCTGACTTTTTTCATTGTAACATCAATATTTTTCACACCCTTATCTTCTTGCTGCTTTACCCAGGCAGATTGTAGTTCTTTATATCGGGTGGCAGCTTTCCATTGTTCCACTTCTTCGGATTTCAGTATGCGGACTTTCGCACCGTCTTTTTGCAAATCTTCTATTTGGGTATCGAAACTGATATTCATCACAATACCTAAGCTGTTATAAGCTGTTTCTGCGGCACGCTGAATAGCATCTTTGTCTTCTTTTGAAAGTCCGTTCCAAGTATTTTTATTCATTACTAAAAGATAAACATGCCCCAACCAAAGTTCTTTGGAGATTAAAATATTGGGGGCAACCTTTTGAAGTTTGATATCGTGCCCGCTGTCAATATTCACCATAACTCCATCTAATGCATCGGTTTGTAATGCCTCATAAACCTTTTCTCCCCAAGGTATTGTAACCGGAATGGCTCCGGCATTCTTCAAAAAATCGCGATGCCAAAAACTTGCTGTCCGCCATTTTTTACCCTTAATATCTTCCAAGCTCCTGAGTGGCTTGGTGCTGAAAAAAGCAGTAGGATATCCGGTGCAGGTAAGCAGATTTACCACATTAGCATTACTCAGTTCGTTTGTAAGATCAGGAATATCGGCATATACACACCGGAAGAAATCGACTTGCTTTTGACCCGACGGACCAACCGGAAAGCTTTTAAAAATCTGATGCAGAGGTAAATCGTTAGGGGTATATTCAGGTACGACAATCGCCATATCTGCCACGCCTTCACCGGACACTGTTTTCAATGCATCATAACTGATAGAAAGCTCTCCGCCCCAATGTGCTTCTATTTTCAACCGTCCGTTTGATTCATTTTCAATAGAAGAGAAAAAAACTTCTTTGATAAAACTGGTACGCATATTCCCGAGCGGCTCGTGGTCGGTATATATCAATGTTTTTGTTTGTGCTGACACAATATTTACCAATAAAATATTGTAGACAATAAACAAGATTCCAACTGGTTTTATCATCGTTTGCTTTATTTTCTAATCCACACATTGGTTATTGTTCCAAATACTAACTTGTGATAGTCTTTCGCTTCCTTCAAAGCATCTTCCACAAACTTTTTACCGTCTTCGGTATAGAAATCATTTGGGTTTACAGTAGTTATTTCAAAGAGTTGACACTCGATAATTACATTGGCTTCTTTGTAGGTTGGAGTGCCTAATGGTGTAAGGACATGTGTGAGTTTCGATTCTTTCATCTTGTCGGAGTTTCGGCCGCTTTTAGTACCAAATGCCATTACATCTCTTGTATATTGTTCGGAGAAAAATGACATGGTGTAAGCTTGCCGGTCTTTAATAAATTCGAGCGTGTATCTGTTTGCTCCCAGCAAACATAAAATAGTTGGTTTATTAAAATACCGTCCTAATGCTTCCCAACTTGCTGCCATCGAATTGTATCGTTCGGTTGTTCCGGCTGTAATAACAGTGTGCTCTTGCTCAACCATCAGTTTGGCAAGGGTTTGTTTTATGTCGGCGCTATCTACTTTTGTAAATAATTCGTCGAATGATTTGTCTTTTACATTCATGTCGATGGTTGTGTTTGTTGTTTCATCACTCGGTTGTTTTTCAGCTGTTTTATTGCATGACATAAAAACAGGAATAATGCAAATTGATAATAATAACTTTTTCATGATTTAATGGGTTTAAAGCCCCCTAAATCCCCCGAAGGGGGACTTTTGAATATGTTTAGAGGGGTGTGATTGTTTTTTTATTTTTTATTTATCTCGATTATTTTACATTCTTTTACTACTATTGTTTGGTCTTTGTCGTATATGCTGCGTACTTCTCCTTCCATAATTACCTGGTCGCCTTTGGATACTTTTCGGAGTTGAAGATAGTCCGAAAACGGCAATACGCAAAGCACACGGCTTTTGCCGTCTTTCTTTTCCGATAACTCTACCGAAGGCAAGGCATATACATCGGGGCCTACAAAGACAGCATAACCCGAAATCTTCATAACTCGTTTCCCATACTCTTTTTCTGCTTGGGTTTTGTCTGTGATAAATGCATCGCAAAGTGCTTTGGCTGCGATTGTGTTGTTTTGATTTTCCATGGTGTATTCATTTGTTTTAGCTGTCTGGGCAATGATTGCCGCACCGATAGCTATTATTAATGTGGTGACAAATAGCTTCTTCATAATCAGTAATTCTTAATATTATTTACTGACACAAAGATATAGCGGTCTTTATGAGTGAAGCAGGAGGAATCGAATTAAGACCCTGACAAATCTTGAATATGTGTGCGGTATTCGGAAATGCTTTTGCCTGTGTGCTTTTTAAATAAACGCGAAAAGTATTCAGGGTCGTTATAGTTAAGCTCGTAGGCAAGTTCTTTGATAGAAATTTCTTCGAGATATAATTTTCGCTTAGCTTCGAGCATCAAGCGTTCGGTAAGGTACATTTTAGGAGAAACGCTGCATTTGGCTTTTACCATGTGGTACAATGCGTTGGTGTTCATACCCAATTGTTCAGCTATTTCTTCTACCGAAGGATGACTCAGCAAATTATCTTCAATGTAATTTTTGAACAGGATAAAACCAGACAGGCTGTCTTTTGCATCGATTGCTGGCCTTCTGTCTTTAAAATAAGCATCGTTACATTCGGTTAGCAAGGCATTCAAGTAAACCAAAACCAGCTGCGGATTCGATTTCTCGTCTTGTAATATATTATTTAATGAATGAAAAAGCGATACTAATCGTTGTAAAACAGGTTTTGGAATTTCGATAATCGGATTTGCAAAGGGATCGGTAAAGAAAGGAAAAGACGAGGGAAAGTAGTTCATTAACTCTTCGCCAAAGCTAGTTCCACAGGATTCTGTCCCGACAAGTTTGTCCATCGCATGGATTTGCCAAGGTGTAGCAAACAACAACTGTCCATCTGTAATAGTATAGTCCTGAAAATCGACCATGTGCTTTGATTCACCCTTAATAACCACCATCAGAGAATAGAAACCCTGCCGCACGGGCTCATTCAATCCCTTGACGATTTCTTCGCTGAAAGGTGTATCGTGAGGTAAGCGCACCATAATAGGCAATGCCTTATGTTGCTTGATGCGGTCTAATATGAGTTTCTTTCTTTGTGGCATGATAAATTTGGATCCACAAATTTATACTTTTAATCCCTTTTTTATTTCATTTTATTAATCTAAATTTGCCTTGATAACCTCAGTTTCTATATTGCAATCCAAATAAAACACAGTTTGCAGTTAAAAAAACACACCTAAAATGCAAGCCCTTTCCCTACTCGAACTAAACCAACGCATACGCGAGCAACTGCGCCTCGCGTTCGACGCATACATTTGGGTGCGAGCCGAGATAAGCGAACTGCACGAAAACGCTGGGCACGCCTATCTCGAACTGATCGAAAAAGAAGAGACAAGCAACCGTTTGGTAGCAAAAATGCGCGCCAACTGTTGGGCAAATACTTTTAGGATGCTTAAACCATACTTCGAGAATGCTACGGGCGAAACGCTTCGGGCAGGGCTAAAGGTGCTGGTAGCTGTTACGGTCGAGTATCACGAACTGTATGGCATAAGCCTTTCCATTCGCGATATTGACCCCGCTTTTACGGTGGGTGAAATGGCGATGCAACGCCTCAAAATTATCCGCCAACTGCAAGCCGATGGCGTGATGGACATGAACAAAAGCCTTGCGCTTAGCCTCACGCCGCAACGCATTGCGGTTATTTCGTCGGCAACGGCTGCCGGCTATGGTGATTTTATGGATCAATTGGAAAAGAACAGTCAAGGTTTCCGGTTTTACACCAAGCTATTCCCCGCCGTGATGCAGGGCGACCAGGCGCCAGCGTCCATTATCTCGGCGTTGGACAAGATTGCCTCACATCAGGATATGTTCGATGTCGTGGTAATTATTCGCGGTGGAGGCGCAACGGCTGAATTAGCCTGTTTCGACAATTACGAGCTGGCTTTCAACTGTGCGCAATTCCCGCTTCCCATCCTTACCGGCATCGGGCACGAGCGCGACGAGTCTATCGTAGACATGGTGGCACACACACGCGCCAAGACGCCAACAGCTGCTGCCGAATTCCTCATTTCGTGCATGGATGAGGCTTATGAAAATATTCTTTCACTCAAAGATAATTTGATTTATTTTGTCGATAATGCCATCCGGCAAGAGCAATTGTATTTACATCGATTAGTAAGTAATTTACCCTTTTTAGCAAAGCAAATCATTATTAAAGAGAATAATACGCTATCTTTGAAGCTTCAAAATTTGCGGCGCACTTCCGAAAAGCAAATCACTTCGCGCAATCACCGGTTGGACTTGATACAATCGCAAGTACAATTCTTTTCGCCTGCACTGATTTTAAAACGCGGCTATTCGCTTACATTGAAAAATAATAAAATAGTAAGAAACATTGCTCAACTGCAACCGAACGACAGAATTACAACACAATTACAGGATGGGTCGATAGAAAGTGTGGTTGTATAATTTTTGTGTTTCTTGTGGAAATAGAATAAGTATTTTAAAATAAATAATGATACATGTTGTAACCATGAAATCTATTAGCCAGAGATTGCTTCGTTCCTCGCAATGACGACCACTAACCGAAGCGTCATTGCGAGGAACGAAGCAATCCGAACCGAAATATATCAATAAATTGTTTTGTAAACTTAAAATCATAGACAGATGAAAAAGATAATTATCATAGGAGCCACTTCCGGCATAGGTAAAGAAATAGCCGAACGCTATGCACAACTTGGTCATGTAGTAGGGATTACCGGTCGGCGCACAGCATTACTTGAAGAAATCAAGCAAAAATATCCAAACAATATTTATACAAAAGAAATAGATGTTTGTGATGATTCTGCTGCCGGGAAATTGCAGGAGTTAGTCAATGAAATGGGCGGCATGGATACGCTTTTTGTTAATTCAGGGATAGGAAAATCGCCTAAATATCTGGAGCCTGCAGACGAATTGCAAATAGCTGAAACAAATGTAATCGGCTTTATGCGAATGATCATTTTCGGATATAATTATTTTGAAGAAAACGGTGGCGGACATATTATTATAAGTTCGTCGGTAGCAAGCGTACGCGGCATGCGGCAAGCCCCAGCTTATTCGGCAAGTAAACGATATATGCGTCAATATGTGGATAGTCTCGCGCAGCGCGCCCGCCATGCAAAGCTGAATATTTCATTTACTACCCTGATGCCCGGTTTTATTGCTACCGATTTCCTTTCGGGCGAAAATAGATATCCGCTTCTTGTCTCGCTACCCAAAGCCTCTGACAGTATCTTTCGGGCAATCGAAAAGAAGAAGCGCGCTGTATATCTGCCTTTCCGCTGGAATTTTGTAGTACTCCTATGGCACTTAATTCCGAAATGGGTGTGGGAAAGATATTTTTAATATTCTTTATTTTTCAAAACTGTATGGTTTAACATTGACTTCCGCCAATCGAAATACCCAACCACAGCCATTATAGTGTAGAAAGCATAAAGCAACGCAAAAAGATACAGTTCCTTATAAATGCAAAGTCCGACAGCGACGCTATCCGAAACAATAAAAACCAGCCAATTTTCGATATATTTCCGCGAAACCATATAAGTGGCAACAATAGCCGTCGCCGTGCAAAACGAATCGCCGACAATCACTTGCGAATCGGTAAACCGGTGCAATACGACTGCATATATTCCCCAAATCAAGACCGTAAAACCGGCTAACCAAATCCATTGTTTTGTGGTTGGAGTTGTAACGGGCAACTGTTCTTCCTCTTTCTTTTTACCAAATTTCCAATTATACCAACCATAAAAACTGATTACAATATAATACGGTTGCAGGCTCATATCAGCATACAACCCGCCTTCGTAAAAACCTGCCATACAAAACGCCGCACCCAATCCGCCAAAAAGCCAACACCAATTATTTTGAAAAATACATAATATAAGGTAGATGACGCTAAGCGTTGTCCCCAATATTTCGAATAAATGGTCGGTTATGAATTGGATTATTTGCATGTTTTAAATGCTTTTTAAACACATAGACACATAGGTTCACATAGGGTTTAAACTCTGTTTATTATGTGGTATGTGGTAAAATCAGTTTATTTTTTCTTCTCAAACGATTTTTCGTACAAGCCCGGCGTTCTCAATATTTCGAGCGCTTTTTGGCACGCATCGTTTTCACTGTTAACCACTTGATAAAAAGCATTGTCGTCAAACAACCGTCGGGCAAAAAGACCTTTTAATTGGATAGACAAATAACTTTTCGACTTATTAAATCCCGCTTCGTCAAACGGAATTTTATCCGTTTCGGCAAGCTGTGTCAATTCTTTCAAAATATCGTCTGTAACAACAAACTGAGCATTAAACTTTTCAAGCGAAGGATACTCTTTTTTCCATTTTTCGCCATATCGTTCGATATATTTTGATGCGAAAGTGCCTACAATACCTTTAGCTCCGATACTTCTCAAATATTTACTATTAAAAGCAGTATCAAGCGGAACAAAACAATCGGGCATAATACCACCGCCACCATACACGGTTCGATGCATCGTAAGGGTTTCGTAGCGCAAAGAGTCGGCAAAATGGACACTGTCTTCCGAAGTAAGCTCACCATGATGGTAGCGTTCTTCCAAATCGCTGCGGTATTTTTCCACACCATCGGCATAAGGGCGTTGAATACAGCGACCCGAAGGCGTATAATATCGGGCTGTTGTAAGGCGAATCATCGACCCGTCCGAAAGCGGAAGCTGTTGTTGCACCAATCCCTTCCCAAAACTGCGCCGACCCACAATCAACCCCCTATCCCAGTCCTGCACCGCTCCTGCAAGAATTTCACTCGCTGAAGCCGAATACTCATTCATAAGCAAAATCAACCGTCCTTTCTCAAAATCACCATTCGAAGCAGCTGTGTAGTTGATCCGGTCATTGCGTCCTTCAGTATAAACGATTAATTTTTTATCCCCTAAAAAATCGCTGCCAATGTCAGTAGCCGCCTTCAAATATCCGCCCCCGTTCGATTGCAAATCCAAAATCAAATCCTTCATTCCCTGTTTCTTCAGTTTTTTCATTGCTTCGTCAAATTCATCTTTAGTCGTTGCACTAAATTTGTCCAATTTGATATACCCCACCGCAGGCGTTATCATATAAAACGCCACAATACTGTGAAGCGGAATTTTGTCGCGCGTAATCTTAAACACAATCATTTCGGGAACACCACGCCGGACAACCTTCACATATACAACAGTCCCTTTTTTGCCCCGCAATTTTTTCATAATACCAATGTTCGACATTTTCACACCTGCAATCGAAGTATCATTCACCATCACAATGCGGTCGCCGGGCAAAATCCCAACCTTTTCCGACGGTCCGTTCGAAATCACATTATCCACATAAAGCGTATCATCAATCATCTGGAACTGAACGCCAATACCCTCAAAATTTCCTTCAAGCGGTTCGCTCATTTCCTTCACTTCCTTTTCCGGAATAAAAACCGAGTGTGGGTCAAGTTTGCTAAGCATCCCACGAATCCCGTTCTCAACCAATTCCGTCCCATTCACCGTGTCCACATAAAGAGCATTAATCCGGGCAGTAGCCTCAATCAATTTATTAACATCCGTTTGTTGCAGTCTCGATTTCTGTGCTTGTACAGATACATTAATGCCAACCACAAGCAAAGCAAAAATGCAAAAAATTATTTTTTTCATTATTTTTTAAAATGTTTTTGTCTAAATATTCCTACCGTTTCTTTACAAAAAAATCCTTCATCAACGCCGCACATTCATCCTCCAAAACACCTGGTACAAGCTCAGTTTTCGGATGCAACGCTTGTGGTGCAAAGTGTACAAAGCCTCTTTTTTCATCCGAAGCGCCATACACAATACGGCTTATTTGCGACCACCCGAGCGCACCCGCACACATCACACACGGCTCAAGTGTAACATAAAGCGTACAGTCAATCAAATATTTTCCACCCAAAGTATCCGCCGCCGCCGTGATAGCCTGCATTTCGGCATGTGCCGTAACATCATTCAGATGTTCGGTAAAATTATGCGCCCGCGCAATGATTTGGTTTTGGCACACAATAACCGCGCCAACCGGAATTTCGTCTTTATCAA
Source organism: Paludibacteraceae bacterium (assembly GCA_031553685.1). Taxonomy (GTDB): domain Bacteria; phylum Bacteroidota; class Bacteroidia; order Bacteroidales; family Paludibacteraceae; genus JAFGVL01. The sequence continues at coordinate 9,609 of JAVBLE010000041.1, read as the reverse complement.
AAGCCTTTCGAGCTTCGATAAGAGCCTGTTTCATAAAATATTCATCATCGAACATGATTTCTCCTTAAGGTTATTTCCCGCTAAAACTATAATTCTATTCAACATTCCGCGAATATTATATCAATATTACTCGCGGAATGTAATGTTTTTCTCAATATTCCGCGAGCAATAATTTATCTTTTCAAAATAAATCATCAATAAAAACCTCCGATTGAACTTGCCCCGAATACTCATTTCGTTTCACACCATAAGTAGTAATCATCGTTAAGTGAATCGTTTTCCGAGTTTTTGACTCCGACTGAAAAGCCGCTTTTTTATTTCGCAGATTTTCGTCGTATTTTTTATCAATCGCAAATTCAGTGTTAGCATATTTCATTTCGCACAAGTTGATAACACCATCTTTGCGGTCGATAAGCAAATCGATTTGCGCCCCTTTTTCGACAGTCCGGCTTCGCCATGAAGCTGTTTGGGTAAGCACTCCGGCAATTCCCAATTTTTGCTTAATTTGCTTCAAATGTCCCATGCACACCTGCTCGAAAGCATACCCGCTCCACGCACGATGCTTGGCATCATCAATAAAATTTGTCCAAAAATGCTCGTCAGTATATTTTTTTTTATGAATAAAATGCAAATAAAACAACGAATAAAAATCGACTAATTGATATAATCTCAATTTACTTTTCTTTCCAAAATCTTGATAAATCCGGATAAAACCGCACTGTTCAAGTTCTTCAAGAGTTTTGCTCAAACCACCACCATCCGGTAGCTTTGTAGAAGCAATAATTTCTTCACGAGTCAGCCCTTTGGCTTTTGCGCTCAATGCCATCACTATCTTCACATGATGTTCCGAATGCTTGAACAGCGACGAATACAATACCGAAAACTCTTCACGCAATGCTCCATTTTTTTCAAAACACAGCGAATCAATATTTTGCGCAAGACTCAATCCTTTTTGCATCAAACTCAAATAATATGGAATCCCGCCCAAAATCATATAGTTTTCCACCATTTGATAGCGGTTCATCACAATATTATTTTCGTGATAAAATTCTTCACATTCGCCCAGCGTAAAAGGTTCGATAAGCATCCGGCGCGTAACACGGTTGTGCAGCCCGCCTCTATTTTTGATTAGTTTGTTTATCATCCACGAAGTTGCCGAACCGCAAACAATCAGCAAAATATCCGCACGAGCCGCCGCCCAACTATTCCAAAAATGCTCCAACGCCGGTATGAACCCCGAACGGTGCGTGTCCATCCAAGGCAATTCGTCGAGAAAAATGATTTTTTTGCCTCTTGTTGTTGAGTTTTCAATCAGATGAATCAATTGTCCAAAGGATTCGAACCACGAATTTGCTTGAGGATAAGGTATTTTTCCTTGTTTTTGGAGTGTTGCGTTGAAATTTTGCAACTGTGTTTTTGTATCCGAATTGGCAAGTCCTGTATGGTGAAAAGTCATTTTATTTTTAAAAAACTCTCTGACCAAGAATGTTTTCCCTACTCGACGACGACCATACACCGCCACAAATTCGGGCGTTTCGGAGGTGGCATATTCATTCAATGCCTTTTGTTCGAGTTTCTTACCAACAATTTTCATGGGAAATACAATATTATTACTCGCTACAAATGTATAAAAAAGTTTCATTCCGCGAGTAATAATTGTTTATTATCTGCTAAAATGATATTTTTTTATCACATTCCGCGAGTAATATTTAAAATTCCTTTCGCAGCCGGGCTACCGGGATACCTAACTGTTCGCGGTATTTGGCAACCGTCCGGCGGGCTATTACATAGCCTTTATCTTGCAAGATTTCGGCAAGTTGTTCGTCGGTAATCGGCTTGCGCTTGTTCTCGTTATCAATACAAGTTTGCAGGATGCTTTTTATTTCGCGCGACGAAACTTCTTCGCCACTATCGGTTTGCATCGATTCGGAAAAGAAAAACTTAACCGGATACACGCCAAAGTCGGTTTGAATATACTTGCTGTTGCTCACGCGCGAGATGGTAGAAATATCTGTGCCTGTGATTTCGGCAATATCTTTCAAAATCATTGGTTTGAGCAGAGTTTCGTCGCCTTTGAGGAAAAATTCGCGTTGAAACTGCACAATGGCTGTCATGGTGGTGAGCAGTGTGTTGTAGCGTTGTTTGATGGCATCGATAAACCAGCGCGCCGAATCCAATTTTTGCTTTACAAACATCACAGCTTCTTTTATTTCCTTGTTCTGCTTGTTATGCGAATAGTCCTGAAACATTTCCTGGTAAGTGTTGTTCACGCGCAGTTCGGGCACATTTTTATTATTCAGCAGTACAATTGGCTCGCCGTTTTCGACATCGAGGATAAAATCGGGAACAATCAGCTCCATGGTTCGTTCCATCAGCGTTCCCCAAGCATTGCCGGGCTTTGGATTGAGTTTCATGATTTCCGAAGTGGCGACTTTAAATTCATCTTCCGAAATATTTAATTTCTTCAAAATTTTCTCGTAGTGCCGCTTGCTGAATTCGTCGAAACAATGTGTAATGATTTTTGTAGCAATATCCACGCTGCGGCTATGAGGTTTGCGTTCTATCTGCAGACGAAGGCACTCGTGCAGATTGCGGGCTGCGACACCGGGCGGTTCAAATTCCTGGACAATCTCCAGGAGGTCGTACATTTTTTTATCCGAAACCTCGAGCCCGAGTTGGAATGCAATATCATCGGTCATGGCTTCGATGTCGCGGCGCAGATAGCCTTCTTCGTCGATGTTCCCGATGATGTATTCGGCAAGTTGCTGGTCGCCTTCTGTGAGTTCTTGCAAGTGGAGTTGTTCTATCAGGTATTCGTGAAAAGAAGTACCTATCGAAAACGGGATTTCTTCGCGCTTGTCGTCTTTCGACGAATTATTGGTTTGCAATTTATAGTCGGGGATATCGTCGTCGCGCATGTACTCGTCGAGGTCGATATCGTCGTTGTTGCCGCCGTCTATGTCATTGTCGTAGTCGTTGTCCTCATCAGTGGTTTTTTCTTCCATGCCTTCTTCGAGCGCCGGATTTTCTTCCAATTCTTGCCGGATGCGCTCTTCGAGTTCGAGTGTGGGGATCTCGAGCAGCTTCATCACTTGGATTTGTTGTGGCGAAAGTTTTTGTTGTAACCGTTGTTGTAGGGTCTGACTGAGCATAGTTTGCAAGAAAATTTATCTTCTGTTTTTTTAATCAACAAAAATACAATAATCCCTGACACAGACCAAAATTGATTGTGTATTCTATGGCAATCGCATCAAAAATTACATTTACACAACAAATTATTAATCAAATTGAAACTTGTAATCATTGTTTTTCAATCAAATATTTCCAAAACCGTTTAGGCATAAATTGCTTTTGCAACTTCGGGTTTTTGCGCTGTTGGATAGCGATAGATTTAAAATACTGTTTCCACAGGTTTTGAAAGTCCTGTTCGTACAAGTCCATTTGTTCGGGTTGCAGTTTTCCGCTCGTAAGGAGATTATCGGGGTCATCGAAAAACACCTCTTCTACCTTTTCTAAATTATAGTATAGCCCATACTTTCGTTTTACATCATATACAATCCATTGTTGGTCGGCAAAGCGGTCTTGAAAGAAATCAGCAGTTATAGGTAGTACATTGTATCGAGGCTCGATAAAGGCAAAAAAGATTCCATCAGCTGTCTTTTGGAAACGCACAAACTGCCGCATTCTAGTTTCTTCCTGCTGTATCTTTTTATACATCTTGGATAAAGCTAACACATCAGTGTCCGCAAAATTGAGTTCAATGCTCTGGTTCAGGTCAAATGTTTTGCGGATATAATTAAAGATACACAACTCAGTGTCCAAATCTTCGGACAGCGAACAAACAAAAAGCATTTCGAGTGCCGACTTGGAAATTTTCTTTTTCAGACTGGCAAGTACCCGTTCTGCTTTTTCGGGGTCGGAAATAACTTTATACGCCTCCACAAATAAAGGAATAGTTTCCTGTTCCGAAATCAACTTCTGTGGAAATTCTTTACGGAAATAAGCATCATGAATGCAAGTCAGCAGTCCTTCGAAAGTTCGATCGTAAATAAAGTATATCATATCTCTATCTAAAAAGAAGGCTTTACTTCTCCTGTTGTCAATTTAAACCTAACGGGTAAATTATAATATGCACGCACTCTCTTTCCGTTATTGGAAGCGGGGATCCATTGAGGCATGTGTTTGATAACCCGAATGGCTTCCGCATCCAAGCTGTCATCACCAACCGATTTTATAATTCTAATATCTGACAATGACCCATCTAACTCTACAATAAAACGACAAACAACAGTACCTTCGACACCATTTTCAATCGCATAGGGCGGATATACAATGTTTTTTGCCAAAAATTCTTTCAATCCCATTTCTCTTCCCGGAAAAGAGGCTGGTACTTCGACAACTTGATGAACATATTGAGGATTATTAGGATTGTTTTCGGGTTTCAATGATTCCGGCGTATCGTCGGGAATAGGGTTTGGTATCGGTGCTTTACTCAAATGGATATAGGTTTTCCCTTGCCAAACATTGAATATCCCAAGGTTTTTATTCAACGATTTAGTCTCTGGAGCATTTTTTAAACATGCTCCAAATGTTCTTTCCTTTATCGTAAACTGGATTTGATTTTCACCAACTCTTTTATAGATGCCTGTTGCCCAGTAACCACAACCATCTCCACATTCTACAGCAAGGTAGCTTTTAAATGTGCCGTTAGAATTTAGTATTAGAAAATATCCGTATCTATGATGTTTTTCAGTAGTATCTACGGGTAGAAGAAGGTATTCCTGCTTCATTTCCTTATCAAATCCCAAGATATCAGATTTACCTCCATTAGAGTAAAATGCATATCGTATATTTGTTTTGAGGATTGATTGACCAAAAATTTGCATGGAAGCAATCAAAAGCAACGAGCAGATAAATAGTTTTTTCATAATCGTGAAGATTTTAAGTGGTCGAACATTACTTGTGAGTTATATTTTTGTCATTGTATCTTACAATAATGGCATCAATTCCACCTTTTCCCTCAACTCCTTCCCAATCGCCCAGCCCGAAAGCATCGTTGGCAGAGTGTCCCACAGCTACAATCCCATCACTTGTTGCCGTTACCGATTTGTAAGTATCAAGACATTCATGTGCACAAAGGACACCACTTTGTCCGAATAATTTTTTCCACAATATATTGCCATTGTTATCGTACTTTATAATAATGGCATCCTCATTTTTCCATTCTATCTCTGAATAAGCATATAAACCACCGGCAATAACAAAACCATTGGGTACAGTGGCTATTGAGAAAGAATTATTGTCAGTTTTCTTTTTCCATAATACATTGCCGTAGTTGTCATATTTTACAAGAATAATATCATTGGTGCCTGAATAGCCCAATGCCACCAAGCCGTCGGATATTGCGGCTACAGAATAATATTCATCTCTTTCGCTGTCGTCAGAATTCTTTTTCCATATCACATTGCCATCGTGGTCGTATTTTACAATAATGGCATCCCAACTGCCTTTTCCTTCAACACCTTTCCAATCGGCACGACCAAAAGAATTGGGCGCGGCATGTCCTACCACCACAATACCATCAGCCGTCGCTGTTACCGATTTATATATGGTCCAATCCCCACCTCCAAAATTCTTTTGCCAAATCACATTGCCGTCATAATCAAATTTTACAATCGTAGCGTCTCTTTCTCCTTTATCTGCAACACCTTTCCAATCGCCGTTGTTGAAGGAATTCCGCCACGATATCCCTACTGCCACAATGCCATCCGAAACAGTTGTTATCGAATTAAATATATCATTGCTCTTACCTCCAAAACTCTTTTTCCATACCACATTACCGTTGTTGTCATATTTTACAATTAGGGCATCTGCCCCTCCTTTTCCTTTACTGCCTTTCCAATCGCCGGTACCGGCGGAATATGACTCTCCCACTGCCACTACGCCGTCGGGCACTGCTGTTACAGAAAGGAATTTATCATCATCGCAACCGCCGAAATTCTTTTTCCAAGCCACTTTCCCTGTCTTATTATACTTTACAATAATCGCATCGATAAACGGTTTTTTATTATTGAGATGGTTAATGTCATTATTGCCACATTTTCCCTCAATGCCTTCCCAATCGCCGATGTTGAAAGAAGTCGATTCGGAATACCCTACCGCCACCACACCATCGGCTACTGCTGTTACCGAAGTAAAGTAATCGTCGGCACTGCCACCGAAATTCTTTTTAAATACAATATCGCCATCGGCTGCCTGCATGGCTTGCGGCATGAAAAGAAATGCTGCAGATAAAACGCATAGCCATAGTTTGTTACTGATCTTTCTCATCATTTTTTGATTTTTTTTCGCGTTCGAATGCAATATACTTCAGGTTTGCCTTCAAGTCGTTGGAAGCACGGAAGCAGATTTTCTTAGCCTTTACGCGGCGGGGCGTACATTCGTCGGGCGTTTCGTAGCCCGGGCTTGTTGCCGACACCGATAGTAAGCCCAACCCTTCGAGCCTCACCGTGTGCCCATCGAGCAAATACCGTTCGACCAAGCCCGACAGACCGACAAGCGTGGCAAGCACATCGCCTTCGGAAAGCGAACTGCGTTGAGCAAGGTCGCGGGCTAACTGCCGCGTACTTATCTCGCCCGAATGTATGGGAACAGCGTGGTATTTAGCCGTTTTCTCGCCAATGCCACTGCGTTTTGTCTTTACTCTGTATCTAAATGCCATAATAGTAAGTATTAAATGTATGTTTTATCGGTATCTATTTACCAAAAGGTTGTTTACTATTTATTATTAGATGTACATCTAAGTTATTATCAGATGTACATCTAAATATAATATAAATGTACATCTAAAAATCATTCAAATATACATCAAAGTAAGTTTTTCTCAATTCCTTTTTATGTTTTTCACTAATTGAAAATAACTTTTCATGCTTAGGGATTGTTGTTTTTTCCTCCGTTATTTTTGTGGTCGAAAAAGGGAGATTGTTACAAATTCAGTACCATAATTCAATAGCATTTGCACTATACACAAAAAAGGAGAACTTCGTGTCTTACTATTTAAGTAATGTACTAAGCATTATTTATTTTAAAATACTTAATCCCCGAAGTTCAATTTCAACTGAAACAAATCCACTTTTTTCTTCGATGGTTTTTCGGTAAACAGTTTCCGTAGGTATTCGGGTTTTACTTCCTGTACGGTGTGCGAAGTCAATTCGTGGCAAGTAATAAAATATTGAGCGCGCTTCAACACAACACCCATTTTCTTTAAATGTTCCGAGTTCAATCGTCCATATCGGCGGGAAGTTATAATCAGTTGCGCCGATTTTACCCCAATACCGGGCACGCGCAATATCATTTCATAATCAGCGGTATTGATATTGATCGGAAATAGTTCGGGATGTCGCAAGGCATATGCCAATTTGGGGTCGATTTCCAAATCCAAGTCGGGGTGTGTATCATTCACAATCTCATCTACCTTGAATTGATAAAACCGCATCAACCAATCGGCTTGATACAAACGGTTTTCGCGCACAAGAGGTGGAGCAGCCAATGCCGGCAGGCGTGTGTCGTAATCGTTTACCGGAATAAAGCCCGAATAATACACACGCTTCATGGCGGGTCGTTGATAGAGTGATGAGGCGAGGTGCAGAATCTGTTTATCATTGTCGGGCGAAGCACCAATAACCATTTGTGTGCTTTGTCCGGCAGGAGCAAAACGCGGTGCATTCCGGTATTTCTTCTTTTCTTCTTTGCTTTGCAAAAAATTTTGCTGGATATAATGCATCGGTTTGAACACACTCTGAAAATCTTTTTCAGGTGCAAGGAGTTTCAAACTTTGTTCGGATGGAATTTCAATATTTACACTCAAACGATCGGCATATAAACCCGCTTCGGCAACCAACTCGCGGCTGGCTCCGGGAATGCTTTTCAGGTGGATATATCCATTATATCGATGAATAGTTCGCAGGTCTTTTGCCACACGCACAAGGCGTTCCATTGTGTAGTCGGGATTACGCACCACGCCCGAACTGAGAAATAACCCTTCGATATAATTTCGGCGATAAAACTCAATGGTCAGCTCTACAATTTCTGAAACACTTAATGTGGCGCGTGGTATATCATTGCTCCGCCGATTGACACAGTAAGCACAGTCATACATGCAATAATTGGTAAGCATGATTTTGAGCAGCGAAACGCAGCGCCCGTCTTCGGCAAAACTATGGCAAATGCCCCAACCAGCTGCCGACCCGAGCGAATTATTGCCCGTGTTCTTGCGCGTGGTACCGCTCGAAGCACACGATACATCGTACTTGGCAGCTTCGGCAAGGGTTTTTAGTTTTTCGAAAATAGTTGGGTTCATGCTCCTACAAAATTAAAAAATGCCGGAGACTTTCCGGCATTTTCCATTGTTAAAGTTTGGGAAGTTATAAACCTATTTTACAAGCGATCCACTTTGGCGCAGATTACGCTACTCTAAAGCTGCGGCTACAAGCACAATAAGTAGAGCCAGCAAAGCGTAATGTTAATAACCCCCAACCAACGGTCACGACCAAAGGGAGTAATGAAGCGTAGCGATTGAGGGCTATGCGAGGAACTCGCAAACACAATCCGAAGGGTTGAATAATAGTACAGAAAGATTTACCTTTGTCAAAAAGTAATTCAACACACATGGCATACACTCAAATCCTTTATCACATCGTATTGCGTACAAAGTACAGCAAGCCGAGCATAGCGCAAGAAAATGTAACTTCGCTCTATAAATACATTTGGGGAATTATTACCAATAAAAAGGGGAAACTTTATCGTATCAATGGCATAGAAGATCATATCCATATCTTGTCTGATTTGCATTCGAGCATTGCTTTGGCAGATTTTGTAAAAAGTATCAAAGTAGCTTCTTCACTCTGGCTAAAACAAAATCCCGACTTCCCTGATTTTATGGGTTGGGAAGAAGGCTATGCTGCTTTTACCTATTCGTTCAAAGAGAAAGATATAATTATCAATTATATCAAGAACCAACAAGAGCACCATAAACAGGAAGATACGCAAAACGAGCTAAAACGCCTGTGGAAAGAAAACGGGATGGAACCTGACGATCGTTATTTCTCGTAGCTGCACTCTTCATAGTTCAACCCTGCGGGTTGTATCTGTGGGTTTCTCGCATAGCCCCCAGTCGCTGCGCTTCACTGGGGGTTATTAACATTATACCTTGCAGGCAAATACTACCAGTCCGCAGGACTGAATACGAATAACCCCCTGTGAAGCCATAGGCGACTGGGGGTGTGGAAAAGCCACACTAAAACAGCCTGCAAGGCTGAACAGCATTCTATCAGTTCAACCCTGCGGGTTGATGTCTGCGGGTTCCTCGCATAGCCCCCAGTCGCTGCGCTTCACTGGGGGTTATTCGTATTTAGTCCTGCGGACTGCCTTTACAACAAAACCCCACCAAACCAGTAGAGACGCAATATTTTGCACTAGTGTCCGGATAAAATCACAAAATAACGATGTAAATAACTGAATTGCAAATAATAACACATATAAATATTACTCGGAACATATCAGAAGCTTACTTTTGTAGAAAGTTATAAATCGTAAGCTATGAATAATGGA
>JAVBLE010000007.1:0-30641 GCA_031553685.1 Paludibacteraceae bacterium | reverse complement strand
AGGTGCCACTGTCGAAGACCTTTCGGCAGGATTGGCTTACTCGGTGGTAAAAAACTGTTTGTACAAAGTTTTGAATCTCGAACATTTGAAAGAGATTGGCAATAACATTGTCGTTCAAGGCGGTACATTTAAGAATAAAGCGGTTTTTCGTGCGCTCGAATTATTATCCGAAAAGCAAATCAGTGCTTCGGATAAACCTGAATTGATGGGGGCTTATGGTGCGGCTTTGTATGCAAAATCGCGAAAAATGCAGAACGCGGATAACACAGATGACGCAGATAAAACGCAGATTTCAGGGAATGAAATCCGTGAAAATCTGCGTAATCCGCGTCATCAGCGTTCCTCCTTTATTGGATTGGAAAATTTGGCTGTTGCCAATAATTATGAAACAAAGTTTTCTTATTGCAAGGCGTGTACAAATAATTGTCAGATAACCGTTTTCCAATTTCCAAACGGCAAGAAATGTTATTCGGGCAATAAGTGCGAAAAAGTATTTTCTAACAATCCCGAACAACAAAAGAGAGGCGAAAATATATATGAATACAAAAGGGAGATTTACCTCCCCCTAACCCCCTCCAAAGGAGGGGAAACGGCTTCGGATAAGCATTCTGAAAATGACACTCAACTTGAATCGAAATCAAACGCCCTCTCCTTTGGAGAGGGACGGGGTGAGGTTATCGGTATTCCCCGCATCCTCACCATGTACGAAAGCTATCCGTTCTGGCAGTCGTTGTTTGCCAATGCGGGTATCGAAACCGTTTTGTCGGGCGAAAGCACAACCAAGCTTTACGAAAAAGGAGCAGGCAGCATTATGGCGGATAACATTTGTTTCCCGGCTAAGTTAGCGCACGGACATATTGTCGATTTGGGCGAGAAAGGCGTCGATCGCATTTTTTATCCATTCACATTGTTCGAGAAGAAAGAATTTGACGGCTCGCACAATTGCTACAACTGCCCTATCCTGACGGCTTATTCCGAAGTATTGTCCAATATAAAAACAGGTGTTCCGTTGGATGCTCCGGCATTTAATTTCAGTGATGAGAAATTATTGAAGAAAGCTTGTGTAAAATATTTACAAACACTTAGCGTGAATAAATCATCGGCTGAAAATGCTTTTGACAAAGCTTTGCAAACGCAGGACGATTATAAAAAATCTATTATTGAAAAAAATAAAACCATTTACGAAAACGCAAAGAAATCGAACACGCCGGTTATCTTGTTAGCCGGACACCCATACCATACCGACCCGCTTATTCATCAAAAGATTTCAGATATATTGTCGGATTTGGGTGTGGCGGTCATCAACGAAGAAATTGCGCTGGACGAAAAAATCAATCCGTTCCGCAACGAATATTTCACCATTTCGCAATGGGCATATCAAAACCGCATTTTGCAAGCGACGGCTTGGGCTGCCGAGCAGGATACTCCTGTATATGTAGTGCAAATGAACTCCTTCGGTTGTGGTCCGGACGCGATTATTGTGGATGAAGTGAAAGACTTGTTGAAACGCAAAAATAAGTCGTACACGCTTATCCGCATCGATGAAATTGCCAGTACAGGCTCTATTAAACTGCGTTTGCGCTCGTTGGTAGAGTCTATTAAACTAAAAGACAATACTCCAACTGAAGCTAAACCGTTTGCAAACACGCGCCCATTTACTGTCGACGATAAGCGCAAGACGATATTGGCACCATGGTTTGGAGATTTCTATTCGCCCTACATCCCACCATTGTTCAAGTTGATGGGATACCATGTGATAAACCTGCCCAAACCTTCGCGCGAAACGCTCGACGAAGGATTGAAAGTAATGAACAACGAGATTTGCTATCCGGCATTGTTGGTGGTGGGCGATTTAATTTCGGCGATTAAAAGCGGCAACTACAACCTCAACGATGTAGCTGTTGCCGTTACGCAAACCGGCGGACAATGCCGCGCAACGAATTATATTTCGATGATAAAGCGCGCGTTGATCAATGCCGGACACGCTGATATTCCGGTGCTGGCAGTCGGCACCGGTGGCGGCACGATCAACGAACAACCCGGATTTGATTTCGATTTCAAGAAAATTATTTTCCCGGTATTGAATGCGTTGTTTTTTAGTGATGCCCTCTCGCGTTTGTATTATGCCACCATAAGCCGCGAACTGCACAAAGGCGACAGTGAGCGATTGAAAGAAAAATACCTGGAACTTTCTGCCCGATATGTGGAAACAGGCAAGCACAAACAACTAAAACAGCTTTTAGCACAGGCAATTGAAGAATTTAACGCCGTACCATGCACCGATAAAGAGGTGAAAGTGATTGGAATTATTGGCGAAATTTATGTAAAGTACAATTCGTTTGGCAACTATGGCATTGTGAATTGGTTGCTCGAACAGGGCATTGAAGTGGCTGTGCCGCCTATTGCCAATTTCTTTATGCAGGGGTTTGTGAATAGCGAAGTATTGCAAGCACAGTTTATCGACAACAAAAGCCGCTGGAACACCATTAGCAAGTTTGCCGAATGGTACATTAACCGCTATATGGACAAATACGAACGGGTGATGAAAAACTTTGTGCGTTATCGTCCGGTAGAGAATGTGCGCGAAGAAGCCGAGTTGGCTGCCAAAACCGTAAACCTGCTAAACCAATACGGCGAAGGCTGGCTTATTCCGGGCGAAATCGCAGGCTATGCCAAACAAGGGATTACAGATATTATCTGTATCCAACCATTTGGATGTATAGCCAATCATGTGGTAGGTAAAGGTATTGAGAAACGCATTCGCGCTGCACACCCCGATCTCAATCTGTTGTTCCTCGATTTCGACTACGGCACAAGCCCTGTGAATGTGCATAATCGATTGCATTTTATGCTGATGGGGAAAGAGTAAGACTATTGCATTTAATCAAATATAATTTTTACCTTTGTGTAAAATCAACAAAAAAAATGAATCGTCCGCAAGTTATACAAGCACTTAAGACTGTTTTGCAAAAGGAAATCCCTACTGCAACAGTTATTCTTTACGGTAGCGAAGCTCGTGGAGATGCGCGTGCCGATTCGGATATTGATTTACTTATTTTAGTAGATAAAGAAAATCTAAGCTACAAAGAAAAAACAGCTATTACCTACCCTTTGTATGATATTGAATTATTGTATGGTGTGAGTATCAGTCCGCTCGTTTACACAAAAAAAGAATGGAAAAACCGTCCTTTCAAAACGCCTTTCTATATCAATGTAATGAATGAGGGAGTCTTATTAAACAATGCTTAAAGTATTATGACACAATATTTAGATGAAAATAGCATCCATGCATTAGTCGATTATCGGATACAACGAGCTAAGGAAACTCTGCTCGAAGCCGACACGCTAATCAAAGACGGATATTACAATGCTGCTATCAATCGGTTATACTATGCTTGTTATTATGCAGTAATTGCTTTGTTGGTAAAGAATAATATCACAGCCTCAACCCATCATGGCGTAAAATTGATGTTTGGACTGCATTTTATTTCAACCGAAAAGATTGATAACAAATACTCCAAATTCTATAGTCAACTATTCAATGATAGAATGAGTGGCGATTATGACGATTTCTTAAAATATGATGAAGCAATGATTTTTGAAATTCGCCCTTTGGCAGAAGAGTTTATTGAAATAATAACAAAAGAACTATATTCTCTTTAAAATCCTGTAAATATACATAACCGATTGCATTTTATGCTGATGGGGAAAGAGTTAGAACTAAAAAAGGATTTTCTAATACAGAAAATCCTTTTACTTTTTCACATGATGTCACTTCTTTTATTTGTTACAATATTTAACAATATATTCAAATGCTTCTTTTTTGCCACGCTCATCAGATTCGCCAACATTACCTGCTTCACTCCAAGATTCGCATGCCTTTTCCTTGTTGCCCAAACGATATAAAGCCCTTCCTTTTAAAAAATATGAATTTGGAATATTTGGATCTATTGCCAATGCTTTGTCGCAATCTTCAATACAACCTTTATTGTCATTAAGATTAAATTTTATCTCAGCTCGACTATCATACGCTATACTGTTTTTATTATCTAATTCGATAGCTTTATTTACATCAATCAAAGCCTCTTGGTGTTTTTTAAGGTTGAACTTATCCCATCCTCGATTATTATATGCCATTGAGAAATTTGGATTTAACTTTATCGCTTCATCATTATCTCTCATTGCTCCATTAAAATCATTTAATATAGATTTCATCCATCCTCTCATTAAGTAAGCGTCGGGATTCTTTGTTAATTCAATATCCTTACTAAAATCAGATAATGCTCCTATATAATCTTTTAATCTATGCTTACAGCATCCTCTTTCAAAATAGATTGCAGATGCAGTCGGGTTTAACTGGATTGCTTTAGTATAATTATCATTTGCTTCTGAATAATTTTTCATATTCATGTATATAGAGCCTTTAATCCAAAAGGCTTTGTAATAATTAGGTGACAATTGAAGCACTTTTGAATAATCAGCTAACGCTGCCGGATAATTTTTGAGACAAAAATTTGCATAGCCTCTTATTTCATAGGCTGGATCATAATTAGGTGACATTTGTAACACTTTATTACAATTTTGTATCGCAAGATTATATTCTTTGTTTGCAATGTTCTTTTTAGCCGTTTCCCAATAACCAATCAACTCATCTTGCTTTTCTTTTTCCTCTTTTAACTTTTTTTGTTTTTCTATTTCTTTTTGCTGTTGCAAATAAAGTTGTTGTTGATATCTTCTTTCTTCTTCAACCATTCTGAGATAATTATTTATCCCACTAAAGTCTATGGGTGTATATGTATTTATATAACTACCCTCTGCTGGATTATCATAAGGATTAACAGCATACATTGAACTTATTCCAAATAGAAAAGCTCCAAATAAAATTCTTTTTTTCATAATCATGGTTTATTTTAGCGATTACATTTATTTTTCCATTTTTCAACAGCCATTTTTTCAGAGTAATAGTAATCATCATTATACAACTTCATATTTTTATCTTTCGTTAGATTATATACTTCTTTATATCCATACGATTTAAAATCTCCAACCAACACATCTCCCTCTTCACATTTATCCCAAGAATCTTCTGTAATTGTATAATAACCACTTTGTAAACAAACAACGATGTAATCACACCCCCGTATTTTTAAACAAACAACTCCTTTTTCATTTCCTGCAAAAGCAGATAATAAAGAAGCAAAACATAACATACCTGTCAAAAGTATCTTTTTCATAATATAAAAAATTAAAGTGCCTTCAATTCTCAATAGGCATTAATAAAATAAAAAAAGCGTGAGAACTGTTTCATGCTTTATTCATCACAGAGGTATCCCCATACCCACAAGGTAAAATAAAACAACAGTCTCACGCCTTGCGATATAATATTCCCACAGGGATATTGATATCTGGCGTAAGCATTTGTTGTTATTACATTTACCTTGTTTCACAAACGGGGATGTTTCTGTGATAAAGAATAACTTAAAAACGCTTTCTAAAAAATATGTCCTTCCAAAGACTCAACATTTTGAGCGGTTTGGAATTAGTGCAAATATATAAACTTTTTAGCAAATCGATAAAAATCACAAATAGAGATTTATCGTTTAAAATATTTTTCCTCTCCCAATTTTTTGTATTTTTACACAGCAAAATATTTGATTTACAAAAATGAATTGTCATCAATTAAAATCTTATGTTATTAGTATTTGCCTGATTTTATTTTTATTTTCCTGCAAAAAAGAAATAAAAGAAGACGGTGTTTTTGACCAGCGCGATCCTCAATCGGCAATTGTAAAGGCTGAGGCTGACTCCATTTACCGGAAAATAGCCGACAAGATATTTATGACCGATAATACTTTTGTCGAGTTATATATACAAAATGGATCCGATACCAAAATGCAGAAAGTAGATGATTTTGAAAATGTTCCGCCTAATCTGTCTGCTTCTTACAACCTAATGCGCAATGCAGATGGCAATGTGATGTATGTCGCCGAATTTCCATTTTACAAAAAAGGTTATCCCGAAAACATTTATGAAAGCATTTTTGATAATGAGGGCAACCTGTTACTCTTTGTGCGCCAAAGCACTTTCCCGTCAGACAACAAACTAATCTTTGAAAAATCGGAATACTATTATAATAAAAATCACGATTTGATAAAGAAAACATACCAGATAGCTGATGGTAACGGCAAACCAATTCCCGAAGACGCTATTATTAAATTTGATTACCGCTTTCCGTACGAAAAATACATGACTCGCGCAGAGTGGTTGAAAGCACATCATTTAGAAAAATAAATTCATAAAATATTTTTATCATGAAAAAATTAATTTTATCTGCATTGACTGTTTTGCTTTCGCTGACAGCGTGTGCTCAAAATCAGGACATCAAATTACCGGATCCACAAAAAACAGGAGGCAAACCATTGATGGATTGTATCAACAACCGCCAATCGTCGCGTGAATTTGACGAAACAAAAGAACTAAGCAACCAAACTCTTTCCAACTTGCTTTGGGTTGCATACGGCTTTAACCGCGAAGACAAACGCACTGTACCCACTTCGCGCAATAAACAGGAAATGGACATTTATGTCGCCATCAAAAGTGGCATTTATCTTTGGGACGCTAAAACAAATGTGTTGAAACTGATTGTCAAAGGCGATTACCGGAAAAACACAGGTTCACAACCGTATGTAGAAAAAGCGGCTGCCAATTTGGTGTATGTCTGTAACAAAACAAAAGCCGAAGCGCCTAACGAGCAGAAACTTACCGAAGCCACTTATGCCAATGCCGGCTTTATGGCACAAAATGTGTATCTGTATTGTGCTTCCGAAGGGCTGGCAACTGTAATTCGCGGTATGGTGCCGAAAGATGATTTGAGCAAAACGATGAAACTTGTTCCCGATCAAATGATTGTTTTGGCTCAAACGGTGGGATATCCAAAATAATTAATTGTTCAAAGTTAGTTTTTGAACCTTGAACTTTGAACATTAAACCAAAAAACATGAAAAAAACATTTATCCTATTTTTCTTCTGTTGTACAGTAATTTTTAGTAATGCACAACAATTAGCTTTTCCCGGCGCCGAAGGGTTTGGTAAATATGCCGTCGGTGGGCGTGGTGGGCAAGTGGTAGCTGTAACGAATCTGCAAGATTATAAAACCGATGAAACTGCCATTGAAGGCTCGTTCCGCTGGGCATTAGAACAGCACAAACGAACCGAAAGTGTTTACAGCGCACAACATGGGGCAAACAGAGATATCACTGTTTTTGAGCCACTTACTGTTGTATTTAATGTTTCGGGAACTATTTGGCTCAAAGAAGATATAAAAATTAAACGCGACAGCCTTACCATTGCCGGACAAACTGCTCCTTGTGGTGGTATTTGTATTGCGGGGCATTCCGTGCTGTTTAATGGAGCAACAGGGAGTGAATCATTTTATTATGGACCTTATCGTACAGACTTGATTGTGCGATACATCCGTTTTCGTCCAGGTAAGCCTACAGATGAGAACGGACAACCTATTACAGCCAAGCCTGCTGATGGGAAAATGGTTACTTATGCTGTTGATATGGAAAATTACCGGAATGTAATTTTTGACCATTGTAGTATGAGTTGGGCAAACGAAGAATGTTTAGCAACTTACGATACTAAAAATGTAACTTTTCAATGGAATATTATTAGTGAAGGTTTATACAATGCTTTTCACCCTAAAGGAAATCGTGCCTATGCTGGCGTATGGGGAGGGCAATATGCTACTTTCCACCATAATTTAATTGCACATCAAAACAGCCGTACAGTTCGTTTCAACGGCTCGCGGGCACATGATACGATTGCTGTTGTAGAATACCGCAACAATGTGATTTACAACTGGGGAAATAGTGACGGCGCCTGTGGTGGCGAAATCTATGACCCAAGTGATGGAGCCACTTTTTATGACTCGTTGCTATATAAAATCCCCTTAGAAGATAGAACAAAAGCCGATTCGATAAAGTATTACCGAGCTAAACCAAAGATTACACAAAAAATGATTAGCCCCACAGGAGAAATTTACTATCCTGTAATAGGCAAAGCTGAAACGAATGTATTTAATAATTATTACAAAAAAGGCGCAGCAACCTCGACAGGGGATAAATCAAAGCGTATTATGCAAATGTACGACTACTATGAATTAAATTTTCCTGATAAAGAAGTAGGGAAGGTGTACGCTGATGGAAATTATGTTTATGGCGATGCAACCGTTACGGCAAACAATTGGAATGGAGGAATACAACTGAAAAGTTATCCAACATCATTATTATCCAATTTCAAACAAAATAATATCTCTGCGGAAGTGCTTCCATTCCTGCCTCAAAATCTGGAAACAGCCGAGGAGGCTTTTGAACAAGTACTGCAAAACTGTGGGGCAAACTTACCTAAACGCGATGCTATCGATACACGCATTCTGAACGAAACAAGAAACGGAACTGTCACAGGATCGGGTACTTTTGGGGCGAATAAAGGCATTATAGATGATCCTACCGCTGTCGGAGGTTGGGTAAACCTAACATGTGCAGACGGTCTAAAAGTCGATACAGACAATGATGGTATGCCTGATGAATGGGAAGTAGAAAACGGATTAGACCCAGATATTGCAGAAGACCGCAATGGCATTAATCCCGAAACAGGTTATACATGGTTGGAAGAATACTTGAATAGTGTTGTTGCCAATAATGGAGAACCAAGTAGCGATTGTAAAACTAAGATCAAAGAATTGCGAATTTACCCGAATCCCGTAGTAAATGATTTGAATATTGAAAGCGAAGAATCAATCAGTCAAATAGAAATTTTCGATTTATCGGGAAGATTGATGCAAAATAGCATTGCCAGCAGGAACAAGATTTCTATCCCGATGCAGAATTATTCAAAAGGCGTTTATACCATAAGGATAAAAGCCTCAAACGGAAATCAATCAACCCTGAAAGTTGTAAAATAAATTGAATAACAAACCTAAAGAAACGGTGCCAAGTTGTAATATATCACTACAATTTGGCACTTTTACATTACTCAAAACAGAAATCTTTATTGATAAATTCTGTTGATTGTTTTTTCATAACTTTTTCATAACTTTTTATTGGTTTGATTTATAAAGCCGTATCACATAAACAGTTCATTTATCATTAAACATTAGTCATCAACCATTAATCAATAACCATTATTTTTCGTATTTTTGCGTGTTTCTATTTTAAGTAAAAAATCAATTATAAATATATGGGAAAGATAATTGCCTTGGCTAATCAAAAAGGAGGTGTAGGTAAAACAACTACAACTATCAACCTTGCAGCTTCATTGGCCTCGCTTGGTAAAAAAGTGTTGGTTGTAGATGCCGATCCGCAAGCAAATGCTTCGTCGGGCTTGGGGATTGATGTAAGGAGCGTCGATTTGGGCATTTACCAATGTTTGCTGGATGAGATTGACCCCCAAACCGCTATCTGCAAAACACAAATCGAAGGGCTGGATATTATTTGTTCGCACATCGACCTTGTGGGCGCCGAACTCGAAATGGTGAATATGGAAAACCGCGAACAGGCTTTACGCAAAGTGCTTACGCCATTAAAACCATTGTACGATTATATTCTGATTGACTGTTCGCCATCCCTTGGATTAATTACGGTCAATTCGCTTACAGCAGCCGATTCGGTTATTATTCCCGTTCAGTGCGAATATTTTGCATTGGAGGGAATTAGCAAACTACTGAATACCATCAAGATAATGAAAACCAAACTCAATCCGGCATTGGAAATCGAAGGATTTTTGCTTACCATGTATGATGCCCGCTTGCGTTTGGCAAACCAAGTGTATTCAGATATTAAAAAACATTTCCAAACAATGGTATTCGAAACCGTTATTCAGCGCAATGTAAAATTGAGTGAAGCACCAAGTTATGGCGTTCCTGTGTTATTATATGATGCCGAAAGTAAGGGATCACAAAACCACATGCAGCTGGCAAAAGAATTAATTAAAAAAACGAAAAACTAGTAAACAAATAGACAAGTGGGCGAGTAACAAATCTCTCGTCTACTCGTCCATTAATGAATATGGCAAAATCAGTTTTAGGGCGTGGCATGGGCGCGCTACTCGAAATAGAACAGGTAACCACCAGCGGTTCGTCGTCGGTAGGCGAAATCGAATTGAGCAAGATACACCGTAATCCCAATCAACCCCGCACACATTTCGACGAAGAGGCATTGGAAGAGCTGGCAACTTCTATCCAAGCTGTCGGCTTGATACAACCGATTACTGTGCGCGAAATGGAGGACGGTTCGTACCAGATTATTTCGGGCGAACGCCGTTTTCGTGCGTCAAAAAAAGCAGGACTGGCAAAAATTCCTGCTTATATCAAAAAAGCCGAAGATGAGCATGTGATGCAAATGGCTTTGGTCGAAAATATTCAACGCGAAGACCTTAACCCAATTGAAGAAGCGCTTGCCTATCAACGATTGGTAGACGAATATAACCTGACCCAAGAGAAATTGGGCGAACTGGCAGGAAAAAAACGCGCGACAGTGTCTAACTATATGCGTTTGCTCAAGCTTCCTGCCGAGATACAATTGGGTCTTACCTCAAAGAAAATCGACATGGGGCATGCGCGTGCACTTATTAATGTGCACGATGCCGAATTGCAATTGGAAATTTATAATCAAATCCTTGAAAATGATTTGACTGTCCGCCGCGTAGAAGAGCTTGTTCGCTTATATGCCGGGCAAAAAGCCGAACCTGCAGAAGGAAAAACGGAGAAAGCTCCCCAAAATGTCAAAGAGTCATTATCTGAAGAACACGAATTAATCAAAAATAAATTATCATCGTTTTTCAATGCCCCTGTAGAATTTGCATACAAAGGTAAAGGAAAAGGAAAAATTGTTATCCCGTTTTCATCCGAAGAAGAATTGGCACAATTTATGCGCCTTATCGAGGACAAAAATTAAACTGACACTCATTTTTATCACAATAAAACAGAATTGAATAAGTTATTATACATACTTGCTTTTTGCCTGTTGGCAGTATTTCCTGCCCATGCACAATCAGCAACCGACACGGCTAAGGTAAAACAAACTCAAACCAAACCGGCATGGAAGCCCAATCCGGCAAAAGCAGCTATTTTTTCAACAGTTTTACCCAGCGCCGGACAAATTTACAACCGTAAGTATTGGAAAGCCCCTATTATATACGCAGGATTTGGAGGGTTAATATATGCCACCACTTACAATAACAGCAAATATCAAGACTACAAAACGGCATATAATTCAATCGCTGATACAGATCCAAACACAAATGATTATATCAATTATATCCCGGCAGGGCTAACCCCCGAAACAGTTGATATGGCATGGCTTTCCAATGCGCTGAATAGCAAGCAGATGCAATTCCGCCGATATCGCGACCTGAGTATTATCGGCATGGTAGCCTTGTATGGACTGAATATTTTGGATGCATATATTGATGCACAACTATATGATTTTGATATCAGTACAGACCTTTCGTTGCATGTAGAGCCTATGGTCGACCCCACTACAATTAATTATGGTGGAGCAACTTTCGGACTGCGGTGTCAATTTACATTTTAATATAGAAATAAGAAGAGATATTCTTTATTTATTTCTTTTTCTAAAATAAATTTTCTATGAGAATAAAACACATCATACTATTTCTTACAACATTTCTTTTTTCACAAATTATTTTTGCTCAAAATAATTATTCATCGCCATATATTATTGATGAAAGTGAAACCATTGACATCCCTCGAGATGTAACTTCGGCAATGGATAGCCTCCTTTATTCCTATTATGCAAAACATGCGAAAATAGGAAAGTGCAAGCGCTTTGGTAAAGAAAACATGGACTACCCCGACAGTATTTACCGCAAACGCCTCAATGCTTTACCTTATGAAATGGCTATGCCATACAATCCCCAAGTACGGGCATTTATAGATATGTATGCCGAACGCCGCCGCAATGCTACCGAGAATTTACTCGGATTGGGAAACAAGTATTATTTTCCAATGTTTGAGGATATTTTGGCAAAATACGGCGTTCCGCTCGAATTGAAATTTCTTCCGGTAATCGAATCAGCTTTAAATCCTTTGGCAACCTCACCTGTAGGAGCAGGCGGCTTGTGGCAGTTTATGCCTTCGACCGGAAAAATGTATGGCTTACAAGTAACATCATTGGTTGACGAGCGACGCGATCCGGTAAAATCTACGCATGCAGCAGCCCGTTATTTGAAAGATTTATACCGCATTTACAACGATTGGTCGATGGCCATCGCAGCATACAATTGTGGTCCCGGCACAGTAAAC
This sequence comes from Paludibacteraceae bacterium, assembly GCA_031553685.1. Taxonomy (GTDB): domain Bacteria; phylum Bacteroidota; class Bacteroidia; order Bacteroidales; family Paludibacteraceae; genus JAFGVL01. The sequence continues at coordinate 18,313 of JAVBLE010000007.1, read as the reverse complement.
AGAGCTATCAGCCGATCGGGCGGGAAACGCGACTTTTGGAGCTTATACCCCTACTTGCCGGCAGAAACTCGCGGTTATGTACCTATCTTTGTTGCAGCCGCTTATGTAATGTCTTATTATCAAAATCACAATTTGTGTCCGGTAGAAATTGATTTACCCATGTACACCGATACTGTTGTAGTTAAAAACCGGTTGAGTTTTTCGGATGTTGCATCTGTACTCGAGATCCCTGTAGAAGATTTGCGGGTGTTAAATCCGCAATACCGGAAAGATATTGTTCCCGAAGGATACGCTCTTTGTCTACCAACACATTACGCAGCAAAATTTGACAAAAATGCTTCTACTATTTATGACATGTGTTTGGTGAAGCAGCAATGCGCCGTTGTGCCGAACGAAGAAATAAGCCCTGCACCGATACCTAAAAAGACAACTGCAACGAAAACAAGAATACATCAAGTGCGACGAGGCGAGACGCTTTCGGGCATTGCCGACCGCTATGATGTAACAGTAGCGCAAATAAAGAAGTGGAACGGGCTCAGAGGAAGTACAGTGAAGGCAGGACAACGATTGACCATAAAAAAGTAAATCTTGAAATAGCATGAAAAGCACACTGAATGCAATGACTATAACTCATGGATATTGCTACTCATACAACAATAAATTTCAAAGGAATTCGTGATGTCCTTTCAGGAATTCCATCTGACAAATAAAAAGAAAATTATAGACAGATGAAATTATATTATTCAATAAAAGAAGTGGCTGAGATACTTGATGTTGAACAGTCACTTTTGCGTTTCTGGGAAAAGGAATTTACTGCCTTTGTAAAGCCTCATCGAAGCCCTAAAGGTATCCGCCTTTATCGCAAGGAAGATATTGAAGTTCTGAAGAAAATACATTTTTTTGTAAAAGAACAAGGATTGACACTTTCTGGAGCTAAAAAGAAAATGAAAGAAAACCCCGAAAACGAATCGTTCAACCACGAAATATACGAACGGCTTAAAAATATCCGTGAAGAATTGGTTACTTTACGCAAAGCATTGACATTGCCAACAGAAAAAGAAGAAGAAGAAAATAATTAACCACTTAGTACATGACGATACTTTTATTGATTTAAGCATTAAAATTTATTTTTGTCATGTACTAATAATTAACCATTAAAATCAACAATTATGAATAACATAAAACTGACAGCAAAGCTTTTGCTAATAAGTCTTTTTATTAGTCTTTCGGCTTATGCACAAGAACAAAAGGTAAAAAACATCATTTTGTTAATTGGTGATGGTATGGGCATTGCGCAAGTATATGCCGGTATGGTAAGCAGCCCTGTGCCATTGAATTTTGAACGGTTTACCACAATAGGTTTTTCTAAAACCTATTCGGCAAACAACTTTACGACCGATTCGGCTGCCGGCGGAACAGCTCTTGCCTGTGGGGTGAAAACAAATAATGGCATGATAGGCATGTCGCCCGACTCGACAGCTGTAAAATCAATTATGCAACATGCTAAAGACAATGGCTTATCTACCGGACTTGTAGTGTCGTGTAATGTAACCCATGCCACTCCGGCTGCTTTTGTGGCGCACCAGCCAAGTCGTAAAATGGAACAGGAAATTGCTGCCGATTATTTAAAGTCGGGCATTGATGTGTTTATAGGTGGAGGTCGCAACGACTTTGAAAAGCGTAAGGACAGTCGGAACCTTAGCGATGAACTTCGAGCTAAGGATTATCAGATTGTTTACAATCAACAAGATATGCAAGCTGTTAAGTCGGGTAAATTGGGCGCTTTGGTTGCCGATAATCACCCCGGCAAAGCCAAAGAACGCGGCAATTTATTAGAAAACGGCACAAGAAAGGCATTGGAATTATTAAGTAAAAACAGCAAAGGATTCTTCCTGATGGTAGAAGGTTCACAAATAGACTGGGGTGGACACGAAAACGAAAGTGACTATATTGTAGAAGAGGTGCTCGACTTTGATAAAGCAATAGGCGTTGCACTCGACTTTGCCGATAAAAATCCGGGAACTCTTATTGTAGTTACAGCCGACCACGAAACAGGAGGCATGACCCTACCCAAAGGAAATATTGCCAGCCGAACCTTTAAAGCTAAATACAGTACATACGATCATACCGGTGTAATGGTTCCTGTTTATAGCTATGGAACTAATTGTAATATCTTTGGAGGATTTATGCAAAACACGGCTGTATGCAATAAAATGAGGCAGTTGTATCAATTTGGGAAATAAAAACAGAAAAGGGTTTTGTATTACAAAACCCTTTTTATTACCCGTAATTGATGAGAATACCGACCGCTTTGTTTGTTTATAATACCTTGTGCATCTATTGTTTCAATCTTGACATACCCTGATGCGTGGAGGATTTTATGGTTGTTGATTAAAATTCCTACATGGGTAATACGCCCTTCGGCATTTTCGAAAAAAGCTAAGTCGCCACCACGAGCTTCTATCAAAAAACTGACTAACTCGCCTTTTTCTACTTGCTGAGATGCATTGCGTGGAAAATTTTGCCCACAAATATTCATGGCTACCTGCACCAATCCCGAGCAATCTATTCCTAACACATTGCGCCCACCCCATAAATATGGCGAATTCAGATACATAAGAGCAGTAGATAATAAATCGTCTCCGGAATATTTTTTTGTTTTGGGCAGATTTACCTGTTCTTGAGAAACATGAAAGGTTTCGCCATTGACAGTACACGATTCTGTCTGAGGATTATAAAATGGCAAACAACTTCCTCCGGGAAGGATAATATTTTCTTCTTTCGATTCAATATAGCAGTTAGCGACAGGTTTGTTTATTACGGCTATGTTGTCATACTGAATTCTTTGTCCGAAATCAATATCAACAGGAGTTATCATCTTAGTATCAATCCATCCTTGGTAGCCATCATGAAGATTTTCTACAAAAGAAAAATTTCCTTGGTAAGCTATCATTCGAAAATGCTCGCCAAACAAAAGTTGTGTTACCATCTCGCTTTGTTCTTCGGGTTGGCTGCGCATGGGCAAAACGCTATTTAGATTGATGCCAAACATATAAAATTCAAAAATTAGCAAATTTGATAATTAGCATATTAGCAAATGAAACACAAATTCAGAAAGCTTCATTGGCTAATTCCCGAATTTGCCATATTTGCTAATTAATTTCCTCCAAATTCCATCAAATATGCTTTGATAAAATCATCAATATCACCATCCATCACAGCTTGCACATTGGAGGTTTGGTAATTGGTACGATGATCTTTTACACGGCGGTCGTCAAAGACATAACTGCGAATTTGCGATCCCCACTCTATTTTCTTTTTATCGGCTTCAATCTTGTCGCGGGCAGCCATGCGGCGCTTCAGTTCACGGTCATAGAGTTGGGAACGGAGCAAACGCATGGCGTTCTCGCGATTGTCGAGTTGCGAGCGGGTTTCGGTATTTTCAATCAGGATTTCTTCTTCTTCGCCCGTGTCGGGATCTTTGTATTTATAACGAAGACGAACACCGGTTTCTACTTTATTCACATTTTGTCCGCCAGCACCTCCCGAACGGAACAAATCCCATGAAATATTTGCCGGATTCACTTCCACCTCAATCGTATCGTCCACCAACGGAGAAACAAAAACCGATGCAAATGAAGTCATCCGTTTCCCTTGTGCGTTGTAAGGTGATACGCGCACAAGACGGTGTACGCCGTTTTCGCTTTTCAAATATCCATAAGCCATATCGCCTTCCACTTGCAGGGTGGCTGTTTTGATTCCTGCTTCGTCGCCTTCCTGAAAATTGGTTACAGCCAGCTTATAGTTGTGCGCCTCGCACCATCGTGTGTACAACCGGTACAGCATCGAAGCCCAATCCTGGCTTTCGGTACCACCAGCACCGGATACTATCTTGAGCACTGCACCCAGACTGTCTTCTTCGCGGCGAAGCATATTGCGCAGTTCGAGGTCTTCTATCAATTTGATAGCGTGTGCATAAGCTGTATCTACTTCTTCTTCGGTAACAATTTCTTCTTTACAGAAATCGAATGCAAGCGTCAATTCATCAACGGCTGTTTTCACTTCATTATACGCTTCAATCCAGAATTTGATGGAGCGCACTTTTTTCATTTGAGCTTCGGCTCGTTTGGTGTCTACCCAAAAGTCGGGAGCATGCGTGCGAATCTCTTCTTCTTGGAGTTCTATCGTTTTGGCATCGATGTCAAAGATACCTCCTAAGCGCTTGTTCGCGCTCTTGCGTCTCTTTTAGGGCTTCTATGGTTATCATTATTCTTTTAAATTATATGGCAAAGATAAAATTTAATTGGCAAAAATCAATCAGACATTCCCTTTCATATAAGTTAAATCCAAATTTTACATAAAAAGCGAGGCAGCTAAAACTACCTCGCTTTATATTATCATTTCATGTATTGGAAAGTTTGCAGAATACTTGGGGGATTGGCTAAACCTTTTTATTTAGCCTACACCCCCATCATTCATTTGCGAAACCATAGAAGTTATTCCGGTTAATTCAATTTCGGGTTTTGCAATACTGTTGAGAAAGATTTCAGTACAGGCAAGTTTGTACCTGTGCCGATATTCATTCCTGTGTAGGTGAATGTCCATGGACCGGTAGCTCCAAAGTTCCAACCACTTGCAGCATAGTGTGCTTGGCTGGTTGCATTTGCTTTGGTGATATCAGCTCCGCTAAATGACTGTGCATCAGAAGACGATACGGTAGATCCGTTTACCAAAACTCCACTGTAAGCATAGTTGTTTCCACCGTTAGTGTTTGGAGTTGGAGTACCATAAGCGGTGTAAATACGCGCTACAGCACTCGGACAAATGATTGTCGGATTAAGAGCATAATTGCCGCTTAACAAACTGTAATCACCAACACCTACTATACCACCGGTATATACATAGCCGTTATTAATAGTTCCTGTTGTGTAGCAATTAATAACAGGGTTATCCAATGCAGTTTCATAGCCAGATGATGAACGCCATGTTGCGTTGCATCCGACTATACCTCCAGTAGAACCCCATAATCCACCAATTGAACCGCCTGTTTTGGTAACAGAACAGGTGGTATAGCAGTTTTTGATAGTACTGCCGTTAGCAAGGTTTCCTGTGATTCCACCCACATATCCCATGCCTACTTCTATACTTCCTGTTATGAAGCAGTTCTCAACAAGTGCACCATTGGCAACAACACCGGCGATGCTACCGCAATCGCGGGACCCTTTAATGTCAATGTTTGTCATTGCCAGATTTTTGACTGTACCTCCGCTCAATACTGTGAATAAACCGCAATTTGCCCCATCAACACCGTTTGAACTGGCAAAACGATTGATTTTTAATCCATTAATAGAATGACTGTTGCCATCAAAAACGCCTTGCAGGGTCATCGCAACTCCCAGTTTTCCTGCTGCCCAGTTGTTACCCGAACCGTCGACTGCCGGCATGTTGATGTTTTCATACAGCTCAAAATCTTTTGTAAGGTCTCCGGTTTGCAGGTAAGAGAGATTGTATGTATCAATATTGGTTACAGATGAAGCTAAACTACTTGCTGTTGTATAGTCTATAAGTAAAAATGGTGTACTTGCCATACCATTACGGATATTAGCTGTTGTGATGGTCTGAACAACGCTGCCGGTTGTATTTGCAAGATAAATGGTATAAGTGTCGTTTGAGGTTACGGGTACGCCATTAGTCAGGATGAAGCTTGTTCCTCCGGTTGCAAAATAAGCTGCATTTTGTGTTCCTGCTGCCCATTTCATTATGGTTGGTGCGCCACCGGTACTTGTTACTACAACCTTATCTACCATATAAAGGCTGGTGCCGCCTGTTCCGTTCTTTGCCCATTTGTTTGGTGCTTGGTTATAGGCTTCGTACGGCGAGCCTGCTGTCTTGCCTAAATTTGTAGCAAGTGCCAGTGTAAAGGCTGGAGCAGGTACTGTGATTGATGAACATCCATCCTTTGTATAAGTAAATGTTGCCGACCCGTTGCTTACTCCGCTTACCTGCCCGGCATTGTTTACGGTGGCGATACTTGGATTATTGCTGGTCCAGGTGCCACCGGTTGTTGGCGAAAGTGTTGTTGTGTTGCCGGCGCAAATAGTGGTTAATCCGGTGTACGATACTGTCGGCTTCGATATTGTAGTGATGGTGATGGGTTCACTGTAAGCTGTTCCTACTACCGCACGGAATTGGGCTGTTTGAGGCAAGTTTTCGACTATAAGGTTTTCCTCTGTTTCATTAATATCTACCCAGGATGTGAACGATGGACCAAAAGCATATTGCCATTTGGTTATAGTACCTATATGACCGGTTAGTGTAAGTGTAAAGGCATCCCCGCCTTCGCACACGGTTCCACATGTAGTGCTGATAGCGCCGCCACATGAGTTTACCACCATAGTCAAGCTGTTTGAAGTAGCCGTAGCTGGGCTGGCACAGGTGGCGTTCGAGGTCAGTACGCAAGTGATTATATCTCCGTTAGCTGGCGTGTAGGAGTAGGTGGCACTTGTTGCACCGCTGATGTCTGTTCCTCCTTTTTTCCACTGATAAGTGGGTGTAGCACCTCCGTTGGTTGGTGTAGCTGTAAGGGTTGTGTTAATTCCCGAGCAAACGGTAGTGGTACCTGATATCGAAACTGATGGTGTTACTGTGGCTGTTGTTGTGAGTTGTGAAGTGGTAGCAGAGCATCCTCCGGTTGCGGTAAATGTAAAGTTAACACTGCCGGCTGTAACTGCCGTAACAGTATAACCACTTACGGTAGCAACTGATGGATTATTGCTAATCCAAGTGCCATCTACAGCTGGCGATAAGGTAGTGGTTGCGCCTACACAAATAGAAGGTGAACTTATGGAAACCACTGGTGGGGTGCCGGTTACTACTTCTAATACGACAGCAACACGAGGCGACTCACAACCTGTGGATGTCAATGTTTGTGATACATAGCGAGTAGTCGTAGCAATCGTGTTTTGAGAAATGGATGTTGGTGCTGCTATGGTTGTGGTGGAGGTTGCATCAGCATACCAATTTAAAGCACAACCCGAAGATGCCGTTACACCCGACAAAGCAACCATATCCACATTACCCGTTTTTTTGCATAAAGTAATGTGTGGGTTTGGCACTGTGAGTGCCGGAGGTCCTTGTTTTACCGTAACTGTTACCGACTGTGTCATGGATGCTGCACAGTTTTCGGGTGTTACAGTTACAGTATATGTACCTGACGATTGCGGATAAAGGGCAGGAAAGCGAGGATTTTGTTCATTGGATGAAAATCCGTTAGGACCTGTCCAACTATAGGTCGTTTCACCTAAAGAAACACAATTGATTTCTACTTCTGTACCTTGACAGAAAGAACCGGAATTGATTGCATAAGAGATATTCGTATTCCTCAAATCCATCATGGTTACCGGAATAGTAAATTTAGATGTGTTACAAGCATCAGTTACAGAAATATCATAAGTTTGTCCTGAAGTACCAAATGATGAAAAAATACCTGTTGTATTATTTGCTAATACAGGAGTAGTAGTGCCGGGAGCAGTAATTGTATAATTAAAAGGAGCTACCCCATTAATCGCTTTTACACGAATAGAACCCGTTGTTTTCCCTTCGCAAACATATGCAGATGTTATAGCAGGGTCTAAAGACAATGCATTTGCTGAATAAACAAATTCAGCTGTAGCTATAGGGCATGAACTGCTGGCAGTATAAAACATTCCTATAGTATAAGTGCCGGGAGATAATAATAGAAAATTTCCAGTATTTTGAAGAGTCGCATTATCGTATACTACTCCTGATGGACCTGATATAATTTTATAAAAGGTATTTGTTCTATTTGTAGCTACTCCCGTCGGACTTATTGTCTGGATTTTACCCTGTGGAAAAACTTTAACCCCACTACAGGTATATTCTGTAAGAAAAGTAAGTGGTTGAGGTCGGACATAATCACCAGCAGTAATTGTTTCGGTAGATTTAGTTCCACAAGTATTGGTTACTTCAAAAACATATTCACCGGCAGTAATTATAGAATAGGTAACTGTGGTAGGTGTAGGCCCATTCAGATAAAACCGATAACTGTTATAACCTGTCGGGACAGTATAGCTGCTACCTACCGTTCCTATTGCAGGTAGCGGCACAGGCCCTGATATATACTTAATAACAGTACCCGGCAAGATATACTCAGTAGAGATACTATTAGAAATATAAATATAGGTAGTTCCAACAGGCTGGGTGTCAAGTTTATCATTGCAATAATATCCGTTGGCATGCCCAATATGGCCGTCAAATGTTTGTCCTTCGTTCGACTCGGGAGTCCATGTATTTGTCCACACCTTATTATTTGAATCTGTAAAAGTTATTGTATATTCAACGCCTCTATTGTAAACTCCACTTAAAGTCGCATTATTAGAATTATTTACTGTGCCCGAAGCTATTATATTTGAAAGGTTTGATGAAGGAGCTATTTTATAAGAAATTGGATAACAAATCGCATAATTGCTATTAAATGATATCCCTAACTTGGCTTGAGAACAGTCTGTTGTAGCAAGAGTATTTCTTGTCGCTGTAGGATTAACACAAACATGGGTGGCTAAATTCATTTCGACTGATTTTTCCTGAGCAGCACATCCTTTGGGCCGGATATAATAATAAAGAGGATTTCCCGTACTGCAAAAATCATTGTAATTAGACGGCAACACAAAGGATGGTGATCCGGAAGTGAGACTTTGCCAGTTCTTTGTGCCGACACCATTTATTAAATAACAATATTCATAATAAGTGCTTTTTTCATCCCAATAATATGTCCAATCTGCAGGTATTGTCGCAGCTGAATTCGGAGCAATCGTACCACAATCAGTAGAGCCACCACGACCCATATTTAGATTTATATGTGTTGTTGGGACATCTTGAGAAAGCGCATCCAAAGTAACCACCCTGGTAACTGTAGAGTTACTGCAAACATCTGTTGCCACTATTGTATATGTTCCTACCGGCAAATTATCTAAAATATAATTAGTATTTGATGTCTGGAAACTACTTGGTACAGGACCTGTAACTGTAATGCTATAAGGTGGTTTTCCATCCAAAAAATTTAATGTTATTTGTCCGGTATTTGGAACACAAGTCAGAGCTTTACGAGCAACTGCTGCTGTAAATACCAGTGACTTGTAATTACCGGGAACAGTAACTGTTGTTTGATACTGACCAGTAATCCAGTCGCCAATTGTATTACAGAAAGCTTTAAGCTCAACAAGGTAAGCGCCTTTTACTGCCTGCGAAAAAGTTTTTGTCGCACCCGTACCCGTCCATCGGGTAAATTCCGTAGATTGTCCAACACCATCAGTTGATGTAAGTCTTAGCTCAGCATCTGTCAGACGAAGATTACTTATATCCGACCCAGAAATAACAACTGTTACCACACCATTGTTATAACAAGTAGCCGTAGTAGCTGTTGCAGTTAAGGTAATATTGTCACACTGTGCATTGGCGGTGAACGATACTGCTTGTAATAAGAAATAAATTAACAGAGTAAAAATTTTAAATTTCTTCATAGTTTGTTGTTGTTTGTTGTTGTTTGTTATTTGTTGTTGTTTGTTCAGTTCAATATAAAATGATTTTTATTTTAATTCAATATAGATTATACTCCCGACATCATCAAAATGGAAAATTTATCCTATTCTCATATTCTGTTCAAGACTCTAAAACCACCCTCATTACAAATGGTTATTCAATAGTCTTTACAAAACATTTTCCTGCCCATTCCTTTTGAAGAACTTCGAATATTAGTGCAAAAAATTTAGTTGGATTGACAGCGTGGTGTAATTGGTGATATAAAAACCGATTTGAAGGTGTACAATTTTTCCCATAAAAATTAGTGTGAAAATATTTCTAAAAATTTATTTTAGAGAGGTTATCTGCAAAATGCATGTAATCATTGCTTATGCCCGATTTGCATGCAATAATTTGAAGAAAACAAATCGCAGTTTATGAAATTCTTCACAATACAAATTTAAAGACTTTTCCCCAATTACACAAATTTTGCTTAAAAATAATATTGAATTGTATATTCAAAACATGCCTTAATTATTATATCAATATTGATTGGAGCAACATTGAAAATATATTCCTATTATATTTTGTGCATAGTACGCGAAATCTGAATAAATTAGATGTTTATCGTAATTCTCTATCTGTTAATAAGTTGTAATTTTGTGTTGCTAAAAAATAATTTTATCCTAAATAGTATTTTAGTTTCAAAAATGCCTTTAAAAGGTTATTTCAACGCAGTGTAATTCTCCGATTTTATTTTTTTTGTGTAATTTATGCATAAACAAAAACAAAAGAGGGGTGATTTTGGTTATAAGAGAACCATAAAAAACAGTTACACAGTACGAAAACTTTAAAATGAAAGGATAAAGGAGGATGAATATTTTGTATAGGGATGAACATTTGGCATGTTTTCAATACGATGATGGGAAAAACCCTGCTATAGAGCGTATTGAACGGACAAAAGGCAGACAATTTCAAATTTTTAATGATGTGAATAAAATTGTGTTTGTCCTGAAAGGGATAATTGCAGTTTCATTCGATAAACAGGTAAATAAGGAAATACGCGAGGGCGAGTTCTTTTTTGTTCCGTCCAAAAGCCAGTATAGCAGTTTGCCGAAAGAAGATTCGGTGGTTCTGATTTTCCGCCTGAATATGAGTTTCAATTTCTGCGACCATTTCTCGTTCGAAATGTTGCTGGATAAAAACGGGGGCGAAAAAACGAAGGAAAGTTTTACAAAACTGACAGCCAACAACCTGTTGGGTAATTATTTAAATTCGTTGGAAATATTTTTGTTGGATGAACTGAAGTGTTTTTATTTTTTGGAATTGAAACTGAAAGAACTTTTGTTTTTGCTGCGGGCTTATTACTCTAAAGATGAATTGTATGCACTTTTTACATCGGTGCTGAGCGCCGATGTGCAGTTTTCGAACAAAGTGTTTGAGTATTGCGAAAAGGTAAAATCGTCTAAAGAACTGGCGGAAATAATGAATTACAGCTTGTCGGGGTTCGAGAAGCGTTTTAAGCGGGTTTTCGGAGTGCCGGCTTACCAGTGGCTAAAAATGCGGAAAGCCCGGAATATTTACCACGAAATCAGCTGTACCAAGCGGACTTTTGCCGAGATTGCTTTTCAATATGGTTTTTCTTCCCCGTCATATTTTAATGATTTTAGCAAAGCTAACTTTGGAAGGACGCCGGGCGAAATTCGAGAACAAACATTATCTTCTAATAATAAAATTTAAAATTCAGGATTATTCCTTTTATGTTCACTTCTAATGCTTGTGTTTTCTAATTCTATGTTTTTCGGCTCTAACAGGGTTTAACCTCCCTGTTAGAGTTTAATATGGCGTTTAAATTTTTAAAGAAACATTTTTTAATAATGCTGAAATAATGACCTTATACTCAAAAACATAGGTTTGAATACTGCTTCTTATCCCTCAATCCTTCTCTGTTAAGTATGTTTGTCGAAAACTTACTGGTTACCAATATTGTACAATCTAAAAATTAAAATATATGATATATATATAAATATAATTAAATTATAAAGTAATTAAATACCTAATTGAGAAATAATACATTTCTTTGACCTCGAAAATAACAAATAATCAATACAATACATATAAAATGAAACATTTTTTATTCTTAAAACGCAAACTATGGACTGTTTTCGCGCTGCAACTATGTGCAGCTGCAGCCTTTGCGCAGTGGAACGGAGGTACAGGTACCTCTGCCGATCCATACCAGATTGCTACCGTACAGCAACTGACTACCTTGCAAACGACCACAAATGCCAATGTAAATTACACCAATGTGTATTTTAAATTGATGAATAACCTCCATTTGGGCGGTGCGGCATGGACGCCTATAGGCACTTCTGCCCGTCCTTTCAGAGGTAATTTTGATGGGAATAACCACACCATTTCCGGATTATCTGTTAATCTTCCCATCAATGATGTCGGGATGTTTGGTTACTTGACCGTCGGAAGTATCAGCAATTTGGGTGTGGTTACAGCACCGAATGGGGTAACCGGAAATAATAATGTAGGAATCATGCTGGGCAGCCAAAGCGGTGGTACTGTTACGAATTGCTTCGCAATGGGGACTGTTGCCGGAAATGATGTGGTTGGCGGCTTGATCGGGAACCAGCCGAGCGGCACTATTACAGTTTCTCAATGTTTTGCTATTGCCGATGTAACCGGCGGTGCGGGTCTCAATGGCTCTGCCGGACTGATCGGTGTGGTGAGGGGCGCATTGAATAATTCTTACGCATGGGGCGATGTAAAAGGTTCGGGTTCTGTAGCAGGACTGAGTGGCGCTATCAGTACCAATGGGGTGATAAATTCGTGTTACGCCATGGGCAATGCGACTGCACTGTCGTCTTCGCGCATTGGCGGCTTGACAGGGTTTGTTACTCAAACTACTTCGAGGCTGCAAAACAGTGTGGCTGCAAACGGCAAATTGTCGAGCAGCAACAGTTCAATCGGTCGCATAGCCGGACAAACGAACTACACGACTGCTTTTACAAACAACTATGCGATAGATAACATGACAATGCTCATAAACGGTGTGTCCAAAACGCCTAACCCCAATACGAGCGGCATTGACGGAGGCTCGCAAACTGAAGCAGCATTGAAATCTTCGGCATTCTACAGCGGCACTGTTTCGTGGAATATCGCTACAGCGAACGACAACAGCAAAGTGTGGAATATATGTGAAGGTACCAGTTTTCCTTACCTGCAAAAACAAAGCTCGCCGGTAAGTAATGTTTCTATTTCGGGTACTACTTTGCAGGGAACTTTCCGTCCGGATGTTTCGATGGATAGCGTTTTGGTATTTACGAAAACCGGCACGGCTTTTACCCGCATTGCTACAGCGACCATCAATAACGCTGCCCACACATGGACATGTACTAATCCGGCTCTTGCCATGAACGGCAATGTGTATATTATTGCTTATGAAGCAGCGAAAGCATGGCCCTCTTATCCGATAACATATACTATATGCGCTTTTGCACCAACATTTGGTACGATTGATGTAACGGCTTGTACTTCGGCAGTGAATTTGCAAAACAGTATCGTCAATTTGCAAAACGCTACGATGAGCGATGTGCAGTTTAGCAGAGCCGATGGGGCAAATTTTGACGCCAATATTATTGCTTCGCCAGCCACTTATTCGGTTACAGGCACGCAAACCATTTATGCGAAGGCAACCAATAGCTGCGGCGCTCAAAGTCCGGTACAATCTTTTCAGGTGCGGCAAACGGGTACTTTGTTGTTCAAAGAAGATTTCGGCAGTGTCGACAATCCGGGTTCGGGGGCTTGTTCCAATGTCGCATTGAGTCCTACGGTTACCAGTTACGCTTTTGGTGGCGATTTGCATACAAACGGTCGCTATAATATTTGCTCAGAGTTAGACAATTATTATTATAGTGATTATTGGTATTCAGGCACAACATCGTACGACCATACAAACCCCGGCACAGGGCGTTCGCTGATAGTAAATGCCGACTTTGACCCGGGTAAATTTTACACACTGAAAATAGACAATCTGTGCCCGGGCACACGCTTGAATTTCTCGGCATGGGTATTTAACCTGATGAATCCGAATGCGCCTAATACAAGCTACTACACCGGACAAGGCACTGTGTTTGCCGATCCGAATCTGCGCTTTGAGCTTACCGATACGGGAACAGGCGCTGTACTCGCACAATACAACACGGGGGCTATACCGAAAGTAACCAATGTGAATACAAATTGGCGCCCGTACGGTTTCGACTTTGTAGTCGGCAGCTCTTCGTCCGTAACCCTTACGCTCTATAATAATGCGCCGGGAGGAAATGGCAACGATTTGATGATTGATGATATTGAAGTGTATCTGTGCTTGCCGCCGGCAACCATTACTGCACCAACATCGCAAGAAACGATGGTGTGCGAAGGTGATCCGATAACACTTTTGGGCACATTTGCCGATGACGGCACTTTTGGCAACGATTTAACTTACAGTTGGTTGCGAAGCGCTACCGGGAATGTAAACAATCCGGCAGAATGGACAACCGTTGCCACCGGCACATCGGCAAGTCCGGTAAGTGCAGCCTACCATATTGCAAACATGACAGCAACGGATGGCGGCTACTATCGTTTGGTAGTAGGGACATCGAGTAGTATAAACCGATATAATTGCATTGCCAAATCGGAGCTTATAAAATTGACTTACAAACCACGCGTAGCCGCTTCGAATATTAATGTTGCGGGTGCAATAACAATTTGCTCGGGAACGGCTACTACCCTCACGGCAAATATAACCGGCATTACCGTAAATAATCCTGTATATAAATGGTACGATAGCCCTGCGGCGACCGAACCGGTATTTACGGGCAAAACATATCAAACGCCTGTCCTTACTGCAAACACAACTTACTATGTAGGAATTGTGGGCGATAACTATTGCGAAACCCCTGCCGGTAACCGGTATGTGGCTGCTGTAACCGTCAATTCGTTGCCGGTCAGCTCCGACATTATTTCGGTAAATGACGGCGCAACTTGTGGAAGCGGCATTGTTGCCCTCACCGCCACACCGGCTATCGGCTTTGTAGCACGGTGGTATGCCGATGTGGCACTGACTAATTTCCTGTTCGAAGGAAATAATTACACAACGCCGGCATTGAGCACAACTACAACCTATTATTTAGTGGCAAAAAACACAGCAACAGGTTGTACAGGCAACGCTTCGGCAGAGAAAACAGCTACAGCAGCCGTTAATGCGAAACCCGAAGCCGGTTTTGGTTATCTTACCGATAATATCGAACCGTTTTTGATTCATTTTTCAGATAGCACAACTGTAAGTCAAGGGAATATTGTGTCGTGGCAATGGAATTTTGGCGATGGGGCAACCTCGAACCTGCAAAACCCGCAGCACCAATACAATCTGCCCGAAGCCGACCATACCGTTACCCTGACCGCTACCGCCGACAATGGTTGTACCGAAATGGTAGCGCACATTATCCATGTGGGGAAAACGCCTTATGCAAAATTCAGTATCAACGATACCACACAGTGTTTGGACGGAAACTCGTTTGAATTTACCAATTTAAGCTCAATAAATATGGGCGAACAACCTCAAACTACCTATTTGTGGAGATTTGGCGACGGCACGCAAAGTACATTGGAAAACCCTGTGCACCACTACACAGCTGCCGGCACTTATACCGTGAAACTGAATGTGCTGATGGGAACTTTGCCCGACTCGACCACAATAGATGTAACCGTACAACCTATGCCAACGCTCCTTAGCAAAAGCGACGCAACGATTTGCAACGGTCAAGCGGTGGATTTGAATACATTGATAACAAAAGGCGCTAATACAACAGCTGTTTTCTACACAGCGATAAACGGCAGCCCGTTAAGCAACACAACCGTATTGCCGGCAGGCACAACACAATATTATATATTGCTTGCCAGCACAGTAAATCCGTGCGAAGCGTGGGATTCGGTGGCAGTAAATGTGAACGCATTGCCAACGCTTCTCAGCAAGCGCGACACCACAACCTGCAGCGGTCAGGCAGTAGGTTTGAACACTTTGATAACCCTCGAAGCCAACACAACAGCCGCATTTTATACCGCCATCAATGGTTCGGTGATAATTCCACCGGTTGTTTATCCAACGGCTTCGACAAAATATTATGCCAAGATAAATAATACACTAACGAACTGTGCAGTCTGGGACTCGGTAATGGTACATGTAAATCCGCTTCCTTCGCGCTTGGATATTACATCGGTTGCCAACAATGCAACCTGTTGGGGTAGCACGGCTATTTTGACTGCAACAACTTTTTCGGAAGATTTTGTGGCGCAATGGTATGCCGACGCCGCACTGACTAATTTCTTATCCGAAGGAAACAGCTATATAACCCCGGTATTGAACACAACTACCACCTATTATGTAGTAGCCAAAAATGTAACAACCGGTTGTGTGGGCGCTGCTGTGGCGGCTCAACCGGTTACGGCAACGGTCAATCCATTGCCGGTCAGCAGCGATATTCTTGAGCTTAGCCAGGCTGAATCTTGTGGTGAGAACGCACTTCCTTTAACGGCTTATTATTTTCAACCCGATTATGTAGCGCGTTGGTATGCCGACGCTTCACTGACTAATTTTTTGTTTGAAGGAGATAATTTTAATACACCATTTCTCACTACGACAACAACTTATTATGTAGCAGTCAGAGACTTGAATACCGGCTGTATAGGCAATGCGTCGTCGGCGCTACCGGCTACGGCAACCATCCACCCCTTACCTGTGGCAGGTGATATTATTGCCACAAACGGGGCAAGCATTTGTGCCGGCAATACCGCTGCCTTGAGTGCTACACCGGCTTCGGGTTTTGCGGCGCAATGGTATGCCGATGCGGCGCTCACCGCTTTCTTATTTGAGGGAAATAATTATACAACGCCGGTGCTGAACACAACCACCACTTATTATGTAGTGGCACGAAACCAGGTAACTTCATGCACTCCTATTGATCCGGCAGCGGTTAAAAGCGTTACCGCTACAGTTACTGCGGTGCCAACGGCGAGCGATATTACTGCCGTAACCGGTGCGGCAATTTGCGGTCAAGGCACCGCCACTTTGGTTGCCACACCGGCAGCAGGTTTTGCAGCGCGCTGGTATGCCGATGCGGCGTTGACTAATTTCCTGTTTGAGGGAAATAATTTCACAACACCGGTGCTCAATGCCACAACCATTTATTATGTAGTGGCAAAAAATTCGACAGCAGGTTGTATCGGCGGTGCTTCGGCAGCTAAGGCGGTTACAGCAACGGTAAACCCATTGCCTGTTTCCGGAGATATTGAAACTGTAACCCATTCGGTTGCTTGCGGCGTGGGTAGTGCTCATTTGTTTGCCACACCGGCTGCCGGTTTTACGGCGCGCTGGTATGCCGATGCAGCACTGACTGATTTCTTGTTTGAAGGGGATGAATTTGTAACACCGCCATTAAGTGCGACTACTATTTATTATGTGGTGGCAAAGAACTCCACAACAGGTTGTATCGGAGCTTCTTCGGCAGCACAACCGGTTACGGCGACTGTGAACCCGCAACCAACGGCGAATGATATAACCATCGTAACCAATGCGGCAATTTGCGGGCAAGGCACTGTTACTTTGAGTGCAACCCCCGCTGTGGGCTTTGTTGTGCGCTGGTATGCCGATGTGGCGCTGACTAATTTCTTATTTGAAGGAAATAATTATACAACCCCTGTATTGAATGCAACTGCAACTTATTATGTAGTGGCAAAAAATACATCAACCAGCTGTGTCGGCAATGCTTCGGCAGCAAAACCGGCAACGGCAACCGTGAACCCATTGCCAGCGGCAAGCGATATTATCACTACAAACGGGGCAACCATTTGCGCCGGCAATACCGTTGCCTTGAGTGCCACACCGGCAGCAGGCTTTGTGGCGCGCTGGTATGCCGATGCGGCGCTGACTGTTTTCTTATCCGAAGGAAATAATTATACAACACCGGTATTGAACACAACAGCAACCTATTATGTGGTGGCAAAAAACACTTCGACAGGTTGCACAGGCGATGCCACAGCAGCTAATCCGGTGGTTGTTACAGTCAATCCTTTGCCGGTTATAACTGATTTTAATGCCATAACAACCAGCACTGTTTGTGCAGGAAATACGGCAGGATTGTTTGCTTCTGTCAAAGCGGGCTTTGTACCACGCTGGTATGCCGACGCGGCGCTGACTGATTTCTTGTTGGAAGGAAACAGTTTCATAACACCGGTTTTGAACAATACGACTACTTATTATGTAGTACCTAAAAATAGCTCAACCGGTTGTATTGGCAATGCTTCGGCTGCCTCGCAAGCAGTCGCCACTGTAGAGCCATTGCCTGTTTTCGGCGATATTACGGCTGTTGCCGATGCCACTGTTTGTGCAGGAAGCACAGCTGTCTTAACAGCTACACCGGCAGCAGGTTTTGCAGCGCGCTGGTATGCTGATGCGGCACTGACAACATTCCTGTTTGAAGGAAATAGCTTTACAACGCCAGTATTGAACAATACCGTAACTTATTATGTGGTAGCCAAAAATATTCCGATAGGCTGTATCGGCAAGGCTCCGGCAGCACATCCGGTAACAGCAACCGTGAACCCATTGCCAACAGCAAGCGATATTATCACTGTGGGCAATGCCAATGTTTGCGGTCAAGGCAGCGTTACTTTGAGTGCTACTCCTGCTTCGGGCTTTGCAGCGCGCTGGTATGCCGATGCAGCG
>JAVBLE010000014.1:0-29466 GCA_031553685.1 Paludibacteraceae bacterium | reverse complement strand
CTGTTGTTGGGCGGCAGTAAACCATTCCATTACTTCGGCGGTGTCTTCGGGGTGCTCAATCAGGTAGGTTGACATGGCTGCGCCTGCTTCACTCATTTTTTCTACATGGGCAGTGTTTGCCATTTCGTCCATCAGTTTTTTCAATTCTTGTTTTGTCATTGTTTTAATTGTTTTAGTTATACTAATTTATGTTGGGCTGAAACCCGTTATTTGTTGTTTCCTTTATCCGCCAGCTAAAGCAGACGGCAATGAATTTTAAGGGCGCCGCCGTGATTTACGAGCGCCCCTTTGCGGAGGCGTTTTCCGCGCACCGCAGTAATCATATATACTTCACCGCCGTGCGATGATGAGAGCACCGCCGTGAGCATCTATGCCTTTTTTGTTTTTGATTGGCATAGTTTACTGAACATTCGTGTTTGGCAATTGCAACCGGAACTTTTCTTTATTATTTCACAATGATAAAGAAAAAGAAACCAAATTTATGAAAAAACATCAAATATATTGCCTGATGGAGAGAAAAAGATTAGGACAAGCGCATTTGCAGATGTTTACAAATCAGCAAATTATAAATACGAAGAAATTTTTATTAGGACAAAGGGAAAAAGGGAAGGAATATCGAAGCGGATTTAGAGTAAATTTTGGTAAAAGTTAGATAGAATAAAGATGCAAGATAAAAGAGTAAAGACAAATAAGTGTTTTAAAATAAATAATGATATATTTTGTAACCATGAGATCTATTTGCAAGAGATTGCTTCCTCCCTCGCAATGACGATCGTTAACCGAAGTGTCATTGCGAGGAACGAAGCAATCTGAATCGATAAAATATATCAATAATTTGTTTTGTAAACTTATATGTACATCGATCTATAAATCTAACTTTTCATACAACATTTGTTCCAATTTGCGCACATTCTCAAAATGAAGTTTTTTGCTCAGCCTTTGTTTGAATTTATACAGCGAAGCAGGTGTATAGCCCATTATCAAGGCAATATCCATTGTATTAATATCCAGTATAAACAAGCAGCACCACACAATTTGCCGGTACGAAATGGCAGGATAGTCGCTTTGCAACCTGTGAGGCAAGTTGCTCAGCAGTTGGTTCATTTTTTCCATAAAAGCCTGCTCATTATCTACTTGCAGAACTTCGTGATAAATAGCCCTGTCGATCGCCCTGCGTTCTTGCGGCGATGAAGCTTTTTTCCTCCGGTCGGCATACCGTTCGCGGGTAATTTCCACTTCCTGCTTCAGCTGAGCCAGCAGCAGGTCGTGCTTTCTCCTCAATTCAGCCTTGTATACATCCACTTGCTGTTGAACCTCGTTGTACAATTCATGACCTTCTGTATGTTTACCCCGGTAGAAATCAACACTTTCTTGTTTCTTGCGGTTGCGCCGGCACAAGCATACGAAGATACCTCCCCCAACAAGAAGTATCGCTATAATGCCCGCAACAAGCCACGAACGCTGATTTTTTATGTTCGCCTTTTCGACATCAGATTGATATATTTTTTCCACAATATCAATCTGTGGCTGCCTTTTGCGCTTGTTGACCGAATCTTGACATCCCTGGTACAACGCAACATATTGTTCAAGTTCCCGCTTCGTCCCCGTTTCCGAAGCAATGCCCGCCAGCAACCGGTAGCAGTTCGCCCGGTAGGCAATATCAACCGGCGCAGACATCGCCCGGTCGATATACACCCTGGACGAGTCGTACTGCCCAATCTCAAAAAATAACTTAGCCAATCCATAATAGCGGATTGAATAATTCGTTTTATACGCCGGATACAACAGGCTTTCGCGAAAATAATAGTAAGCCGAGTCGTACGCCTCATTTTCAAGATGATAATCGCCCATGTCCTCCAGCAGATCGCCCGTAGTAAGCGAATCTTTTATCACGCTCAAAGCCTTCAGCGTGTGGGGCAAAGCCTCCGTGTAGTTTTTAGTCGATCCATACAGCCAGCCGATAGCCATGTGTACCCGTGCGGCATTTCCCGTATTGCCGTCTTGCTCGTAGTTTCGGATAGACAAGTTGAAATAATCCAACGCCTTGTCATACTTCTCAAAAAAAGCAGAGATATGCCCCAAATCCGCATAAATCCTCCCCAACAAAATATGGTCAGGCAGCGTTTCGGCAATATCCTTCGCTTTCAGCAGGTTATTTATCGCTTCGGTATACGCCGCCCTTTCCTCAAACGCGCAAGCCCTAAGCACATAACATTCTGCAAGCCGCTTCCTGTCTGGGTGAGCCGCATAATAATCAATCGCAAAATCAATTTGGGCGACATCAACCGAGTCATTGCGCCCCCGCTCGTCCCATGCCCGAAAGTACAAGTAGCCAAACAACGCCCTTTCCGGCTCATTCATTCCTGCATACTCGCCACGCAAATCCACAAGAAACAAAAAAGCCGAGTCCGGTTTGCTCTTCATCAACCGTTCGGCATTCTGCAACCGTCCGTTTACCGAAGGTTGGCAAGCCCAAAAGCTCCCAAACCCAATGCAAACGACAATCAACAATAAATATTTGTTACAGGAATTATTCTTTACCATTATCCAAAAAACAAGTTGCAAAAATATGTAAAATAACTTTTACAACTCCATAAAAAAACAAAAACTATAAATAAGATTCTATCTCGTCAATGATATCATTCGCAACAAGCGATTTCTCTTTTAAGTCAAATTGTTTTTTTGTTCCTTTTTTATTTAAGATGGTAATTTTATTTGTATTATGACCAAAACCTGCACCCTTATCATTCAACGAATTTAACACAATAAAATCAAAATTCTTTCGGGTCAACTTCTCTTGTGCGTTCTTTTCTTCATTATTTGTTTCGAGAGCAAAACCTATTAAAAGCTGATTTCCTTTCTTGTGCTTGCCGAGTTCGGCAGCAATATCTTGGGTTTCTTCCAATTCGAGCGTTAATCCATTGCCTTGTTTTTTCATTTTGGCAAGAGCTTTATATTTCGGCGTAAAATCGGCTACGGCTGCACTCAAAATAGCAATATCGGCTTCCTCAAAATAATTTGTAGCAACTTGGTACATTTCGGCTGCCGATTCTACATCTATCCGGTTTATGTTTGAATGATTGGTAATCAATTGAGTGGGTCCTGAAACCAGAATAACTTTTGCACCTCGCTCGGCACAAGTATTAGCCAAAGCAAAACCCATTTTTCCCGATGAATAATTGCTAATAAACCGCACAGGATCGATGCGTTCGTAAGTCGGTCCGGCTGTTATCAGGATGGTTTTACCTTCGAGTGTTGTTTTTTTTTTGAATATATATTTCAAAAAATCAACAATGCGTTCCGGTTCTTCCATGCGTCCTTTCCCTTCAAGCCCGCTTGCCAGTTCGCCTACAGAAGGCTCAACAATATAATTTCCAAACAAACGCAAAGTTTCCAGATTCCGTTGCGTGGCAGGATGGGCATACATATCCAAATCCATAGCCGGAGCTACAATCACCGGACATTTTGCCGAAAAATATGTAGTCAAAAGCAAATTGTCGGCAATGCCGTTTGCCATTTTTCCAATGGTATTAGCTGTAGCCGGAGCTATCAGGTAAGCATCCGCCCACAGTCCAAGACTGACATGGCTGTTCCAGTTACCATTGGTAGGGTCGAAAAAATCGACCAAAATAGGATTTTTGGCTAATGTGGCAAGTGTCAGCGGACTGATAAACTCCTTAGCCAGCGGTGTCATTACAACTTTTACTTCGGCGCCTTCTTTTACCAAAAGGCGTATAAGCGAAGCGGTCTTGTAGGCAGCTATACTGCCGGTTAGTCCTACAATTATCTTTTTTCCGGTCAACATACAATTTATTTTTCTGTAAAGATATAAAAAACAAAAGAACGACTTGCAAATGTATTGCCAATCATTCTTTTATCTTAGAAACTGTTTTGATGAAATATTATTTTTTAATTTTTGCCGGATTGCGGTAAAATACTTTGCCTTCCAAAAACTCTTGCGTAGCAATCAAAGTTGGTTTAGGCAGTTTTTCGTAGAAACG
This sequence comes from Paludibacteraceae bacterium, assembly GCA_031553685.1. Lineage (GTDB taxonomy): Bacteria > Bacteroidota > Bacteroidia > Bacteroidales > Paludibacteraceae > JAFGVL01. The sequence goes on along the minus strand of JAVBLE010000014.1, from coordinate 25,465 downwards.
GGAAATTTCGATTTGTTCCCTGTTTTCAAAAACTTCTTCCAAATTATCGTTGTATGAAGCAAATTCTTGTAATTTCCGCTCCAATTCGTGTTTAATATCCAAACTTATTTGGTTGGCGCGTTTACCCAGAATTTTTACGGTTTCGTACACATTGCCAACTTCTGCGCTCAAACTGTTCATGTCGCGCGTAACAGTGTTGGTAGGTGCGGTTAATTTCTTAAAATCCATGTTTTTTGTATGATTAAAAAAATAAAATTTATTCAGTTGTAGTCGAACTCACATGATCTTTCGACGAATTCAATATTTTATCAGCATCCTTGCGGTATTTTCCTTCGCCGTATTTGTCTATGAAATTATAATATTCATCAATTGTTTCGCGGTATCGTTCTTCTTTTTTCGACGGTATGCTGTATTCGGCTTGTTTGTATTTCGATTCTAAAATCAGGAAAGACAAATCTTCAAGATGCTTACTTTCCGGATAATCTTTGATAGCATTGGTTGCTGTTACAATTGCCGACAAATAATTATTTCCCTGATAATTACCTAAATTGAAATATAATTTTGCACTCAAATAAGCTTTTTCAGCTAATTTATCATTCAGCTCGTTGAAATACTTTTGTGCATCCGGCGCATACTGACTTGCAGGATAAGTATCCAAAAACTCGTCGAGAGCTGAAATAGCCTGCAAAGTCTCAGTTTGGTCGAGGCGTGTATCCGGCGATTCCAAATAGTGGCAATAGCCAATCATATAGGCGCATTCTTCCACATATTTACCATGTGCAAAGGTTTTGGTATAAGTTTCGAACAAACTTGCTGCCGTAAAATAATCCTTTGCTCCAAAATTCGATTTAGCCGTCAAATATAATATTTCTTCCGATTGACTGGTACCTTTGTAATACGGAGCCACCATATCGAACAAAGTAATGGCTTGCATATATTTCCCCTTTTCATAATAACTTTTCGCGCCTTCAAGTTTGGCTTTGTTATCAGTGCTTTTAAGTAGTTTTTCATAACTACCGCACGAAACCAACAAAAGCAACAAAGTTATTATATAAAGAAAATGTTTTTGCATAAAGAAAAATTAGTGTGCAAAGATATACAATTCAATTGGAATAATAAAACATAAAAGGAAACGCAGATTTTCTGAAAAAATTATGATGCATGATTAAAAAAGGCTGTTTTTTTTCTAACAGCCTTTTCATTTTCAATCTTTTAATTTAGCCAATAAAAACTCGCGGTTCAAACGAGCGATATGTGCTATCGAAATGCTTTTCGGACATTCGGCTTCGCACGCGCCGGTGTTGGTGCAGTTACCAAAACCAAGTTCGTCCATTTTAGCAACCATGGCTTTCGCACGGCGGGCTGCTTCAATCTTTCCTTGTGGCAACAAAGCCAATTGGCTTACCTTAGCCGACACAAAAAGCATTGCCGAACCATTTTTACACGCGGCTGCACAAGCACCGCAACCGATACACGCTGCGGCATCCATTGCCTCGTCGGCATCCACTTTTGAGATTGGAATAGCATTTGCATCGGGCACACCGCCGGTATTGACCGACACATAACCTCCGGCTTGGATAATTTGGTCGTATGCATTGCGGTTTACCATCAAATCTTTGATTACCGGAAATGCACGCGAACGCCATGGCTCGATCGTAATCGTTTCGCCATCTTTAAACTTACGCATGTGGAGCTGGCAAGTGGTTACTTCGGTGTCGGGTCCATGCGGATGCCCGTTGATGTAAAGCGAACACATGCCGCAAATACCTTCGCGGCAATCGTGGTCGAAAGCGATCGGATCTTTTCGGTCGGCAATCAGTTGTTCGTTCAATATATCGAGCATCTCAAGGAAAGAACTATCAGTTGACACATTGTCCAACTTGTAAGTTATAAATGCTCCCTTTGATTTAGCATCATTTTGACGCCAAACTTTTAGTTTTATATTTATTGTTTTTTCCATAAAATTACGCTTTATAATTCCGTTGTTGACGCGATACAAACTCATAGTCAAGCGCTTCCTTGATTAGTTCAGGGTCTTGATCTCCTCCATTGAATTTCCAGCAAGCGGCATACGAGAATTTATCATCCTGGCGCAATGCCTCACCGTCTTCGGTTTGGTATTCTTCGCGGAAATGTCCGCCACAAGATTCTTCGCGGTTCAAGCCGTCGAGAGCCATCAGGTAACCGATTTCGATAAAATCGTCCACGCGAAGCGCTTTTTCCAATTCGATGTTCATTTTATCGCCTTCGCCGGGGATAAAGACATTACTCCAAAATTCTTTCTTGATTTCTTTGATGCGAACCAAGGCTTTTTCCAAGCTTTCTTTGGTACGCCCCATGCCGACAAATTCCCACATCACAATACCGAGTTCGCGGTGGATAGTGTCAACCGACTTTTTACCTTTGATCGACATTATCTTTTGTATCCGGTCGTTCACGGCTTTTTCGGCTTCGGCAAACTCCGGCGCATCTGTACTGATACGAGGCACGCGAATTTGGTCTGCTAAATAATTTTGAATAGTATATGGAAGCACAAAATATCCATCTGCCAAGCCTTGCATCAATGCCGAAGCACCGAGTCGGTTTGCCCCGTGGTCAGAGAAATTAGCCTCGCCGATAGCAAATAAGCCCGGAATGGATGTCTGCAATTCGTAATCTACCCAAATACCGCCCATGGTGTAGTGGATAGCCGGATAAATCATCATAGGCGTTTCATATGGATTTTCGTCCACAATCTTTTCGTACATTTGGAAAAGGTTACCATAACGCTCTTCTACCACGCTGCGCCCAAGACGATTGATGGCATCCGAGAAATCGAGATAAACCGCCAAGCCTGTCGCGCCTACACCAAAACCGGCGTCGCAGCGCTCTTTGGCCGCACGCGATGCCACATCGCGAGGCACCAAGTTACCAAAAGCCGGATAGCGGCGTTCCAAGTAATAATCGCGGTCTTCTTCGGCGAGTTGCGTTGGTTTTAGTTTGCCGGCACGAATAGCTTCGGCATCCTCTTTTTTCTTAGGCACCCAAATACGACCATCGTTACGAAGGGACTCGGACATCAAAGTGAGTTTCGATTGAAACTCGCCGTGAACCGGAATACAGGTTGGGTGAATTTGTGCATAGCAAGGGTTTGCAAAGTACGCGCCCTTTTTATATACTTGAATGGCAGCCGATCCGTTGGACCCCATCGCATTTGTCGATAAGAAAAATGTGTTACCGTAACCGCCCGTACCGATTACAACAGCATGTGCAAAGAAGCGTTCGATTTTTCCTGTTACCAAGTTGCGGGCAATGATTCCACGCGCACGACCTTCTATGATTACTACATCAAGCATTTCGTAGCGAGTGTACATTTTTACACTGCCTTTGCTTATTTGGCGGCTCAAGGCAGAATATGCTCCTAATAACAACTGTTGCCCGGTTTGTCCGCGGGCATAGAATGTACGCGATACTTGCGCACCTCCAAACGAACGGTTGTCCAACAAACCTCCATATTCGCGGGCAAAAGGTACTCCTTGCGCCACGCATTGGTCAATAATTGAGTTAGACACTTCTGCCAAACGATGCACATTGGCTTCACGGGCACGATAGTCGCCCCCTTTGAGTGTGTCGTAAAAAAGACGATATACCGAGTCGCCGTCGTTCGGATAGTTTTTGGCAGCATTGATCCCTCCTTGTGCAGCAATCGAGTGCGCACGGCGGGGCGAATCCTGAATGCAGAAGTTAAGCACATTGAAGCCCATTTCGCCCAACGAAGCAGCAGCCGAAGCTCCCGCCAGTCCCGTGCCGACAACGATAATATCCAAACGGCGTTTGTTGGCAGGGTTTACCAATTTTTGATGTGCTTTATAATTGCTCCACTTTTCGGCAAGCGCGCCTTGTGGAATTTTTGCATCAATCATATTATTTACAAATTAACTGTTTACAAATTATTTTTAAGACCAAAGATAAAAAGAACAAAAACAAAAGAACAGATAAGCTCGTCTTTATTCTTTGTTATAAAAAGACTCTCCTACCCTATTTATATGGTCGATTAAATCGGAATTTGATATATTTTCAAAAATAGAAATATCCAGTTTATAGGGTAATAGCAAATCGTCCAGCTCTCTTTCTATTTTAAACAAAATATCTAAATCCAAAGCATTGCCTTTAAGTGTAAAATCAATGTCCGAAGCCGGACGGAAATTACCCATTGCCCGCGATCCGTAAATAATCACTTCATTAATTTGAGGATAACCGGCAAAAACGGCTTTTATCTTTTGTATATCAATATCTTCAAGCCCGTACATCATTATTCTTTCAGCGTTTCCATCTTATCCGCAAAAGATAAAAATACCGGATAATACTGGTTTATTATTTTAGAATAAATACTTTCGGCAGTGGCTTCATCATAAGTATGCGAGGTTCTGTTCCTACTGCTTATCATATCCATCCACACGCTTCCATCGGTAATCAAGCCTATTTGAAATGCTTCACGCACAGCATCGCGCGAACCCGAAATGTTTTGCAATCCTTGATACCGCTCATAATCACGCATCACATTCCAAGCCAATTCGTGCGTATATTCAAACCGTTGTATTAAACCCTCTTTCAATATTTCATCCAAGATAAAATCAATATTCTTTTTGTCCGAATGCGTTTGATTGATATATTCTACAGCTTGAGTAAGTTTGGCAAGGGCTTTTTTGTAATTTAAAAAGCGTTGCTCCCAACGAATATCAGGATTATTGTCTGTCATTTATCAAAATTAATGCACACATTTATCGATGCCTAAAGCAAAGAATAAGGTGATTGTGGTAAATCCAAGCACAATGATGGTTGCGAAAATAATTCCAATCCATTTCAGGCGGCAAAACCACTTGTCGTTATTAAAACCAATGGTTTGCAACGCGCTCCAAAAACCGTGTGTAAGGTGAAACCACAATGCCACATACCATAATATATATATCGCCGCCCAACATGGATTGCGAAAAATGCTTGCAACCAGTTCGTACGCTTGCGACGGATGTACGCCTTCGGTGCCAATAAAGTGCGGCAATTGCATTTTTGCCCAGAAGTGCGACAGGTGCACTGCAATAAACCCGAGTACAATAGCTCCCAACACGAACATGTTTTTAGATGCCCACGAAGTGGTTGTCGATTTTTTGCCCGAAGCGTAGGCAACATTGCCGCGCGCTTTCATGTTTTGCCAGGTGAGCCATGCAGCATATATAATGTGTATGGCAAATCCGGCTGCAAGAACCGGCACCATTATGGTAACAATAGGTAATTCCATAAATTCGCATCCTGCCTGAAAGGCTTCGGGACCAAAGAGCAACAGTGAATTAACTGTCAGGTGAATGACCAAAAATACAATTAGGAATAAGCCCGAAAGGCTCATAATCAGCTTTCGCCCGATAGATGAATTGAAAATAAATAAATTCATGTTTTATTTTGAGTGGTAAATGATTAATTACTAATGATTAATGCGTAAGTGCATTTTTTATTCCAAGTTTGGCAAAATTAACTGAAAACATTGTTTGAAACAAGAGGTAAATGATATTTTTATTGTATTAGTGCTTTTTATTCTGAAAGGCTTTGTGGATAGATGTTTGCAATTAACCTTTTTTATATTTTTATTTGAGTAATATAATACTTATATTTGCAGGTGAAATTTTGAATAATGCGGAATGAAAGCTATCTTGACAGAAAATCCTGAAGAGATCGAACAGGTTATTGCATCTTGTGAGTATTGTTTTTTGGGACTTGCTTCGACGGAAGGCGAACCGTATGTGGTACCGATGAACTTTGGATTTCGGGACGGGATTATTTATTTGCATTCGGCTCCGGACGGGAATTTGGTAGAGATGGCAACGCGCAATAATCGGATTTGCGTTTCGTTTTGTGCACAAATGATGGTTACGCACCAGCACCCGGATGTGGCTTGCAGTTACAGCATGGATTCTAAAAGTGTGGTGGCGTTCGGGCAGGTCGAGTTTGTGGAGGATTTGGGCGAGAAGGAACGGATGCTCAATATTTTGATGGAGAAATATGCGCCGGGCAAACGGTTTTCTTACTCGGAGCCGGCGTTGCGGAATGTGAAGGTTTGGAAAATTGAGCCGGAGAAAATTACTTGCAAATGCAAGGAACGGTATAAAAGACATTAATTATAAATCAATAAAACACAAAAACAATTATGGAAAAATCAGTAAAAGGAACGAGAACGGAAAAGAACCTGTTGACCTCGTTTGCAGGTGAGTCGCAAGCGCGCAATCGTTATACATTTTTTGCCAGCCAGGCGAAAAAAGAGGGTTACGAACAAATAGCCGCTATTTTTGAAGAGACGGCTAATCAGGAGAAAGAACATGCGAAACAAATGTTTAAACATTTGGAAGGCGGCATGGTAGAAATTACGGCGATGTTTCCTGCGGGAGTTATCGGCGATACGATTACGAACTTGAAAGAAGCTGCTGCCGGCGAAAATGAGGAATGGGCAGACCTTTATCCTGAATTTGCCAAGGTGGCGGACGAGGAAGGTTTTAAAGAAATCGCAGCCATGTACAGGGCTATTGCCAAGGTTGAGTATGAGCACGAATTGCGCTATTTAAAACTTTTGAAGAATGTGGAAGAAAATATGGTGTTCCACAGCGAAGAAGAGGTGGAATGGCAATGCCGCAACTGTGGATTTGTACACAAGGGGAAAACAGCTCCGCAAAACTGCCCTGCTTGCAAGCATCCGCAGGCTTATTATGAGCGCAAGAAGTTGAATTATTAAGATTTTAACAAAATTCTCTTTTTGTTGATAATTTTTTCACCGCCTAAATTGTTCATATTTAGGCGGTTTTTGTTTTTTTAATAAAAATTCAAGTTAAGATGTACTGAATATATCGAATAATTGATTACCTTTGTATAATCAAAAACAAAATGATTAAATAATTATGGGACAAATTTTTTCATTATCAGAGGCTGCTTCCATCGGTTTGCATGCTATGGTATTGATCGCTCGGTCTGATGCAGGGCTTAATGTACAAGCCATTGCAGATAAGACGGGTTCGTCAAAGCACCATATTGCAAAAGTCTTGCAGCGTCTGACAAAAGACAACCTTCTATCGTCGGTGCGGGGACCAAGCGGTGGATTTACATTAAAGAAAGACCCCAAGGCAGTTACATTGCTGGATGTGTATGAATCAATTGAGGGACGAATTGAAATTAACGATTGCCCACTCAATCACGAGGTTTGTGCGTTTGAAAATTGTTTGATGAGTAACCTTTCGCAAGCGGTAACTTTGCAGGCTAAGGAGTATCTGCGTAGCAGAACTTTAGATAGCTATTTAGGACAAGATGCAGCAATTATTTGTTAGAACTGAAAAATTCTTTTCTTTTTAAGAGCTTATGTCAGAAGGCATAAGCTTTTTTTATACCATATCGTTTTATATTTTCAAGCCGTTTCGTCTTGTCGACCTTTGTGGAGGGAATCAATGGTCGCTGACCCCAAAAACCTCCGTTCGATTAATCCAAATTCACACATAGGAAAATTTTTGTTTGGATTAAAAATCAACCCTATTTAGATATAATTATGTCAGAAGCAAACATCCATTTTTGCCTATAAATTTTCCCATTTCGTCAAAAAGCTCTTCCCTGTTTCCAAAAAAAGCTCAATCCACTTCCTGAAAAGGTTTTTAGATGTAAAACGACAAAAATCTATATGCGCATCCAATTACCTGATTGAGATTTTCTCCCTCTTGAATTTTTATTTTATCTGATTTTCTGCGATAATTTTCGTATTTTTACGATCAAACAACCTTTTGCAACACATTGAATTTAAATAAATTGCGTTTTTTTATTTGAATATTGTATAAATATATCCCCAAAAATATGTTTTACAACATATTTCTTTTTTTTCCAAAAAAAAATATACAAATTTGCATGTTTAAATGTTTCTTAAGTATTTGTTAAATGTTCTATATTTTCTTAGTGGACGATTTATTCACTGCCAAGCAATCAATATAGGGAGCAATGCTTTGACAGTTCGACAGGGTCACTGACCGCAAGCTCAGCAACCAAGAGTAAAGAGAAATTGATTAAAGAGAGAAACAAGTCGCAACGCCCCGACATTATTATAACCTTGTGCATTAGTGCAAAGATTAACAAAAGGCACAAATTGCAAACTCGCCAACAAGGATTGCAAGGAGGGGAAACAAAAGCAGAAATGGAATTACAACTGATTCAAAATAAAATCTACGAGATACGGGGACAGCGAGTAATGCTCGATTTTGATTTGGCAGAAATATATCAAGTAGAAACCAGGGTATTAAATCAAGCTGTAAAACGAAACACAGAGCGTTTTCCGTATGATTTTATGTTTCAGCTCGAAAGGGAAGAATGGGAAAACTTGAAATCACAAATTGTGATATCAAGTTGGGGAGGAACTCGCAAACTGCCATTTGTATTTACAGAACATGGAGTAACTATGTTGTCGAGTGTACTTCGAAGTGAAGTTGCTATTGGGATTAGTATATTAATTGTGCGTGCCTTTGTAGCCATGCGGCAACTGATACAAAACACATCGGCAACAACCGATACCCAACAATTACAAAACGATGTAGCCGAACTCAAACAATATATAGAAGAAGTTTTTGCTGACTATAACGACATAAACGAAGACACGCGCCTGCAACTCGAACTGATAAACCAAACATTAGCCGAATTGCAAACGACACACAAACAACAAAACAAACCACGATTACAAATAGGCTTCGCTGCCGAACAATATAGAGAGCAAAGAACAAAGAGTAAAGACAAATAGATTGAAAAGAGAAAACCAAGCCGCAACGCCCCGACATTAACATAACTCTATGCGTAAGCGCGCGGATAAAAAAGAGAGGCAAAAGCAAAACATGGCAAAAACCAGTATAATAAAAGTACAGGAAGTAGAAATTGCTATCACAATTGTAGATTACGAAGATTATATTTGCCTGACGGATATGGTGAAAGACAAAGAAGGAGAAGACCATATCCGAAACTGGATGCGAAACCGGAATACAATAGAGTTTTTAGGAATATGGGAGACACTGAATAACCCAAAATTTAAAGGTGTCGAATTCGACACCTTTTTGAGCGAGGCAGGAGCAAACCGGTTTAATATGACACCTCGCAAATGGATTGAGGCAACAGACGCAATAGGGATAATATCCAAAGCCGGACGAAATGGCGGCACCTATGCACACAAAGATATTGCTTTCGAATTTGGTTCATGGATTAGCCCTGCTTTCAAATTGTATTTGCTGCGCGAGTATCAAAGGCTTAAAGAAGCCGAAATAAACCCCTTGTTGGGCGAATGGAATATAAAGCGAATACTGAGCAAGGTAAATTATACCATACATACCGATGCCGTTAAAGAATATATTATACCAAAAATAGATGTAGAAAAAGAAAAACTATATGTATATGCCGACGAAGCCGATTTGCTAAACCTTGCGTTATGGGCATGTACAGCAAAGCAATGGCGCGAAGCAAATCTTACTTTAGCAAAGAAAAACCTAAATTATACGAGATGTAGCAAGTATAAACGAATTGGTCGTTTTATCCAATTTAGAATCATTTAATGCAGAACTGCTAAAACGAAATGTAGATAAAGCAAGCAGATACAAACACTTGCGACAAATGGCACAAAAACAGTTGATACATTTAAATAAAGTGGATGCAGAAAAACAATTTAAACAAATAGATTTTTTACAAAAACGATTAAAATAAACCTTTATACAACACACGGGGAGAGCTAAAAAAATAAAAAATAACCCATAAAAATAATCCAACGCCAAACAATAGCCAACGCCCCTCTCTCGGTTACTGAGCTTGTCGAAGTATGGAGAGGGGAAGGGGGAGAGGTGAGAGAGGTAATTACAAAAAAAGCGAGCGAAATACTAAATATAAACCAAGTAGAAAAAACAACAAACACAACCAAGAGACAAAGCCTCGACATTAACATAACTCTATGCGTAAGCGCGGGGATAAGAACAAGTGTAAACGCAAAACATGGCAAAAACCAATATAATAAAAGTACAGGAAGTAGAAATTGCTATCACAACTATTGAACGCGAAGATTATATCTCTTTGACGGATATGGCAGGATATAAAGATTCTTTGGAAGCCCGTGTTGTGGTATCAAATTGGATGAGTACGAGGTTTACGCTTGAGTTTTTGGGCATTTGGGAGCAACTTAACAATCCTGATTTTAACCGTATGGAATTCCATACCATTAAAAATGCTGATGGTCGGTTAGTGCTCACACCCAAACGATGGGTTGAACAAACCAATGCCATTGGCATCTTCTCGAAATCAGGGCGTTATGGAGGTGGTATTTTTGCACACAAGGATATTGCTTTTGAATTTGGATCGTGGTTATCAGCCGAATTCAAATATTATTTAATTAAAGAATTTCAACGGCTTAAGCAGGATGAGCAGGAACGCTTGTCACTTGAATGGGACTTACAGCGTACGCTTTCTAAAATAAATTACCATATACATACAGATGCCATCAAAGAGCAAATCATCCCCAAAGAAGTAACCAAAGAGCAAGCCGCTGTCATCTATTCATCCGAAGCCGATTTACTTAATGTAGCATTATTTGGTGAAACGGCAGCCGAATGGAGAAGGAGAAATTCGAAAAACAAAGGTAATATGCGCGATGTAGCCACTCTCGAGCAATTGGTAGTATTGTCAAATATGGAAAGTATCAATGCATTATTGATTAGGCAAGGATTACCTCAAAGTGAACGGCTGCAACAACTGAATACTGTTGCTATAACGCAAATGAAATCACTCTTAAAGTATAATTTACAAAAACGATTAAAATAAACCTTTATACAACACACGGGGAGAGGTAAAAAAACAACCCCAAACAATAGCCAAAGCCCAACCCCCTCTCCTGTGGAGATGGTCAATATAATAACCAATAACAAAATAACACACGGGGAGAGGTAAAAAACAACCCAACAACCCATAAAAATAACCCAAGGCTTGCAAAAGCCACTCCCTCTCCTTAGGAGAGGGCTGGGGAGAGGTGAGAGAGCTAATTACAAAAAAAAGTGAACGAAATACTAAACATAAACCAAGTAGAAGACAAAATCATCATGCTGCGCAATCAAGCTGTGCTGTTAGATAGCGATGTGGCAGTGCTTTATGGTGTGGCAACAAAAGAAATTAATCAAGCGGTGAAAAACAATCCCAAGAAATTTCCTCTTGGGTATATATTTGAACTTGATAGTCATGAAATTAAAAATTTGCGGTCAAAATTTTTGACCGCAAACCTATCTAAAACCAGAGTTGCACCCAAAGCCTTTACAGAAAAAGGCTTATATATGTTAGCAACTATTCTTAAAGGAGAAAGAGCTATTGAAGCCACCATTGAAATAGTAGAAACCTTTGCCAAACTAAAAGAACTATCGAGGACAGTAGCCCAACTATCTGAAGTAAAAGACGAGAAACAACAAAAAACACTGATGCAAAAAGGAGGCGAGCTGATAACCGAACTACTTGGTAACGAAATGCAAACAACAGATACCGAGACAACATTAGAGATAAATTTCGCCATGCTAAAACTAAAACACACCATAAAACAAAAGAAAAAACAACCCAACAACCCATAAAAATAACCCAAGGCTTGCAAAAGCCACTCCCTCTCCTTAGGAGAGGGCTGGGGAGAGGTGAGAGAGATAATTGCAAAAGAAATGAACGAAATACTAAACATAAACCAGGTAGAAGACAAAATCATCACATTGCGCAATAAACCCGTGTTGCTTGACAGTGATGTGGCAGTGTTGTATGGAGTAGAAACCCGTGATATAAATAAGGCAGTAAAAAATAATCCTAAGAAATTTCCTGCCGGATATATCTTTGAAGTAGATGCAGAAGAAGTGGAGCTTTTGCGGGAGAAATTTTCCACCGCAAAAATATCTTCTAAAACAAGAGTGTTGCCTAAGGCATTTACCGAACGCGGGTTGTATATACTGGCAACAATACTGAAAAGCCTGCAAGCAACACAAACAAATTATGAAGTAAGATGTCTAAATTAGAAATTCAAAATATGTCGGTGGAAGAAAGCATTATTATGGTTCGCAACCAGCCTGTGTTGGTTGATAGCGATGTTGCAATGCTTTATGGAGTAGAAACAAAAAGAATTAATGAAGCAGTAAAAAATAATCCTGATAAATTTCCACAAGGATACATTATCGAATTAACTGCGGATGAGTGGAAATTATTGAAGTCGAAATTTTCGACTTCAATAAAAGGTGGGAAAGTGAAATTGCCAACCGCATTTACCGAAAAAGGCTTATACATGCTGGCAACAATACTGAAAAGCCCGCAAGCAACACAAACGACCATTGAAATAGTAGAAACCTTTGCCAAACTAAAAGAACTATCGAGGACAGTAGCCCAACTATCCGAAGCAAAAGACGAAAAACAACAAAAAACACTGATGCAAAAAGGAGGCGAACTGATAACCGAACTGCTTGGCAATGAAATGCAAACAACAGATACCGAGACAACCTTAGAAATAAACTTTGCCATGCTGAAACTAAAGCACACCATAAAGCAAAAGAAAAATAACTAAAACCGTATCTTTAACTCACTTCCCTCCCTTATGGAGAGGGTCAATAACTAAACCAATAACAAAAATCAACTCGCAAAAAACAAAAAATCAATTAAAAAAGAAAACCCAACTCCAACCAATAGCCAACGCCCCTCTCTCGGTTACTGAGCCTGCGGTCAGTGAGCCTGTCGAACTGTCGAAGTATGGAGAGGGGAAGGGGGTGAGGTGGGAGAGGTAATATTTAAATTTCCAAACAATATGAAAACAACGATACAAAAAAACATCACTGTCAGTATTGAGCCCAAAAAGCTATCAAAAGCAGGTGAATTCATGCGGAAATACCCACAAGGAATAGGAACAATAGTTGATATGAAAGCAGTAATGAAATAAAGATTATGCGATATCTGATTGATACCAATATTCTTCTTTTTCAAGCTTTCAATAATCATTTATTAGACAATGAGGTTAGGAAAATACTCGAAAATTATGAAAATACAATATATGTAAGTACTGTTCAGTAAAAGAAACAATTCATTTGTGGCAAACACAGAAAGTAAAGACAAAACAGTGGAAGCATCCGAATGATGTGTTTAATTTTATTGAAAATCAGTCGGGTTTCATTATTAATTACATTAACAAAGAGCATCTTTTTACATTGGCAACCCTTGCAAAAGTAGAACGCCATAACGACCCAAGCGACCGTTTGATAATAGCACAAGCAATAACCGAAAATATACCGCTTATCAGTAGCGACCGGAAATTTGAACTTTATCGAAACCAGAAACTGAACTTTATTTACAACAAGAAATAAATACACCTCACCCCAACCCTCTCCAAAGGAGAGGGAGCCGCCAAAGCAAACGGAGTGTATTATCTATAGAAACAAATTGAAAAAACAATATAACTAAGCAATAAAACAATAACAAACTTAAACAAAAGCCACTCCCTCTATCGGTTACTGAGCGCAGTCGAAGTATGGAGAGGGTTGGGGAGAGGTGAAATCAAATCAAATCAAAAATCAATTTATAAACAATTTAAATTTTAAAAAGTATGAAATCAAATGTACAAAAAAGCGCAGCCTTGCATGGCAAAAGCTGGCAGTATTTTAGAAATAGGCTGTTGTCAGTGATGACGGTTCTTGGTCTATTGATTAGCGGTACAGCGGAGGGACAAACAAGTGTTCATTTACCTGGAATTTATGAAAAAGCTACAACGGATGGAGGATATGGGGTGTCTCTTACCACATCTAGTCAGAGAGATTATGAAATATATACAGTTCAGGGTACAGGTATTTATGCTGGAGGTACATATCAAGTAGCATCTATTAGTTCATTGGCATTTAGTGGGGAATGGCTTGCTGGAAATTTTCGTAATGTTACAACAACATCTATCACCATAAGTAGTAGTCAATTTGATGGAATGGCACTAGTAGAGTGTGGTGTGCGTTATGCGAATACAATTACATTAAAAGTTCGCGGTTATGACCAGTTCAGTATAATTGCAAAGGACAATTCAACTACTACGCAGGGTAAAAGTGTTAGTGTTGTTATAGACAATGTGGCTCAAACAATGTCACAATCTAATATTTGGAATATTCGTTCTTTTATATTAGATCCATTAAAAGAATCTACAATTGTTTTTTATGGAGGAATGTCTTCTTTTACTGATAGCAATAATTATTTCTCCGCATTCTCTCTCCGTTTGCCAGAATGCACCGCCCCAACCATAACATTAGGAACTAATCCAACCATAAAACAAGGCACCACAACAGCCACCCTTCCTTATACGGCTGTAACAAATACCCCAACCACCTATTCTATAGATTGGAATGCTGCCGCAAATACAGCAGGACTTACAGATGTGACTAATGCAGCATTACCCGAATCGCCAATTTCGATAACTGTTCCTGCGGGAATAGCAGTAGCAACTTACACAGGATCGTTGACCGTGAAAAATGCAGAGGGTTGTACCAGCACAGCACATACTATTACACTAACAGTTAATGAATGTGTAAAACCATCCATAACCAAACAACCATAAACAATAATAACAATATAAAAAATTAAATATATGAAAACGACTTTACAAAAAAATAAATACACGCAAGCCAAAGCAGGGCGGTATTTTAGAAATAGGCTGTTGCCAGTGGTGATACTTTCCTTTTTTTGTGTGCAGATATGGGGGCAAGCAATGGGTTTCTCAAATGGATCAACAGAATCTTTTGTTATAACAGGTGGGAGTACAGGAGCTACATTATCAAATGAGACTACTGCTATAAACATTAGGACAGGAAACGGAGCATTAAAGGTAGTTTCTTCTTCAGGGACTAGAGGTGTAGCTGCTCCTTCTATTAATATGTCTGGGGCTAATATGACTATACATACAATATTTTGGGCAAAATCTTCAATAACACATACCATAACTTCTGGATATATGGTTTATGTAGGTTCAGACAGAAATAAAATTAACATTTCGTTTACTACTAATTATAATCGTTATTCTAATAAATATTACCAAGCGTCAAAATCTTCAGGATACATGAAAATTAACCCATTAACTAATGGTAATACTTATTACATAGATGATGTAGTTCAATATTGTTCTGCAGGGGATTATCCAACAGATTTAGATGCGCCTAACAAACCAGGGAATACTTCAGGAACTTTAACTGGAGGCAAAGCAATCCTTAAATGGACAAGTGGAGGAGATACTAAAACTACAGCAGAAGGAGCTACAGGCGTTCAAGCTACTCTAGTTTTAAAGTATACAGGCACAGGAACACCAACTGCCCTCACATTAAACCCTCAAGCAGATTATACTGTTTCGGATAATATTCCGTCAAATTGGTCGTTAATCACGGGGGCAGCAGAGGCAGCAGAAACTGGCTATGATGCAGGAGCTATTTCTGCTACAACATATTATGCAGTTTATCATAGAGATATGGCTTACAACTGGTCGTCAGGGGAGGTAATCCCTGTGGTTGTCTCATCTTGTACTCCAATCACTACTGCTTATGATGTTACGGGTGCTGCAACCATTTGTACTGGTGCTACAACTGCTGTTGGTTTAAGTAATTCACAGTCTGATGTTACATACAAGCTGTACAAAGATGCCAATCCAACACCGGTGGCTACCCAAGCAGGTACAGGTTCAGCTATTTCTTTTGGTTTATTTGGAGCTGGTGTTTATACTGTAAAAGGAACAGGACAAAATGCTTATTGTACAACAGAAACAGCTATGACGGGTAGTAGTGCAACAGTTGTAGAAGAAATTTGTGGAACTACATACACTCTTACAACCAATGTAAATCCTGCTAACTCGGGTACTACAACAGGAGCCGGTACTTATGCCGAAAATACAGAAGTAGCAGTAACTGCTACTGCAAACCGTGGATATGTATTTAATAATTGGACAGGTGCCACAGTAACCTCTGGCAAAATAACCATGACCGGAGACATCACATTGACTGCTAACTTTACATCTGCAACATCTTTAACTGTAACTGCAACAAAAGGTTTAGGAGCAGCCACAGCAAGTGTTGCCAATACTACAAATGCAGATGGTAATTTCTTTATTGGAGATGCAATTTCTTTCAGTGCTACCGGAAATGCCGGTTATACCTTTTTAGGCTGGTATAATGGAGAAAGTAGCGTGAGCACTAATAACCCATACGCCACAACTGTAAGCGGAGCTTTAACCCTCGAAGCCCGTTATACAGCCAATACCCCAACAATTAGCGAACCCGCAAACAAAAACCAATCAGTAACCGGAGTAGATGCAACACATCCTACAGGAGGTTCTATTACTACAATAACCTTTACATTGACCAATGCATCGGGTGCTACAATATCAGATCTTCCTGCAGGGCTTACTGCCGGAGCATTTGTGCCTAACGGTACAGGTGGTGGTACTATCACCATCACAGGAGCTCCAACAACTGCCGATGTTTTTGAAGCAAAAACCTATACTGTAACAGCCGTTGGCTTGGAAGGATATACAGGATCTCCTGTTACTAAACAAGGTACTATTACAATTACGGATCCGAATATTAAGAATGTAGCTTATGTGACATCTAAAACCGGAACTACTTTGACTTCAGATCCTTTATATACATATTTAGGAACTAAATATCAGGTAACTGCGGTAACAGCTGCGTTAGGATTAAATTTTTCGGCATATGATTTAGTAATTGCTGATGATGTTATTGGTGGAGGTAACCATGCTTGGTTAAACCCAGCATTTGATAAGCCATTTTTAAACTTGAAAGCATTCTTTTATTCTTCAAATCGCACCACAATTGACAGGTGGAGTTGGGGAGGAACTGATAATGGAACTTCTAATGGCACATCAATTACAATCAATGAACCATATCACCCTATTTTATCAGGATTGTCTTTGACAGGAAATAAGATATCTATTTTAAATTCAAGTCCAGGTACAAAATCTTTACAGGGAATAGTTTCTGTTACTCAAGGTTATAATATTGGGCAAGTAGCAGCAGAGACATCAACAAATAATGATGTTATAAATATTCATGAAATACCTGTAGGAGGAAATAAACCAGGTAGTGGTAATACTACAAATAAGTATATGATGATTTCAATAGTAAACACAGCTTATAGTTTTATTAATGCTGATGGATTTACTCTTATTAAAAATGCTTGTGACTATTTGATGAGCGTTGATAATTTCGATGGTTCAGCTTCTACTGTCGATGCTCGTGCATTCCGTAATCATGCGCCGGTGGCAACAGCTGCTACTGCCAAAACAGCAACCGGCTTTACCGCAAACTGGGATAAAGTGTTGGCAGGAGTAAAATATTATATTACTGTTTTTGATAATGGTACTCCTGTAACCGGATGGGATAATAAAGAGGTAAACGATGTTGCTACCTATGATGTAACAGGGTTAGAGTCAAGTAAAACATATACTTATACAATCATTGCCGAAAATGCAGCTACTACAAAAACCGTAGCATCTAATGCAATATCGGTTACTACGCTTACACCTCCAACACTTACCTCTACAACTCAAGATGCTGCTGTATGTGACGGAAATCCGGTAAAAGTAAATATTGCAGGTACTCATTTTGCCGCAGGCAATGCAGTTAAATATAAAATAGGTACAGGTACAGAACAATCAGCTACTATCGAAGGTACTACCGGTGCATATTACTTTATGACAGGCAATATAGCTATTGCAGATAATGGTGAAACGCTTACCTTAACTCAAATAACTAACAGCGAACCTTGTTCTTTAAATGCAACAACTAACAATTCGTTTGTACTTGCCATAAAAACAACAACGGCCATTACTAGACATCCGGAAAGCGCAGTTTATAACAAAAACCAAACTCCGGTTGCCAGCTTAACAGCCGATGCTGATGGTACCAATTTGAATTTTGCCTGGTATAAGAGTACCAATGCTACAACAGCAGAGAAAAATGGTGCTTCGATTGGTAGTGGTAAAACTTTATCGCTTACAGGGTTAACAGCAACTCCGGGCATGTACTACTATTTCTGTGAAGTAACAGGCGATTGTGGATCGACTCAAAATACAAATATCGCCACAATTGAAGTGAAAAATTGTAATACACCGGAACCGCAAACATTAACTGCAACAACACCTCTTTGTGCCGGACAGAATACAACCATCAGCATTGAAGGAGGAGGACAAGAGTTGGTTACTTACCAATTATTTGAAGGAACGGCTACCGAAGCTTTGGTTTCGTGGACAGTAGCTCCACCGGTAGGCACTACTACTTATACCTTAAAAACAGTAGAAGCCGATAATTTCTGTGCAGTAACATTGGATGATATCCAAATCACCGTAAATGCATTGCCTACATTCTCTACCGATTTGTCCACCGAAGTTCAAACACTTTGCGAAGGACAAACAATCAGTGTAGCAGCAGCCGATGTGACTTACCAATGGTATAGAAGTGATGCGGCTGTATTGGTAAATACATCTACCAATGCTTCTTATGCACCTGCATTGAGTGAAAACGGGAAACGATTCTATTGTATAATTAAAAATGGAAGTGGTTGTACAAAACAAAGCGAAACCAGCGGAATCATTACCGTAAATCATGTGCCTAATATTTATACAGTAAGTGGTGATGCAACCGTTTGTGCTACCAGCAATTCCGCAATAATCACATTGAGTAATTCGGAGAATGGTATCAACTATCAATTATATGCAGATGCAGCTAAAGAACAAGATGCAAAAGCAAGTACAGGTGGAGAACTTACTTGGACAGTTACCCCATCAGCAAATACTACTTACACAGTAAAAGTAGAAGCCCAAACAGGTATATGTGCAAAAGATATGACGGGTAGCGCTACAGTAACAGTAACCCCTGCCGCTAAAGCAACATCATTATCTCCTGCTTTATCTACAATTTCTAAAGGTGGAAGCGCAGCTATTACTTTAGCCGCCAACTATGCAGGAACTATCAGTTGGGAGATGAGCGCTGACAATGGTACAACATGGCTACCAGCTGCAGGAAGCACTAACAGTGCAACCTACAATACAACAAGCACTTTAGCTGTAGGTTCATACCAGTTTAAAGCTGTGCTTACACCGGCATCGCCATGTACAGAAACAGATGAAACAGCCCCTGTTACAGTAACAGTTCAAAACACCGATGCTTCATTAAAAAGCTTGACTATTGATAACAGTGTGCTTGATCCAGAATTTGCTTCAAACACACTCAATTATACTGTTGTGTTGCCATTCGGCACAAGTGCTTATCCGGTAATAGTAGCTACTCCTACAGATGAGAATGCTACTGTAACCACTCCATTTACTTACAATCCGGTTGCATTTGACCCTGCAAATGGAGGTAAAGCAACTATCAAAGTAACAGCCGAAGATGGAAAAGCTACAGAAACCTATACCATTACATTCAAAATCTCTGCAGACAGAACTTACTGCGGCATACCTACTGCTGATAAAGACAAATTATCTGTAACAGCTAGCGGTACTGCACCATTTTCTTACCAATGGTATAAGAGCGAAACAGCATCTACAACAAAACCAACAGCAGATGAAAATAAAGTAGGAACTGACTCCAATACCCTTATTCCGGTAGAAGGTACATGGTATTACTACTGTGTAGTAAGCAATGTTTGTGGAGATACACCAAGTGCCTGGAGCGGCAAGATAACCGTAAACCCATTGCCAACTATTACAGGCACTCCAACAGTTGCTTGCAATACACCAAGCAATGAAGCAACAGTTACCGTTACAGCAAGTAATCTGACTCCAACCGGAAACACCGTAAGTTATACCATTGGTAGCACACCTGCAACAGGTATTGCCTTAACCAAAACAGGTGAAACAACAGCTACCTTCACAGTGCCTGCACCAACAGCCGGAGCCGAATTGGTAATTACCAATGTAGCCAATGGAAATGAATGTACAAACACAGTGGCTAGTACGGTAAAAGTAACTTTGGAAAGCTGTACAACAGCAACCCCATTATCCTACAAATCTACAGGAGGTTGCACTACCTTATGTGAAACAGGATGGAAAGAAAGTACCGATGGAAAAACATGGAGTGAGACAGCTACCTACAAAATTACATCTGCTCCGGTAGATAAAATTGTAGTAATTTCAGGTTCTGAAGTGGAAGCCGCCAATGTGGCACCAAATAATGTAGCATCATTCACAGCCAATACATTGGAAATTGAAGCCGGAGGTAAAATGACCACCAGTACAGCTACAGTTAATGCAGGTGAAGTCATATTTAACTCCAATGATACTCAAACGGCTCAATTAATGAATACCAATATTGAAACCGCTACATTAAACGCCAATGTTATCAAAGTACAAAAGAAATTTGATAAAGGAAAATGGTATCATATTTCTATGCCTTTCGATGTAGTTAAGGTAACCGATATTGATGGCAATGAATTAGTATTGGGTGTCGGTTTTTATGCAAAAGAATATGATGCAGCTAGAAGAGCGAGTGGTAGTTATAACCAAACTTCATCGGCTAACTGGGTTTCTCTTGGAGCAACAGGTGAAGGTAATGGCATATTGTTGAAAGCCAATAAAGGTTATCAATTTGGACAAGGTAAATTAGGCGTTACTGCTGAAAAACCTAATGGAGATGTGTTGGTTCTATATTCAAAAGAAGGAGCATCGGGTACTGTTCAAGTATGTGGTGTAGAAGAACGCAACTATACACTCAACCTAATATCATCAGATTGGGATGTACACAAAAATTGGAATTTTGTAGGTAACCCATATACTACTGGATTCAATTTGAGCGAATTATCTGCTAGTTATATGTGTTATGTGTATGAAAAAACAGCAGGAGGTTATGTTACTCATAATGATGATGATTATATTTTGCCACCATATCAAGCATTTATGATACAGGCAAAATCTACAACACTTGGATTTAATGCAGAGGGACCTAAATTTAGAAGTTTAAATCCGGCATCAAAATATGACGAAGTAGAATTAGATTTCTCAAGTGCTACATACACAGACATATTCCGTGCCCGCTTACACGACGAAGGAACTACAGGTCTCGACCTGAATATTGATGGATATAAGATATTTGACGAAGCTTCAGTATTAGTTCAACAAATTTACAGTAAACAAGACGGTTATATGTTTGCTATCAATGCGTTACCTCGTAATGTAGAAACCACGGTTGTACCTGTTGCATACTTTACGCCAAATGCAGGCGCTTATACAATCTCTTATAAACCAAGTGCAAAATCAGAGAATATAAATAAACTTATCTTGGTTGATAAAGTAAAAGGTATTGAGACTGACTTATTGGCTACACCGGCATATACTATTAATACTGTAGCCAAAGAAAGTAACGCAACCCGTTTTGAATTAATAATAGGTAGGGCTAAGGACAATGTAGAAACCGGTATTCCTATTGTTTCAACAGAAAGTAAGGTAATTGTATCTGCAGCAGAAAAACAATTGATCATACATGGGTTAAATGCAAAAGCAACAGTATCAATATTTGATCTCACCGGAAAGAAAGTAGCTACTTACAGTAATATTGACAACAACCAGATTATTCCGACAAATCTTGTAGGAATATATATGGTCAAAGTTGAAAATGCAACTCAAAAAACTACAGTTAAAGTAATATTGAAGTAATCTTATTTAGATAAAGTCCCAAGCATATTTTATATGCTTGGGGCTTTCTATCTCTAATTAAAAAATGGAAGAAAATGATATGAATAAAATAAAAAAAGTATCAATAGTCATAGTAATATTCTTTTTGTGTAGTTTCAATCTTGCAAACTTATCAGCAATTTCTTATCCTCAGGACGCTTACAAACAAAACAACTCTATAAGTGAAGGCACTGTTATTGTGCATTCGGAAGATAATTTATTTTGTTCGGGAAATAGCGTAGAAGGTACTGTTTTGCTATTAGGAGAAGATGATATGGAGGGTGGAAATACTGGTGATGCAGGTCCAAATGATATGGATTCAGACACGGGTGATGCAGGGCTTACCCCTGTGGGTGGAGGTTTGGATTGTTTGCTTATGCTCATGTTCATTTCTATGCAATATTGCATATTGAAACTTAGGAAGAACATAAAATTGACATCAAAAATGAAGTTGTTGAAAGAATAAACATAATATTTTTAACTTTTATTTGTATTGTAAGAAAAACTAATTATCTTTGTCAAGTTTTGTAAAGAATATTTGTAATGAATGTAAGAAATAAAATAATTAGTTTGATTTTTTTATTCTTAGTTAATATCATGGGAGCTTGGGCAGTTTCTTATTCAAGTTCTTCTGATAATATTAAAGAAGAAAATATTGAAAATAATTTGGTAGTGTCGCCATTTTCAAACGAAGAGGTTTTTGATTCAACCAATGAAGAAATACACCTTTTAGGGAACGATGAAGGTATGGATCCTGATACGGGTGATAGCGGAGATGATGTTCCTGTGTCCGATACCCTCCTCCCCCTATTAAGCCTCATAGCAGGTTACGGAGCATACCAGTTAATACAAAGAAAAAAAAGAAAGATACAACAATCAATCTAAAATAGAAAGACCGCAAAGAAAATAATCTTTGCGGTCTTTTTTTGTAGCAGGTGCAAGTTAAGAGATAAGAACTCGGAGAATTACTCTCTTTCTACCTCTTGAGAACAAGCTCCCAAGTTAGATCAACCCACCTTTTTAGCTTTATTCTTATTGATGCTGCTACGGCTTAATATGGTAGCTCTCTGGTGGTTTATCAACAAAGTGATTACCTCAGCTATTTCGGTATAAGCATCATTGTTGTCAATTTCTATCAGAGCGTTGAGTCGTGCTACACAGTTGTTGTAAGCAGCCGTTACCATTTTGCGCTTTTGGGCTACCAATCCTTTTGTAATTTTAGCCTGTTCGCCATAGCGTATTTTATACATGGCATCAAAACTGTGGTAAAGTGTTTTTAAATCTTCCACCAGTCCGTCGGCTCCAACGGTAGCAAGGTCGGCTTTCACAGAATCCTTGTCGAACTCGTGCAGCAAGTCTCCCAAAGTCCCATGTCGCTGTAAGGCAGACATTGAAGTGAGTTTTTGATACGATTTTAAAATCAACAGGACACGAAAAGCAGCATCGCTCCGTTGCGTGTTGTGGCACAGCACCATATTATTGATATGGGTATTAATACGGCTATACGCTTTTTTGATGTTGTTTGTCAATAGTTTGATTTTAGGTGTCAGCTCGTGTGCCTTCGGTTGGATAAATGCACAGTCAAAACTACTCAAGGCGCTTTTGAAAAATTGATGTGTTTCAATAAATTTAGGATCGGTACATTTGTCAAATTCAATGTCGGCCATTGTCATAAACTGGTGTACTTCTTCTTGTCTGAACAGGTTCAGATTTGCAACAGGAATAAATGTTTTCTTCATAATTGTAAAAATATTAAATTTGTTTTTATAGATAACTTACAACAGGGTGTTTTGCAGGTGTGTATTTTTTGATAATTGACCTGTTTATACAGGCAGGTGCAAAGGTTACCGATTGTAAGAGTATTTTTTAGTTAATAATTCATGCTTCCTTAAAATGGGGAGAGCATGGTTTAAGGAGCTAACTGTATTTTCCCGTTGCAGAGAAGCACAGTTTTTAGTCCGGTTTATACTTTCCCGCGTCGGGAAAGTATGGTTCAAGGGTCAAACAATATTTTCCCACAGCGTGAAAATACAGTTCGAGGGTCAATTTATTCTTTCCCGCTATGGGAAAGAACCATTCAATGCGTTAATCATCCTCTCCCGCTATGGGAAAGAGTAGTTTGAGATGTATTTACACTTTTCCTGAGGTGAAAATAACATGGAACACCGGCTGATAAGTGGTATTGTTTTCGAATAAAGATGTTTTTCGTCGTATGGCAGATTCTGTCTTTTGCCCATGAAGAGATAATAACAGAGCTAATTGCCAATTTCTTAAGTCAAAACTCACACTTATTGCATTAATTACACTGCAAATATACAGTATAATTGCACGATAGCAAAATATTTTATGTATTATTTTTGTTAAAAAAACATAACGCTTGTTGGCAAGAATACTCTAAGCCTTAGTTCGATTAATCCGAATTTACACAGAGGAATATTTTTGTTTGGATAAAGAATCCTTTTTAGATATGATTTTATTGATACAACCGGCTCAAAAGAGAATGCACAGAGAAACACAGAGCGAAAAAATCGAAGATTTTTCAAACCTCTGTGTTTCTCTACATTTTTCTCCAAGAGAATGCCCGAAAAAAAAGCACCTTGTTACCTGTGGACACTCTTGAGTAAAAAATATTTTCTCTGTGTAAAATAAGTTTAACCTTTTTACAATCTTGCCTTCTGCCTTCTCTGTTTTATTTATATAGCCCACATAGATATTGCTTGGTTGTTGTACTTCGGCTTCAGTTGGTGGCTGAGCAAAGTCGAAGTCAGACAGTGAAACAATCCAAATAAGTATTGATTACAATTATTTAAAGAAATTCAAATAACACCTTAGAGTATTATCGCGGATAAGTATTAAAAAACATAGAAGTCCCTTACAAGTAGGGCTATAGAGAATAATCTTAAAAAATATTTTTGATAACTATTGCAGATATAAAAAAATGCACTACCTTTGCAACGCAAAACCAAATTGGTGTGGTAGTTCAGTTGGTTAGAATACCTGCCTGTCACGAACTAAAATAAGATAATAAACAAACTATATATTAAGCAGTTACATGAATTTGTAACTGCTTTTTTCTTTTGGTTTAAGTGCCAAGTAAAACAGAAATTTTCAACACCAAGACAGGTTGATAAATTACTTTATTTGTTCTCAAAATCTACTAACTATAGTAGAGGAATATTAGATTGTATTATCAACAATCCTTCCCTCACTATTATACTCACATAATTATCAGGATAAAATCCTGCATTTTCTAACCAGTTGCCACATAATTGTAACTGTGGTACTATCTTACCCTTTCTGGTTTTATTTCTCCTATAAAAAGGCTGTAGTTTCAACTGTCTGACTTCTGCTTTACCAGGAGAGGTTCTAATATCTGTATTCTCTTTCATAAGTCATTTTATTATAAATAGCTATTATTTACATATCCAACTTTTAAGGTCGGTGTATATTCATAAAAAAACAGCTAAGTGATGTTCAATTACAAATAAACAAAGCCCCAAATTGAATTTATATCAACTTAGGGCTTTCTGTTTTTAAGCTGCTGCCATTTCTCCAGTGAAAGGATTTACTAATCCCAAAGGCATAGCTTGCTCTTGTTGAGCTGTGTGCAATTGCATAGTTGGATTTACCGATTTCACAGCATTAGCTTCCTCTTTGGGTGAGTACTGGAATTTGTGTGTCAATGTCATTTCCTCACCAGTTTCTCTGTTGGTGTACTGGTATGGCTCACACTCCACTTTC
>JAVBLE010000058.1:0-17550 GCA_031553685.1 Paludibacteraceae bacterium | reverse complement strand
TGATGTTACTGTAGTTGTCTTTCCTTTTGTGAAGGCGGCTCGCAAATCTCCGGAACAATACGGGCAAGAAATTTGCGAATACCTACAACAAAATGCTCCTATTGTAAGTGCTTTTAATGTAATAAAAGGATTCCTGAACCTTTCTATCGCTACCGATTATTGGGTTTCACAATTGAATAACATCAATAAAGAGGAAACATTCGGCACTAAAAATGCGGACAAAAATGCTCCGCTAACAATGATTGAATATTCTTCTCCAAACACGAATAAACCATTGCATTTAGGGCATATCCGTAATAATTTATTAGGATATAGTTTATCTGAAATAGAAAAAGCGGTGGGAAACAATGTGGTAAAAACTAATATTGTAAATGATCGCGGCATTCATATTTGCAAGTCAATGCTAGCTTGGCAAAAATGGGGTAATGGCGAAACACCGCAATCGTCAGGCATGAAAGGCGATCACTTGGTAGGGAAATATTATGTTGTTTTTGATAAAGAATATAAAGCTGAAATAAGCCAACTGATATCGCAAGGGCAAACCGAAGAGGATGCCAAACGCAATGCACCATTGATACTTGAAGCGCAGGAAATGCTTCGCCAGTGGGAAGCGGGCAACGAAACGGTTGTATCGCTCTGGCAAGAGATGAACTCATGGGTATATGCCGGATTTGACCAAACATACAAGGCACTTGGTGTCAACTTCGATTGTATTTATTATGAATCGGAAACTTATTTGTTAGGCAAAAACAAAGTAGAAGAAGGTTTGGCAAAAGGTGTTTTCTACAAAAGGGAAGACGGCTCTGTGTGGGCTGACCTTACGCCTGACGGCTTAGACGAAAAACTGTTGCTGCGCTCGGACGGCACTTCGGTGTATATGACGCAGGATATTGGTACGGCGGCACTTCGTTTTGAAAAGTATCCGATTGACAAGATGGTGTATGTGGTTGGGAATGAACAGAACTATCATTTTCAAGTACTTTCCATTTTGTTGGATAAATTGGGCTTTAAGTGGGGAAAAGATTTGGTGCATTTCTCGTATGGAATGGTGGAATTGCCTGAAGGAAAGATGAAAAGCCGCGAAGGTACGGTAGTAGATGCCGACGATCTGATAAAGGAAATGATTGACACCGCTCGTGAGGTGTCGCAAGAACTTGGTAAACTGGACGGCTGCACAACGGAAGAAGCTGAGAATATTGTCCGTATGGTAGGTCTGGGCGCATTGAAATATTTTATATTGAAGGTTGACCCGCGCAAGAATATGACTTTCAATCCGAAAGAATCCATTGATTTTAACGGAAATACAGGTCCGTTTATCCAATATACGCATGCACGGATTAAATCGGTGCTTCGCAAAGGAGCTGAACAAGGTATTGCTTTGCCCGAGAGTGCTGATAAATCAGCAGTGCTTAATGAGAAAGAAACGGCTTTGATACAGCTTGTGGCAGAATTTCCGGTTATAGTAAAGCAAGCAGCTGACGAATGTAGTCCGGCAGTGATTGCCAATTATACTTATGAATTAGTGAAGGAATATAATCAATTCTACCACGATTTCTCTATTTTGAAAGAGGAAAACACGACGGTGCGCGATATGCGTTTATTGCTTTCAATAAATGTGGCAAAAGTAATCAAGACAGCTATGGGATTGTTGGGCATTGAGGTTCCGGAGCGGATGTAATGTTTAGTTGGAAACAACGAGCCAACCCGTCCCGCGAGGATGAACTTATTGGCACGCCAATTCACATAATTTTTGTCATACACTATAGATCATTTATAATAAATTCCTTTCAAATTTAACATGATAAAATATGCAAAAACTTATCAATAAGTTAGAAAGTTTGCAACTTAGATTGTATATTTGCGGCGTTTTTAATTTCTGGAAACACAGAAGCTATATCCACTTAAAATAAACTGAAAAACAAATAGTTACAAATTGTTCTTGTGAAATATTTTTTATCAATTTGTCAACTTCATCCTTTGTCAACACATAAATATGAACGAAGCATTTTTTCTGGTCGCCTTTATCACCTCTATTTTCTTAGTCATTGCTGCTTTGGTAATAGGTTATTTTGTAGCACCAAAATCGTTTAATTCGCAAAAAGGAGAACCTTATGAATGTGGTATCCCAACCCGTGGAAACTCGTGGTTGCCATTCAAAGTTGGTTATTACCTGTTTGCGATTTTATTTTTAATGTTCGATGTCGAAACTGTCTTCTTATTCCCTTGGGCTGTGGTAATGCGCAGTTTGGGTATGCAAGGATTAATCACGGTAGGATTTTTCATCGTCATTTTAGCATTGGGTCTTGCTTATGCATGGAAGAAAGGAGCATTGGAATGGAAATAAAAGATATTAAAATAAAAAACATCCCGAACAGCGAGTTCAACGACAATGAGTATTTGCAAAAATACCTCGACGAGTTGAATAAGAACGGAGCCAATGTGGTGGTAAAGAAACTAAGCGATTTTATTGATTGGGGTCGTTCCAACTCCGTTTGGCCATTGACTTTTGCTACAAGTTGTTGCGGTATCGAGTTTATGTGTGTGGGTGCAGCTCGTGCTGACTTTGCCCGCTTTGGCTGGGAGGTTACGCGTAACAGTCCGCGCCAAGCCGATGTGGTTTTTGTAGCCGGCACTATCGTTCAAAAGATGGCGCCTGTACTCAAACGCCTTTACGACCAAATGGCCGAACCTAAATATGTTATTGCTATGGGTGGTTGTGCTATTTCGGGCGGACCATTCCGCAACACTTATAACACCGTTAATGGTGTGAACGAGATTATTCCGGTAGATGTATATATTCCGGGCTGTCCGCCGCGTCCGGATGCTGTGTTGTATGGCATGATGCAATTGGCACGCAAAATTAAATTGGAGAATTATTTTAAATTACCCGAAAGACCAATTGTAAATTAAGAGATAAAAATGAAGAGTGAAGAATAAAACACTCATTCCTAATTCTTAATTCTTAATTCTTAATTTAGAAAAGATGAATCAGATTATAAAAAATAAAATCACACAAGTTGCTCCGGATACTGTTTGGAGCGAAGGTGCGATTCTTACGGCAACCGTTGCTTTGGACAAATTCCGTGCTGTTGCCGAAATACTGAAAAACGATGCCGAATTGGCATTCGATTATTTGCAAGACCTTATCGGAATGGACTGGGGCGAATCGTTGGGCGTTATTTATCGCCTGTTTTCTACCGCCAACAATCAGTTTCCGTTAGTACTTAAAACAAGTACATCCAATAGAGAAAACCCTGAACTTTATTCTGTTGCCGACCTTTGGGAATCGGCAAACTTATACGAACGAGAAGCTTTTGATTTCTTCGGTATTCGTTTTATCAATCATCCGGGCATGCGCCGTTTGTATTTGCGTGCCGATTGGGAGGGTTATCCTTTTCGCAAAGATTATGATTTGAATTCCAATCCATTATCACTGAAAAATCAAACAGTTGAAGATATGGAAACGGCTCAGGTGCTTACACTTACGCCCGACGGAACGGTTGGTAGCTCATTTCAGCTATTTGGCGAGCAGGAATATGTAGTAAATATTGGTCCTCAACACCCTGCTACTCACGGAGTTTTACATTTGCGTGTATCGTTGGATGGTGAAACGGTTAAGAAAATTGATCCTAATTTTGGATATATCCATCGTGGTATTGAAAAAATGTGCGAAGGATATACTTACCCGCAAATACTTCACTTGGCTGATCGTTTGGATTACCTTTCGGGTACAATGAACCGCCATGCGGTTTGCCTTTGCGTTGAAAAAGCGTTGGAACTTGAAGTGCCTGAACGCGCTCATTATGTTCGCACCATTTTAGATGAATTGACTCGTATTGCTTCCCACTTACTCGGTTGGGGCTGTATGTGTATGGATATGGGTTCTATCACAGCGTTTGTGTATGGCATGCGCGACCGTGAAAAGATTATGGATATTTTTGAAGAATCGGGCGGTGGCCGCTTGATGTGCAACTACTCTGTGATTGGTGGTTTGAGCAAAGATATTCACCCTAATTTTATCAAAAAAACAAGAGAATTTATTCCTTACATGCGCAAAATGTTGAAGGAATATCATATTCTCTTTACCAATAACCCGATTGCTCGGGGTCGTATGCGCGATATCGGTTTTTTAAGCACGGTAGAAGCTATCTCAATCGGCGTAACCGGTCCGGCCGGACGCGCTTCGGGCTGGCACAATGATGTGCGAAAAATTGAGCCTTACGCAGCTTACGGCAAGGTGAAATTTAATGAAGTTACCCGCACCGAAGGTGGGACTTTCGAGCGTTACATCGTGCGTTTGGAGGAGATTGAGGAATCTCTTCAAATCATTGAGCAACTGCTTGACGGTATGCCCGAAGGCGATTATTGCGCAAAAACAAAAGCTATCATCAAGTTACCGGAAGGTGATTATTATCAACGCGTAGAAAATGCTCGTGGAGATTTCGGTGTATATATTTCGAGCACAGGCGACAAGAATCCGTATCGTGTTAAGTTCCGTTCACCATGTATTCCATTGGTAGCAGCACTAAATCCGACTGTAACCAACGAAAAGTTAGCGGATTTGATTATGATCGGTGCCTCGCTGGATTATGTGATTCCTTGTATTGATAGATAAAATAATGGAATTACTGCCAATAAAAAATAAAATCTATGAAATCAGAGGACAACAGGTGATGTTAGATTTTGATTTGGCAGAAATGTATCATGTTGAAACAAGGATATTTAATCAGTCAATAAAACGAAATATAGAACGGTTCCCCATTGATTTCATGTTTCAGTTGACGCAAGAAGAGTGGAGAAATATAAAAATACATTTAGCTAAAGATCAAGAGTTTGCAAGCAACTCATCACAAATTGTGATGAGTTCAGTCCCTAAAAATCGAAGTGCAAAGTATTTGCCTTATGCATTTACGCAAGAAGGAGTAGCCATGTTATCAGGCATTTTACGATCTCCACTTGCAATTCAAGTGAATATTAGCATTATGCGAGCCTTCGTTGCTGCACGGAAATTCTTGTTGGAAATAAAAAACTCCAAAAGTATCGAAGAGCGGGTTAAAGCTTTAGAAAGGGCTAACGAAGAAATTTTACAAGATATAGATGATCTTAGCGAAGATACACACAAAGCCTTAGATGATTTATTTGATGCTTTTGCTAAATTATCAAACAAAATAAATGTAGAAAGAGCGAATCCTGCGCGTGAACCTATTGGTTTTAAAATTAACAAATAAAAAGACCTTAAAATAGATTCAAATAAAAGTAGAAATCAACAACATGACAAAAATAGATTCTATACAATTATTTGAAGCAAAGCAAGTGCGAGCAATTTGGGATGATGCTGACGAAAAATGGTATTTTTCGATAGTTGATGTAATTGAGGCTTTGACTGAGAATGCTCGTCCTCGCAAATATTGGGATGACCTAAAGCGCAAATTAAAGGTAGAAGGAAGTGAACTGTCCGAAAAAATCGGACAGTTGAAAATGCAAGCTTTGGATGGAAAAATGCGCTTAACTGATGTTGCTGATACAGAACAGCTCTTTCGTTTAATTCAATCGATTCCTTCACCCAAGGCAGAACCTTTTAAGCTTTGGTTGGCAGAAATAGCCAAAGAACGATTGGATGAGCTGCAAGACCCTGAATTGACAATTGATCGGGCAATGAAGGAATATTTGCGCTTAGGATATTCTGAAAATTGGATCAATCAACGATTGAAGAGTATCGAAGTTCGAAAAGAACTAACTGATGAATGGAAGCGTGTGGGACTGAAAGAGAGTACGCATTTTGCAAGTTTGACTGATATTATTACACAAGCTTGGTCAGGTAAAACGACTAAGGAATATAAAAATCTAAAAGGATTAAAGAAAGAGAATTTACGCGACAACATGACTAACACAGAGTTAATCCTCAATATGTTAGCTGAAGCATCTACCCGCGACATTTCTCAATCAACGAATCCCGAAACTTTTGAAGACAGCATAACTGTTGCACGAAAAGGCGGAAATGTTGCCAAAGTGGCTCGTCAAGAACTGGAAGCAAATACGGGTAAAAAAGTAGTTACACCACTTAATGCAAAGTCAGTTAAGCCTAAAGAAATAGGAAATTAATAGTTGAAAATAAATTTATCTCGTAAAAATTTAGATATAAATGTTAGATAAAATTCTTTATTATCTCAAAGCGTTATTTTACGATGCAAGTATTATAACCACAGATATAGATGCCGGATTACATTCGGTGTTGCCTCATTGGGGCGTTTTGGCAATCGAATTTGTCATTGTCGGCGCATTGTTTTTGGCGTTGTATGCAGTTCTTGCATTGATTTTAATTTATGTAGAACGCAAGATTTGTGCTTTCTTTCAATGCCGTATCGGACCTAACCGTGTAGGAAAATGGGGATTGTTACAAACAGTTGCCGATATGATCAAAATCTTGCTGAAAGAGATTATCTCTATCGACCGCAGCGACAAATTCCTGTTTGTATTAGCTCCGTTTTTTGTAATTATGGGGTCGATTTTAGCATTTGCCGCTCTACCTTTTGGTAAAGGTTTACATGCTATCGATTTCAACATCGGGGTATTTTATCTGTTGGCGGTATCGTCGTTGGGCATTATTGGAATTTTATTAGCCGGATGGTCGAGCAACAATAAATATACTTTGATTGGCGCCATGCGTTCGGGAGCGCAATTAGTTAGTTATGAGCTTTCGGCAGCTATCGCTTTGATGACCATCGTTGTACTTGCTGGTACTATGCAACTATCGCAAGTGGTAGAACAACAGGCTACCGTTTGGAATATTTTTCATGGTTGGAAAGCCATTCCTGCACTTATCGCTTTTCTTATCTACCTAATAGCCGGGCATGCTGAAACCAATCGTGGTCCTTTCGACTTGCCCGAAGCTGAATCTGAGTTGACTGCCGGTTATCACACCGAGTATTCGGGTATTACTTTTGGATTTTATTATTTAGCAGAATATATGAACATGTTCATCGTGGCGGCTATTGCTACTACAATGTTTTTGGGCGGTTGGCAACCGTTTCACATTCCGGGTTGGGCGTCGTTTAACCATGTGATGGATTATATTCCGTCAATGGTTTGGTTCTTCGGTAAAGTGGCGGCTTGTGTGTTTTTTGCACTTTGGGTGCGTTGGACTTTCCCTCGTTTGCGTATCGACCAACTTTTAAAGTTCGAGTGGAAGATATTAATGCCTATCGCATTTGTGAATTTATTATTAATGGCGGTATTGACTGTAATCTAATATATAAAAATGAAAAGTTTTATTACTTATATAAAAAATATTGTTCTTGGTATTTGGAATTTGATTCAAGGTATGCGAATTACCATGATAAACTTTTTCCGCCCGAAGATTACAGAACAATATCCTGAAAACCGGGGCAAAAACGAATTGTTCGATCGTTTCCGTGCCGAGTTGGTTATGCCTCATAATGCTGCTAACGAGCACAAATGTACAGCATGCGGTATTTGTCAAATGAACTGTCCTAATGGTACAATCACGATTCTGTCGAAACAGGAAACCGACGAGGAAACCGGTAAATCGAAAAAAGTACTGGATAAGTATGAATATGATTTGGGGAGTTGTATTTTTTGCGATTTGTGTGTGCGTACTTGTCCACAAGATGCTATCGAATGGTCGCAATGGTTTGAACATTCTGTGTTTACCCGCTCTAAGTTGGTGAAACAGTTGAACCAAGAAGGCTCGAAATTAGCAGTAAAAGTAAAGGAAACGAAAGAAGAGATTAATCAATAGATAGATTTGTCGTTTTCTGTTGAATTTCAGTAGTGTCAGATAAATTTTACTATCGGCACGCCAACCCGACCCGAAGGGCGGACGCGCGAGGGATAGTAGCGGAAAGCCCGCAGCGTAGCGAGGACTTGTAGCGGATAGCCCGACCCCGCCGACAAATGTGGAATGTTTATATGTCGGCGAAATGCGGCGGGGACGCGCCCTAATGATTTTTAACAGTAAATGTAAATCGATAAATAGTAAATGATTTTATGGAAATTACAGCATCACAGATAATATTTGGAATTCTCTCGGCAGTCATTTTGAGTTGCGGAGTGATGTCGGTTGTGTCGCGCCGTATTTTGAGAGCGGCTACTTATTTACTTTTTGTGTTGATTGCCACCGGCGGATATTACTTGCTGCTCAACTACCATTTCTTGGCTGGGGTGCAAATATCTGTGTATGTGGGCGGTATCTTGGTATTGTTTGTGTTCTCGATATTCCTGACAAGTCAGGTGGGAGAGAAAATGCCGGACGCTAAACTGTCACGAAAAGTGATTGGATTGATTGTTTCGGCATCGGGGGCGGCGTTTTGCTCCTTCATTTTATTGACCCAAAAATATCCTTGTGCCCAACAAGTGGTTGCTTCGGAAATCGACATGCACGCCATCGGTCAATCATTGATGGGAACGGAGCGTTATGGATATTTGTTGCCGTTTGAGGCAATCAGTATTTTGTTGCTGGCTTGTATTATTGGCGGGATTTTAATTGCCCGCAAGAAGTAATTAGCAAATTTGAAAATTAGCATATTAGCAAATGAATTTAAATGCAAAGCATTTATTCTTACATTGGCAAATTATCGAATCTGCTAATTTGCTAATTAAAAAATAAGTAAATTGTAAATCGAAAAATAGTAAATTGAAGATATGATTCCAATGGAATGTTTTTTAGTGGTAAGCGCATTGTTGTTCTTTATCGGCGTTTACGGATTTATCACCCGACACAATCTGTTGGCGGTGTTGATGTCGCTCGAATTGATGTTGAATGCGGTAAATATTACATTTGTAGTGTTTAACCGGTATCTGTTTCCTGGACAAATGGAAGGGATGTTTTTCTCATTGTTTTCGATCGGAGTGGCGGCTGCCGAAACGGCTATTGCTATCGCAATCATCATCAATGTGTTCCGCAACGGAAAGAAAATTACTACTGACGAAGTGAAGAATTTAAAATATTAATCGAACATGCAATCATACATTATTATAATTTCAATTTTAATTCTTGCGATTCCGGTTTTCAACTTTTTGTTGCTCGGTTTGGCTGATAGCAAATTTTCGCACAAAACGGCGGGAACCATTGGTACCATTGGTTTGTCAATCGTTGCAATTTTGTCGTACTTTACTGCGTTCAACTACTTTTTTGTTTTTGGTAAAGTAGGCGAAACTTATTTGAAATTTGCTCAAAGTGTTGAGTGGTTAAGGTTTAGCGAGAATTTGCACATTGACTTGGGTATCTTCCTTGATCCTATTTCGGTAATGATGTTGGTGGTAATCAGCACTGTGTCGTTGATGGTACATATTTACAGTTTGGGCTATATGCACGGCGAGCGTGGTTTCCAACGCTATTATGCATTCCTTTCATTGTTTACATTTTCAATGCTTGGTTTGGTGGTGGCTACCAATATTTTCCAAATGTATATTTTTTGGGAGTTGGTAGGTGTTTCGTCTTTCCTTTTGATTAGCTTCTACTATACCAAACCTTCGGCTATTAAAGCTGCCAAAAAGGCGTTTATTGTCACGCGTTTTGCCGACTTGGGCTTTTTGATTGGCATTTTGATCCTTTCTTATTTTACAAAAACATTTAGTTTTGAAGCTTTGACAGCCGATAACGCTTCGTTAGTCGTTACTTCTACTCAAGGAATTACTTTCTTAGGATTTTCGGTAGCATCATGGGCTACAGCTCTTATATTTATGGGTGGTGCCGGAAAATCGGCTATGTTGCCGTTGCACATTTGGTTGCCCGATGCGATGGAAGGTCCAACGCCCGTATCAGCACTTATCCATGCGGCTACGATGGTGGTTGCGGGTGTGTATTTAGTTGCACGCTTGTTTCCGGTTTATCATTTTGCTACGCCTCATGTATTGACCATGATTGGTTATATCGGTGCGGCTACTTCGCTGTTTGCGGCAGTGATTGCTTGTACGCAAACGGATATTAAACGAGTGCTGGCATTCTCCACCATTTCGCAAATTGCGTATATGATGGTAGCGTTAGGTGTATCCGGCTATGGCGACCATGCCGGATTGGGCTACATGGCGTCTATGTTCCACTTGTTTACTCACGCATTCTTCAAAGCATTATTATTCTTGGGAGCGGGTGCAGTTATCCATGCTGTGCATAGTAACGAAATGGGCGATATGGGCGGACTGCGCAAATATTTACCAATTACACATATCACTTTCTTGATCGCTTGTTTGTCTATTGCTGGAATTCCTCCATTTTCAGGCTTTTTTAGTAAAGATGAAATATTAGTTGCGGCTTTCCACCATGATAAAATATTATTTGCTTGTCAATATTTAGTTGCCGGACTGACTGCATTCTACATGTTCCGCCTTTATTATAGTATTTTCTGGGGAAAAGATACACATTACCATCATACTCCGCACGAAGGCGGCGTGGCTATGAGTGCTCCGCTTATCTTTTTAGGGTTCTTGACTCTTGTTACCGGATTTGTTCCGTTCCACAGTTTGGTTACAACTGATGGATTGGAGTTCCATACACACATTGACTGGCTGGTTGCCGTGCCAAGTGTATTGGTAGGTGTTGTTGGTATTGCTATTGCTACTGTTTTGTATAAAAAGCAAACGAATATTCCGGATAAAATTTCGACTACTTTAAGTGGATTTTATGTGGCGACAAAGAACAAATTCTATTTTGATGAGATTTATCTTTTTGTTACTAAAAAAATAATTTTCAATTGTATTTCAACCCCAATTGCTTGGTTCGACCGTAAAATAATTGACGGGTTTATGGATTTCCAAGCGCGTTGGAGCAACGGTGCATCGAGCAAGATAAAAGGTATGCAATCGGGCAATTTGCAACAATATGTTTGGGTATTTGCCTTGTCGGCATTGATGATTGCCGGATTGGTGGTTGCTTGCGCGATGTAAAAAATCAATAAGACAAATAAGGATTTTTCCCAAATCGGGAACTTTTATTTATCTTTGTATAATATTTCATCAGTGAGAATAATTGCAAAAAAAATATTGCGCGATTTTTGGCTAAATCATTCTGATTGTGAACAACAATTGAAATCATGGTTTCAAGAGGCAAGTAACGCAGAATGGAAAAGCCCAAATGAAATAAAGAATGAGTATCCAAGTGCCAGTATTTTAGGAAATAATCGCATTGTTTTCAATATAAAAGGGAATAATTACAGATTGATTGTAAAGATAAGCTTTGATTATCAAATGATGTGG
Source organism: Paludibacteraceae bacterium (assembly GCA_031553685.1). Lineage (GTDB taxonomy): Bacteria > Bacteroidota > Bacteroidia > Bacteroidales > Paludibacteraceae > JAFGVL01. The sequence goes on along the minus strand of JAVBLE010000058.1, from coordinate 6,339 downwards.
ATTCGGTTTATTGGAACTCACGCTGAGTATGACAAAATTGACGCAACCAAAATTTAAGTTATGGATATAAAACCAATAAAAACAGCTATTGATTACGAAAAGTCTTTAGAACGACTTGAAGTAATTTTTGATGCTAAGCTTGGCACTCCCGAAGGTGATGAGTTGGAGGTTTTAGGTATTTTGATTGACCAATATGAAAAGGAATATTTTCCAATTGAATTACCAAATCCGGTAGAAGCCATTAAGTTTCGTATGGAACAATTGGGATATACACAAAATGACTTGGCTAAAACAATCGGATTGAAAAGTAGAGCAAGTGAGATTTTAAATCAAAAACGAAAGTTATCGCTTGAAATGATTCGTAAATTACACGAAAAATTACATATTCCAACAGATGTTCTTATTCAAGCATATTAATTAACAACTAATAATTAATCATTATAAATGAATTTTCTATTATTATTCGTACTGATACCGCTGGTGATGATGGGCGGTGTAGCATTGCTCAAAAACGACAAGCAAATAAAAATGCTTATGGCAGTCGGATCAAGCGTTTTGTTGATCTTCTCGTTTGTCGTATTGTATTTATTTATGCAAGAAAGAGCATTGCAGCCGGACGCTCCAATGCTTTTCACAAGTGATATTACTTGGTACGAAGCCTTTAATATCAAACTGTCGTTGGGAGTTGACGGTATTTCGGTAGGAATGCTTATTCTTTCGGCAATCATCGTATTTACTGGCGTTTTCGCTTCGTGGGGATTAGAATATCAGGTAAAAGAATTTTTCCTTTGGTTTCTGCTGCTTTCTATCGGAGTGTTTGGTTTCTTTATCACAGTGGATATGTTTGCCATGTTCCTTTTCTACGAAGTAGCTCTGATACCAATGTATTTACTTATCGGACTTTGGGGAACGGGTCGCAAAGAATATTCGGCTATGAAACTGACCTTAATGTTGATGGGAGGTTCGGCATTTTTGCTACTTGGTATTTTAGGTATTTATTTCAATTCTAATGCCGGAGGTTCAGGTCCCTTGACGATGAATATATTGGAAATTGCTAAAATACATATTCCCGAATCCGCACAAAACTTCTTCTTTCCATTCACTTTCTTAGGTTTTGGTGTGTTGGGTGCGTTGTTTCCGTTCCACACATGGTCGCCCGATGGTCATGCTTCGGCACCAACGGCTGTTTCGATGCTTCACGCCGGCGTATTGATGAAATTAGGAGGTTACGGTTGCTACCGTATTGCTATCGTTTTGATGCCGGAAGCTGCACACACTTATTCTACCCTTTTCCTTGTATTGACAGGTATTAGTGTTATTTACGGTGCATTTGGAGCGATTGTTCAAAAAGACTTGAAATATATCAATGCTTATTCATCCGTAAGCCACTGTGGGTTGGTGCTTTTCGCCTTATTAATGCTTAACACAACAGCCACAACGGGAGCTATTATGCAAATGCTTTCGCACGGATTAATGACGGCTCTTTTCTTCTCGCTAATCGGGGCTATTTATGGTCGGACACATACTCGTATGATTGACCAAATGGGTGGTTTGATGAAGATTATGCCATTCCTTTCTATTTGTTGGGTAGTAGCCGGATTGGCTTCATTAGGATTGCCTGGTTTGAGCGGTTTTGTATCTGAAATGACAATCTTTGTTGGTTCGTTCCAACACGATGATATGTTCCACCGCGTATGGACGATTGTGGCTTGTGCTTCGATTGTGGTAACGGCAGTATATATTTTGCGTGTTGTAGGTAAAATCATTTTCGGTCCGGTGCAAGACGAACATCATTTGCAATTGACCGACGCTACTTGGTACGAACGAATTGCGGCTATCACACTTATTGTGTTTATAGCTTTTATCGGTTGTGCACCGTTCTTGATAACAAGTTTGATTAATTCGTAATCATGGAATTACAAATTATTGAAAACAAAATTTATGAAATAAGAGGCGTACAAGTAATGCTGGATTTTGATCTGGCAGAGATGTATGGAATTGAAACCCGAGTGCTCAAACAATCTGTAAGAAGGAATTTATATCGTTTCCCAACAGATTTTATGTTTGAATTAACAAAATTAGAATATGATTCTTTAAGATCACAATTTGTGACCTTAAAGAATGATGGAGACAGTGCGAGAGGAAAACATTCTAAATATCAATCATTTGCATTTACAGAACAAGGGGTTGCAATGCTTTCCTCTATTCTAAATTCTAAAATAGCTATAGAAGTAAACATTCGGATAATAAGAGCTTTTGTTGCTATAAGAAAAAGTATTGCGGAAATAAAATCTTCTAAAACAATTGAAGACCGAATAAAAATCTTAGAAAAAGCAAATGAAGAATTATTAGAGGACATCAATGATTTGAGTGAAGATACACGGAAAAATTTTGATGATTTATTCGATGCATTTGCAAAATTAGCTAACGAAATCAACCTTAATAAGAATAAACCACCAAGAAAGCCTATAGGATTTGCTTTTCCTGAAAAATCTAAAACGGATTAAAAATGTAATAAAGAAAAACTTAGCTATAAGATATGAATTTAGATACCTTACTTTTGATGCGGACGGAGTTCCTGATAATCTTTCAAATACTGTTTTTGATTGTTTATGATTTGTTTGCGTCCGACAAAGCGAAAAAACATACCGATTTAATTGCATGTACATTATTTATTGCAAGTACTGTTATTAGCTTCTTGCCTATATGTCAGGGAACACTTTTCGGCAATATGTTTACCACAGACAAAATGACGGCTGTTGTAAAAGCATTGTTGAATTTAGGTGTAATCATTGTTTTCTTACAATCGAAAACTTGGTTGAATAACGAACATACTTCACATAAGAAATCGGAAGTTTATATTTTGATTCTTGCCACTTTGTTGGGAATGGACTTGATGATGTCTGCCGGGCATTTCTTAATATTCTATGTCGGATTAGAATTGGCTTCATTACCACTTGTCGCATTGATTGCATACAATAAATATTCGTTAGAGTCGGTTGAAGCGGGTGCTAAATTTGTGCTGATGGCAGCGTTTTCGTCAGCTATGATGTTATTTGGAGTTGCCATGTTGTATGGTGCAGCCGGAAGTCAAGGATTGTATTTTGATGTGATGCGCTTTTCGGGTGTTCCTTCTTCGTTGGTGCTTTTGGGTATGGTGTTTTTCCTTTCGGGTATGGCATTCAAAATATCGATGGTGCCTTTCCACCTTTGGACTGCCGATGTGTATCAGGGCGCACCCACCAATATTACTGCGTTTTTGTCTGTTATTTCGAAAGGGGCTGCTGTATTTGCGCTGATGATGGTACTGTTTAAAGTGTTTGGCGGCATTGCTCCTTATTGGGAATATGTTGTTTATGGATTGATCGTTGTAACCATTACTGTGGGTAACTTGTTTGCGATGCGCCAACGCAATATGAAACGCTTTCTGGCGTTTTCGTCTATCTCGCAAGCGGGCTACATTATGCTCGGTGTGCTTGCCGGAACGCCTACCGGAATGGCATCTGTGGTGTATTATTTGTTGATTTATTTAGTGTCTAACTTAGGTTTGTTTGGTGTGGTTTCGATTATCGAAAATGCTTCGGGCAAAACGAAGATTTCGGAATACAGCGGTTTGTATAAAACTAATCCGAAGTTGAGTGTAGCCATTATGCTGTTCTTGTTCTCTTTGGCTGGAATTCCTCCGTTTGCCGGTTTTTTCAGTAAATTCTTTGTATTTGTTGCTGCTGCCGAGCGCGGATATTATATCTTGGTTTTCATTGCATTGCTTAATACTGTGATTTCATTATATTACTACTTGTTGATAGTGAAAGCGATGTTTATTAACGATAATGAACATCCTGTAGCAAAGATTAAGACTGATTGTTATTCTCGTACGGCATTGTTCATTTGCCTTGCAGGAACGATTGTTTTAGGGTTAACAAGTTGTGTTTATGTTTACATTTCTCAAGGTGCCTGGGGAATTTTTTAACCGTTTCGTAACAAAATTGAAACTATCTTTGTAGCCGGAATAAATATAAAATAAATGAAGCTAAACTCTATTTTTTCTTTTTTGTTGCCAAAGGAAAGTACTTTTTTTCCTTTGTTCCAACAGTCGGGCGAATTATTGGCGGAGGCAGGTAAAGCTTTTGTCGATTTTACCAACACTACTAACCATGAGGAACGCCGCATTATCTACAAAACTATCAAGCATGCGGAAACTAAATGCGACGAGATTACTACACAACTATTCAATGCGCTGAACGACACCTTTATTACTCCTTTTGACCGCGAAGATATCCGTGAGCTTGCCGATGCGTTGGATGATGTGATTGATTATATTAATAGTTCTGCTAAACGAATTGTGTTATATCAACCAGAAACATTACCTGAGCAAGCTGCCCAATTGGCGCGTATAATCCGTAATGGGTGCGAGGAAATTCGCCTGGCAATGGTTGATTTCTCTAAACTTCGTTACAAAAGCGATTCGGTAATGGTTCGCTGCTCGACTATGAAAATGCTCGAACGCGAGGCTGATGATGTGTATGAGCATTTTGTGATTGACTTGTTCCGCTCTGAAAAGGATCCTGTTGAGCTTTTCAAACTGACTCAAATTACCAAAGAGCTTGAACGCGCTACCAATAGCGTGGATAATGTTGGTAAGATGCTAAAAACCATTATTATTAAATATGCTTAAGCAAAAATATTAAAGTAATTGAATTTTCATCAATTCTTTAATTTATTTGTAAACAAATTCATTCAAGATTATGGTTTTACTTATCGTTGTCATTGTATTAGCTATCATTTTTGATTTCATTAATGGTTTTCATGATGCTGCTAATTCTATTGCAACTGTTGTTTCTTCGCGGGTGCTGACCCCGACACAGGCTGTTATCTGGGCTGCTTTTTTCAACTTTGTTGCTTATTTTATTGCTGTCCACTTTTTGGGGGGATTTGGCGAAAGTATTGCCAATACGGTGGCTAAGACCGTGAAGCCCGAGTTTATTACTTCCGAAATTGTTATTGCGGGGCTGGTGGCTGCTATTATCTGGAACTTGCTTACTTGGTGGCTCGGCATTCCTTCGTCGTCGTCGCATACGCTTATTGGTGGTTTTGCGGGTGCTGCTATTGCGGGTAATGGTTTTGATTTTTCGACTGTGAATAGTGGCACTATCGGTTTTATTGCTATTTTTATTATTGGTGCTCCGCTGATTGGTCTGATCATTGGCTGGGTGGTTACTATTATTACTTATCATGTGATGAAGAATGTGAAACCGACGAAGGCTGATAAATGGTTTAAGCGGTTGCAATTGATTTCTTCGGCGGGGTTGAGTATCGGGCATGGTTTGAACGACTCTCAAAAGGTGATGGGTATTATTGGTGCAGCGTTGATTGCTAACCAGGGTATTCCGGGTTTACCTGATTTTATGAGGATGAGCGATATGTCTGAAATTCGGGATTGGGTGCCGTTTACTTGTTTTACGGCTATTGCGCTGGGTACTGTTTGCGGTGGCTGGAAAATTATGAAGACGATGGGTAGTGGTATTACGAAGATTACTCCTGTGGAGGGTTTTTGTGCTCAGACGGCGGGTTCGATTACTTTGTTTATTTCGGAGGCGTTGCATGTGCCGGTGAGTACAACTCATACTATTACGGGTGCTATTATGGGGGTTGGTTCGGTGAAGCGCTTGACGGCTGTTCGCTGGGGTGTAACGCGCAACTTGATGTGGGCTTGGGTATTGACTATTCCTATTAGTGCATTATTGGCTGCGGGGGTTTATTGGGGACTGAAGGCTGTTTGCTGATGTGATGTGATATAGGCATGGGGTGTGTACTTCGTGCCTTTTTTGTGTGATTTTTTGTGGTTTTGCACAATATTTTTGTGTTTGGTTTGTTTGTTGTGATGTGATGTGTTGACGGATGGTTTCCGGTAAGGGGTGATGGATGTCGGATAGTGAAGGGTGGCGAAGGGTGTCTGGAAATGGACGGTGCGCCAACTCGTCCCGTGAGAGCGGACTTCGACTACGCTCAACCCAATGTCATTAAGTTAAGGATTTCGTCATTGCGGCACTGAACCACCAGTCAGTGACCATCGGGAACTAATTAAGTTCAGCAGACCCGCAATGACGATACTTCTATCGCTTTTGTATTGCTCTTTTAATTTTTGTCATATACTATAGATTATATTCAATAAGACATTATAGAGTTAAAAATCAGTTATTTATTACCCCTAAATCCCCTAAAGGGGACTTTGGTTTAATTTGGGCTGTATGTATTTGCCAAAAGCCCCTTTAGGGGTTTGGGGTGATAAAATAAGTTTCATAATTTATTGAACATCACTACACATATAACACTATTGAA
>JAVBLE010000006.1:0-30554 GCA_031553685.1 Paludibacteraceae bacterium | reverse complement strand
TTCGCTCGACATGACGAACCGTCAATGAAACAGGGGAGATGAGAATGGGGCTGTCTCAAAACAAAAAATAGAGACAGCCTTGCTTATAAATTGTAAGTAAGACTATAGAAAAAGGTGCGTAGCACCATAATCTTTGTAGCCATGTGGCTTTAGCCCACGGACAAAGAAGCATCCATATAAACAAGCCGCGTAGCGGCGACACATAGCTATTTTGCGAATTATGTCACCGCTAGGCGGTTCTATTTTGTATTTACATTTTATCCGTGGGCTAAAGCCACACGGCTACAAAGGTTTCGGTGCGCTGCACCTGTTACTTACAAATCGTAAGTTGCAAAAATAATATTTTAACTTTTGATACAGCCCCATTCTCATCTCCTAAAAAACGCATGCTTGTCGTCATGTCGACCGTAGCGACGAGTGGTCACTGAGCGTAGTCGAAGTGGTACGAGGAGTGAAGCGGAGACATCTCACAAAAACTAAAGATTCTCTATTAAAATAATTTCGTGCGTTTGCAATAATTCAAAACACTTTCTTAATGCTTTGTAAACAAATTTTATTATTTTTGGAAAAATAATATAGATATATTTTTATTGATGAATAAAGAGATTGCTTCGTCCCTCGCAATGACGATGGATGCTCGAAGCGTCATTGCGAGGGACGAAGCAATCTATAAAAGTCGATTAACTAACAGATAGAATTAATTTATACTTACAAAATATTTTTAAATGCTTACTGCTAAGCGTAGCCGAAGCAAAACCTTTAAATATCTCTCTATGTTAAAAAAACTACTCTTTCTACTCACTTCCCTTATTATTACCCACAGCAGCCTTGCACAAACATGGACTCCTTTTGGCAATGGGCTGGAGTGGTCTATAACTGATCAAGTGCTTAGCATTAGGGGAAATGGTGCTATGCCCGACTTTGAATGGGATGAAATAAAACCTTGGGGTAATTATCCTGACGAAATTGTCATTGGTAGTGGTATAACACACATTGGAGACTACTCTTTTAATTATTCATCTATAAAAAACATCACTTTTGAAGCGAACAGCCAGCTCCAGAGTATAGGAAAAGGAGCTTTTGGGGGTTCTTCTTCATATCCTTCTATTGGAGCTATTCCGGCAAGTGTAACCGATATTGGAACACAGGCTTTTAGAGGATGTACAATTACATTTGAAGAAAATAGTCAATTACAAACTCTTAAAGAAAACAGTTTTGAGAGTTGTAGAATTACTATTCCTGTCGGCACAAGCATTTTTGAAACGGGGAGTACTCCTTTATCGAATACTAATTACTATTCTGTCGAAGACGGCAATAACTATTTTTCGGCGACAGACGGGGTTTTATTTAATAAAGACAAAACAACTTTACTGTATTTTCCTGGTTCTAAAAATGGCTCATACAGCATACCCGCTACAGTAACTACTATTGCCGACAGAGCTTTTCAATACTCTCATCTATCTTCGATACAAATACCAAGTAGTGTAACTACTATTGGTAATGGTTTTTTTGGGCAGTCTTTAACCGAAATTATTGTCGAAAGTGGAAATACTCATTATATAGTCGAAGATGGTGTCCTGCTCAATAAAGACAAAACCATTTTGTTGTGTGCCGAGCACAATAAAACGGGTAGTTATACTATCCCCGAAACGGTTAAAATCATTCAAGATAATGCATTTCGTTTTGTACCCATAGAACAAGTTACCATACCCAATGGAGTAATTTCTATTGGAGAAAGAGCTTTTGAGGGATCAGACATACAAACAGTAGAAATACCAGGCAGTGTTTTAAATATTGGAGAAGGTGCTTTTAATGGGTCGTATTTACAAGAAATCAATGTGGTAGCAAGTAACCCCAATTATAGTAGCGAAAATGGTGTGCTATTTAATAAGGACAAAACAAATTTAATACAATATCCCAGGTTTAAGGAAGGCGAATATACTATCCCAAATACAGTAACAGTTATTAAAAAAAATGCATTTGATGGTTGCACAGGATTAACAAAAGTTACTATACCCAATTCGGTAATAACTATTGAAGAATATGCATTCAGTATCTATTCAGAAGAGTTGAAATCTGTAGTTTTTGAGCCGAATAGCCGGCTCGAAACAATAGGAAATTATGCGTTTGAATCATGCAAGTTTTCTTCTATAACTATACCTGCTTCGGTAAAAACGATTGGCGAAGGAGCTTTATCTTATTGTGATTTCCTCCAATCTATTATTTTTGAAAAAGGAATCCAGCTCGAAAGGATAGAAAGAAGTACATTTTCTAGTAATCCAAGTTTAACTTCCATTACTATTCCAGCATCGGTAAAATCTATTGGCAAGCGTCCTTTTAATAGTTGTGATCAGCTTCAATCTATTATTTTCGAAAAAGAGAGCCAGCTTGAAAAAATAGAAAACGAGACTTTTTCTTATCTGGAAAATTTAATTACCATTACTATTCCAGCATCGGTAAAAATAATTGGAAACAAAGCGTTTTCAAACTGTTGGGAACTACAATCGGTTATTTTTGAAAATAATAGCGTACTTGAAACTATTGAAAAATATGCATTTGGAGAATGTTACGGTTTATCTACTATAACAATACCTGCATCTGTAAAAACAATAGGAGAAAAAGCTTTTCAAGACTGTCGCAGTCTTCAATCGGTTATTTTTGAAAATAACAGCTTACTTGAAACTATTCAGTGGTTCGCATTTGAAAATTGCAGTAGTTTAACTTCTATTATTATTCCATCGTCAATAAAAACCATAGAAGGATGTGCCTTTGGGGGCTGCGAAAATTTACAATCAGTTGTTGTTGAAAATAATAGCCAACTGACTTCTATTGGTAATGCATTTGCATTGTGTGGTAATTTATCTTTTATCAATATTCCGGCATCAGTAATTAGCATTGATAGTGATACTTTTTCCAATAATTGCCCTTTGCAAAATGTTTCGGTGGATTGGGATACTCCATTGGATCTCCATGACTATACTTTTGGTTCTTATGCTACAAGCTGCATATTGGAAGTTCCGGTAGGAACAGAGCAGGCTTATAAAAACCATGAAGCCTGGGGTAAATTTATTGTGATAGAGAAAACACTGTCGATATTGCCTTCGGCAGGAGCTAACGGAACAATAACACCGAGTGAAGAAGAATTAGTTGCTCCGGGTGCTAACCGGTTTTTCGGTTTTGTACCCAATTATGGCTACGAAATAGACCAGGTGCTGATTGACGGCACCAACAACCCGACAGCCGTATCCGCCGGAAGTTATACTTTTAGTGATGTTACGGCAAACCACAGCATTGAGGTTAGTTTTAAATTGAAACAATACACGATTTCGGTTTCGGCAGGCAGCAATGGCAGCATTTCGCCCAACACCAACCAAACCGTAAACCATGGCAGCAGCCAAGAATTTACTATCACGCCTGAAACTAATTACGAAATAGACCAGGTAGTAATTGACGGCACCAACAACCCAACAGCTGTAGCCGCCGGAACTTATACTTTTAGTGATGTAACGGCAAACCACAGTATTTCGGTTAGTTTTAAATTGAAACAATATACGATTTCGGTTTCGGCAGGAAGCAATGGCAGCATTTTGCCCAACACGAACCAAAGCATAAACCACGGCGGCAGTCAAGCCTTTAGCATCACACCCGCTACAAATTACGAAATAGACCAGGTGCTAATTGACGGCACCAACAACCCGACAGCCGTATCCGCCGGAAGTTATACTTTTAGTGATGTTACGGCAAACCACAGCATTGAGGTTAGTTTTAAATTGAAGCAATACACGATTGCGGTTTCGACAGGCAGCAATGGCAGCATTTCGCCCAACAACAACCAAAGCGTAAACCACGGCGGCAGCCAAGAATTTACCATCACACCGGCTACGAATTACGAAATAGACCAGGTGCTGATTGACGGAACCAACAACCCGACAGCCGTAGCCGCCGGAAGTTATACTTTTAGTGATGTTACGGCAAACCACAGCATTTCGGTTAGTTTTAAATTGAAGCAATATACGATTTCGGTTTCGGCAGGCAGCAATGGCAGCATTTCGCCCAACACGAACCAAAGCGTAAACCACGGCGGCAGCCAAGCCTTTAGCATCACGCCCGCTACGAATTACGAAATAGACCAAGTACTGATTGACGGCACGAACAACCCAACTGCCGTAGCCGCTGGAACTTACACTTTTAGCAATGTGACGGCAAACCACAGCATTGAGGTTAGTTTTAAATTGAAGCAATACACGATTGCGGTTTCGACAGGCAGCAATGGCAGCATTTCGCCCAACACGAACCAAAGCGTAAACCATGGCGGCAGCCAATCGTTTACCATCACGCCCGCTACCAATTACGAAATAGACAAGGTACTGATTGATGGCACGAATAACCCGACTGCCGTAGCTGCTGGAACTTATACTTTTACAAATATTACTGGAAACCATAGTATTGAAGTTAGTTTTAAAGCGACAGGTCCGAACACGCATACTATTTCGGTAACGGCAGGAAGTAACGGAAACATTTCGCCAAGCACGAACCAAACGGTGGCTGATGGAGGTAATTCTTTTTTCAACATTATTCCCAATACCGGCTACGAAATAAATCAGGTATTGATCGACGGCACGAACAACCCGACAGCCGTAATGACAGGCAGTTATAATTTTAGCAATGTAACCGGCAATCAAAGCATAGAAGCCAGTTTTAAACGAAAACAATATACTGTCTCGGTATCGTCAGGCATCAATGGTAGTATTTCGCCAAACAGCACACAAACTGTTTTATACGACGATAATCAGGTTTTTACTATCACACCGAATATCGGTTATGAAATATACCAGGTATTGATTGACGGAATAAATAATCCGGCGGCAGCAAGTTCGGGCAACTATACTTTTAGCAATGTTACTCAAAATCATAATATTGCGGTAAGTTTCCGACAACTGCAATATGCCATCACGGCGTCGGCTGGCGAGCACGGAAGCATCACGCCATCGGGCATTCAATCGGTCGAATATGGTGGTAGCAAGTCCTTTGCTATCGTGGCTGATCCAAAATATAAAATCGATCAGGTATTAATCGATGGGGTAAATAATCCCGAAGCGGTGGCTACCGGAAATTATTTATTTTTCCATGTTTCAGCGAATCATTCTATCGCGGCAACATTTGTCGAAAAAGCAGAACTGAACGAAATCATAATAAATGAAGGTCGGCTTTTGGTCGAATTTAGTCCTGCCTTAACCGAGTACGAAGTGCTGCTGCCATGTGGTATTAGTGCAACCAGTATGGTGTTTAGAAGCGATGTGGCGATCAGCATCGACGGCGAAATGTTTGGCACTACAGCCGTCAAAGACATTGTGATGGAAAAAGCCGGACGGAAAACAATCCGCGTAACGGTAGTGAATGGTGCGGCAAGCAATACATACACCATTCATGTGATACGCCCGTTCGAGAATGTAATTATCCAGCTTTGGGACGATGTGTTGAGCGTGGTAAAAAACAAAGCGGATATCTCGTTTACAGACAGTTATCAATGGTACAAAAACGACATTCCGATGCCCGGCGAAACGCGCGGAAATCTTTATTTGCCCAATAAAGACGATGGAAAATATTCGGTTATGCTTGTTAGCTCCAATGGGGTAAAAGCACCGAGTTGCCAGGCTTCGTTGCAAATGCCGGCAGAAATAATGTCGCTCAGGGCTTACCCTAACCCGACGGCTGACATCATTACCATTGAAGATGGCGATTGGCAGCAAGGAAACGGCGAACTCCGCCTGCACGACCTAAACGGCAAGTTAATCAAAACGCAAAAAGTATCTTCTCCCGTTACCAAAATAGATATGGAAGGATTGAAGCGAGGGGCTTATGTCGTAAAAATGGGTGATAAATCAATAAAAGTGATAAAAGAGTAATGTTGAAAAATTGAACAGATGAATAATAATTGTAGAATATTTTCGATAACCTTATTGTTGCTGCTGAATATCGCTTCAATATCGGCGCAGGATAAAGATACGCTTGAGCATATTACCGTATATCGTCATGAAATCAGTTTGTTGGGCGGCGGCGGACTTTCTTCGCTCCAATATTCGCCCACCGCAGGTAAAACCGAAACGAACTTGGGAGGACAATTCGGCGTGGGATACAATTTCTTTTTTTCGCCCAACTGGTCGATAAATACCGGATTGGAAATGAGTCTCTACACCGGCAAATTTACCGCCGCAACGCTCGACGAAAGTTACCCGATCAGTAAACCGGCAGGTGCTCCCAAAAACAGTTCGTTTTATTTTCAATCCGCTTATCAAAACTACGAAGAAACCCAAACCGCCAGCTACCTCAATATTCCGTTAATGATTCAATACCAAACGCTTGGAAAGCATAAATTTTACGCTTCGGCGGGAGTCAAGATAGGAATTCCACTATCGGCAAGCTACGAATCGACCGCTGAATCGCTTACCACACGGGGCTACTCGGATTATACCGAGCAATATTATGAAAATATGCCGCCTCATGGTTTTGATACTTATCAAGGCGTGTCGTCGTCGGGCGATTTGGATATGAACTTAGCTTTCTTGGGTGCAATGGAAACCGGCATGAAATGGCAATTATCCAACCAAATTTCATTGTACACCGGTCTGTATGTTGATTATGGATTTAATAATATCAAATCAACCGACACCAACACGAATATGGTGGTGTATGACGAAAAGAATCCGACGAAAAAATCTTACAATAGCTTGTTTCAATCGGAATTTGTGGACAAAGTATCGCCAATGGGCGTTGGGATAAAGCTAAAACTGAGTTTGGGTGCAGGAAAAAAGATTTTCGACCAAATAAAATATCCTAAAGTAGATACGGTTAATATAGTTGATAAAGCTGAAATAGACCGACTGGCAATAGAAAAAATGCGTAATGCGCAAACTGCACAATCGACCGAAGCCAATCAAAAAGCCCGCGAAATGATAGATCGACTGCAAACAGAGCAAGACGCCATTTATAAAAGCAATTTGGTAAAAATAACAGCTCCGATTTATGGGTCAGATTTCGATTCGGAACAAAAAAGCCAATTGGATGAAAAAATAGTGATTTTGAGACAATACCCAAACATGAACATCACCATTAATGTTTCTGCCTGCGAAGAAGATACCCTAAGAGAGCCACAAGAGCGCGCTGAAAAGATAAAGAAATATTTGGTTGCCAATGATATTTCGTCCAATAGGATCAAAACGAAAACCAACGAAACACCGAATTGCCGAACTGAATTACGGGTTGATGGTAAATAATGATTTATGGATTTCTACCCGTAGAGGATTTGTGTTTTTTATAAAACTGAGTTTATAAAAATGGTTATAAGTCCAAATAATTAAAGAGTTAACGATGCAAAAGAGGCTGTCTCATTGGGACAGCCTCTTCCTTATCGCCATGAAAACGATCTATTACTCTTGATTTAAAGTAATGCGTTTGAATGCAATAGCCGTAGCTTTGTTTTGTTTCAAATATTGGTCGACAGTTATTTTGCTGTCTTTGATAAATGATTGCTCCAACAGAGTAGATTCTTGATAGAATTTATTCAAGCGACCTTGTGCAATTTTGTCCAACATTTCTTCCGGTTTGCCTTCTTCGCGCGCTTTTTCGCGACCGATCTCCAATTCTTTTTCGATAACTGAAGCAGGAACCGAACTTCTGTCCAAAGATACCGGATTCATTGCAGCTGCTTGCATTGCGATATCGCGAGCTACTTGTGCATCAACACCCGCTTCGGCAAAAGCAACGATAGTTGCCAATTTATTTCCCGGATGGATATATGCTACCGTAGTTGCACCGGTTACTGTTTCATAGAAACCGAGTTCCATTTTTTCGCCGGTAACGCCTGAGCGTTCTGCAATTAATTCAGCAAGTACACGACCATCAACAGTAAGTGCTGTCAACGCTTCGATTGAAGTGGGTTTTTGAGCCAAAGCCACTTCTAAGATTGATTGAGTCAAAGCCACAAAATCAGCATTTTTAGCTACGAAGTCAGTTTCGCAACGCAATGCTACCACAGCAGCAAAGTCGCCATTTGAACCTGCCAACACGCAACCCTCGGAAGCTTCGCGGTCGCTGCGTTTTGCCGCGATTGCCTGTCCGCGTTTGCGGATTACTTCGATTGCTTTGTCAAAATCACCGTTAGCTTCGGCTAACGCATTTTTACAATCCATCATGCCGGCACCTGTCATGGTACGCAATTTGGATATATCTGCCATTGTTACAGCCATAATTCTTTATTTTTTATTGATTAATATTTTATAAATTTTTATTGGACAGAATTTACAAAATTTACAGGATATATATATTTCGACAAGCCGAAATAAATATGTGAATCATGTTAATTCTGTCCTAATATCACAAAAAACGCTACAACCAATGTTCGAAAATATTTCCGATTGTTTGTAGCGTTTTTATTATTTATACCAAAAATTATTCTTCGGTAGCTGCTTCTACAGCTTCTGCTACAGCTTCTTTTTTAGCGCCTTCTTTCCTCGAACGCATTTTTTTATCTTTTTGAGCAGGAGCTTCTTCCGTTTCAGTCTCAGCTTTATCTGCTTTACGCTCAGCCAAACCTTCTTCGATAGCACTTACCATGATTGATAAAATGATCTCAACCGATTTGGTTGCATCATCATTAGCCGGAATTACAAAGTCGATCAAGTTAGGATCTGAGTTTGTATCCAAGATAGCAAACACAGGAATACCTAAACGGCGAGCTTCGCGAACAGCAATATGCTCTTTCATGGCATCAACTACAAATAAAGCCGATGGCAAACGGGTAAGATCAACGATAGAACCCAAGTTCTTTTCTAATTTTTCGCGTTGACGGGTTACTTGTAATTTTTCGCGTTTCGACATGTTGTCAAAAGTACCATCTTTTGCCATTTTGTCGATGGTGCTCATTTTTTTAATCGCTTTACGGATAGTAGGGAAGTTGGTTAACATACCTCCTGCCCAACGCTCAGTGATATAAGGCATTTGCACAGATGCTGCTTTTTCGGCAACCACATCTTTAGCTTGTTTTTTAGTAGCTACGAATAAAACTTTTTTGCCCGATTTGGCAATTTGTTTCATGGCTGCAGCCGCTTCGTCAATTTTAGCAAGCGTTTTGTGCAAGTCAATAATGTGAATACCGTTGCGCTCCATAAAAATGTAAGGAGCCATAGCCGGATTCCATTTCTTTTTCAAGTGTCCGAAGTGACAACCGGCATCCAATAATTCTTGGAAATTTGTTTTTAACATTTTGTTTTTATTAAATTGGTTTACATTCTTGGTTTGATCAATCATGGAGTAGGAATTACTTCATCTCAATGATTTAGATACTAAACCCAAATTTATTTACAATTGTCTGAACCTTGATTTTTTAAGATTTATAAGATTACCAAGATATGATGCAGATGTACTGAAGTATAATCTTGCGGATCATGTAAATCTTGAGAAAATCGCGGTTTAAAATATTAGCGTTTGCTGAACTGGAAGCGTTTGCGAGCTTTCGGACGACCTGGTTTCTTACGCTCAACTTCGCGTGGGTCACGGGTCATAAATCCTTCGGCTTTCAATGCAGGCTTGTCTTCAGGGTTGATTTTTACCAATGCACGAGCAATTGCCAAACGCAATGCTTCTGCCTGACCCTTGAAGCCACCTCCGTCCAAATTCACTTTGATATCATATTTTTCGGCAACGCCTAATTTGTTTAAAGGCTGCATTACCACATATTGTAGCAAACTTGATGGAAAATAATTATTCAATTCACGCTTGTTTACAGTGATTTGACCTTTTCCTTCGCTAACGAAAACACGGGCTACAGCCGCTTTTCTTCTACCTATAGCATTTGTAACTTCCATATTATTTAATAGCATTTAAATCGATTACTTTAGGTTGTTGAGCTTGCATATTATGTTCTGCTCCGGCAAAAACATGTAAGTTTCCAAGCAATTGAGCTCCTAATTTATTTTTAGGAAGCATACCTTTTACTACTTTTTTGATTAATTTTTCAGGACTTTTTTCCATCAAACGGGCAGGAGTCATTTCGCGTTGTCCGCCAGGAAAACCTGTGTGCGACAAGTAAATCCGGTCTGTCCATTTGGCTCCGGTAAGTTTCACCTTGTCAGCGTTGATGATAATTACATTATCTCCACAATCTACATGAGGAGTAAAACTTGGTTTATATTTGCCACGCAATAGTTTGGCAACTTTTGAGCCCATACGACCCAATACCATGTCAGTAGCATCAACCACGACCCACTCTTTTTTAGCGGTCGCTTTGTTTGCCGAAATGGTTTTGTAACTTAATGTATTAACTTTAGTGATTTTCTTTTAGTGTTAAAAAATATTCGTTCCAAAGGCTTTGCTAAGAGCTTTATGGTGGCTAATCCATAAAACAATATTACCTAAAAACGAATTAATTATACTATCGGACAATAATTCGGACTGCAAAAGTACAGTTATTTTTTGAAACTCAAAAAAGTTTTTCTATTTTTCTAAAATATTTTTAAGCAGTGGGTGTTCCGTCATATTTATAAGAAAAATCCTCAACGAAAATATTCGCTTTATTACATTAAGTATTGATTTAACCATTTGGTCAAATCAAAAATATTTCAGACATTTGCCAAATGATTTAACCAAACAGTTAATCTTTATGCAAAAAGACATTAATACAGAAGGGAAAATTCTGCAGGCTGCTCGCAAAATATTTCTGCAAAAAGGAATGACAGGTGCCCGTATGCAGGAAATTGCCAACGAAGCAGGTATCAACAAAGCCCTGCTGCACTATTATTTTCGGAGTAAAGACAAACTGTTTGGAGCCATCTTTGAGGATATTTTTACTCAATTTTTCAAAAATGCAAGTGGTGATTTGCTGGCAGATATATCTATCGAAGAAAAAATATCATTGTTGGTAGATTCGTATATCAAAGTTATTTCCGAAAATCCCTATGTGCCTTTATTTATCCTTAACGAAATAAATCGCGATCATACGATTCTGAAAAATATAATTCTCAAATCGGGGCTTAATTCTCAACTATTAGAAAATATTTTTTCAGAATTGAAAAAGAATTTGGGTGTTGATCCAAAACAATTGTTGGTAAGTATGTTGGGGATGTGTGTGTTTCCTTACGCAGCTCGTCCGCTGTTGCAAAGTGTACTGTTTGACGACGACCGGAAAACATTTGACCAATTCCTGTCCGAACGCAAAGATTTCATAAAAAGTATGTTGATTAAATTTTTAACAAAATAATCTTAACAGCATTTTTGCAATCTCATTGCGCTGTGTTATCCGTATTTTTGTTTCTCTTTATTTATAAACAGATGAAAAAAATAATCATACCAATCTTAGCAACCATAAGCTGCCTTTCAGCTTTTGCGCAAACATTCACCCTTGACGAATGTCAACGCTTGGCACGCCAAAATCACCCCTTGCTCAAGCAAGCCGGTGTGATCGACGAACTGTATCAGCTGCGGATACAATCGCTCAATAGCAGCAACTTGCCACAAATCGATTTTAACGGGCGGGCGTCCTATCAGTCGGATGTCACGGAATTCAATATTCCTGTGCCCGGTATTGAAATGCCTGCACTTTCCAAAGATCAATACCGCTTGGCTCTCGATGTAAAGCAAAAGATTTACGATTTTGGTGCCAACAAAAACCGCAAAGAAGTAGAAGCAACTACCCGTGCGGTCGATTCGCTCCAAAACGAAGCCGACCTGTACAAGATAAAAGAAACCGTCAATTCGCTTTATATCAATGTGCTGGCAATAAATCAGAATCAAGAAATCTTATCCTTGAAGAAAAATATTTTGCAAGAACAGCTTAAAGTCGTAGGTTCGGCGGTACGCAACGGAGTAAGTTTGCCCAACAACCTGGACAACCTGCGGGTAGAAGACCTGCAAACCGACCAGCAACAGCTCGAACTCGGCATCAACAAGCAAACCGCACTCGAATTGTTGAGTATCATCATTGGTAAAACCATTCCCCAAGACGGCATTACGCAAACACCACAAGTAGATAATTATTTGATGAACAAAACAATCAATCGTCCGGATTACAAGTTGTTCGATGCGCAAACCAAGCGTTTGGAGCAAAGCAGCAAGGCATTGGGCGGTCAGCACTTGCCGTTTTTGTATGGTTTTGGGCAGATTGGCTACGGTCGTCCGGGACTGAATATGCTAAATAACGATTTCGACGACTGGTATCTGGTGGGCGTTGGCTTGCAGTGGAATATCTGGGACGGCAACAAAATAAAGAGTGATAAAGCTGCACTCAAAACACAACAAAAAACAGTGAGTATTGCCCGCGAGAACTTCGAGCGCAACCTCAACATGGCACTCAGCAAAGAGCTCGACAACATCAAACGCTACGAAGCCTTGATTGACACCGACCAACAATTGGTAGATTTGAAAGCGCAAATAGCCAAACGATCGGCTTCGGCATTAGCAAATGGTACAATGACCTCTGCCGACTACCTGCGCGACCTCAACGCCGCCACACAAGCCAAAGCCGCCATGGAGATACACAAACTGCAGTTAGTACAGGCGAAAGTAAATTATATGACACTATTGGGAAAATAAAGCAATCTATTTATGAAAACAAACAAAATACATCTCATTTATTTCAGTGCAACCAATACAACCAAGAGCTTATTGAAAAGCATATTTGAAGATAAATCGAATGTTGAGCAACATAATATAACACGAGGATTAGACGCTGAATTGATTTTTCCTGAAGATGAATTGGCTGTATTTGGCGTTCCTGTTTATGCAGGACGAGTGCCGAGTATAGCCGCCGAAACTTTGCAAAAGATAAAAGGAAACGGAACGCCTGCCATCATCGTGGTAGTTTACGGAAACCGCGATTATGACGATGCTCTGTTGGAGTTGAAGAATATTGTTGCGAGCAACAATTTCAAAATAATAGCTGCCGGAGCATTTGTGGCTGAGCATGCCATTTTTCCGCAAGTAGCCAACGGACGACCCGATGCAGAAGACAAACAGAAGATATCCGACTTTGCGCAAAAAGCAATCAGCCTGCTTAATAACTGTGATGATTTGTCATCGTTGCCCAATATCTCTGTGAAAGGAAATTATCCATACAAAGAGGCTAAGTCTATTCCTTTAAAACCGAGAGGAAACAGGCGTTGTAATAAATGTGGCGCGTGTGTAAAAGGATGTCCGGCAAAAGCCATTAGTGAGGAAAGACCACAAAAGACTAATAAGGAACTTTGCATTTCGTGTGCGCGGTGTATACATATTTGTCCGCAAAAAGCCCGTCACTTTGGAGGACTTTTGTATAAATTAGCAGGAAAGAAATTTGTTTCTGCCTATGGAAAGACAAGGCGAGAACCGGAAGTATTTTTTGCGTAAAATAATTCAATCAAAAAGAAACATAACATTTAAAATATGAAAAATCTATTTTCAATCACAATCATTTCATTACTATTACTGTCTTGTACCAACAGTAAGAAAGCTGCCGATGCGTACGGTAATTTCGAGGCTGACGAAACGCTCATCTCTGCCGAAACAGCAGGGAAACTAATTGATGTCCTTGTCAATGAAGGCGATGTAGTCAAAGCCGGACAAACACTTGCCGTAGTCGATACCGCAAACCTCAACCTGCAACGCCTGCAACTCGAAGCACAAAAAACTTCGGTTGAAGCGCAGCACAGCGTAATCGAATCGCAAATGGCAGTCGCCGACCAACAGGTTGCCAATATCAACATCGACAAGAAACGCATTGAAAACATGCTCAAAGACGGTGCCGCCACACAAAAGCAACTCGACGACATCAACGGACAAATAGACCTTGTTCGTAAGCAAAAACAAACCAGCGAAAGCCAGCTCAAATCCGTACAAAAACAATCCGAAGCCGCACAGGCACAAATCGCTGTGTTGAACGACCGCATTAAGAACTCGATTATCACAGCTCTGATTAATGGGTCTATCTTGGAAAAATATGTCGAAAAAGGAGAGTTAGCCGTAGCTGGTAAAAACCTGTTCAAGATGGCAGATGTCAGTACACTTTCGTTGCGCATCTATATCAGTGAAACACAGTTGTCGCAAGTAAAGATAGGCCAACAAGTAACTGTGCGCATTGATTATGGCACTGACAGCAAAGAATATACCGGCAAAGTAGATTGGATTGCCTCACAAGCGGAGTTCACCCCAAAAACGATTCAGACCAAAGAAGAGCGCGTGAAGTTGGTGTATGCTGTAAAAGTTCGTGTGCCGAATGATGGAACTTTGAAAATCGGAATGCCGGGAGAAGTGGTATTCTCAAATTAAAAAATGAAAGAAATTGAGATAATGAATAAATTAGACAAAGAATACAAACAGTGGCTGATTGACCTGAAGAAGCGCATACAGCAAAGCCAGATTAAAGCTGCTGTAAAGGTAAATACTGAAATGTTGCGTCTGTATTGGGATTTGGGACGCGATATTGTTGCCCGACAAATGGAAGCAACTTGGGGAAAAGGTTTTTTTAAGCAATTAAGCAAGGATTTATTGCTTGAATTCCCTGAAATGAAAGGTTTTTCTACATCTAATCTGTATTATATAAAACAGTTTTATATTTTTTATAGTCAAGAGGTTCAAAAATTCCAGCAAGTTGCTGGAATAATTTCGCACCAACTTGGTGCAGAATTGCAAGCCATTGAAAAAAAGGAAAATACAATTCGTCAGCAAGTTGCTGACGAATTTCGTCCACAACTTGTGGACGAATCAGAAAACCACCCCATTTTTCAAATCCCTTGGTTTCACCATGTTCAAATCTTCACCAAATGCAAATCCGTAAAAGAAGCCCTTTTCTATGTGCAAAAAACAATAGATAACGGTTGGAGCAGATCTGTATTAATGAATTTCTTAGAGACAGATTTATATGCAGCGCAGGGAAAATCGTTGAACAATTTCTCACGACTATTACCCGAGGCACAAAGTGATTTAGCACGGGAAATCATGAAAGATCCCTATAATTTTGATTTTCTTATGTTGACAGAGAGCTATAAGGAAAAGGAATTAGAAGATGCACTTACCGAAAATATCACCAAATTCTTGTTGGAATTGGGACAAGGTTTTGCATATGTTGGTAGGCAAGTACTTGTGAAGATCGGAGAGAAAGAACGCTTTATCGACCTGCTTTTTTATCACACTGAACTTGATTGTTATATAGTTATTGAATTAAAAACAGGTGAGTTTGAAGCTGAGCATGCAGGCAAACTCGCACTATATATTTCAGCCATCAACCACCAACGAAAACGGGAAAACGATAACCCAACCATAGGACTGCTAATATGCAAAAGCAAAGATAATATAGAGGTGCAGTATTCGTTGGAGAGTATAAATCATCCTATTGGTGTTTCGGAATATCATCTTTCCAAATTTTTGCCCGAAAATTACAAATCCTCTTTGCCAAGTATTGAGGCGATTGAAAAACGATTAAAAGAGGAATAATGATTAAAGCAAATAACATAAGCAAATCCTACGCCGATGTGCAAGCCCTCAAAGGCGTTTCGTTGCAGGTAGAGCGGGGCGAACTCTTTGGGTTGATAGGTCCCGATGGGGCAGGCAAAACCACGCTTATCCGCATACTGATGTCGCTGCTGTTGCCCGACTCGGGCGAAGCAACCATGAACGGTTACGATGTGGTAAAAGACTTCAAGCAAGTACGCCAGATAACCGGCTACATGCCCGGACGCTTTTCGCTGTATCAGGATTTGACCGTAGAAGAAAATCTGCAATTCTTTGCCACCGTTTTCGGTACAAGCATCGAAGAAAATTACGATTTGATCAAAGATATTTATAATCAGATTGAGCCTTTTAAAACCCGTCGGGCAGGAAAACTCTCGGGCGGAATGAAACAAAAACTCGCACTCTCGTGCGCACTTATTCACAAGCCTGTCCTGCTGATTCTGGACGAACCAACGACGGGTGTAGATGTGATGTCGCGCAAAGAATTTTGGGAAATGCTGCGTAAGCTCAAACAGCAAGACATTACCATTTTGGTTTCCACCCCCTACATGGACGAAGCCCTGCTTTGCGACCGCATTGCACTGATGCAAAACGGCGAAGTATTCAGTGTAGATACGCCTCAAAACATGATTGCCGGTTTCCCCGAAGACATTTGGCAAGTGCGCACCGACACCTCCATTTATCGCACCATAAAGGCACTGCAGGATTTACCGCATATTATTTCGGCAAACAGTTTCGGGCAATACTTGCACTTAGTAACGAAAAAAGGAATGATAACCGAACAAGAAATTTCTCTTTTCTTACAAAATAAAAAATTGAAAGACATCGAAATCGAACGCATTGGCGCTACGGTGGAGGATGTGTTTATACATCTGTCTTGACTTTGATTAAGGTGATTGGGGTGATTAGATAATTTTTTGATTACTTATTTTTAATTTTAAAATGATATTATGAGTGTGATTGTAAAGGAAGAGTATCCGGACAGTGAGCTGACAGGGAAAATTATTGCTTGTGCAATGGCGGTTCATCGGGTTTAGGCAATGGATTTCAGGAAGTGATTTACCAACGGGCTTTGGCAATTGAGATGAGTGATCAGGGATTGGATTTCGAGCGCGAATTTGAGATGGACATTTTTTATAAAGAAAATCATATAGGGACTCGGCGCGTTGATTTTTTTGTAGAAGGTAAGATTATGGTCGAAATGAAAGCCGTGAAAGAGTTGGAAGATGCCCATTTTGCACAAGCGATAAATTATTTGGAAGCATACAAAATGCGAGTTGGGTTGTTAATCAATTTTGGCAGTCCGAGTCTGCAAGTGAAACGAGTGATGAAGCCCAAACGATAAAATCAGAAAAATCACCCCAATCACCTTAATCACAGTAAAGACAGTGAGAAATTTTCTCGACATAAAATACCTGCAACAAGGCACACCCCGTCAGCAGCAAGCCTACAAAGTATTGACCCAAAACAATATTTTACAAAAACTTGCAGGGTTCACTCCGATTCTGGTAGGCACAATCCCTATCAATATCGATATTGAAGAGAGCGATTTAGATATTATTTGCCAATGGAAAGAAAAAGAAAAATTTATTTCTCTTCTTAAAAAAGAATTTGAAGAGTATACAAAATTCAACTTGCAGAGCGATAACGAAAAAATCATTTGCAACTTTTGGATTGATACTTTTGAAATAGAAATATTTGGACAGAACACGCCTACAACCCAACAATACGCCTATCGGCACATGCTTGTTGAACACGAATTATTAGAAAAGTACGGCGAAGAATTTCGCCTGAAAATAATCGCCCTCAAACAGCAAGGGATAAAGACAGAACCTGCCTTTGCCGAACTGTTGGGCTTGAAAGGCAATCCGTATAAAGAATTGTTGAAGTATGGGAGGGAATAAATTGTTAGATTGGGTAACTCGTTGGAAAGACACCTTCAATAAGATCATTCAATCACCCCAATCACTTTAATCAAAGTCAAGACAATGATGAATTTTTTCGACATAAGATACCTGCAACTTAAAACATACCTTTTTTTGTTACAGCTATAATTTATCTTAGGGAAAACTTCCCCCATCTCGGGGAGGCTTCCCCCAAGATGGGGAACAAAGTCCCCGAGTTTGGGGAGACTCTCCCCCAGTTAGGGGAAGTCTTCCCCTAACTGGGGGAAAGGATTTTCCATCAAGGGGAAAGCTTCCCCCAGCTAGGGGAAACAATTTCCTTGATAGGGGAAGCTTTCCCCCAGATAATTGTAAGTGAGAATTAGGTGATTGAGATATGTAAACTGAATCCACAGCACAGGAAATTACTTAACCAGCACTTTTTGAAGAACATTTCCTACACGCACCATATAAATTCCTGCTGTGGGAACGGATATGGTAGTAGAGCCGTAGTGCACCGCAGCTCTACGGGCTATAAGTTGCCCTACTGTATTATGAATACTAAGCTCGCCAATTGCATTTTCTACTACAATAGCATGGGGGCGGGTGTAAATTTTTATTTCTTCGCTACCGGTTTTTGTTAAAGATGTTATCGGACCATCTTCTTTTATACATCGCACAGACATACCAAAACTCCGAAGATAAATATTGACATAACCTCCAGATCTATTACTGAAGCCCAAAGCGTAACCGGAACCACCCACTTCCGAGCTACTCCAGTAGTAACCACTCTCACCAACATAATTCATTTCACCTGAAGCATATAGCCCTGCGGCAGGCAGAAAAATGCTTTCCCCGCTTACTGCATCAGTATATGTCCAGCCTTTTTCGGTGTCATCCCATGTCTTAATTACATTGGATTCATCAAGCAAAGTTCTAAGTTCATCCTTTGTAGGAATACGCCAGCCTGTGGGATAGACACTTTGTGCTGCATCCCAGGTGTAAGTATTACCCAAATCTTCGGGATTATCCACAAAAGTATTGGGTGCGCCCACATTGCGGGTTGCCCAGATTATGCCATTGATTTCTACTCCGGGATCTGTAGTGGCAGTTTGTGCAATCATAGAAATTGTACTACTTCCAATTCCTATTAGCAAGCATTTGATAATAAAAAAGATTTTCTTTCTCATAGTATTTATTTTTACGAAAAGTTTAATGGAATTAATCAGACTCCTAACGGGGTTTCAAACTCGAGGTATTATGGATGTTTTATAACATCGATATTAATTTTGAACAAATACCTTTTTTGCATTCGAGTTAATATAATTTTTATTAAATCTTACCCAAATCTTAAATTCCCTTATTATAGATAGTTTGATCCCTATTTATAAAGCTTTTTGGGATTTATTTTATAAACAATTAAAATAAATAAATTATTTACTTATTTGATAAGAATACCATAAATAACTTGTTTTTCGTTTTAAAGAAGAATACAAGAGGCAAGCGTTACTAAGGTAAGCTTTCCTTTTTTTGAATGGGACATAAATACTTAGTTTAACTTCGAGAAGTGTTTTTTCAGTTAAAAAAGGTGGATGGTTAAGGGTTGAAAAATAAAATGGGTTCTACAGGATTTCATGTAGAAAGATTAACTTTGCGCTATGGTAAGTATAAGTGAAAAAAGACATTTTAGGAGAAATCCTTTTACCCGTCAATAGAGATTGTTAAGTATCCGAAGTTATACCCTATGAAAGCAATTACAGTCAAAAATATGGTCAAAAAGTTTGGCAACTTTACGGCAAACGATAACCTGTCGTTCGAAGTAGAGCAAGGCGAAATCTTTGGTTTCTTGGGAGCCAACGGAGCAGGCAAAACCACCGCTATCCGTATCCTTTGCGGACTGTCTGCACCCACTTCGGGCGAGATGACCGTAGGCGGTTACGACATTTACACCCAAAGTGAAGAAATTAAAAAACATATAGGCTACATGAGCCAAAAGTTCTCGTTGTACGACGACTTGACGGTAAACGAAAATATTCGCCTCTATGCCAGCATTTACGGCATTCGCACAGCCGAACGCAAACGCCGTGCCGCCAATATGCTCAACCGCCTCGAGCTAACAGCCGAAGCCAATAAGCGAATCAGTGATTTGCCTTTGGGTTGGAAACAAAAGCTGGCGTTTTCGATCGCTATTCTGCATCAGCCCACAATTGTGTTTCTGGACGAGCCAACCGGCGGAGTCGACCCCGTTACCCGCCGTCAGTTCTGGGATTTGATTTACGAAGCAGCCGAAAGCGGCATCACCGTCTTTGTAACCACGCACTATATGGATGAGGCTGAGTATTGCGACCGAGTGTCCATCATGTCCGAAGGGAAGATTGTGGCAATAGATACACCCGTCAACCTAAAAAAACAATTCGATGCCAAAAACATGGACGAAGTATTTCTAAAAATAACGCGCTCGGTGGATAATTAGAACACAGATAACACGGGTAACGCAGATTTGCGCAAATTACATTGATATTTATTTGTGAAAATCCGTGTCATCTGCGTTCACAAATTTTTCTAATATTCACCGTGAAAAGAATAAGAAATAGATAACTTTTCACGGTAAGCCAAAGTCTTATTTATATTAAATCTGTGTAAATCCGCGTAATCCGCGTCATCTGTGTTCAAAAAAAACAATTATGAAGAAAAGTCGTTTTATAGCCTTTGTCCGCAAAGAATTCCTGCATATTTTCCGCGACCGTCGCACACTGTTGATCCTTTTCGGGATACCCATTGCGCAACTCTTGCTGTTTGGCTATGCCCTTACCAACGAGGTGAAGAATGTAAAAGTAGTTGTAGCCGATTACTCGCACGACGAGATGACACGGCAAATCACCCAACAAATCGCTTCTTCCCAATACTTTACCCTGGTTGGCGAAGCACATTTGGGCAAGGAGTACGAAACCGCTTTGCGCAGCAATCAAGCCAAAGAAATCATTGTCTTCGAGCCCAACTTTGCCAAGAATTACCAACACACCGGTAAAGCCAACATACAGCTCATAGCCGATGCTTCGGAACCCAACACGGCACAGTTGGTAGTCAATTATACAACCGCCATCATCAACAGTTACGCGCAAGCCCAACAACCCCAAGCCGACAATCCCTACCTGATCAACATCAAAACCCGCATGCTCTACAACGAAAGCATGAAAGAGCCCTACAACTTTGTGCCCGGCTTGTTTGCCATGATACTTATGCTCATATCCGCCATGATGACCTCCATTACAATCACCCGCGAAAAAGAAATGGGCACCATGGAAGTCCTGCTCGCCTCACCACTGCGCCCAATGCAAATAATATTCGGCAAAGTAACCCCTTACTTTGTCCTCTCCATCGTCAACGCCATCGTCATTTTGCTTATCGGCACACTACTGCTCGGCGTCCCTATCAAAGGCAGTTTGGTGCTGCTCATGTTCGAAATCCTGTTGTATATCTTTATGGCGTTGAGTCTCGGTATCCTCATTTCGTCCGTAGTCGAAACTCAAATGGTAGCCATGATCATCTCCGGTTTCGCCCTTATGATGCCCACTATACTGTTGTCCGGATTCATTTTTCCGATCAAGAACATGCCCGAAATCCTGCAATATTTAGCACAAATCCTGCCGCCTCGCTGGTTCATCGAAATCAACCGCAGCATCATGCTCAAAGGCGTCGGGCTCAATGTGCTGTGGTATCAAACGCTCATTCTCGCAGGCATGTCGGCATTCTTCCTCATCGTCAGCATGAAAAAATTTAAAACCAGATTAGAATAAAGACAAAAGAACAAAGACAAAAGATATGACAATAAAATCATTAGGGCGCGTCCCCCGCCGCATTCCCATTTCGTTTTGTAGAGACGCGATTAATCGCGTCTGTACCATGTCCGGCGGGGGTCGGGCTATCCGCTATACTCCTCGCTCACATTCCAATTTGGGTTTTATATTCCCATTTCGGTTCGCTGCGGGGTGCCGCTGGTGGCTGAGCGTAGTCGAAGTTATCCCTCGCGCATCCGCCCTGTCGGGACGGGTTGGCGTACCGTAGGGGCATTGCATGCAACGCCCCCTGCAAAAGTCTTTTAATCTTCTATCTTTACTCTTTACTCTAAAAATAACATGCGCATACTACTCTACATACTACAAAAAGAATTCACCCATGTATTTCGCAGTAAAATCATGGTACCGATTATCTTCCTGATGCCAATCTTTCAGCTGATAGTCTTGGTGTTTGCCGCCACCTTCGAGGTAAAGCGGGTCGATATGGCTGTGGTCGACAACGACCGTTCGCCGCTCTCAGTCGAGTTGACCAACCGTATCCGGCACAACCCCATTTTCCACATCAACCATTATCCCGACACGCAGCAAGAAGCCGAAGACCTCATGCAACGCAATAAGATCGACATTGCGCTCGTCATCCCGCACGACTTCGACAAGAAACTAAACAACGGCACCAACCCCGACATCCAAATGCTGGCAGACGCCATCGTAGGCAACTCCGCACAATTAGGCTCGGCATACCTGTCCGCCATTGTGATGGACTTTAACAAAGAATTTCTGACGAAGAAATCGGGCGGAATGCTCGCCCCAACGAATCAAATAACCGTTTCGCCCAGCTATTGGTACAACGAGCAGTTAAACTACCGGATCTATATGGCACCGGGCATCTTGGTAGTACTCATTACGATTGTCGGTATGTTTTTGGGCGGTATTAACTTGGTGCGCGAAAAAGAACTCGGCACCATCGAGCAAATCAATGTAACACCCATCAAGAAATGGCAGTTTATTGCCGGAAAGCTCTTACCCTTCCTTATTATCGGGATATTCGAGTTGTGTTTCGGTTTGGGGCTGGCACACATCCTCTTTGGTATGCCTGTGCGCGGTAGTTTCGCCACACTTCTGCTGGGCGCAACCATTTACCTTACTTTGGTGCTCTCCATTGGGCTTTTTCTCGCCACCATCAGCGACACACAACAACAAGTAGCCTTTGTCGGTTTTTTCTGTCTGATTGTCTTTATCATGATTAGCGGACTGCTCACACCCGTAGAAAGTATGCCACAATGGGCACAATATTTAAACCGCATCAATCCCCTGTACTACTTTGTGCGTATACTGCGAGGTGTCATTCTCAAAGGTGCCACCCTCAACGACTTGCGGCAAGAGCTGATTGTGCTCAGCGTCTTGGCAACAGGGATGTTTACCCTGGCAATCAAGCAGTATAAGAAGCGGAGTTAAAAAGAATAAAAGATACAATATTTGAATAATTGTTTATTGTAGTAAGCAAAATATATGTATATTTGCATAATGCAATAAGCAAAATATGGACTCACTAATAGAGAAATATCAAAAAAGGATATCACTTACCTCCATGGATTTTGTGCGGAGTATCATGCAGGACATTCGTTGGGAGGCTCGTTTGATAGGTATTCGTGGTGCACGGGGAGTAGGTAAGACAACTCTTATTTTGCAATATATCAAGCAAAATCTTCCCATCAATGAATCGTTGTATGTCAGCTTGGATAGCCTGTGGTTTTCGCAAAACCGCTTGATTGATTTGGTTGATCTGTTTGCAAAACGAGGAGGAAAGTATCTTTTCCTGGACGAAGTGCATAAATATGATGGTTGGTCGCAAGAGTTGAAGAACGCTTACGATGATTATCCCGAACTAAAAATAGTATTTACAGGTTCCTCACTACTTGAAATTTTAAATGCCCGTGCCGATTTGAGCCGTCGGGCAGTGGTGTACGAAATGCAAGGATTATCGTTTCGTGAGTATTTGAATCTAATCCAAAAAACGACCATTCCGGTCTATTCGTTTGCCGACATACTAAGCAATCATCAGGCAATTTCTGCCGAAGTAATCAAACAAGTGCGCCCATTGCAACATTTCGCGGCATATCTGAAATCCGGATATTATCCGTTTTTCAACGAAGTGCCCGATTTATATTATTCGCGTATCGAAGAAGTCATCAATTTTATTATAGAAGTTGAGTTGCCGCTGCTACGAGCTGTACAGCCTGCTTATATCATAAAAATAAAGCAGCTGTTGGCAATCATTGCCGAGTCGGCACCTTTTGTTCCCAATGTGTCGAAGTTGGGCGAACGCATCGGAATAAATCGGTCCACCTTTGTGTTATACCTCAATTATTTGCAGGAAACACACTTGATAACCCAACTGTTTAAAGATGCAACCGGCATTACCCGCTTACAAAAACCCGATAAAATCTTTTTGGAAAACACCAATCTGATGTATGCCTTGGCTGCCGAATATGCTAACATAGGGAATGCTCGTGAAACATTTTTCCTAAATCAGTTGAATTATAAACATAAAGTAGAGTTTTCGGAAAAAGCAGATTTCCTAGTGGACAAGAAATTCACTTTTGAAATAGGCGGTAAAAACAAAACCACACAGCAAATAAGCGGACTAGAAAGTGCTTTTGTTGTTCAGGACGATATCGAATTTGGTACTGCGCGTAAAATACCTTTATGGCAATTCGGCTTGCTGTATTAAAGTATTAAAAGTAATCGGAACGCAAATGGCGCAAAATGCACCATTCGGATAAATTTTTATCATATTCAATTCTTTTTTCTCGTCTTAAAAGAAAAAATATGAATGCTCACTGCAATCCCAATAACTGCTAATAAAATTCGTATCCAAAGAATCGTTACGAAAAAATATCCACTGATAAACATGGTAAGCCACACCATCAGCACCGAGCTGATTTTAATATGCATGGGGATCGATTTATCTTCTTGAAAATTACGGATATACGGACCAAGTATTTTATGGTTGAGCAGCCAGTGGTGGAACTTATCCGAACTTTTGGAGAAGCAATACGCCGACAGCAGCAACAACGGCGTAGCCGGCAAGAGCGGCAACGGAATACCCAAAATGCCCAAACCCAATGCAATAAAACCGGTTATTTTTAGAAATAGTTTCATTTCTCAACTCTCCGTTCTCCGTTCTCCGTTCTCCACTATTTTACTCATCCATTTGTAAGCCCGGTCGCTAAACCAGTAGATCAGCGGCGCCGACGCAAAACCACCGATAACATCAATCACATAATGCGCTTTGATATACACCGTCGAGAATATCAAAACCACCACCACCGGCACGAAATAAAGCCAAAACCGCCGCGCATATTTAAAAATGATAAACAGCAGGATGAGCGACATCCCCACATGCGAACTCGGAAACGCACCCGTAGGTTTCTCGCCCGAAGCCTGTAAAGATACCATTATCTTTTGAAAAAAATAGCCGCTGGGCACTTGGTTGTCGGCAAAATGGAATTGAGGTCCCACCACAGGCAAAATGATAAACAGGATATAGTAAACAAAAAACGAACAAAGTACGATAAACAATGTTTTGTCAGCCAGCTTGCGGTCAGTAAAGTAAAAATACGCCGTCACGAAAGCAATGATTATGTAATACGAGAAATAGCCGAAATACATCAGTTCGCTCAACCAGTTGGACGGAAAGGCGCGGCTAAACTCAAGACTCGGCTGACAACCGAAAAGCCATTGGTCGATACTGATAAACAAAGGGTCGAGATTTGGAAACAGGCACTCGTTCATATAGTAAGTCTCCGGATACCAATAAGCAATCAACGACAGCGGAAAAGCATAGCGCACAAAATCCAACACCTTGTATTTCTCCTGCCATTTGACTGATAGCGCCATCATCAAAAATACAAACGGCACCAATACCCGCACCAATAAAAGAGTATTGAAATCCGTTACCTTAGGGGTAAAAATAATAATATAAAAACCAGTCAGGAAAATATACAACAGCGAAATAAGCTCTACCGGGCGAAGCCCGAGAAACCGGGTTTTGAGAATATCTTTTGTAGAATGAACTTTAGGCATAAATGAAGCGTTTACATTTGAGTTTGCAAAGATAAGATTAATTAGACTGTAAATTTTAGCAAATATATTCCTTTATTGAAAAAGATTGTTAAACCCTCCCTTGTAATTTGCCTCACAGGGCATAAAAGTCTTTATGCTTCGGGTTTAATTTGTTACTTTTGCGGCAAAATTAAAAAAACAGATACGAAATGCGAAAAACGGTCAGTCTGATAATTTCATGCATAATATTGTTGATGCATTTGGGAGCACAAACCCCCAAACGACAAATGCGTGGAGTATGGATCGCCACCGTATCGAATATCGATTGGCCATCGCGGCAAGGCTTATCTACCGACGAGCAGCAGCAGGAAATGATAAAAATGCTTGATGTGTTTCAAGAAAACAAAATAAACACAGTCGTATTTCAAGTCCGCCCCGGCTGCGACGCCTTCTACGAATCCAAATTAGAACCTTGGAGCACTTGGCTCAACGGCAAGCAAGGCAAAGCCCCCGAACCCTTTTACGACCCCTTGCAATTCGTAATCGAGCAGGCGCACAAGCGTTGCATGGAAGTACATGTGTGGATAAACCCCTACAGGGTGCTCACATGCACCGACACCTCGTTGCTTTGCGATAGCAGCGTTTATAACAAGCAAAAACATTTGACTGTAAAATACGGCGGTCAGTATTTCTTAGACCCCGGATTAAAAGAAACCCGTAAATATCTGAACGAAGTAGTCAAAGAAATAGTAACCAAATACGATATAGACGCCGTCCATTTCGACGACTATTTCTATCCCTATCCCGTTACAGGAGAAAACTTCCCCGACGACGAATCCTTTAAAAAAGATCCCCGTAGCTTTACCTCTAAAAAAGATTGGCGTCGCGACAATGTAACCCTCACCATCAAACAACTAAGCAAAACCATAAAAGACGCCAAGCCTTGGGTCGATTTTGGAGTTAGCCCCTTTGGCGTTTGGCGGCACAAAAGCGTTGACAAGCGCGGTTCCGACACCTACAAAGCACTCACCAACTACGACGACCTCTATGCTGACATCCTGCTTTGGCTCAAAGAAGGCTACATCGACTATGTTGTGCCCCAGCTATACTGGGAAATGGGCAAAGAACATGTCAATTACAAAAAACTGGCTGACTGGTGGACAGAAAACTCAAATGGCAAAAACCTGTACATTGGTTTGTTTGCCTCTGGACTGTCCGAAAATAAATGGGGTTCGTGGCAAAAGCCCAACGAGATTATTCGTCAAATGCGTTACGACGAATTGAATACAGGCATAAAAGGCGAAATGTTTTTCAGTGCAAAATATTTCATGAAAAACCTGCAAGGTTTGAACGACAGCTTAAAAAATATTTACACCAAACCCGCATTGGTACCCGAAAACAAAACAGCTCCCAAATCATACACTGCCCAGCCTACAGCCATCAAAATAAAGAAAAAAGACGACCGGTTCGTCCTCACATGGAATCCTGTCAACGAAAAATTCGGACGCAAAGTATCCTATTATGTCGTGTACGCTTTCAAGGGAAAAACCGTACAAGGACACCAAAACCCCGACAATATCATCGGAGTAACCACCGACACACAGTTCGATATACAAGACTTCGTCGCCGGTAAATCTGGTATTTACTCCTTCACGGTAACCTCCGTCAACCGTTTTCGCCGCGAATCATTTCCAAACTCATTCGATTCCAGGAAATTTTAAGTAAATTAGCAACCGGAAATAATTATTTGTATGTACTCCTTCACGCATCCGCATACGCGGGTTGGCGCGCCGTAGCTTTAAGGTGATGATATTGGGATTAAGTAGAGACCAAGCCAACATGAAATTCAAACAACAAAAAAAAACATATAGCATGCAAAACAAAATTAAACAACTCTCCGAAAGCGTTTACGAATATGTATGCAACACCTACAAACACTTGCATGCCCATCCCGAATTATCCTTTCACGAAGTCGAAACATCCACATTCATACAAAAAGAACTATCAGCCATGAACATCCCTTTCAAAGCCGGCATTGCCCAAACAGGCATATTAGGCATATTGAAAGGACAAAATCCCGATAAAAAAACAATTGCTTTGCGTGCCGATATGGATGCTTTGCCGGTAGATGAGGCTGCCGATATTCCATACAAATCCCAAGCCTCCCATGTAATGCACGCCTGCGGGCACGATGCCCATGTTGCCTCGTTACTCGGTACGGCAAAAATTTTGTCTGAATTACGAAACGAATTTGAAGGAACAATCCTGTTTGTATTCCAACCCGGCGAAGAACGCCATCCCGGTGGAGCAAGGCTTATGCTGCAAGAAGGCATTTTCGACCAATACAAACCCGAACTGATATTGGCTGCCCATGTATCCATCGACTATCCTGTCGGGACAGTTGCTTTCCGTTCCGGCGAAATTATGGCTTCGGCAGACGAAATACATCTCACCATAAAAGGCAAAGGCGGGCACGGTGCATTGCCGCTTGCTTTTAACGATACCGTACTGGCTTCGGCACAAATACTAGTCGCTTTGCAGCAAATCTCTGCGCGGCTCTGTTCGCCGTTTTCGCCCATGGTGCTGTCTTTCGGGAAGTTTATTGCCGATGGTCAAACCAATGTAATCCCCAACGAAGTAAAACTATCAGGCACACTTCGCTGTTTCAACGAAGCATGGCGGGCAGAAGCCAAAAAACATATCGAACGAATTGCCGCCGAAACTGCTTTAGCTTATGGTTGCACATGTGATGTAGTTTGCGAAGACGGTTACCCGGTCGTGAAAAATGATAAAACAGTAACTGAAGAAGCTATTCGTTATGCACAAGAGTTTGTGGGAACCGATAGGGTAGGGGAGTTGGAAGTTCGTATGACAGGAGAAGATTTCGGATTTTTTACCCAACAATACCCATGTTCGTTCTATCGATTTGGAGTAAAAGGAAACCGGCAAACCGGCAATCTGCATTCAGCCACTTTTCAAATAGATTTGGAAGCATTTCGCACTTCGGCAGGAGTAATGGCTTGGTTAGCCTGGCGCAATTTGATGCAATAAAAATGATGCCAACAATTGCCCTGTTTACGCAGAATAGAAGAAGACCTGAAAACGAGTATGAAAGAGTCAAGGCTTCATTCAAAATGAACCCCTGACTCTTTTTAAAACCAAGCCCCCAAATGCATCCGGCACAAACAACAACGAAAATCCGGACAAACCGGGGGCTCGTGAATATGAAACGGCACGCTGTAGGGGCGTTGCATGCAACGCCCCTACAATACCCACACCTTTACGGCGTTACACTCGCCGAGCACCCATCCGTGCGTGTATAAGTAAAGGTAACAGACCCGCTGCTTACGCCCGTTACCACACCCGCATTCGTAACCGTAGCTACGCTTGGGTTATTGCTCACCCAAGTGCCGCCTGTGGTAGGCGAAAGTGTAGTCGTACTACCCGCGCAAATCGTGGTAGAACCGGTGAATGACACAACCGGCTTCGGCGTTGTACTCACGGCGACATAATCGGTTATGTTGCCTCCGTTTACCACCGCGCGGAAGCGAGCCGCTTGCGGCAGGTTCTCAATCACCAAGTTTTCAGTCGTTTGGTTTATATCCGTCCAAGTAGAATATGGACTGAACGAATATTGCCATTTACTAATCGCGCCTGTGTATTGGCTTAAAGTAACTGTAAAACTGCCCGCTCCTTCACAAATGCTTTCGCACGAGGAAACGATAATTGGTTCTTCACCGATATACCAGATCCGTTTGGTTCCGGACAGTTCGTTAAACAATTTTGCTGTCCTGACCGAAGTACTGGCTGTAGTAGCATTCATGGTGAAAGCGTCAATGTCTGAACCTGCATTGAGCGCTTCGGCAAGATCAATGCGGCTACCGTCCCAAGTGCTCAACAGATCGAGTACAATCAGTGTCGAACCGCCGCTTTTCTTAGCTGTGCCCGATATAGAAAGGTAGCCTTTTGTGCCGGAAGCATTGGTATTGGCAGTTATCGAACTGTAAAGTTTCGAACCGCTTTCGCCCAGATAATTACCTGTAAGGGTAAATTGGTTTTTCTGCTGCCCTGTGGTGCCTGCGCCCATATATAGTTCTCCTGTGCTTTTGTTGGTAAGACTGCCGTTGGCTAAGGTTGGGTGGGCGCCGATAGTTGCTTTGCCATGCAGGTTGGAGGCAACTTGTGCTGTGGCAGGGATATTAAGCCCTACTATAATAAGACTTAACAGGATGTATAATTTTCGTATAAAGTTCATTGTTTGAATTATATTTTGGTGGCTACAATATAGGTGTATGGGCCGTAAGCACCAACATCCCCATTACGCGAGAACAATTGAAATGCATTTTTATCCGGCAATGTAGCTGTTGTTGATTTAAAGCCTACTGCTGCATATGCCCATAAATACAATGTTGTAGTTGTGCTTAAATCTACAAAAATGGCACCTCCTCCATATTTTGAATACAAAGCTAGGGATTGGGTATATAGATTTGGGATAATTACACTCTTTATATTGGCAGCGGCAAAAGCGGGTGGAGTTATTACAGTGTTACTTTTGCTCAATAACAATGAAGCAAACCCTCCATTATTTATACCTGTTGTTGGTATGGGTTCTACAGCAGTACCAGAAGCTTCTATCCATGCCAACATATCTATACGCCATTCGCCGGCCGGCAATGTAATATAAGTTCCGGTATAGAAAGTTTGAGGAGAGTATGTTGTAGGAATAAAATTGGTTACTGTGCTTGGGACTACACCAGTAATTATAGTGCCCGCAGGAACTTGCCATGTGCCTACCCCATTAGCATCGCTGGTTAATACTTTTCCGGCGCCTTGAGTCCCATCCACAATCTTGACAGCACCATTGGTGGTGCCATTGTTTATTTCCAACTTTGTGCCGGGCGAGGTTGTTCCGATGCCTACATTTCCGGTGCGGTAAATGGAGCCTGCTTTGTTATTGCCAGCATCGACTGTTCCGCTGGAGAGATACCATTCGGTATTGGCTTCATTAATCCGCACCCACTTTGTACCATCATTATAATATTCCCCTGGCGTTACATTGTTTGGCGATGTTCCGGCGGTAGCTGTGTTATACACATGCATGCCGGCTACATGTGTACTCAAAGGCGAAGCGCTTGTGGTAGAAGTCAACGCCACCCGAGGCAGCAATAATCCTTGGTTCGAACTCACCAAGTCGAGCACCGCATTGGCATTCGGTGCAGCACTTGTTCCCACACTCATTTGTGCATTTACACCTGTTGTAAATGCGGCTGCCAACAGGATTGACAGCGAAAGAAAAATCTTTTTCATGTTATAAAAAGTTTTTGTTTGCCTC
>JAVBLE010000054.1:0-39272 GCA_031553685.1 Paludibacteraceae bacterium | reverse complement strand
CTCGATGGAAACAAGAAGGTAAGGCTATTTCTCCACAACGATATCACTATTTTTTGTGTATCTAGACATCACAGCTCTTACCTCCTTCCGATTTATCAATAAAAATACAACTCTTGTGATTAATCGGTATTTTTTTTTGGGTAAAGGTACGAGACATCGCAAAAGATTTATTAATCAGGCTTCTGCGATTGCGGGTCAAGCCCGCAATGACGATACTTTTATTGATTTTGTATTGTTCTTTTATTTTTTGTCATGTACTAAGGTCGTAGAGTTAAATCAAAAATTCAACCTATATAGTATTAAAAAAATGAGATACTTGGTCTGTGATATTATTAGATAAAACTTTTTATGTAAATTTGTCTGAAATGTTTTTCTTTAAATATAGAAAATATATGAAACGAATAGTAATGATTTTTTCGGTATTGTTTATTGCTTTGAGTAGTTTTGGACAGGTAATAGACGATTTTTCTAGTGGAATTCTTGATACAAAGTGGGTAGGAAATAGAGATAGTTTTACGGTAAATGCTTCTTATCAGCTGCAATCGAATACCGGAATAGTAGGTGCAAATACTAAATATTATCTTAGTACCCCAAGCACTTATGCTGCTGGTGGTGAATGGCATTTTTTTGTAAATCTGAAACTTGCTACTTCGGGTCAGAATCATATAGATTTCTACTTAACATCTGATAAATCTGACCTCACCAGAAGTGATCTCAATGGCTATTTTGTCCGGATAGGTGATGGAGCGGGCAATAACACAGGAAGAAGAATAGTTTTGTTTAAAGTAGTGAGTGGCACAGCGTCTGCTCTTATTTCAAGCGAAAATAACCTAGTAAGTTCTATAACTAACAATCCTTTTTTCATTAAAGTGAAGCGAACTAGTGAAAACGAGTGGACCCTTTATTACAACAAAACAGGTTGGAATGATCCTTTTACATTGATAGGCTCCGTAACGAATAGTGATATTGCCAGTAGTTCTCATACAGGTATTTTAATAATTCAGAATGCAACAGAGTCAATGAGAAATAACCATTTTTTTGACGATGTTTATGCCGGACCTATTATTGTGGATACTACTCCTCCTGCGGTATCAGATATTTCGATAAGTGCCAATAATCAAATTACAATAACTTTTTCCGAAGCAATTAATTCTGTAGATGAAACTAACTTTAGTTTATCGGGCGTTGGGGTACCTAGTTCGGCAGTTTCTTCCACAGACGGCACAATTGCTACGCTCACATTTGCAAACGATTTTCCTTCAGGCTCTTATACCTTAACCATGAACAATATTACAGATCTGGCAGGAAATGAATTGCAGATATTGAGTTATCCGATAGTTATACCTGAGAAAGTTTATCTGGTACAAGATGATTTCTCTGATGGCGATTTCACCAATAATCCGACTTGGGGCGGTAATACAGATTCATTTGAAGTATCTGATGTGGATGGCAACAACATGTTACATTCAATCAATCAAACTGCAAGTGCTAAATTTTATCTTTCTACGCCAAGTAATGTTGTCAATAATTGTGAATGGGATTTTGATGTTCAGTTACATTTTGCGACATCAAGTAATAATTACATAGATTTTTATTTAATTTCGGATAAGCCAGACTTATCAGCAACAGATATAACAGGATATTTGATAAGAGTAGGCGATCCTAAAGATGGGATACATCTTTACAAAAGGAATGGAAGTACAACTCTTGAATTAATTAAAACTGTTGGCGAAAATATCACAGAAAATTCGACATTAAAAATAAAAATAATAAGACAATCCGATAATTCGTGGAGTATAGCTTATGATAAAACAGGGACAGGAAGATCATTTGTTGCTCCGACACTATCGGCTGCGGAGTCTTCGCCAATTTTAACGGGGTCATATTTAGGTGTCTATGTTGTACAATCGACAAGTAGTTTTTTTGAAAAGCATTATTTCGACAATATTTATGCCGGACCAATTATCCCGGATACTACTCCGCCAACTGTAACCGGCGTAGCTTTAGATGCACTAAATCAAATAGCGGTATCTTTTTCTGAAGCCGTTAATCCGATCAGCACCAGCAACTTTAATTTAAGCGGCATTGGTGCGCCAAGCGAAGCTATTTTATCTGCCGATGGATTAACTGCTACTTTGACCTTTGCAAACGATCTTCCGGTTGGCTCTTACACTTTATCCATGAATAATATTACCGATTTGGCAGGAAATCCATTACAAACAGTAGATTACCAAGTAACTGTTCCCGAAAAAGTATATTTGGTTCAAGACAATTTTTCGGATGGCGATTTCACCAATAATCCGACTTGGAGTGGTGATGTCGAATTGTTTACTATAGAAGATGAAATGTTGAAATTAAACACGAATCAAAATAAATCATACCTTTCTACATTAAGTAGTGTAACCAACGATTGTGAATGGGATTTTTGGACAAATATAAAATTCGACACTTCGGATGGTAATTACACAGATATCTATTTAATGTCGAATAAACAAAACCTTTTGGCTACCGACATTACGGGTTATTTCGTCCGAATTGGGTCTAAAATGGACAATATTTCACTATACAAAATAGTAAAAGGAGATACAACCGTCATCATAAGAGGAGTTAACAAAGTTAGCGGCACATCCAACAACTTTATACGCGTAAGAGTGATACGAAAGAGCGACAATTCGTGGGAAATCCGATATGATCCGGCTGGCGGAAGCGCATTCATAAATGGTGGAATTGCTGCCGCAGATGCTTCGCCTATTTTAAATAGTTTCTACATGGGAGTTGCAGCTACAGTAACTTCGAGCAATTTTTCAAAAATATATTATGATAATTTCTATGCAGGGCAGATAATTCCGGATACAACTCCGCCTGATATACAAAGTGTAGTTGTCAATACAGCAAATACAAAAGAAGTGAAAGTGATTTTCACAGAAGGCGTTCAACCGCTTACAACGGCAAATTTCACTTTATTGACCGGAGAACATCCTACATCGGTTACGCTTTCTACAACCGATGCAAGTGTTACACTAACTTTTGCAAATGGCTTTATTCCAAAGCAACATTATAAAATAACAGTCACCGACCTGATCGATTTGGATGGAAATGTAACCGGCACAACTGAATACACTTTTGGCGTTGCCGAATATCCTGTGGTGGGCGATTTAATTATCAACGAGATAATGTTCAATAATCCGGATGGAGCCGAAGAATATGTGGAGGTTTATAATAAGTCGGATAAGATATTGGATGTTTCAGGAATTTTGTTTGGACCTAAAAAGGCTGATGGCACTATTTCCTCAAAAGCAATACCGAACGGGACTATCATGCTGCCATATACCTACTTAGCACTTTGTAAAACACCGGATATAGAACGGAATTATTTCCAATGTCCCGATACAGCAAATCTAATTTCAATGCCCCTCACCGCATTGAGTAACGAAGGAGCAACTATTGTGCTATACAAGGATGTAAACATCTTTGACGAGCTTACCTATTCATCCAAATGGCACAACCCGATGGTGAAAAATCAAAAGGGAGTGGCTTTGGAAAGAATAAATCCGGATATGCCGTCTAACAGTTCCAGTTCATGGACATCGGCAGCGGCGCCTCATTATGGAACTCCCGGATACAAAAACTCGCAATACACGGATATAACCTCAAGTCAGGCAAACAAGGAAGTATGGATTGACGATGAAGTGTTTACACCCAATGGCGAT
Source organism: Paludibacteraceae bacterium (assembly GCA_031553685.1). Lineage (GTDB taxonomy): Bacteria > Bacteroidota > Bacteroidia > Bacteroidales > Paludibacteraceae > JAFGVL01. The sequence continues at coordinate 35,562 of JAVBLE010000054.1, read as the reverse complement.
GGCGATAAGGATATGCTTGTTATTCATTATCAATTGAATGAGCCGGGATGGGTAGCCAATATTACTATCTTCGACGCTTCGGGTATGAAGGTAAAAAAATATCCAAGCAACACCATTTTGGCTACCGAAGGAGTGTTGACATGGGATGGCAGTACCGACAGCGGCAAGCTTGCAAATATCGGCATATATGTAGTGTATTTAGATATGTTTAATAAAACAACCGGTGGTACCAAACGCTTTAAGTTGGCAGCAGTAGTTTCAGGCTCGAGGTAAGATTAAAATTCGAGCTCCAATTGCCGGTCGAGCAACTGGTAGCTCATTCGGTGATAAGGACTAACACCGTGTTGGCGAATGCCTTCGCGGTGTTTTTTTGTGGGGTAACCCATGTTCGTATCCCAACCATAATAAGGATATTCCTCATGCAGGGTTTTCATATAATCATCGCGGTAGGTTTTGGCAAGAACCGAAGCAGCCGCGATGGGTAAGTATTTGCCATCACCTTTCACAATAGTTGTGTGCGGAATATCTTTGTACTTTTTAAACCGGTTGCCATCAATAATCAGATGTTCCGGTATGGTTTCAAGCTGGTCAACAGCACGGTGCATGGCAAGGATAGAGGCGTTGAGAATATTTATCTCGTCAATTTCCTGCGCTGTAACAATCCCTACTGCCCATGCTATGGCTTGTTTTTCGATAACGAGGCGAAGGGCATAGCGTTGTTTGTCAGTAAGTTGTTTAGAATCTGTCAGTAAATCATTCTTAAAATCCGCCGGAAGAATAACCGCCGCAGCATACACCGAGCCTGCAAGGCAACCCCGTCCGGCTTCGTCGCACCCGGCTTCGATCAGATTGGGGGTATGGCTAAGAAGAAGAGACATATTTTACAAAGAGTAACTTGTTCTGTTACAGTCAAAACAATATATCCGCTGTTTGCCTCCATTAAAACCATGTTTTCTGGTTTTAATGCTTTCGCAATGACGGCATTTAAATTTACAGGAATTGTTATATGAAGTTCTAAACCCAATAATCTCGCGTACTTCGCGGATAGTTTTCCGGGCGCTTGCCTGTGCCTTTTCTTTGCCTTGCAAGGCTATCCTGTCCAAGTAAGCATGATTGGAAACGAGGGCTTCAATCTTCTCGCTAAATGGGGTTACAAAAGCAATCATATCTTCTGCCAATTGCTTTTTCATATCACCGTAGCGAATTTCGCAGGCATTGTATTTTTCTTCGAAGAAAGCCAAAACATCGGGTGCAGAAACTACGCTCATCAGTTGAAAAAGGTTGGCAATAGCTTCGGGTTTTTCCTGATTGGGCACAGTGGGACCGCTATCGGTAACGGCTTTCATCACCTTTTTACGGATATCTTCTGTCTTGTCTGCCAGGAAGATAGCATTGCCTTCGCCTTCCGATTTCCCCATTTTGCCGCTGCCATTTAGTCCGGGAATCTTTACTAGATTTGCCCCAAAATTAAATGCCTGTGCTTCGGCAAAATAGTCCACATTATACATCCGGTTGAAGCGGTTGCCAAAAGTGCGCGTCATTTCCAAGTGTTGTTCCTGATCTTTGCCCACAGGTACTTTTGTGGCGCGGTGCAGCAAGATGTCTGCAGCCATCAGCGTAGGGTAGGTGAGGAGTCCGGCATTGACATTTTGCGGTTGCACACGGATTTTATCCTTAAATGAAGTGCACCGTTCCAGCTCGCCGATATACGCATTCATATTCAGGTATAAATACAACTCGGCAACCTCCGGCACATCGCTTTGCACATATAGCGTACACTTGTCGGGGTCGAGTCCGGCAGCAATATATTCGGCAAGTACTTGACGCACATTTCCTTGCAGGTTTTGCGGCGTTGGGTGTGTGGTAAGTGAGTGATAATCGGCAATGAAGAAGTAACAATTGTGTTCATCCTGCATTTTGATAAAATTGCGCAACGCACCAAAATAATTACCAAGGTGCAGGTTGCCTGTAGGGCGTATTCCACTAACGACTGTTTCCATAAAATTAGTTACAAGCTACAAGCTATGAGTTACAAGTCAGTAACGAATAAATTGAAGCTAAATTTATTTGTAAATGAAAGAGTTAAGAACAAAAATTATTCTTAACTCTTAATTTTTAATTCTCAATTATTCTATCGGTATTTTCCGTTGTATCCGTTCTTCGAGCGACATCAGCGTTTCGGTCGAAGTTACGCCGGGTATTTCCTGTATCTGATTGTTGAGCAGTTTCATCAAATGTTCGTCGTTTTTCGCATACAGGCGGATAAGCAATGTGTAGGGTCCAAGCGTAAAGTGACATTCGACCACTTCGGGGATTTTCTCCAATGCCGGCACCACATCCTTATACATCGATCCTTTTTCGAGCTTAATGCCAATATAGGTGCTGATGTGATAACCCAAACTCTTGGGGCTTACCGTATATCCTGAACCGGTTATAACGCCGGCGTCGATGAGGCGTTGCACGCGTTGATGAATAGCGGCGCGAGACACTTCGCATTCGTCGGCAACATCTTTAAACGGTATTCGGGCGTTTTGTGTAATGATACTGAGTATCTTACGGTCTAATTCGTCTATCTTTTCCATAGTATGTAGTCTTTAGTATAGGAGCTTTACTTTCTTTCTGTCAGTAAAACCATACAAAAATAACTCTTTTTCATATTTTTTCACCACAAAACAAGTATTATTTTTTAGTATTGCTATCAAAATAATACTTTTTGTAAGAGTTTGCTCATCACATCACAAAAAAGCAAAAAACCCGGATTGGGAAATCCGAGTTTTTCAATGTCAACAAATCAGTAAAAGGATTTACCAAAGATCCTTTTTAATACGGTCTTCGATGTCGCGGAAATAATCGACGGTACGGGCGCTGAGTTCCTCAATCGCCTTTTCGTCACACACCACCATTGCCCTCGGGTGAGCCTGAATGGCACTGATAGTCCACGCATGCGAATATGCGCCTTCGATACCCATTTTGACAGCTGTTGCCTTATTTTTGCCTACAGCAAGTACCAGCAAATGGCGTGCATCTGTAATAGTTGCCACGCCGACGGTAAGCGCGTTGCGAGGTACATCCTCCAGTTTGCCGCCAAAAAAACGCGAATTGTCGATGCGCGTCTGGCGTATCAGCGTTTTCAGCCGTGTGCGCGAAGCAAGGCTCGAAAAAGGCTCGTTGAACGCAATATGACCATTGGCGCCCACTCCACACAAAAAAAGGTCGATGCCGCCAACCGATTTTATTTTCTCCTCATAATCCCGGCATTCTTTGCATAAGTCGGGTGCATTGCCATTGAGGATATTTACATTCTCAGGATTAATATCAATATGGTTGAAAAAATTCTCCCACATAAAAGTGTGATAACTTTCGGGGTGGTCTTCGGGTAAGCCCACATACTCGTCCATATTAAATGTAATTACATTTTTGAACGAAATTTCACCTCGTTGATTGAATTTAATCAACTCCTTATAAGTCTCCAAAGGAGTACCACCGGTAGGCAAACCCAACACAAAGGGTTTGTTCGGATTCCGCTCAAAATGCCTGTTGATAAACTTGACGATGTACTGTGCCGTCCATTCAGCCACATTTTGCGGATCTCTTTCTATAATTAACCTCATATATAAATTATTTTGTAGCATCAAAATTAATTATTTCAAATTAAAAAATAATACATAAACCCAAAAAATATAAAATCCACTCCATATAAATATAATTGTGATTGATTATAAAGCATAATTGGATGTTCATTCAAAGTCCAAAAAGAAAAAAAGAGTGGCATTACAACAAGTTACCCTATGGGAGAAAAAGAATCTTAATCCGTATGATTTTTTGTTATATTTGCCTGATAAAATAAAAGCTAAAGTAAATAATCTGTTGTGTATTTGCAGATTATTTTTGAATAAAGTCCTCTTAGTACATGACAAAAATTAAAAGAACAATACAAAAACGATAGAAGCATCGTCATGTCGAGCTTGTCGAGACATCGCAAAATACTGATTAATATTGCTTTTGCGATGTCTCCACGATACTCCTCGTGCCACTTCGACTACGCTTGGTTGCTGTACTTCGACAAGCTCAGCAACCAAGCGAAGTCGAAGTACAGTGACCACTCGTCGTTTTGGTCGACATGACGACACTTTTTTTGTCTTTTAATTTTTGTCATGTATTAAGTAAAGTCCTATATAAAGAAATGAACCAAATAAAACACCTCTGGAAAGAAGTTTTTGACGATACAGACGCATTCTTAAACCTTTATTTTGAGAAAATGTATCGTCCGGAGTATTGCTTGGAGATAAGCAATGCTGATGGGAAACTCTGTGCAGCGTTACAAATGCTTCCTTGCGCCTTTCGCAAAAATGGTGAAACAATACCTGCCGCATATATTTTTGCCGTAATGACTGCCCCCGACGAGCGAAACAAAGGCTATATGACACAGCTTATTAATGCTGCGTTTGACAAATTGAAACAGCAAGGAGTTGCGTTAGTTACACTTATTCCGCAAGAAGAATATTTGATTGATGTGTACCGTAAATATGGTTTCGAGCAAGCTTTTCGGGTATTGCGAGAGGAAGTGGATTTGCAATGTCTCGATTCACTTCCGGTTACTGAGCGACGGTTGCTGAGCGGAGTCGAAGTAAGTCGAAGTACACCGACCATTGTCGAAGCATACGATTTCTACACCGATTATTACAAAAATATAGATGGCATTCAGGTGCCGTTTGCGCATTTCGATTTTGTTTGTCAATCGTTGATAAATGAGGGTGGAGCTATTATTTCCACGAAAAAAGAGAATGAGATAACCGGATTATGTTTGGCGCATTTTATAGAAGATAAACTGTCGGCTGTAGATATCTTGGCAAATGATGATGTTGCAAGAGAGGCGTTGTTGTCAGCTATTAAAGATAAATTTCAGGCAGAAAAAGTGGTTATTTCTTCTTACCAAAAAGATAAAAAGATGAACTTACTGGGTATGGCAAAAATAATAGATCACTCGAAACTCGTTTGGACAGATGTAGAAAATGCACAAATGTCGTTAATGATGAATGAATAGTATTTTGCAAATAAATCTTATCTTTGCAGGCTAAAATATTGTAAATAGTAAATAGATATGGCTTCACAAGAAGATGTTTTCAAAAAATTAGTTGCACATTGTAAAGAGTATGGATTTGTATTTCCTTCGAGCGAAATTTACGATGGCTTAGGTGCTGTGTACGATTACGGTCAAAACGGTGTTGAGCTTAAAAACAATATCAAAAAATACTGGTGGGACAGCATGGTGCTTTTGCACGAAAATGTCGTGGGTCTCGATGCTGCTATTTTTATGCACCCCACTACCTGGAAAGCTTCCGGGCATGTGGACGCATTCAATGACCCATTAATTGACAACAAAGATTCAAAGAAACGCTATCGTGCCGATGTTCTTATCGAAGAATTAATGGCAAAATACGATGACAAAGTTGAAAAAGAATGTGAAAAAGCAGCTAAAAAATTCGGCGAATCGTTCGATAAAGATATGTTTATCCAAACCAATGGTCGTGTACAAGAATATATAGCAAAGAAAAACGAAGTACATACCCGCTTTGTAAAAGCATTGAACGATTCGGATTTGGTTGAATTAAAACAAATCATTGTTGATTACGAAATAGTTTGCCCAATAAGCGGAACTAAGAATTGGACAGATGTTCGTCAATTTAACTTGATGTTCAGCACTGAAATGGGTTCGACTTCCGAAGGCGCATCTAAAATATATCTTCGTCCCGAAACAGCACAAGGTATCTTCGTAAACTACCTGAATGTGCAAAAAACAGGCCGTATGCGCATTCCGTTTGGTATAGCACAAATCGGGAAAGCTTTCCGCAACGAGATTGTAGCGCGTCAATTTATTTTCCGTATGCGCGAATTCGAGCAAATGGAAATGCAATTTTTTGTAAAACCGGGTACTGAACTTGAATGGTTCGAAGCATGGAAAGCAACCCGTATGAAATGGCACAAAGCACTTGGCTTTGGCGACAAGAAATACCGCTTCCACGACCATGATAAATTGGCTCACTATGCTAACGCTGCTACCGACATTGAGTTCGAAATGCCATTTGGCTTTAAAGAAGTGGAAGGTATCCACTCGCGCACCGATTTCGACCTTTCGAGCCACGAAAAATACTCAGGCAAAAACATCAAATATTTCGATCCTGAAACAAATCAATCCTATGTTCCGTATGTAGTAGAAACTTCCATTGGCGTTGACCGTATGTTCCTTAGCGTAATGGCCTCAGCATACAAAGAAGAAGTATTGGAAGATGGAGAAACGCGTGTTGTTTTAGGCTTTCCTCCTGCATTAGCTCCTATCAAACTATGTGTAATGCCATTGGTAAAAAAAGATGGCTTACCTGAATTAGCTCGCCAAATCATCGACGACTTAAAATTCGATTTCCGCTGTCAATACGACGAAAAAGACAGTATCGGAAAACGCTACCGCCGTCAGGATGCCATTGGAACACCATTCTGCGTAACAGTTGACCATGATTCATTGCAAGACAATTGTGTGACCATTCGCCATCGTGACACTATGAAACAAGAGCGCGTAAAAATAAGCGACTTGTCAAGCATTATTGGCTCAGCCGTTTCAATGAAAGAATTGTTCAAGAAGATTGTGTAGAGAATATTTATCCAAAACATACCACAGAACTCCCAAAGCATAAATAATTGTTTCGGGAGTTTTTTTATTTTTTGATAATTCTTTACATTTGTAAAACCTAACAAATCTATCATAACATAATGAGAAACATTATACTTGCCTGTTGCGTGCTATTAAGCCTCAACTTGTGGGCGCAGCGCGAAAAGAAAATGGAACACTTACTGAATTTAGATACTACACAAGTAGTTATAAGTAGTAAAAAAGTTCCCTACATCGAAAAAGTTATTGCCCGCTATGGTAGTGACACTATAATAAGAAAGCGTTTTTTCGTAGAAGATGAAGCTAAAGATTCATACTATGATTATTATGGTTATTACAGTAATTACTATCCTTTCCAATACAATTCTATTTCATTTGATAAAAAGAAAAACAAATACATCCTCTTGCCCGCTTATGAGGGGTTTATACCTAAAAAAGCTCATTTTGCATTTAAGTCGAACCTCTCGGCAGGATGGGTAAACCGCTTGCCCGAAAGGCAAAGCGAATTTGGACAAAACACTGTTCCTGACGAGCAATTCAGTTGGGGTGCACCTATTGACAAAAGCTACAACCCATACGATTTTTTCCAAACTTCGCTCGGAGCTACCAATGTATTGGATTATTACACACTGTTATCTAAAACTGCTTTATTGAATGTTCATTATTCCAATACAATGAATCGAGGCATTGTACCTGAAGCTACTTCGATGACAAACGATTTTATGGTGAAAATAAGCAATATGCGCTTAAAGAAATGGATGCCTTACACCAAACTCGGATTGCAAGCCAAATATCTTATTACACAAAATGAGTTGACTGAAAACGGCAATAATTATTCTCGCTTGTTTTATGATATTGCTACCACTCCACCCAATTTCGATAACACTCAAGGTAATAATAGCGGTGGAAAAGCTTTTACTAACCCCGACGGCTCAGAACATCGCTATACAAATTCTGTTGATAACCCATACCGTTATATTGACAACAGCCTTGATGAGGAAACGCACCAAAATGCTTCAGCAGCTTTTTCGCTCAAAAATAAATCGTGGGATTGGAAGATTGGATATGATTATAATCAACAGAAAATTCAATCGGGTATTATGCCGTATGCTATGGGCATGACTGAGAATGTAAACGGGAGGGATGAAAAATTGGGCGTCTTCAATTCTAAACTGCAATATAAGGTTAAATTTGAACCTGACTTTTATAGTTGGAGGTGGGATTGGGCCGAAAGCCTTCTACGGTCAGAACTATTGATAAATTATAATCTTAACTCAACTACTTATGATGCCCAATACACTCAAGCGGGTAATGTTTCGTCAGATAGAATAACCAATGATTTAAGTTTGCAGTATTCTAATCGAAGTTCCTCTCGAAATCAATTCTTTTTCTATAATCTTTGGGTAAATGCCAATACTTCCAATACTCTAAATGACAAGAAAGTATTTTTCAGCGAAGGACTTGGGGTAGCTTTGCGGATAGACCGGCATTTTCTTCGAGACCGATTGGATTTATATTGGGATTTCCCTTATGGATTATACATAAAACCTCGTTATACACTTTCGCGCGTACATAATGAGTCGCCGCTTTACTATACACAACCACATTATGGGTCTACACGAATTAGCACTGAAGATTTCAGAAATTATCAGGAACAATATCCTTTATTTCAAAACTCGAATTTAATACCCGAAGCTACTACCCGCAATGAAGTGGGGCTTGACATTGGAGATTATCGAAGCCGTTGGGGTAGTTTTGAAGTAAATTATTTTTGGAACCGGACTACCGATGGTATCTTACCGGTGTATCAAAATAATCGTTTTGAATTAACTAATGTTATTGATTGGAACAAGGAAGGATATGAAATAACATATAATATCTCGGGAGGTAGATATCGCAGGATCAGTTGGAGTGCAAACGCCAATTTTACTTCATATAAAACAATGGTAAAAAACCTTTTGACCGATAATGACCATATTGCTTTAGCCGGTTTTTCGGATGTATCTGTGAGTGTACTTAAAGGTGAACAATATGGCGTAATTTATGGGCAAAAAACGGATGGTACTATGGGTGTAATTGGCGACCCAACGCCTGATTATACTTTGAATTTTAACTTAACATTAAATTGGAGAAATTGGGGCTTTATCTGTACAATGGGCTACGCGCATGGTGGCGATTGCTGGAACGGAACACAAAACACAATGAATTACTTAGGAGTGTCCAAACAATCGGCAGCAAACCGTACTGCACAAACTCCTGCCGACAGCCCGTATTATGCTGAAGGGACAACCGGCATAGCACAAAATGCTATCGAAGATGCTTCGACCTTGCGTTTGCACAACATCAGCCTTTCATACGATTTCTCTAAAAGAGTAGAAATACCCGAGCTAAAACTTTCATTGGGGCTTAATAACCTGATACTTTGGTCGGCATATAGTGGTGTAGATCCCGCACGCCCACTCTTTGGTTATGCTGCTGCACAAGGCCTCGATTATTTTAACATGCCAAGTACTACCAATGTAACTTTAGCCTTAACTATGAAATTTTAATAAATATGATTGTAACCACGGAGACACAGAGAACACGAAGAAACACAGAGATATTCTCCGTGTATCTCCATGTAATCCGTGCCTCTGTGGTAAAAAACAAAAACCATGACACAAAAAGAAATCAATGATTTATCTTACAAAATAATCGGCTGCGCAATTGAAGTTCATAAACGATTAGGACCGGGACTACTCGAAAGTGTATATGAAAAATGTTTTATCTCAGAATTAAAACATGCTGGGCTACAGGTAAGCTCACAAATTCATGTTCCGATATTTTACAGAGAAGAAGAGTTGGAATGCTCTTTACGGCTTGATGTATTAGTAAATGATTGTATTATTGTTGAATTGAAAGCAGTTGAACAAATGATTCCTTTGTATAATGCTCAATTACTGACTTATCTGAAACTATTGAAAAAACCTAAAGGGCTTTTATTCAATTTTAATTGCGAAAACATTCGTTCTCAGTTGGTATCATTGGTCACTGAAGAGTTTGCTAAGTTGGATAAAGAATAATAAGCATAACCACGGAGACACAGAGAACACAAAGGAACACAGAGAATTTCTCCATGCATCTCTATGTTTTCCGTGCCTCCGTGGTAAATTAACAATATATATCCGTGCCTCCATGGTAAAAACGAAATACCTATGAAAAAAATACTATCCTACCTATCTCTAATCCTGCTTTTCTGTGGAAATAACTTTGCCCAAAAGCAAACACAATGGGATTATTTTATTAATAAATATCCAATTGAGAAAATATACTTGCACACCGACCGCACCTTTTACCAACCGGGCGAGCAAATTTGGTTCAAAGTATATGTAACTGATGCTGCCTTAAATCTCAAAGAAGCATTAAGCGAGATGGCAACTATCGAGTTGATTAACCCGCGCGGCGGAGTAGAAAAAACATTTTCTATTTATATACAAAATGGCGAAGGAGCCGGATCATACCGAATACCAAGCGAAGCTCCGGGCGGACAATACAAACTGCGTGCTTACACAGCTTGGTTGCGCAATTTCGATGAAAAAGACGGTTATACCAAAGACCTTTTTGTGCAAAAAACACAAATGCCGCTTTTGTTAATGAACCTTGACTTTGAACGCAAAGCCTACAGCGCGGGTGACGAAATTCAAGCTAACCTCGAAGTAAAAACACAACAAAACACACCGCTTGAGAACTATCCACTCACCTATTCTATCAATATTGAAGGAAAAACAATACAAACTTCCAAAGCCCGTACCAACCGAAACGGAAAAATTGCCCTCAAAGCCATGTTGTCCAAAGATATAAAATCGGCAGACGGGACAATGAATATAATGATTGATTATGAAGGAAGTACCGAAGCCATTTCACGCAGCATTCCGTTGGTTTTAAATAATATAGGATTACAATTTTTCCCTGAAGGCGGATATTTAGTCAATAATGTAACATCCAATTTAGCCTTTAAAGCTACCAACGAATTTGGCAAACCTGCTGATATTACAGGCGAAATACGCAACGAGAATAACGATCCGGTTGCATTCTTCTCGAGCACATGGATGGGCTTAGGCAGTGTGCGCTTTACCCCAAGCATGGTCGAAAGCTACCATGCTGTCATTACTTCGCCACAAGGCATCAGTAAGCAATATCCGCTACCTCAAATTTTGAAACAAGGCTATGCAATAAGTATTTCGTCACAAAAAAAAAATACCATATGGGTTGATACGCATACTCCGAATGATGAACCATACTTCATAACTATTACTTCAGGCGAAACAATGATTACCGAGGACTTCTCGCGCGACCTTATGTCGTATGCCATCAATCTAAGCAAACTTCCTGCAGGTGTAGCGCGTGTAACATTGATTGACCGTAAGGGTACGGAACAATGCGAACGGCTTATCTATATAGGCGAGCATGCACCAATGAATATTAAAATCACTCCGGATAAAAAAGAATACCTGCCGGGCGAAGAAGTAAAATTAGATATCGAAACTTATGATGCCGAAAATAATCCTTTACCTGCCAATCTTTCATTATCGGTAATGGACGATAAAATAAACGCCTTTGCCGACGACCGTCAGGATAATATCCTGTCATGGTTATTGATGAGTTCAGATTTAAAAGATAAAGTTGAAGATGCATCCTATTATTTCAATCCCGAAAAAGAAAAGGCTATACAAAGCATCGATTATGTACTGCTTACACACGGTTGGCGTAGGTTTACATGGAAAGATGTCAATAATCCGGATATAACTATAAAAAGCTTACCTAACTCAACAAGTTATATAGGCGGAACTGTGCGTTACAAACAAAGCAAAACAGGAATTGCCGCCGATGTATGGCTTATTTCATATGGAAAAGAGAAAACGGTAACACACCTTCGCACTAAGCCTTCCGGTAAATTCTTGTTTACCAATGTAGACCGGTCGGGCAAGATACAATTAGTAGCCAATGCCGTAAACTATGACAATAAAGGCATCGAAATAGATACGCTAAGCTTAGATTTACGCAGCCTGCAAAAGCAAATAGAAGAAGATAAAACGATTCGTGCTAAAGCTCGAAATGGTATCATACTTGAAGGTGAAAAGGCAGTAGAAAAAGAGGAGGAAAAAACAAAAAAAGAAACTGAAATAGCTCTTACTGATGATATGGAAACGCCAAGAAGTGGTGAGGAGAGCCTAAGCAGTGTTATGGTACAAGAAGTAAGTGTAGGATTTGGGCAAGCTGCATCTAAAAAGGATCTCACGACTTCTGTAGCAGGTGTAAGCGGTGACGAATTAGTAGCAACTCCGGTTCCGGCAAGCAATTTATCTGAAGCACTGGCAGGAAGAATGTCAGGTGTTTCTGTAACTACCAACGAAGGTTCACCGGATGCAAGCACAGTAGTCATTGTGCGTGGAACAAGTTCCATTACAGCCTCGGCAGATCCATTATATATTGTAGATGGTATGCCTGTGTCAGGTATTTCGGATATTCCGGCTTCGGTAATAGAAAGTGTTGATGTACTTAAAGATGCCAGTGCTACTGCTATTTATGGTGCGCGTGGAGCAAACGGAGTAATTATTATCAGCACTAAGAATATAGGTAATACCCGCAATCCTTTGCCAAATTACAAAAATTTAGGAAAGAAAATTAATCAGGAACCACGATTTACATCAATAATAGTTCAACCTATCAACGCCGTATCAGGGCTTCGCGAAACATACAACCCAAGCAATTACAAGAAAACGGCCGGACAAACCCGATCCGATTTTCGCCGCACATTGTATTGGAATCCAAGCATACAGACAGACAGCACCGGAAAAGCCAGTGTTAAATTGTATAGTTCCGATGCCATTGGCGGTTTCCGAGCCATTGCCGAAGGTATAGGTGGTAATAAGCCCGGACATGGTGAGAATACATTTTTTACCAATCTACCATTCTCTATTACTACCAAAGCACCTGTTTATTTCTGCTTTGGAGATAGAATCGAATTACCTATTACACTAAAAAATCAAACAGATAAATTAATTAAAGGAACACTCATCAATGATGATTATGGTTACAACCACTACCGCCGCCGCTTTAATTTGGCCGATAATTATACTAAAGAAAAAGGTGTGGAAATAGCTCCCCACTCTACCACTTCGTTGTATGTACCTTATCTGATAAGCAACTCGTATGGCAGTGCCTATTTGTACACTTCATTCAGAGGAAGTGGCGCCGAAGACCGCGTAAGCCAATGGATAGAAGTGCTCCCTCAAGGATTTCCTGTTAAGGCATCCTTTGCTGCAGCAGATAGCACGGCAACTTACCGTTTCAATATCAATAAACCATTAGAAGGTTCTATGTACGGTAACTTTGTGATGAATTTAGATATATTGCAACAAATGATTCTTGGTAGTGAAAGCATTATTCGGGAACCTAACGGATGTTTCGAACAAACTACCTCTAAGTTATTTATTGATGCCGCCGCATTGAAATATTTGCAACAACGAAATATCGATGGCGAGAAAAAAACGGAAAAGTTGTTGCAAGAATATATTAAAAAGGGATATTCCAAAATGTTTTCGTACGAAAATCCAAAAGGAGGTTTTGGTTGGTTTGGAGGCAGTACGGGCAATGTTAGCCTGACAGCAAAATGCCTGATGCATTTGGTTGAAATGAAAAGCTTTGGCATCAAAGGATTGGATGATAATATTATCATTCGTACCAAAGAATTTCTTTTAGCTCATCGCGATGGAAAAGGTGGCTTTATTCAAGAAAAAAATAAATATAATTATTCTTTACCAAGTGATGTTGTTACCAATGCCTACACTGTGTATGCCATGAGCGAAGCCGGTATCAATGGTATAGAAAAAGAATATAACTATGCTGCAGAAGAAGCAATAAAGTCCAAAGATATTTATCGCCTTGCATTATTGACCAATACGCTGTATAATTATGGTGAATACATTATGGGAGACAGGTTGCTCGGCGAATTGAACACTGTGGTGGATAAAGATAATTACGAGCGAAGTAAAAACTCAAATACTATCACTTACTCATGGGGATACTCGTACAATGTAGAAGTAAACGCACTTCATCTCTCTGCCCTGCTTAAAGCGAAGCAAACAGACAATGTACGCATCGAAAAAGCATACAATGAATTGATGAAATCGCGCTCAAGTTATGGTTTTGGTTCAACTCAAGCCACCTTGCTGGCACTCAAAGCATTGATAGACTATGATGCACGCTATCCGGTAGTGATAAACGAAAATGCGAAAGTTACCATATCATTCAATGATAATCACACAATAGAACGGAGAATATCTAAAAAAGACTTCTTGATTCGGGAAGATGATTTACAACAACACATGCATGAAGGTGAAAATACAGTGCAAATATCATACACCGGATTGCAAAATGCAAGTTATGGCATCAATTTCGGTTGGACTTCGCTCACGCCTAATTCATCTTCAAAATGTATGGTTGGTTTATCTACCAAAATTGATAATACAAATAAAAAGGTAGGAGAAACAGCCCGGCTCACTTCCATTGTCGAAAACAAAACTAACTCGCCGCTACCAATGACTATTGCTTCCATAGGCATTCCGGCAGGAGCAGCACCACAGCATTGGCAATTGAAAGAAATACAAGAGAAAGCCCAGGCTGACTTTGTAGAAATAGATAAGAATTTTGTAGTATTTTATTTTGTTGGTATGACTCCAAAAGAGAAACGCACCATCAATCTCGACCTTCGGGTAGAGACTCCCGGTACTTTCCAGGCTCCGGCAAGCAGTGCATATCTGTATTATACAGACGAATATAAAGTTTGGAATGATGGCGTAAAACTGAAAGTTACTCCTTAATAAGTCTAGGATTAGGATAAATACTGAATCAACATTATGAAATAAACATTTCCTATTTTAGGTGATTTAGCAAATGGACCAACACCATAAAATCCGGCATAAATGAATAGCCCTAAAAATAATAATGCTATAACACACAGTTTTATCAATAGAAATTTTCCTACTTTTAACTTACGCTTGTTCATTTATATATTTTGGGTTTAATTAAAACTTAAATAAACACAACACAACTAAAAAACTCAACCCCAATCCCAATAAGCCAAAGTACAACTGCCATCGGAATTGCATATTTCATTTTAAGTTTATTACAGATCAATTGCATTCCTACTAAAATTCCCAAAATACCGATAATCATTTCTAAAACTAACAACCAATTAGGTAACATAATAAGAAATAATATGTTTGTAAAATGATATTCATAGAACAATTCTGCCCAAAAATAAATCCAGCATAAATTTATTAACAAGATAATTACTCCTACAATGTGGTTTGCTTTTATGGTTATAATTTTCTTCATTTTATTTCAATTCAATCAAAAAATTGCATTATCCTTCAATCTCACTCAACTCCAACCAACGCATGGTTTTTTCATCAATCAGATTGATTATCTCACCCATACGGTTGGAAAGGGAAATGATTTTATCGTTGTCTGTTTCACCACCTGACAGTTGGGTTTCGATATCCGTTTTTTCAGTTTCTAATGTGGCAATATCTTTTTCTAATGTTTCAAATTCTTGTTTTTCTTTGTAGCTCATTTTGCGAGACTTGTCAGTTGGCGTTTTTGTAGAGACGCGATTAATCGCGTCTCTACAACGCGCTATTTGTTCTCGTTCTTCTTCTTGAGTCTCCTGTAAAGTCTTCCAATCGCGATAATCGGTATAGTTACCCGGATAGTCTTTTATGCGTGCATCGCCCTCGAATGCCAAAATATGATCTACTACTTTGTCCATAAAAAAACGGTCGTGCGAAACCACAATCATACAGCCTTTAAATCCGATCAAATATTCTTCCAATACATTGAGCGTAGCAATATCAAGGTCGTTTGTTGGCTCATCGAGCACAAGGAAGTTGGGGTTGCGCATCAGCACGGTGCATAGATACAACCGGCGGCGCTCGCCTCCACTTAGTTTTGCCACGAAATTGTGTTGCACTTCAGGAGCAAACAGGAACAGTTGCAAGAATTGCGAAGCATTGAGTTTGCGTCCGTTGCCGAGCGAAATCTCTTCGGCTATTTCGCGCACCACATCAATCACTTTCATGCCTTCGTCAAACTTCAATCCGTCCTGACTGTAATACCCGAATTGCACCGTTTCGCCAATATCAAACGCACCGCTGTCGGTCTTTACTTCGCCCATCAGCATTTTGAGGAAAGTGGATTTACCGGTGCCATTTTTGCCCACAATCCCCACTTTTTCATATCTGGAGAAATTATAATAAAAATTATCCAGCAGCTTAAAATCGTCGTAAGCCTTGCTGATATATTGTATCTCCACAATCTTGGAGCCGAGATAGGCTGCCTTTACTTCGAGCGACATTTGTTTGTTCTCGCGGCGTTGCTTGGCGCGGTGTTCGATGTCGGCAAAGGCATCAATGCGCGATTTGGCTTTGGTTGCCCGCGCTTGCGGCTGGCGGCGCATCCAGTCCAATTCTTTCCGGTAGAGATTATTTACCTTCTCCAATTCGGCATTGAAGTTGTCAATCCGCGCTTCCTTTTTCTCTAAAAAATAACTGTAATTTCCCCGATACTGATACAGCTTTTCGTGGTCTATCTCGAGGATATCGGAGCAAACACGATCCAGGAAATAACGGTCGTGCGTAACCATGAGCAAAGCCATCTTGCTGTTGCGAAGGAAGTTTTCGAGCCATTCCACCATTTCAAGATCAAGGTGGTTGGTAGGCTCATCGAGGATCAATAAATCGGGCTCGGAGATCAGCACATTTGCCAATGCCACACGCTTAAGCTGCCCGCCCGAAAGCGTACCGATTTGTTGGTCGAAATTATGTATTTTGAGTTTGCCGAGAATTTGCTTGATACGCGTTTCGTAATCCCACGCCTTGAGTTCGTCCATACGGGCAAGGATTTTCTCGTATTCGGCAGGGTTTACCGTTTTATCCTGCGCAATGCGTTCCGTTTGAGTTTCGTATTGCTTGATAAGTTCGGTAGCTTCGTTACCGGCACTAAAACAGGCTTCGAGAACCGTCAACGAGGAATCAAACGACGGGTCTTGACGCAAATATCCTACACGCAAATCGCGACGGTAAGAGATGGTTCCGTTTTGGTAATCTTCTTCGCCGGCAAGTATAGAAAGTAGTGTGGTTTTGCCACCTCCATTCTTGGCAATGAGCGCCACGCGTTGCTCATCGGCAATGCCGAAGGATATATTTTCAAACAGATATTTATCGCCAAATGTCTTGGTTAGGTTTTCGACTTGTAAGCAGCTTGCCATTTTTTATTCAAAGATTCAATTATTTAAAGATTAACATGCAAAGATAGCCAATCGCAAAAGATTATCTGGTTTTGTTTTTTATTTTCACGAAAACAGCCCCTTATAAAAATGAGAAAAACTCAAAAAATTTTGCAGAAAACATAAACCATCAAGCAAAAATCCATTCGGCATTGCCGAATGAGCAAAACCTTAAGAGAAAATAAAATCCGCATTGCGGAATGCATAAAACTTAAAGGGAAAATAAATTCCGCAATGCGGAAAGAATAAAACTTAGAGGAAAAATTAAAACCGCAATGCGGAATGAGCAAAACCTTAAAGAAAAATAGATTCCGCATTGCGGAATAACTAAAAATGGAAGGGAATATAAATTCCGCAAAATAAGTTACATCAAAAAAATATCCTATTATTCAATCTTATTCAGAATTGCAAAGATAACTAATCGCAAAAAACGCTTATCGTAAGGATAAGCGTTTTTTGTTGTAGAACCTAAAATTATTTTTTAGTGCCTGAGTAATAGAGAGTAACATCAATAAATCCATTACCAAAAGGTAAATTATCTACTTGTATTTCAAGGGTTAATGATTTGTTCCAATTTACAGCCCAGCCTTTTAATAATGTTAAAGAAATATTTCCTCCTCCTGCTGTTGCAGGCAAGGCAAAGGACGATTTTCCATCTTTAGTTAAGGTATAATCACCTGTACTTTCATCTTCGACAGCAACAACATTATCAATCGGAATATCTCCTATAAGCTTCCCTTCGAAAGAAAAATTCTTGAGCGTAATGGTATAGGTTTCTCCTTTTTTCTCCAAAAGAACAAGAGCATCATTTGTTATATCTTGGACACTTGCTTTGTTTAATGTTCCACTATAAGTTCCGGTAATCCCTGTGACAGCAGGGTTATTATTGTTATTATTATCACTCCCATTATCGTTATTGTTATTATCATCTTTACAACTTGTCAATGCTAATGATAATCCTAAAAACAATAAACTTAAGCCTTTCACTACTTTCATAATTTTTTTAGTTTGTTAGTTATTAATGATATTTTTATATATAAAAAATAATCAGTATTTATATTTACTTTTTCTTATAGGTTAGCGTTGAAGATGCTTTTGTTACAACTACATTTTCAGGCACACCATGATACCAGCCACCGGCAATTTGGCTTTGAACATAACCGGTTCGGTCTTCTGTAAAAGAAAGAATTTCTCCATTCAAAACAAATGTCATTTCTGTAAGTGTGCCCGGATTCAATTTAATTGTATTTCCATCTTGAGAATAATTACCGGTTTCCATCATTGGGTCTGTGTAAGTCCCATTTTGCGAAAATGATAATACAGCGTATGGATTTCCCATAACATTCTCTTCATCTGCTATAATTTGATTATACTCCGGATTTCCGGTATTTACTGTCCATGTCATGCCTGTACCCACCCACGATGTGCCTGCTACAGATGTGGATTTATTGTTAGTAGAATCGTCATTATCATCATCTTTATCTTTACAAGAAGATGTAAATCCAATCAATAATGCTGTAGAGCATAAAATAAATAGAGATTTAAAATTTAATTTCATAATTTTTCCTTTAAAAATAATAATTTATTGTTCATGTTTAAATAAATACAAAGTTATGTAAAAAACACTTCTTAACCAATGCCTCTTAAGTAGTATTTTAGATGGAATCATACAATTTCTATTTATTTGTAAAATATTTTCCCATTTCATTTGTCTGCAATAATAGATGAAACATAAAATTATAAAAACATGAAAAAAAGAGGATTAAAAGTAGCATTGATGTGCGTTTTGGGCATAGCTGCCGTTGCACTGTTTGGTTTGGCAGTGATGTTGTTGTGGAATTGGTTGATGCCAACTATCTTTGGGTTAATTATCATCAATTATTGGCAAGCATTGGGTTTGCTCGTATTGGGAAAAATTCTGTTTAGTGGTTTTGGCAGGCATGGCAAATGGATGCACCATCATAGACATGGACATCACGGCATGCACCACCACAACGCAATGCGCGAAAAGTGGGCAAAGATGACGCCCGAACAACAAAAGGAATTTATCCGCAAACGCCGCGAACACATGAAGGGTTTCCACTTTGGCGGTGGCTGCGATGAGTTCTTCGGACAAGAAACGGAAAAGACGGAGTAAATTATTTTGACAGAACAATCAAACTGAAAATGACTAACGACACACAAAAAGAAGTGGGGCAACTGATTGCAGAGTATCAGCCACAGCTGAAATCGTTTATCCGCAAGCGGGTATCGAATACGGAAGATGCGGAGGATATTTTGCAGGATGTTTTTTATCAGTTGGTGAAGGCAGTAGATGAAGCGGCAAGCCCTATCGAACAGGTTTCGGCATGGTTGTACCGGGTGGCGCGCAATTTGATTATCAATAAGGGGATGAAAATGCGTGAAGAAAAAATGCCTGCTTACTACAACGGCGACAGCGACGAGGAGGTGTTGAAGGATTTTTCGGAGATTTTGTTTGGCAACGACTCTTCGCCTTCGCCCGAAACGGAGTACCTGCGATCACTTGTGTGGACAGAACTGGAGGCGGCTCTTGCCGAACTTCCGCCGGAACAGCGAGAGGTATTTGAACTGACGGAACTGGATTGTATTCCGGCAAAAGAGATTGCTGAGGCTACAGGCGTAACGGTGAACACGGTGCTATCGCGCAAGCATTATGCGGTGAAGCATCTCCGCAAACGGCTGGTAGGGCTTTACCGGGAGATTGTTTATTCGTAGTTTGAGTAAAATAGAGAACAAAAAAAGATTACTGAATTTTAATTTTTCAGTAATCTTTTTTTATGATATTTTGGGATATCCCTATTTCAATGCAAAAGTGGAACGACCGATTAAATTCCCATCAGCAAACAGTTCGATGCGGTAGTTTCCTTCGAGCAAGGTTTCGTCCACATTCCAGTAAAGTACATCTTTAAAGCGTTCGCCTTTGTATTCAATTTCTTTTTTCATCGAATATTGAATATTTCGTCCTTCGTATGGGAAAACAGTGCCTGAACCTTTTGTCATCACTTCATTGTTTGGATTGGTGAGGCGGGCATAAATGGTTTTATTCCCGACGGGAGCAGTTACATTTTTAGCGATATAAAATGTAATTTCGATTGTTTTGATTTTACTCAACCTGCTTGTTTCGCTGCCTTTTTCGCGAAGCGTACGCACAGTAAAGTTATCCGCCTCAAGCATGGATGCTTTGGTAACCGTTTCGGTAAGCGACTGCTTCTCGCGCGAAAGGCTATCGATATCTTTGGTCGCTTTTGTGTATTTATTTTTTACTTCAATATTTTCGGCAACTAATCCTTTATTTATCTGGTTTAGCGAATCGACCTGGCGGATATAACTCACCAAAACCTTACGCACTACCGAAAGTTCTTCTTTCAACTCGACAATGCGCTTACCACTGGTTGCTTTTTGCGTTTGCAATTCTTCGAGCAACAAACGGATTTTCTCTTTTTGCGAGTCGAGCAGGCGGTTCAGCGAGTCGTTGTTTACTGTATTGTAACTCTCCACTTCAAGCTGTAGTGCGCGAAGCTCCTCTTCGGTTTGTCTTTTTTCATAGTTGAGCAAAGCAGTATCCCCTTCGGTTGCTTCGTCGGTTTGTTTTTTGCTTTCGCCCACACAGCTAACAAAAAGTATGGAGAAGAAAACTGAGAATATGAATAATGTGTATTTTTTCATGGGTAAATATTAAAAAAGATTAGAAATAACCGTTGAACCTTGAACTTTGAGTTTTTGAACCTCAAATTATATTTATTTCTTTTTCTTCGCAAAGCCACCTTTCCTTTTCGGTTTGTCCGAAGCCTTTTCTTTTTCGATCAACGCCATACAGTCGGCAAACGAGAGTTCTTTCGGGTCTTGCGTTTTCGGTATTTTATAATTTTCTTTTTGATAAGAAATATAAGGTCCGAAACGACCGTTCAAAACCTGTAAATCAGCATCTTCGGCAAAGGTAGCAATTATTTTTTCAGCATCGGCTTTGCGTTTGTTAAGAATTATTTCTTCGGCGCGCTCTTTGGTTACCGTCATCGGGTCGTCTGTTTTGGGCAACGAGATGAATTTGCTGTTATGCTTAATATAAGGGCCAAAACGCCCTACAGCAACCGTCATTTCTTTACCTTCAAACTCGCCCAGCGAACGCGGCAGTTTGAACAAGTCCAAAGCTTCTTCAAGTGTAATTGTTTCGATGCTTTGCGT
The DNA here is from genome assembly GCA_031553685.1 of Paludibacteraceae bacterium. Lineage (GTDB taxonomy): Bacteria > Bacteroidota > Bacteroidia > Bacteroidales > Paludibacteraceae > JAFGVL01. The sequence goes on along the minus strand of JAVBLE010000054.1, from coordinate 14,368 downwards.
TTTGCGCAGCGGTGCAAATGCAGGTTTTTCCTCTTCTTCGCTATTACCGATTTGCGCCATCGGACCGTATTTGCCAATGCGCACAATTACTTGTTTTCCCGTAGTTGGGTCTGTGCCAAGCACTTTGCTTCCGGTTTTAAACTCCGTTTTTGCCGACGAAGCGTTTTCTACCATCGGGTGAAAATCTTTGTAGAAATCGTCAATAGCTTTTGTCCACTGCTCTTTTCCTTCAGCAATGTCGTCAAATTCCTTCTCAACTTTAGCCGTGAAATTATAATCCATGATTTCGGGAAAGGATTCTGACAAAAAGTCGGTAACCACCAAACCAATGTCCATCGGGAAAAGTTTGGACTTTTCTACACCTGTGTTTTCTTGTTTTATTTCATCTTTAATAATATTATTTTTTAAAGATAAAAGATTATATGAGCGCAATTCGCCCTCGCGATCACCTTTTTCTACATATCCACGATTTTGAATAGTCGAAATTGTCGGTGCATAGGTCGACGGACGACCGATGCCCAATTCTTCCAGTTTGCGCACCAAACTTGCCTCCGTATAACGAGCCGGCTTTTGCGTAAAGCGTTCTTGCGCAGCAATGTCTTTCAAGTTCAGGATTTCTTTCACTTTCAAAGGCGGAAGCATGTTTTGGTTTTCAGCTTCGCCGTTTTCGTCGTCGGTCGATTCGAGATACACACGCAAGAAACCATCAAAAGTAAGCACCTCGCCTGTTGCCACAAATTTTAAATCGGAGGTGGAAATATTGATTGTTGCCGTTGTTTTTTCCAGTTCGGCATCTGCCATTTGCGAAGCGATTGTGCGTTTCCAAATCAATTCGTAAAGGCGTTTTTCTTGCGCTGAGCCCGAAACTTCGTGCTCGTTCATATAAGTTGGTCGAATGGCTTCGTGCGCCTCTTGCGCGCCTTTCGATTTGGTTTGGAATTGGCGCACTTTTGAGTATTTTTCGCCTGCCATACAGATAATTTCGGCTTGGGCGGTATTGATGGCAAGTCCCGAGAGATTGACCGAATCGGTACGCATATAAGTGATCTTTCCCGCTTCGTAAAGCGTTTGTGCCAAGCGCATGGTTTGGCTCACCGAGTAGCCCAGTTTGCGCGCAGCTTCTTGTTGCAGGGTCGAGGTGGTAAACGGCGCGGCTGGCGATTTTTTAGCCGGTTTCGTTACCAAGCTTTCTATTTCGAACGAAGCATTTTTACATTTTTCGAGAAACAACAATGCTTCTTCTTTGGTTTTCAGGCGGTTTTGCAGTTCGGCTTTCATTTCCACCGGTTTGCCGTTTTTATCAGTTACCAAAAAAGTAGCAACGACACGGTAAGCCGCTTCGGCTACGAATTTGTTGATTTCGCGTTCGCGCTCCACGATAAGGCGCACAGCCACCGACTGCACACGCCCTGCCGAAAGCGACGGCTTTACTTTTTTCCACAACACGGGCGAAAGCTCAAAACCCACGATGCGGTCGAGCACACGGCGTGCCTGCTGTGCATCCACAAGGTTGAGGTCAATGTCGCGCGGGTTTTCTATCGCGTGTAAAATGGCATTTTTAGTAATTTCGTGAAAAACAATGCGTTTACGCTTTTCTGCCGGCAATCCGAGTACTTCAGCCAAATGCCACGAAATAGCTTCTCCTTCACGGTCTTCATCGGAAGCGAGCCACACCATATCAACGCCTTTTGCCGCTTTTTTTAACTCAGCTACGACCTTCTTTTTGTCATCAGGCACAGCATATTCTGGAGCATAATTATTATTGAAATCAATACCCAGCCTGTTTTTTCCCGTATCGTCCAAATCGCGGATATGACCAAAACTGGACATCACGGTATAATCTTTTCCCAGAAACTTCTCAATCGTCTTAGCCTTTGCCGGCGACTCTACTATTACTAAATTTTGCGACATAATTCTTCAGTTCAAAGTTCAAAAATTCAAGGTTCAAGGATTTACTTTTATAATCTTTGAATAATGATTTTTGAATCGTTCTTATATTTGGGGTGCAAAATAACAAACAAAAGTTACTATGTTCCAAATTTTTAGGAATTTATTTTTATTTCGGTTACTTTTTTGTAGAATTTTAATCTTAGAAAGTAATTTGTTTTTTTGTAATTCAAGAAGAGTATTACTCCATACACTCGACACAACGAACTGCCTTTTGGGTAGGGACAAGTCGCGACTTGTCCGAAGCAAGGCGTAAAGGGCGTTGTATGCGGTGATTGCAGGTAGGGGCGTTGCATGCAACGCCCCTACCTGCTTGCAGAACGCTTTTAATAGGTAAAAGCAGTCAGGGATTTTATTTTGAATGAAGCCCTGACTTCTTTCAGAGGATTGCTTCAACTACGAAACAATTATAATGAAAAATGGGCACAGCTTTTTTTTGCAATGCCCATTTTATCGTTATTTTATGGATTATTTTTCAATACCTAATAATTCAACTTCGAAAATAAGTGTTGAGAATGGTGGAATTTTTTCGCCTCCTCCTCTGGCTCCATAACCGAGGTTTTGTGGCACATACAATTTCCATTTCGAACCTACAGGCATCAATTGCATAGCTTCGGTCCAAGCAGGGATTACTTGATTTACAGGGAACACGGCAGGTTCATTGCGGTCGTACGAACTGTCGAATACTTTACCATCAATCAAAGTTCCTTTGTAATGAACTTTCACTTGGCTGGTAGCTTCCGGTTTGGGACCGTTTCCGGCTTTGATAATTTCATATTGAAGCCCGCTGGCAGTTGTGATAATTCCCGGTTTAGTTTTATTATCAGCCAAGAATTTTTCGCCGGCAATTTTGTTCGCACCATACTGTTTCAACATCGTTTCTTCTTGTTTTTTCTCAAAGAATGATTGTAGGAATTTGTTCGCCTCTTCTTCAGTCATCTTCAATTGTTTTTTCCCCGCCGAAGCAATGATTGCCTGCTGAAGGATGTCGGCATTCATCTTAACTGTCGAATCGCCCATCATGCCTTTTTCGGCTTGTTTCTTGAAAATCAGACCTACCTGGTAACCAATAGCATATTTTTCGTCGATAGAGTCTTTGCTTTTGAACCCTTCATTCACTCCTTTTACAAAAGCTTTGTAGGCAGCTCCGGCAGTATCATTATTCAATACTTCGGCAGATATCCCGGCAGTTCGCACCACCCCGAAAGCATAACTAATTGAGTCTGTTTGGTTTTTCAATTCTACATTACCTCCCTTGCTTTGGTCGCAAGATACAAATGTAATACTTGCCAATAGGGCAGTTGTTACTAATAAACTGAGTTTTTTCATTTTTTACTGAATTAAATTATTTTGATTTTTTGATATCTAATAACTGAACTTCGAAAATTAAAGTCGAATTAGGCGGGATAGAGCCTGCCGGTTGGCTTCCGTATCCAAGGTCGGCAGGAATAAACAATTTATAAGTAGAACCTGCCGGCATTAATTGTACTCCTTCTGTCCATCCTTTGATCACTTGATTTAAAGGAAATTCGATAGGTTCGCCGCGTTTGATCGAACTGTCAAATACCGTTCCATCAATCAATGTTCCTTCATAATGTACCTTTACGGTATCGATTGCTGCCGGCTTAGCTCCTGTTCCTTGCGTTACAACCATATATTGCAATCCGCTTGGAAGGGATATAACCCCAGCTTTTTTTGCATTCTCTTCCAAGAACTTTTTGTTTTTTTCAATGCTTTCCTTTTGCTTCTTCTCGAAGTTGGCACGCATGTAGGTTTCTACCATTTGCCCGGCTTCTTCGCGCGAAATCGCAGTGTTTGCATCGCCATTAATGGCAGCGTTTAATCCTTCTAAAAGCAATTGGGTGTTTTGTTTGTTGTCAAGTTCTTTTAATAATTGACCATGCAAATCGCTCCCAACCAAAACGCCGATAGAATAGCTGATACTATCTATTTTAGAGGACATTTTTACAGATTTTTGAGTTGATTTCGAGGCGTTCTTTTGCGCTTGCATGGATATGGCAAGAACACATACGGCAAAAAATAAAACTAATTTTCTCATTTTTTTGAAAAATATTATGATTATACAATATCAATTAATTCGACTTCAAAGATCAATGTGCTGTGTGGGGCAATGTGCTGTCCGGCTCCTTGCGCGCCATAAGCCAATTCGGAAGGGATAAACAATTTCCATTTCGAGCCTGCAGGCATCAATTGCAATGCTTCGACCCATCCTTTTATTACTTGACTTACGCCAAATGTGGCAGGCTGCCCGCGACGCACCGAACTGTCGAAAACCGTTCCGTCAATCAGCGTACCATGATAATGACACACAACACTTTGGTCGGCAGTTGGTTTCGCTCCGTTTCCGGCAACTAATATTTCATATTGCAGGCCGCTTGGAAGCGTAACCACGCCTTCGCGCTTTGCATTTTCGATCAAAAATTCTTTCCCTGCCCGTTGTGCCTCTCCGGCTTGTTGTTCTTGCAAGTTGGCAAAATAACTATTTAAAAGCGCTTGTGCTTCTTCGGTAGTGATTTCTTGTGGTTTTTTCTCCAATACATCGCGTACTCCGGCAATGAATTTATCTACATCCAATCCTTTGATCCCGGCACCTGTTAAATTGTGCCCGATATTTAGCCCAAGGGCATAACTGATTTTTTCCATTATAAAATTTTAAGCTGCGAAGATACTGCATTTATATAAATAACAAGCTGTTTACAAGGTTATTTTTTCATATAAAATGAGGATTATTAAGATATGGGCACAAAAAATCCCCATTCAAAATAACTTCGAACAGGGATTTCTATCAATGGAAAAATTTTATTTGGTTTTTTTGCGGATAGCTACATAGAATAACATGACACGGGTTGTTTCGGGAGTTCGTTTGTCATGATACTCGATTTCGCGAACCGGAGAGTCGGTATCCAACTCGTATTCTTCAGAATTTGGCAACCAGCTATTGTAAAAATGTTTTTCAATCCGTTTGATCGCTTTTCCCCAAGAGCGCTCGTCATCTACCTCGATAGGAAAAACGGCAAGGGTGATAGCCGGAATTTCAATCGCTTTCAAGCCTACCGGAACATTTGAAAAATCGTTTACAATATCACCCATCAAATAGTCGAACTTGTTTTCGTCGTCCGAAGCCATCCGAACGGCAATAAAACTGTGCTCTTCTTTTTTGTTGGTAATAAGTTTGCGTTCTTTCATCAATTTGTATTCTTTCCACAACGACATATCATCTTTTATAAAAGTGTCGTTCGATGTTTTGGTCATAATACCAATTACATGTATCGGATCTTTTAAAGTGATAATTTTCGGTTTGGCGTATTTTCTTGGTCCAAGTGTGTAAATAAGCAAAATCACCAGAAATACTACCGGAAAGAATATTGCTGCACCAATTTCAATATATTTGAGACTGCTGCTGCTTTGAAGGATAATAGATAAGATGTCCATAAAGCAAAAAAATTAAATTGTTATTACTTAAAAAATAGAAAATCTTCGCAGACAAATGTATGAAAAATTTTTTCTTTAAACAAAGCATTAAAAAAGATTATTATATGTTTGATAACATAAAAATCAACCCAAAGGGAACAAGTTACGGCACATTGACAGAAAATAACTAACTTTGCAGCCTAAAATCGAGTGTATAATAGTATTTTACAAAAATATTTTGTGTATGAATTTGTTTGATGTTTATCCGTTATTCAATATTAATATAATAAAAGGAAAAGGTTGCCGCACTTACGACGACCTTGGGAATGAATATCTCGACTTGTATGGCGGGCATGCTGTGATTTCAGTCGGGCATACGCATCCGTATTATGTGCAAAGGCTTACGGAGCAATTAAACCTGCTTTCGTTTTATTCCAACTCGGTAATTAATAAATTGCAAGTTGAGTTAGCTGAAAAATTAGGCAAGCTTTCGGGCTATGATGATTATAGCCTTTTCTTGATAAATTCGGGTGCCGAGGCTAACGAAAATGCGCTTAAATTAGCATCATTCCATACCGGGCGAAAAAAAATAATTTCGTTTGCCAAGTCGTTTCACGGGCGTACTTCGATAGCTGTTCGGGCAACGGATAATCCGAAAATCGTAGCTCCGGTAAACGAAGGTGTTGAAGTGGAGTTTTTCTCATTTGGGGATATGGATGCGGTTAAGAGATCGCTCGAAAAACGCGATGTCTGCGCCGTTATCATTGAAGGGATACAAGGCGTGGGCGGCATAAAAATTCCTGAAATAACCTTTTTGCAGCAACTTCGCCAAGCTTGTACCGAAACCGGGACAGTACTTATTTTGGACGAAATACAATCGGGCTACGGGCGCAGTGGAAAATTCTTTGCACACCAGTATGCCGGCATCAAACCCGACCTTATTACAGTGGCAAAGGGCATGGGCAATGGTTTCCCGATAGGAGGCGTGCTTATCAGTCCGATGTTTAAAGCAGTTCATAGCCAGTTGGGAACTACTTTTGGCGGAAATCATTTGGCATGCGCCGCAGCTATTGCCGTATTGGATATTATGGAAAATGAAAAATTAGTCGAAAATGCCAAAGCAATAGGCGATTATCTATTGGAAAAGCTGAAACAATTTCCACAAATAAAAGATGTGCGCGGTATGGGCTTGATGATTGGATTGGAGTTTGCTGAGCCTGTCAAAGAAATTCGCACCAAATTACTTTTCGACCAAAAAATATTTACCGGAGTAAGTGGAACGAATGTAATTCGGTTGCTTCCACCGCTTTGCTTGTCGATAGCTGAGGCAGATGAATTTTTGGTGAAATTTAAAAATTGTTTGTAAATAATGGTAAAGACTTTTTGCATATACGCCGCATCAAGTAATAAAGTAGCGAATGTTTACCTTGAAGCTGCAGCCGGATTGGGTAAAACGCTTGCCGAAAACAAAATCCGGTGCATGTATGGCGGTGGGCATGCAGGTTTGATGGGAGCTCTTGCCGACGCTATGATGCAAAATGGGGGCGAAATAACAGGAGTCATTCCGCAATTTATGGTGGAGCAAAGCTGGCATCACACCGGTTTAAACAATCTGGTGGTTACACAAACCATGCACGAACGAAAAGCGTATATGGCAGCTATCGCCGATGCGGCAATTGCCCTTCCGGGTGGAGTAGGCACATTGGACGAACTGATGGAAATTATCACATGGAAACAACTGTGTATCTTTTCGAAACCGGTGATAATCGTCAATATTAACGGCTACTTCGACCCATTGATACAAATGTTTGAAAAAGCGATTGCCGAAAATTTTATGCGTGTCGAACATGGTTCAATCTGGCAGGTAGTAAACCGGATTGAAGATGTGTTGCCCGCAATAGAAAATTCTTCCGATTGGAATAAAGATATTACCAAATTTGCTGTAGTTTGATTTTATGCCCTATAAATTTGATACGATACATCACAGCGACACCGCCCATCACCAAGCGGACAGTACGCCGAAGCATCAGCCCGAACCGCTTCGCGAGGAGACGGTATCGTATCCGGCTAAGATAACTCAACAATTGCCCCAGGAAATAGCTTCGCCGCCTATGGTGCAAATTTCGGATTCAGCGAAAGTAGAAAATGACTTGTTTCAGAAATTACTGTCCGAACCGGTTTTTTTTCATTTGGATGAATTTAAATTACCTTCCGACTCAATTTCAACTTACACAGAGCTGCAAACCACAGAAATAACCGTGTCCCCGTCGAAACCAACAGGAAAAACCGGCACTCCCCTGCCTCAATCTGTATTGTCCAACCCGGTTATCCCGATTTCGCTGTTTGCATTCTTTTTACTGTTTATTTACATCCTTACACACGGACGGAAAGTGATAGGAGAAACACTGAAAGAATTTTTCTTCTTAAAAGTGCGTTCCAGTATTTTCTTTGAGACAACTGCAAATCTCCCGGCTTTGCGCAATAGTTTTGTCCTTTTATTTGTAGGTGGAGTAAGCCTGTTTTTATTTGCATTCACTTTCGAAACCAAATTTGAATTACACATTGCATATTTAGGAATTATCGCATTGGGACTACTGTTGTTTTTATCTCTCAAATTGTTATTATTCAAATTCTTAGGTTATATTTTCTTCGACCGGAACCACACCGAAATTTTCACACGGGGATATTTCACCATTTTATTTGCATTGGGAGGTGCATTAATTCCTGTTGATATTGCCCTTGTTTACATGCCGCAAATTTTTCATACAACAATCATTATTATTGGGCTGCTACTCTTTGTGGCAGCGGCTCTCTTAATTTTCTATAAAATAATACAAATCTTTCTTGATAGAATTGCTTCTTTATTTTATATAATGTTGTATCTTTGCACCCTCGAAATTTTGCCTATTTTGATAGTGCTAAAAATTATCGGATAATCAATATTTTTTATTTAATTTAAATTCACAAAGCATTGAAAATAAAGAGGATATTGGTTTCGCAGCCTAAGCCCGAAAGCGAAAAATCACCCTATTTTGAGATTATTGAAAAATATGGTGTAAAGATAGATTTTCGTCCTTTTATTAAAGTAGTTCCGGTTTCAGCTAAAGAATTTCGCCTGCAACGGATATCAATTTTAGACTTTTCGGCAATTATTTTTACTGCTCGCACCGGAGTTGACCATTTTTTCCGCCTTTGCCAGGAGATGCGTATCACAGTGCCCGAGGATATGAAATATTTTTGTATCTCGGAATCTGTAGCATTGTATCTCCAAAAATACATTCAATACCGCAAACGCAAAGTGTTTTTCGGCACGACAGGCAAGTTGCCCGAAATGATAACCGCCATGCAAAAACATGTTTCGGAAAAATATCTATTGGCATGTACCGATGTGTATAACGAGGAAATAACCAAATTGCTGGACGAAAATAACTTCATTTACGACAAAGGTATTATGTACCGCACCGTAAGCAACGATTTTGCCGAAGACGAGCCGTTCGATTACGATATGCTGGTGTTTTTCAGTCCTTCGGGAATTGCTTCGCTACTTAAAAATTTCCCTGACTTCAAACAAGAAGATATTCGTATTGCCTGCTTTGGCAAAACAACGGCTCAGGCAGTACTGGATGCCGGTTTGCGCCTCGATTTAGAAGTGCCTCAACCACAATTCTCATCTATGACTGCAGCTCTCGATTTTTATTTGAAAGAAATAAATAAAAACGGGAAAAAATAATCTTCCATTTTATAGATTTTTCGATTTTGCAAGATTACAGATTTTATCTGTAATTTTGTAAAATCATAAATCTCGCAATTTGTTTACTTTTCCAAAATCACACCGATTGACAGGCGACATCCGCATTGCTCGCCTTTATGCGCAAGGAAAGGCGTTTATAGCCTATCCGTTGCGGGTGATTTATTTGCCCGAACCGAAAACGGATAATTTGCCTCCTGCCCGCATAGTAATAAGTGTGCCTAAAAAGCGCCTCAAAAAAGCTACCGGTCGCAACCTTATCAAACGCCGCATACGAGAGGCATATCGCTTGAATAACCACAAATTTCTCTCTTTTCTTTCCGAAAAAGATTATATGCTCAATTTTGGAATTAATTATGTAGCCAATGAATTGTTGCCGTATGCTACGATTGAAAAAAAAATGAAAGAAGCATTGGAGAAAATGATGGAAATTTTAGAATAAAATGATGAAAAAGGTGCTTACGACCCTATTGCTTTTGCCGATTTATTTTTATCAACGAGCCATTTCACCGATGTTGCCCGCATCATGCCGGTATACGCCCACCTGCTCGCAGTATGCCATCGAAGCGATAAAAAAACATGGTGCGCTGAAAGGACTTTGGTTGGCCGCTCGCCGTATTGCGCGTTGTCATCCTTGGGGAGGGCACGGTTATGATCCTGTTCCATAAATTTTCTTCCGGATGAAATTTATTGATATACATACGCACCAAAAAATTGCTTCGGAAAATACCATTATTAATTGTCCGATTGATGAGGCTGAAGATTTTGTAAAACAATTTCCGGCGCAATTTATTTCGCTCGGATTGCATCCTTGGGATGCCGGCAAAGACAATGTCCATGAGTTGGAAATGGTGGACAGGTTAGGAAGTCTGCATCAGGTAGTTTTTATTGGCGAATGCGGTCTCGATAGATTGCGAAATGTCCCTTTCGCAATCCAGGAAAATATATTTATAGAACAAGTAAATATTTCGGAAAAACACCGGAAACCACTTATTATTCACTGCGTAAAAGCATACGATGAGCTGATTTTTTGGAAGAAAAAACTGAACCCAGCCCAAGCATGGATTATTCATGGGTTCAGAGGGAAAAAAGAATTAGCCGGGCAACTTGTAAAACACGGCTTTTACTTGTCGTTTGGCAAAGGCATCGAACATGTAAGCGAAACAATACAAGCTGTTCCTTTAGATCGATTGTTTTTGGAAACAGATGATTTGGATATTCCGGTTGAAGAAATTTACCGGGAAGCAGCCCAACTGCTAAATCTGAAACCGGAAGTTTTAGCCATTCAAATTAAGAAAAATTTCAACAAAATTGTGCGAGAATAATATTTACTACATTTTTCTATTCCATTTTTCGCGTCCGCCCAGCAAATACAAAAGCCCTACAAGAACAGCTACAAACGAGTAAATTGTTTCTAATGACGAGCTTGTACCTTGTATGCTTTCATAGATCAATTCGCCCACTCCGCGCAATAAAAATATGGTAGCAATGGCATAAATGCCGAATTTAAGGAAAGGTAATTCCCGGATTGTTCCTGCTGCCGAAAGCCCGTAAAGCCCGAATACGGTAAAAACAATCATTACAAAAACAGTAAGCAAATAAGGAATTGACCCATGAATAGCTGCTTGAGCAGCCATTTCATCGCCAACTCCTGTCAATGCAAAAATTTTTTCAGGACAAATAAAAACACTGATATGTAAAAATGCAATTAGGAAATTGGTGTATGCTCCGAGTTTTAACATGGTATTGTTTTATTGAAAGGAATTCAAGACATTGATTGATAATCAAATAATTATGTTGCGATAAGAAACGGGTTACCGTTTCTTATTTGTTTATTGTGGTAGCAAAAATACAAAAAAAAAATCCCGATTCAGGCACATATAATAGCAATGAAGTTTATGCCTGTATGTATGTTTTAGAAACTATTGTCAATACCGGAGGTGGCATTATGGGAGCCAAAGTAAAATACCAATACCCATTTAATCCATAAAAAAGAAAAATTGCAACAGCGTTGGGTTGTTGGGAGTTTTGCTTTTAAACGCTTTGTTATTGTATCTATGTTTTTAGAGATTGTGTTTAATTTCTATATCTCTATAAAATCAATCATCCAAACCCTTTCCGTTCAGTATTTGCTGCAAATATTTCTCAACCCGTGTTTTGCGGGTTTTAGCTTGCTTCGGTTGGGCAAAATAGAACAGATAAGCGTGTTGCCGTCCCGGAGTCAGGGCTTCGAAAGCAGTTTTTAGTCCCGGCATTTCGTCCAACTTTGCCTGAAACTCTTCGGGCATCTTGTATTCCGAAGTCTTTTTCGAGGGCACTTCCAAACCGGCTTTTTCTATTTCAATTGCTTCGAAAATAGTTGCTTTCAAAATAGCTTCTTTTTCTGTTATTTGTTGAATGTTGGTAAACCGAACTTGTCGGGCAGCTTGTACATTCTCCGTTTGTTGGACAAGAATACCGTCGGGGTCTTTCAGCAAAGCGCCTTTGAGAAACAAAAGCGCACAGTATTCCTTAAAATCCTGTATAATAACGACATTGCTCCCCTGAAAAGTGTAGCAAGGATGTTTCCATTTAAAATCTTCGGTAAGCCCGCAACCAAGAACAATTGTTCTCAACTTTACCATTTCTTCCTGCCACTTTGGGGCATTGCTTAAAAATTCATCCACTTTTGGGTTCATATCACACCATATACTTTATTTGTTCCTTGAGCATATCTTCCATATTATACAATCCGGTATTTTTGCTTGCCAACCACTGCGCACAAACCAAAGCGCCCCGCCCGAAAGCCCGCCGTGAAATGGCTTCGTGCGACAACCGAATAGTTTGGTAAGGATAACCAAACACCACTTCATGCTGCCCCAAAATGCCACCCACACGAATAGAATGGATATCTTTACGGGGAATTTTCAACGCATTGGCAATTTTCAATGCCGTGCCCGACACACCGCGCTTTTCTTTAAAGTGCGACTCAATCACCTGAATATCAGCATCAGGCGTAAAGTTCTGTATTATTTTAGCTACGGCAATCAGCAAATTCACCCCCAGCGTAATGTTCGGACTCCACAGTACGGCAACCTTTTTCGATATTTTATCCAAAATAGCCTTTTCGGCATCCTGGTAGTTAGACACCGCCGACACTATTTTGATATTGTATTTAGCAAAAATCTCATATTTGCAAATATTTTCGCTGTTCGAAAAATCGACCACCACATCTACCGGATGTTTTTTTACAAAATCTTCCGACCAATCTTCTTCCGAAAAAATCGGTCCCCTGCGCTTCGAATTAGTCAGCAGCAAAGACGAGGCATACTTTCCCCTGTATTCATTGCTCTTTTTCAAAACCCAACTCACTTCAATCGAAGCATCGGACAAAAAAGGCAAAATAGCCTCTTTTCCGGTTTTCCCAAAACCCAAGAATCCTACTTTCATGACATTATGTTTTTGAGGTTTTATTTTTATAAGGAAAAAAATACGCCCCAACAGAATGAACCTGTTGAGGCGTAGCAAATTCATTCAACTGCTAAGTTAAATTTATTTTTCGTAAGAAAACACTTTATTAAAATCTTTTTTCATATCCACAATAATCCAGCCTTTAGCCTGCCCTTCTGTCAACCCCCGTTTCAATCGCCCGATAGTCGAAAGGCTATCATAAGCCACTTCGCGCACATCGTCCGTATGGTGTAGCAGCAACGAGAGGTGCGGCAATGGATTGTTGGTCGAAGTCCATTCCAACATTTGGAAATCGCCGTCCGAATTACCAAAAGCCAACACCGGTTTTTTACCGATAATATTATAAATACCTTCCGGTTTTCCCACATTGTCATTATTGAGCCAAACTTCCGGTTTCAGGCTAATCTTACCGTCATTATATTCAGCCTCGAACATCGTTCCGATTACCTGTTCGGCAGGAATGCCGTAAGCCCTTTGGCTGAAATTGCGGATAAACATGCTCGATCCGCCCGAAACGATGTAAGTTTTAAACTGATTATCGCGCAGATATTGCAACAACTCCACCATCGGCTTGTAAGTGAGGTCGATATATTTTTGATTGAACTTCGCATTTACAGCCGTGTCCAACCATGCTTGTGTTATTTTGTCAAACTCGTCGGGGCTAACGGCTGTGTGCGAGATGGCAAAAGCTTCCAAAATTCCCTTTTCACCCGATTTCATAAAGGTAGCCTTATCGCCCGAAGCAAGGGCTTTGATTTCGGCTTTCTTTTGCAACTCGGTATTTTTTGCAGCAATGGCTTGGGTGGCATCCATCGAAAACACCATTTCGAAATACAACGGCTGTTCGCACCAAAGCGTCCCGTCATTGTCGAACACAGCAATACGGCTTTCGACAGGGATAAACTTGTCGCCGCCTTCTTTGGTCGCGTTGGTTACAAACTCTACGATTGCTTTTTTACTCTCCTCCTCGTTCCACGACGGCAGTGGGTCGGCACCGCTTTTTTGCGGTGTATTGCTGCTTTGGTTGCATGCAAAAGCCAACAATGCAAGCCCAACAATTAAAAAATACTTTTTCATGATAAAATATTTAGGTAAAATGAAAATTCTTTGTGTGCAATAATTATAACAAAGATATAGTAAAAAGCTATTCAATACCGAATTGGTCAATAAAAATTGTTAAACAACAGGTCTAAAAAAGATTTTTTTATCCAAACGAAAAATATTCCTCTGTGTAAATTTGGATTAATCAAACTGATGTTTATTAAAAAAGTCAGGGCTTCATTTCAAAATGAACCCCTGACCACTTTTAAAACCAAGCCCCCAAAATCCATCCGGAACAAACAACAACGATAAAATCCGGACGAACCGGGGGCTTGAATGTATGAAACGGCACGCAGTAGGGGCGTTGCATGCAACGCCCCTACAATACCCGCACCTTTACGGCGTTACACTCGCCGAGCAACCATCCGTGCGCGTATAAGTAAAGGTAACAGATCCACTGCTTACACCCGTTACCACACCCCCATTCGTTACCGTAGCCACACTCGGGTTATTGCTCACCCAAGTGCCACCCGTTGTAGGCGAAAGCGTAGTCGTGCTGCCCGCACAAATTGTAGTAGAACCGGTAAACGACACAACCGGCTTCGGTGTTGTACTCACAGCGACATAATCGGTTATGTTTCCTCCGTTTACCACAGCGCGGAAGCGAGCCGCTTGCGGCAGGTTCTCAATCACCAAATTTTCAGTCGTTTGGTTTATATCCGTCCAAGTAGAATATGGACTGAACGAATA
>JAVBLE010000074.1:0-36161 GCA_031553685.1 Paludibacteraceae bacterium | reverse complement strand
CATCTTCCTTTATCTCAGATATTGAAGACTTCCGGTCGAAGGCTTGTATTCCAAAATATGAATAACAGATCTCTCCCAAAGGAATGCAATCATCAACTGGCAAACTAATATTTTGTTTTACATTAAAAAGACAATCTGGATCATCGCGCCATTCTGACTGTTTCTTAATTGAAACATCACTAAAAGAATTATTTTTCCCAATCTGTAATAAGATATGGTTATCGGCTCTTTTTGCTTTATTCAGTATGATTGTCGCAACATCCACACTTGCATCAGGAAACACATTTTCTTCATGATTAACCAACGAATAAATATCAGTAGTTTCTAATATGAAGGCTCTTAATGGTTTTATGTATTTGTTAGTTAGGTATGTGTTAGGAGTTATAAAGCCAAGTCTTCCTATGTTTTTAAGAATATTAATTCCTTTCTCAAAAAACAAATGGAATAAATCTATCTTATAGCTAGCAACCTCAAATGTTTTATAATGATTTAATACATTTTCGGCTGTATTAGATGGCTGGCATAACACATACGGCGGATTCCCAATCACCACATCAAAACCACCTTTGTATTCAGGGGCAAAGGCTTGTTCTATGCTGCATACAAAACTTTGTATAAGTTTCTCCAACTGTTTGCTGGCAGGCAGTTCATGTTTTATTCTGTTGTTTTGTATATAGTATAGGGTGTTTTGCAGATGTTCTTCATCAGCAATAGGAGTGCAGCCATATTTTTGTGTCCACAGGTGGTTTTGTGTGGTGCCTCTCTGCAGTGGCACAGGAGCATGATTCTGCACAGGAGCATGCTCCTGTGTATGAGGCAAGTGAGCATGCAGAGGCAAGTGAGCATGCTCACTTGTTGTAGAGTGCTGTGTAGGCTGTACAGGCACAGGAGCATGCTCCTGTGTCCCTGTCCCTGCTGTGGGCACTGTTCTGCCCATAGCTATGTTGCAGGCTCTGGCACTCATGCTTTTGAGCTTTTGTATGATTCTCCCATGCGCTGGAGCATGCAATTGCAATGAAGCATGCTCCATTGTTGCAGTATCCTCACAGACCAGTAGCAAATGCATGTGGTCGCCACATATATTGTAGGCAATTATATTCAGCTTGTCGTCTTTGGCTATTTGGGCTATGGTTTGTGTTACGATCAGTTCTTCTTCAGGACTTAACCATACAGGTTCGCCCAGCTTTACATGGTTGTCTGCCATGCGCTGAGAGTAACGCGAGTTATGTGTTGCACAAGTAATGTGGTAAGCTTTTTTGTTTTTAAGTGTAAACACCTGCGGAAATTCTTTGTGCCAATCAAATGCTTTATCACCAGCCACTTCGGGGTCGGAAATAAGTGAGTTGCCGCATTTGATATTTTCGTTGAGCGAGTTGAGCTTGCGGTTGGGCTTGGCAGTACGCAACCAAAGGGCAAGCTTGGCAATTTCCACGCTTTCTTCGTTAATATCCACCCCATAGAGGTTATTTTCCAAAATGGCATTTTCGATATCGGGAAAAACGATACTTTTGCCCAATAGTTTGGCAGTCATTTCGTCGATCAGTTTGTGTTCGGACATCAAGAAGTCGAGCGCAGCATTCAGGAAAGCTCCACTACCGCAAGCAGGGTCGCAAATGGTAAGCCCAAGTAACCAATCACGATAGTCTTTTAGCTTTTCGTCCAGTTTTTTCTTTGTTGCAATTTGTCGTTTTTTGTCGGCAAAGTATTCGGCTTCGTCAATTTCGAGTTCCGCTTTTTTGTCTGCGCATAATTTCCCCAGTGTATTTTCTACAATATAAGTGGTAATGTAGCGAGGGGTATAGAATACACCATCTTTTTTGCGCTTTGAAGTGGACGAGGGAGTATACCCGTCTGTCAATAAAACATTGGTTACTTCTTCTATCTCGGTGAGCGAGTTTTCGAAAATATGCCCCAAAATATTTACATCCACTTCGCTCGAAAAATCGTAGCGGCTTATGCTCATTAGATGCGGATAAAGCGCTTCGTCGGAAATCCGGATATTATCCAGCATCTCATCGGGTTTGAACAAGCCGCCGTTGTAGGCAAATATATCGTGCTTTTGCCCTTTGAAACCGGTATTCATATAACCGAAATATTTTTTCAGCCGCTCGTACAACGGACTGTAAGCGTCCATTTCTTTCAATGTTTCCCATTGCCCGACTATTTCAACAATAGAATTGGGCGGCAATAACCCGCAATCTTCGGCAAAAAGAATAAAAAGCAGGCGATCTAACAGTTTTTGCGATTTCTTGAATAAGGATAGTTTATCGTAATCGGGATTCAGCTTTGTTAAATCGTCAAACAGAGCGCGTTTGAATGCCGAATATTCTTTATAAAGCTGTTTCGTAATCTGGTCTTCGCTGCTTACCGATTCGGTTTTGATTTGTTTGGGCAGATTGCCGGCAATATTTTGATAATCTAAACAAAGCCACAGTAAAGCAAACTCTTCACGATTGAGCATAAATAGGTTGAACTCGATAAAATCAATAGCATTATCTATGTAGAACCGCAGTTTTTCGAAATTTGAGATAACCACATACGAAGCATTCCGATGGTGGTTTTTGTACCCGAAAGCCTGTGGCTCTACCTGTTTCAGGTCGGTTGTTTTGCCATCTTTCAGTTCAATAACGCCTACTACTTCACCATTTACCAAAATAGCTCCATCGGCTTTCTTTGAGTCTGTTTCATTTTTCTTTTCTGTAATCAGATTAAAGTTTGGTTCGGGATTGAGTGTATATCCTAATATTTTCACAAATAACTCACGCAAAAATCCTTCTTGAAACTGCTCTTCCTTGCTGTTACGAATATTTTCCTGAATTTCGGGATTATGAAAATACGCTGTATATTGTAAATAAATGTCTGAGATTTTCTCTTCTGTTCCTTTCAGGTGTTTTTTCAGAATAGCATTTTGAAATAATGGCATGGTTATATCTTTTTCGTTGAAGTTATTAATGGCCTGGATCTTAGTACATGACAAAAATTAAAGAACCAATACAAAAGCAATAGAAGTGTCGTCATTGCGGGCTTGACCCGCAATCGCAAAAGACTGACTAATATTGCTTTTGCGATGTCTCCACGACACTCCTCGCACCACTTCGACTACGCTCAGTGACCACTCGTCGTTTTGGTCGACATGACGATGTTTTTATTGATTTAAGGATAAAAATTTAATTTTTGTCATGTACTAAGGGCATGGATATAAATTATATTTTACAAATATAGTTAAAAACATGACGGGGCTATAAGTACTTAATAAAAATGTTCCGGAAAATCACAATATTGTAATTTTTCGGAACATGATAATGCTTCTCCCTTTGGTGCAAGTCTGCAACTTATGTCTAAAAAATGAAAACAGTTTGAAACTGTTGTAAAAAGAAAATTCCGCTACTCCTCGTTTATCTCCCTCTGGTCGATGACCGTTGGTTCCCAACAAGAACATCGTGGTTTTGCGTTTCAAACGCTTTAGCCGCTAACCCTCGTTAAGAAACAGCGGGCACTTGCAGTACAATCTACGCTTAAAATGATACATCTCGGAACCCGAGAATAGTTATCTACACTTAAGATGATACATCTCGGAACCCGAGAGTTGTTATCTATGCTTAAGATGACACTTCTCGGAACCCGAGAGTTGTTATCTACGCTTAAGATGACACTTCTCGGAACCCGAGAGTAGTTATCTACACCAAAGATGGCATTTCTCGGAGTCCGAGAGTTATTATTTACAATAGAAGAGTTGTCATTGCAGGCTTGACTTGTAATCTCTATTATTTTAGGCAGATGCTGAAATAAATTCAGCATGACGAAAATCTCAAAATTTATCTATAATTACTAATCCTCTTTATTTTTTAATTACTTCGATGGATCCTTTCAGTTGTTTTTGTTGTCCACTCTGCTTATATTCTATAACATAATAATATACGCCTGCATCGGCTACTTTTCCATGCGCTTTCCCATCCCAACCTTCGGGACCGGTTTCGGCAATTTTTTGTCCATAGCGATTAAAAACAGTGATGGTATATTTGCCAATATATTCTGTTAATGCTCTATTGTTTGTTATGTCTTCCGGATCAAAATTATTAGCTGCAAAGATATTATTTTTTAAACTAGTCGGGTCTATAATTGTTTTAAGTAAAATATCATTTCGTCGAATATAAAGGTTTAAAGTAATGATGCTATCGCAGTTGTTGGCGTTCGTCAAATTCAAGGTTTCGGAGAAATTGCCAACTGTTTTACGGGCAGGTAAATGAATACCGTTTTTATTGTATGGGGTATCTGTATAAATAGTATCATACAAAACAGTGGTAATAGGGGGATTGATAGTGAGGTCGAGCACTACAACACTGTCACAGCCTGCTACAGAGGGTATAACTTCTGTGTAAATTCCACTTTTAGAAAGCGTTTTTCCATTGAAATTGAAATCATTGCCTTGACAAATTTCCTTTATATGATTGGTTTCAGGGATATCAATTACTTTTAGATTTAGGTAAGAAATACTGTCGCAACCGCCCACAGAAATAAAATTATCAGAATAAATATTGCTTTGTGTTAGATTTTTCCCATTAAAATTATAACTGTCTCCTTTACAAATTCTCCGGCTAAACGAGGTTTCAAATTTATCTACAATATTCAATTTTAAGGTTACAATGCTATCACAACCTCCTAATACAGACTTATAAAGGTCGGTATAGGTGTATGTACCTACATTTAAATGGTTGGTAGATATTGGTTTGAATTTTTTGCCGGAATAATTATGTCCGATGCAGATTGTGTCTTTAACCGTTTTTAATATTTGTGATACGCCTTTTACTTCAAAAGTATCTGTTACAATACAATTTAAACCACCCATATTAAGATAATATTGAGAATTGCCCGTAATATTGGGAACAATAATATTTTTGCCTGTGGCTGTAAATCCATCAGGACCTGTCCAATTGTAAGTAATTACATTCCCCATTCCGATTGGCCGGGCATACAAATATGCCGAAGTACCTGTACAAACTTGTATTGTGTCATGTACAGGAACGATTGCTTGCATGGTAACATTTTGAACAAAACTGGCTTTACAGGCATCTGTTATTCTTACCGAATATACATCATTAGTATAGCCAACATTATTGAATCTTCCTGTATTATTGCTTTGCAATAGTCTTCCATTGGTATTTTCCTGATTGTAAAGATCAAATTGATAAGGAGCTACTCCTGTGGAATTATCAATATTGACCTCAATATTTCCCAATTTTGTAGCCGGATCATTGCCGGACGAAAGGCACACATATCCATAGGCGTTTTTCAGGCTCACATTTGATGTATTGTGATTAATGGTGTAAGTTTCTGTCCAACAACTATATGGTGGTTCTTTAGTGTATGTTTCGATAATATAAGTTCCCGACTTACTGATAAGAATAGAATCTTTATTTGCATTCCCTTCATTAAGCCCGTTACTTATTTTGTATCCACCTGCTACACCACTTTTTATTCTAAAAAATATGGGATTGTTATAAGAAACCTCTATGCCACTTAATTTTCGTATTATTTTTATTTTGGGGTAATACACCATTCCCTGGCATGTTTTTTCCGATATGCAGGTTAGATGCTCTACTTCATAAGTATAATGATTAAAAGTTGTATTACTAATTATAGTGTCATACTTGCCACATTTAGTCAAAATACGCCACTTATAAGTCCCATTAGGTAGTGTGGAGTTTTTAAAAACAAGATCGCCGGTAGTGGGAATTATAATGTCTGTTCGTATAGCTGCATTGTCTTTATTTACAGTCCAACTTTTGCTGATTGTGTTGTATTCGGCTTTGAAGTTGTAAAAATTGGAAGTTGGGCTTTCGAACAATTCTACAGCCAGAGCGGTATTATACAATTGCATTTGAAAATAATCATAAGTCTTGGATGGTGTACAAACATCTTCTATGGTGTTAAAAACCGCAGAGACTTTGGGAGGAGGATCGAAAGGTGGTTCTGGTAAAATCAAAGTAGTATCTGCAATATTACAACCCATATTATCCGTTAATTGTATTCGGACAGAATCTTTGAGTAAATTTTTTGTGAGAGTTTCTTTAAATGCCCAGCCTTCGCTCGTATAAACCACATCACCCAATACTTGATTTTGAGTTTTATTCGTAACTATAAGATGATAAGGCAATTGATAAATGGTGTTGGCATAAGAAATTTTGTACAAAGAATCTTTGGGTAAACAACCTGTCGCGTCAGGCTCAATCCATGTAGAAATGTTGTATGGAGGAGGAAGTTTAGTAGCTTTAAATTCGTTTGTTGAGCTACAGGTTGCATTGGCATTTCCTTTTAAGCGTATTTTAAATACATATTTTTGATCAAAAGTATTGCAATTTTTGGCTCGTATATGATCTGTAACTATACCATCTGCCGGAAAATCTTGCCAAGCACAAAAAGGTCCATTATCAACCGAATAACAATATTCCCACCAAATATTTCCGTTGTCATATTTGTATTTATCATCCAGAAGCCCCGAAAATAAATCGAATTCAATAAGAGCGCCTTTTTGCTTCATAATGATACCATTACAATAAAAATCGGTATTTGCACCCGATGGATTGATTATTTTTTCTATAGTTTCGGTTATTGCGGGCAAAGTATATCCGCAAGCATCAGTAATAAGGAAAGAGTAAGCTCCGGCTGCCAGATTTTCTATATTATAATATTCTTTGTAATCAGGATATAACGGCGAGTTTCCATTATGCTGATTGCTTGTAAATGTTTCGGTTTTTATCAATGTGCTGCCTTTATATACTTTTACCGAATATGGGAAAGCTCCGCCGGTTATTTCTAATTGTACCCGACCGGTATTTTGACTATTCAAGGTAGGGCGGGTGCCAATTAAATCAGAAGAAGAACCAATAACCTTATCCGCAGACGGAATGGTATAATTCCCGCCTATGGTTACAGTTATGTCTCTGGTAATAATTTCATTATTTATTTTTGCAGAAAGTGAAATATCGTAATTCCCTTTGGGCAAATTGTTGAAAATGTTATTACTGCCTCTGTAAGCTTGGCCGTTATCTCCCAAAAGGCTGTAAGTTTTCGAAATCAGATTATTAGCATCAGTTCCTGCTATATTTACAGAAATTGATCCATTAGATTGGCAGGTAGAATTATGAGAAGTATAATTTAAAGTAATATCATAATTATCAGTTGCTTGTATGCGTGTAAAATAATTAATGAAAAAAAGTAAGAAGAACAAATATCTGCTTACTTTTCGAAATAATTGAAACATAGATTATAATTAAATATATAATATTAATTGTATAAGAATATATAATCGTCTAAAAAATAGACTGTTATATATTTATATTCGGAATCATCCCTTTTACTATTGTGAAAAAAGGATTCGTCATACCGCGCTTGACGCGGTATCGCCCATAAAGCAATTAATGGTTATTATGCGATTGCGGGTCAAGCCCGCAATGACAACAATCGTAAAAGGGATAATTCTGTTTACATTTAAACAATCAAAGATAATAAAAATTCATTAATTTGCCAAATAGAGTTAATGTATTGGAAATATAGTGTTTTTATAGAAAAAATAATTACTTTAAGGCAAATAAACTACAAATGAGTATCATTTTTGGTTTTATGAGAATTTTTAATGTCAAAATGACATAGTACAATCGGAAAATTAGACAATATGACGCACAGATTCATTTGGCAATTATTTTGCAATAAAATTTTATTAAAATAAAAAATAAAAACTATAAAGATATGAACCTGAACAATTTCACAATCAAATCGCAAGAAGCTGTACAAAAGGCGCTTGAAATAGTACAGGCTGCCGGACAGCAACAAATTGAACCTGCTCATTTGCTCAAAGGAGTGATAGAAACAGGCGAGAATGTCGTTCCGTTTTTATTCCAAAAAATGGGACTAAGTCCAAATGCCGTCAACTCGGCTGTTGACAGTATGATTAAAGGTTTTCCGAAAGTGCAAGGAGGAGAACCTTACCTTTCGCGCGAAGCCAATAATGTATTGCAAAAAGCTAATGACCTCTCTTCTAAAGAAGGCGACCAGTTTGTTTCGTTGGAAATAATGCTGTTGGCTTTGTTGGTCGAAAACACTTCGGTGGCTAAAGTGTTGAGAGATGCCGGAGCTACCGAAAAGGCTCTTCGGGCAGCAATTGCCGAACTTCGCAAAGGCGAAAAAGTCAGTTCTCAAAGTTCGGAAGACACCTACCAATCGTTGAGCAAATACGCAATTAACCTGAATGAAAAAGCCCGCAGCGGTAAACTCGACCCCGTAATCGGGCGCGACGAAGAGATACGGCGTGTTTTGCAAATATTAAGCCGTCGTACAAAGAATAACCCGATTTTGATAGGCGAGCCTGGCACCGGAAAAACAGCTATTGCCGAAGGTTTGGCACATCGTATTGTGCGTGGCGATGTGCCCGAAAACCTGCAAAGCAAGCAACTTTTTTCGCTCGATATGGGCGCGCTTATTGCCGGAGCCAAATACAAGGGCGAGTTTGAAGAACGATTGAAATCGGTTGTAAACGAGGTGATTAAATCCGAAGGCGAAATCATACTTTTTATAGATGAAATTCATACTTTGGTGGGTGCAGGCAAAAGTGATGGTGCGATGGACGCTGCCAATATCCTGAAACCGGCTTTGGCGCGCGGCGAATTGCGGGCTATTGGTGCCACTACATTGGACGAATATCAAAAATATTTTGAAAAAGACAAAGCGCTCGAACGCCGTTTCCAACAGGTGATGGTAAACGAACCTGACGAAGCAAGTACAATTTCCATTCTTCGCGGGCTGAAGGAACGCTACGAAAACCATCACAAAGTGCGAATTAAGGACGATGCAATCATTGCAGCCGTCGAACTTTCGAGCCGGTATATAACCGACCGTTTCTTGCCCGACAAGGCTATCGACCTGATGGACGAAGCGGCGGCACATCTCCGCATACAAATAGACAGTTTGCCCGAAGAGTTGGATAAAGTGGATCGGAATATCAAACAATTGCAAATTGAACGCGAGGCAATCAAACGCGATGCTTCGACTACGCTCAGCAACCAAAATAATGATGAAAAAATAGAAGATTTGAATAAAAAAATTGCCGATTTACAAGAGTCTGCCAAAGATTTGCACAGCAAGTGGAGTGCTGAAAAGGCGTTGATAAACAATATCCAACAACAAAAAATAGATATTGAAAACTATAAATTTGAAGCCGACAAAGCCGAACGAGAAGGCGATTACGGAAAGGTAGCCGAAATTCGTTATGGAAAAATAAAAGAAGCGCAGACTAAAATAGACGAATTGCAAAAGGAACTTCATGCTTTACAAGCCGAACACCCAATGATTAAAGAAGAAGTTGATAGCGAAGATATTGCCGATATTGTTTCGCGCTGGACGGGTATTCCGGTAAATAAAATGGTGCAAAGCGAAAAAGACAAGTTGCTGAACCTCGAAGCCGAATTGCATAAACGCGTGATAGGTCAGGACGAAGCTATTTCGGCTATTTCGGATGCGATTCGTCGCTCGCGTGCCGGATTGCAAGACCCGAAGCGACCTATTGGCTCATTTATTTTTCTGGGGACAACCGGCGTTGGTAAAACGGAGTTGGCAAAGGCGCTTGCAGAATTTTTGTTCGATGATGAAAACATGATGACCCGTATTGATATGTCCGAATATCAGGAAAAGTTCAGTGTATCTCGCCTGATTGGTGCGCCTCCGGGATATGTGGGTTATGATGAAGGCGGACAATTGACGCAGGCTGTACGACAAAAACCATATTCGGTGGTTCTTTTCGACGAGATTGAGAAAGCACATCCCGATGTTTTCAATATCCTATTACAAGTGCTGGATGATGGTCGATTGACCGATAACAAGGGTCGTATGGTAAATTTTAAAAATACGATTATAATAATGACTTCGAATTTGGGTTCTAACCTGATACGCGAAAATTTTGCCGCTCTTAAGCCAGATCGTCATTCTGACGAAAGTCAGAATCCCAAGAACGGAAAAAAGATTGCGGATCAAGTCCGCAATGACGAACGGGAGGCTATTATAGAAAAAACTAAAAATGAAGTGTTTGAACTACTAAAACAAACTATTCGCCCTGAGTTTTTGAACCGTATTGACGAACTAATCATGTTTACGCCGCTTAATAACGAAGAGATTAAGCAAATTGTAAATTTACAATTAAAAGGTGTTGAAAAAATGCTTGCTGAAAATGGTGTAACACTGCAAGTTACAGATACTGCTTTGGCTATGATTGCTGCGCAAGGTTTCGATCCTCAATTCGGTGCACGACCTGTGAAACGCGTAATCCAACGCACCGTTCTTAACGAACTTTCCAAGCAATTAATTGCCGAAACTGTGAATAAGGACAAACCGATTGTGGTGGATGTAGAAGGAGAAAAGTTAGTATTTAAAAACTAAAAAGAATGCGCCGGTAGATTAATCTATTGGCGCATTTTTCTGTGTTTATGCCGATTCGTCATCATATTCAGTTGTATTTTTGGCAAACACCCAATAATGTTGCATGGTAAAGGTATAACATGCTGAAACAATTCCGTCTGCTATCAAACGGCTTATCCAATAATAACTTTCATTTTCAAAAACAAATGTTGTAATCAGCCAAGTGCCTGATAATTTGAGCAGAATACCGCTGACAACCACAAACCCAAAACGCCAAAGCTGTTGTATCAACGACCGCCTGTATGCCAAATCTTTAGAACGAAAAGCCCATAATTTATTTATCGAAAAATTGATTACAGAGCCTACCACACAGCCAATGGTGATAGATACCATATAATACACTCCCAAAAACTCGGTGAGAAGAATCATTATAAGGTAATCCGATGTAGCTCCCAGAAAGGCTGAAAATTGGGCTTTAACGAAAATTTGAGCTTTTGTTATTATTGAGTTATTGTTTTCCATGCAATTCTCGTTCTTGTTTTTCCTGTTTGTCTTTTTCATCAGCTATTTTTAATAGCTTTATAAAGTCAATAATATCAATTATTAAAAGTGCGATACAAATAACTGCTCCTGAGTATAGAATAGAATCTTCCAAAAGAATTTCAAGAATTAGTACTAACGAAATAATAATCCTTACTTCGGTGGGACCAAACAGACCTGAATCGATTGAATACTTGTCAGTAAATTTATACCGTAAAAGGGTCATGATCATAGCAAAGCCATATAAAACGGTAAATCCGAAACCAAGCAATTTCAGGTTTCCATCGGCATAAATCATAAATCCTAAGCCTATCATGATTATGGCTATCCAATCCACACTTAAATCAAGAGAAAAACCATACCATTTGCGTGGTTTGTTGCGGTAATAAGCCAACCGCCCATCCAACGAATCGCCAAACCAATTGATAATGAATCCCAGAATACCTAATAACAACAAATAGCGATTGACATAAGCTGCCAATATAAAACTTCCTCCTGTGATTAAACTACCGAAAAGTCCTATGCCGGTAAGCATGTCGGAAGTTATCCAAGACGGCAAGCGCTCAACCAGGAAAACAATAAATTTGTGTTCAATTTCTTTAAAAAGATTTGTTCTTTGCCTGTCTTTTGTGATTTTAGACAAAGTATCTTGTTTTGTATTATTTGGTTCAATATCCATATCCTTTCATTTAAGTTTCACAAATTCATAAATTAAAGTTTACAAGACACTCAGCAAAATAAATAGTCTTTTTACAGAATATTTGTAATTCGGAATTTTCATTTTGTTGATAACAACGAAAGTAATCATTTAAGTCCAAAAATAAAACGAATTTATTAAAATATATACGCAAAATCAGAATGCGATAATCTTTAAATTCTAAAAATCAATAACTTATTTATTTTTTCATAAAATAATTTTTAATTATATTTTACAAACATTCATGATTTTATTTATCTTCAAATATTCAAGTTGAAAAAAAACGCGGATTTCAAAACCCGCGTTTTTAGTTCTAACAGCTCATTTCCCCTGCATTTTTTTTAGCCGAAAGCAGGTTGTATGCCCCTTTTATTACAATTTGCAGTGATTTTAAATCAACTTTTTCGGGTAAGACCTCGGTATAACCTTGGTCGCTAATGCCAACCTGAACGGGTATCATACGGTATTCGGTCATGGTTTTGCCTTCCTCGTCTTTTGTTTTCTCAAAAGCAAAAATGTAATTCTTCTCTTCGAAATTAACCACCGCTTCGTTAGGCACTGCTTTTGCTTTGGCGCTGGTGGTTTCGATAAAGGCATTTACATACATACCGGGGTAAGTATTTGGGCATTTGCCTATTACTTTTGCATATACTTTTTGCGAGCGATCTTCTCCGACAGATTTACCTGTTTGATACACGACCGCTTGATGTTGCTCGGTTTCGTTATTTACCATAAAACGGATTTTACTGCCTACGCGGGCTTTGTCCATGTCTTTTTCAAATACGGTAAGTTCGAGTAGCAGGTTATCTGTATTCACAATTTCAAACAACACATCGGTGTTTGAAACGGCTTTACCTACATTGGCATTTACTGTTTTGATATAACCCGAAATCGGCGAACGCAAAGCTACCTTTCCACTTATGGAAGCATTGGTTAAGGTTGCCGGATTAATGCCAATAAGCAATAGTTTTTGCTCCAAAGCTTTTACTTGCGTTTGCAGGCTTTTGTAATCGGCGGTAGTTTGTTGTAGGTTCTTTTGCGAATATACATCTTCTTTGTACAGTTCGCTGTGGCGGTTGTACTCGGCTTGCATAAATTCGAGGCGGTTTTTGGCTTCGAGGTAATTTTGCTGCATGTCGATAAAGTCAGTGTTCTCAATAATGGCAAGTGTTTGCCCTTTGCTTACAGCATTGCCGGGTAAGAGAGAGGTAGAACGCACAAACCCGCCTAACGGAGCTGAAACACTTGCATTATTTTCGGAAGCTGTGGTTATTATTCCGTTTACTTTGAGTGCACCACTCAGCGATAGTTCCTGTACCTTACCTAGTTCGATACCGGCAACGGCTATTTGTGCTGAATCGAGTTCAACAATATCTTCCGGCAGGTGTTCGTGTTCGTCGGCTTCGATAGCTGTTTCTTTATCGTGCCCGTGTTCGTCTTTCTGATTGCCCGAACAAGCAAATATGCCTAACATAAAGGCTAAAATTAAAAACTTGTATTTTCTCATATCTTGAATATTATATTATTGTGAAATGGAATTGATTGAAATAACTGTTTTATTATAATCCAGCAATGCGTCCAAATAGCTTTGCTTAATGGTTAACGAACGGTTTAGGTTTATTACATAGTCCTGATAATCGAGACTCCCCGAACGATAGGCTTTTGAGGCATGCTCGATAATCAGGTTAGCTTCGGGCAAGGCTTGTTGTTTGTAATAATTCAGGTTTTCCAATTTTCCCCGATATTCGTCCATTAAAGCATTGTATTGGTTTTCGAGCGATTTTGCATACGCTTGTGCGTCATTTTGGGCTTTATCGCGATTGATACGGGCTGCTTTTATCTTTGCCGTTTGAGGAGCAAACCAAATTGGTATCGCAATTCCTGCTTTAATACCCGAATATCTTCCCGAAGAATTGTTTGGGTTTTCATTGCCAATCATGGTTTGGTTAAAGTAACCGATACTCAAATCGGGCAACAGGCGATTGCGCTCCAGTTTTTGTTCCAAAGCAGCAATATCTGCTTGTTGCTGTATTTGTTTTAAATTAGGATTTGCACTTAAATCAATTTTTTCTTTGGGTAAAAAATCGAATTGAACAAGTGCTGTATCTGCAATTTGGAGTTCCTTGCTTGTGTTGAGCAACTGCTGTAATTGCCGGTATTGCGTACTCATCTCCAAACGAGCCTGCCGAAGCATATTGCTTACTTCCATGCGTTGCGAACGGGCTGTAATAAGCTCCAAACCATTGGTTTCGCCGGCTTTTAACCGCAAATCGGCGGCACGCACAAAGCCTGCCAGCAAACTGTCCTGATATTGCAACAGGCGCATTTTGGAGTACAAATAACTTAGTTCGCAATACACTTGCTGTACTTGTCCGGTAATTTGCCGTTCGGTGCTTTGTTTCTCATGCTCGCTACCCTTTACTTTTGCGGCAGCCAGCTTATTTTGATACGCATATACTGTCGGGAAGGCAAATCCTTGCGAAACGGTAATGCTATTGTCCTTTTCGACAGAGTTCATTTGCCCGTATTCTACTTCTACGCTTGTTTTGTCAATATCCCAGGCACTTGATTTCAGGGCTTTTTGAGCTTCAATGTTATAGTTTGCCGAGCGCATATACAAGTTGCTATCCAACGCTATTTTAATAGCTTGTGGAAGCGTAATGGTTTGTTTTTGAGCGTAACTATTTACTGTACTGTATAGTAATAGCAACGAAATAATAATTTTAAGTTTTTGCATATTTTATTCAAATTGATTTTATTATTACTTTTGTATAAATAAAAATGAAGTTATGAGAACAATAAACATTTCTATATCCGATTTCGAATACCAATCTATTGGTTTATCTAAAGAAAATTGGTCATTTTCGGAATTTTCGGAATTAATCGAAAAATATTTAGCTAAACAGGCGTTGAAAAAGTCTGTTGCTTTAGCTAAAAAATACAACTTGTCTTCGATGTCAATGGACGAAATCACGAAAGAAGTTAAATCTGTAAATTAAATTAGATATAATCAAAGACCCTTCTGATAATAAATTGTTGGAATTGGCTGATGAAAGCCAAGCCGATTACCTTATTACCGGTAATTTCTGCGATTTTACTCTTTCTCATTATAAAAACACCAAAATTGCAACTCCAAAAGAATATTGGGATTTTTTGATGTTATAAATCTTATTCTTTCTTCTTCTTTGAAAATACCACATAAATCACCGGCAGAACCACCAAGGTAAGCAATGTAGCCGTAACCAACCCACCAATAACAACAGTTGCAAGTGGCTTTTGAACTTCGGCTCCGGCAGAAGTGGATAGTGCCATAGGCAAAAACCCGAGCGAAGCCACAGCCGCCGTCATCAATACCGGACGGAAACGCGTACGAATGCCTTTGATTACCCGTTGGTAAATATCGTTAACGCCTTCTTTTTTCAATCGGTTGAATTCGGCAATCAGCACAATACCGTTGAGCACAGCGATACCAAACAAAGCAATAAAGCCCACGCCTGCTGAGATAGAGAAATTCATACCACGCAACCACAAGGCTGCTACACCTCCTATGGCAGCTAGCGGAACTGCCGAATAGATAAGCAATGCCTGACGAGCTGAGCCGAAAGCAAAATACAACAACACAAATATCAATGCCAAAGCTACCGGAACAGCAACAGCTAAACGATTTTTAGCCGCTTCGAGATTTTTAAACTCTCCACCGTAAGCCACATAATAGCCTGTAGGTAGCGGTACTTGTGCTTCTATTTTTTTATTCACTTCATTGATTACGCTTTGTACATCGCGCCCACGCACATTAAAGCCGATAGTGATACGGCGTTTGGTGTCTTCACGCGATACTTGTGCAGGACCTGTTTTTATAGCCACTTCCGCTACTTGTTCCAAAGGAATTAATCCACCATTAGGCAACGGAACAGGCAGGCTACTAATATCTTCCATATTGTGACGGTAGTCTTTATCCAACCGCACCACAAGGTCGAAGCGTTTTTCTTCCTCGAAAACAGTACCGGCTTCGCTACCTGCAAAGGCTGTGCGAAGCACTTCGTTGACATCGGCTATGGAAATGCCGTATTGCGCCAATCGTGCACGGTTGTATTCCACTTGTACTTGTGCCAATCCGGTTACTTTCTCTACATTAATATCTTCCACTCCTTCCACTTGTTGGATAATTTGCTCCACACGCGCTGCTTTTTCACTCAAAACAGTAAAATTATCACCAAATATTTTCACGGCAATATCTTGTTTGGCACCTGAAAGTAACTCGTTGAAACGCATTTGTATTGGCTGCTGGAATTCGAATTTAACGCCTGCTAATACCGCCAATTTCTCTTCCATTTTGGCGACTAATTCTTCACGCGTTTTGGCACTTGTCCATTCGCTTTTATCTTTTAGGGTGATAATATAATCGCCCGTTTCCATCGGTGTCGGGTCGGTAGGGATTTCTCCCGCTCCAATCTTACAAATAGCATGTTTTACTTCGGGGAAATTTTCCAACAGAATCTTATTGGCTTTTTTCACTGTTTCAATAGTATGATTCAATGAGCCACCTTGCAATGTCATTACACCTGCTGCCAAATCGCCTTCTTCGAGTTGCGGGATAAATTCTCCCCCTAAATAATTGAACCCAACCAAACTTGCCACAAACAACACAACGGCAGTTACCATTACTTTCATTTTATTCTTTAAAGCTAAAAGCAGGAAAGGCTCAAACCACTTATGCAATTTATCAATAAGGCGATCGGAGAAATTGCGCTTGTGTTCTATATTTTTACTTAAAAATAATGCTGAAACCATCGGCACATAAGTAAGCGAAAGGATAAACGCTCCTGCAATAGCAAAACAAACAACCTGCGCCATCGGTATAAACATTTTTCCTTCGATACCACTAAGGAACAAAATGGGCATGTATACTATCAGGATGATGATTTCGCCAAACGAAGCTGCTGTTCGTATGCGCGACGAAGCCTCGAATACCTGTTCGTCCATTTGCTTTTGGGTGAGGCGCTTTGTACAGACGCAATGCATTGCGTCTCTACTTCGTGTAATGCGGTGTACCACGCTTTCTACAATGATTACCGCGCCATCCACAATCAATCCGAAGTCAATAGCCCCCAAGCTCATCAGGTTGCCCGACACGCCAAAGAGCCGCATTATCGAAATGGCAAACAGCATGGAAAGCGGGATAACCGACGCCACAATCAAGCCTGCCCGCCAATTGCCCAACATCAGCACAAGAATGAAAATAACAATAAGTGCTCCTTCAATCAAGTTTTTGGATACTGTGCCAATGGCGCGCCCGACGAGGTCGGAACGGTTCAGGAACGGCTCAATAGTTACACCTTCGGGCAAAGATTTTTGAATAGAAACCATGCGCTCTTCCACATTCTTAACTACCTCGTTGGCATTAGCCCCTTTTAACATCATTACCACGCCGCCTACGGCTTCGGTACTGTCTATCACCAAAGCGCCATAGCGTGTGGCATTGCCATATTGCACGGTGGCAATGTCGCGTATCAGTACAGGTATTCCGTTCGTATTCTTTACGGCAATTCTGCCTATATCATCCAAATCTTTCACCAAGCCGATACCACGGATAAAGTAAGCATTCGGCGTTTTGTCGATATAGGCGCTTCCGGTGTTTTCGTTATTTTTCTCCAAGGCTTCAAAAATATCTTTTAGTGAAATATTCATAGCCCGCAGTTGTTCGGGATTTACGGCTACTTCGAATTGTTTTACGAAACCACCATAACTGTTGATTTCTGCTACACCCTTAGTGCCCAGCATTTCGCGGCGCACCACCCAGTCTTGCAGCGTGCGCAGTTCCATCGGCGAAAATTTATCTTCATAGCCTTTTTCAACAGCAAGGCGATATTGGTAAATCTCGCCCAAACCGGTAGAAACAGGCGCGAGTTCAATGTTAGCCAAACCCGGCGGGATTTGCTCTTCGGCTTCGCGCAGCCGCTCGGAGAGTTGCTGCCGTGCCCAGTAGACATCTACATCGTCATCGAAAACAACCGTGATAACTGCCAGCCCGAGGCGCGAAATGGAGCGCAACTCCACCAAATCGGGAATATTGGAAACAGCTACCTCGATAGGTGCTGTAATAGAAGCTTCTACTTCTTCTACCGCCAACGACGGAGCAATGGCGATTATTTGTACCTGGTTGTTTGTAATATCGGGAATGGCGTCAACAGGCAAGCGGGTAAGCGAAAACACGCCCCAACCAACCAATGCCAACACAAACAACCCTACAATAAATTTATTTTTTATGGAGAATTTTATAATGCGTTCAATCATAAAATAGTTGACAAGTAGACAATAGATAATAGACAAGTAGACAAATTGTCTATCGGTTTATTGTCAATGAATTAATAATGATTTTTAACAAGAAAATAATTTTTTGCCCGCAAAGACACAAAGTACACAAAAGTATTTATTGACAAATATATAAATCTGCAAATAAATAAGTCTATGAATTTCTTAGTGTTCTTAGTGGCTTTGTGGGATGGGATTTATACCCTACTAAATTGGTGGTTGAAAAATGGTGCTATACACCGAAGGAAGATGTCCGGAAGGGTTTTCGAACGAGGTTTGATATGATATTGTATATATCTGGTCGGTATAAGTAAATTCGGCTTGTACCACTTGTGTCGAACAGCAAGCGCAGGCGCAGAAAGGCGAACAATGGTCTTCCGTGTCGTTGTCGTGCTGATGTTCGTTCTGGGCAATAGATACTTCCTTTTGGCAAGCGGCTTTTTCGCTCACAAAATCTACACACGGACTTGCTACCAATGCCAGTGTGTAAAAGGATAATATGATTGCCAAAAGTTTTTTCATCAGGGGCAAAGATAATGAAAAAGTAATTTTAATAAAAACATAAAAAGCAATATCTTTGTTCAATTCAAAAAGATAGAGCCACAAATCGCTGCGACCCTATCTTTTTTCTATTTCACAAAGCTACCATCCGTTTTAAATACAGCTTTTATTTCCATTTCGCCCTGCTCGAGTTCCAGCTTATAGAAAGTTTGGGTGCCTTGTATAATTTTGTCGGCGTCATCTATGCGGTAATTTGGATATTTGGTTTTGACAGCCGTTTTTACTGCTTCGGGCACTTGCGAGCGGCTAATGTCAATGCTGTACATTAACAAGTTGCCTTGCGCGTCATAATACGCTTTGTAATCGGTATTTGACAATTCAAAATCGGCTTCGTAAACACTGCCGCTGGTTTCCCAATCAATATCTTTTGCTTTGGGAAAATCGGCAAGGAGTTTTTGCTGCACAGAGGCAGGAGGATACGCGTTGTCGGTGTGGTGCGAGGTGTGGTGTGTGTTTAGCATTTGCTCCACTTGGTCGTGTGTATAATGCGTAGAAGTAGCAGGTTCGTGGGCATGGGAGCATGTCCAAATTCCCATAAGGAAGAAGCCTGCAAACAGTATTTTAAAAATAGTTTTCGTTCTCATGGCTTTAATTTTTTTAGATGAAACATAAATTTATCTAAAACAAAGATAATGAAATAATTATATTCTTTTCCTTAAATATGTTTATGCGAAGTAAAAAAACAAAAACAGGTTGCCCATTGTCGGACAACCTGTTTTGTATTATTTAGTATTTTTCCATCGGGGTAACCGGCTCATGCCTCGCGTGAAGAGCCATGAGGTAAATTTACTCATGCCGCTTTCAATCATCATTTTGCGGCAAAATTCCTGAAAGTCTTTCACTGTACCTTCGAAGGTGAATTTGCCGTCCAGATAGCAATAACTGCAATATTGCTCGTTTTTTGTTCCGTCGGCGTTGGTGCCGCCGCCTTGCGGATCCTTACTCATAGGCATTCCGCAACTTTCACATCGTTTTGACATAATGATTATTTACAATTAAACTATTTACCATTTACAATTTATTCCACACAAAAATAGTGATTATTTAGGTCAGGAAGCTATAAATTTATTATTTTTACCACAAAGAAAGATTTTGTGAATATTGACTGAAAAATGAATCAACCCCAAAAAGAAAAAACACTTATCAGAGCCTCGTGGGTAAGCACGATTGGCAATACGCTGCTTTCGGCGGCTAAAATCGGGATAGGTTTGTTCTCGGGCAGTTTGGCAGTGCTTGGCGACGGTATCGACTCGGCTACCGATGTCGTAATTTCCATCGTGATGATTTATACGGCGAAGATTATGCACCGCCCGCCCGACCAAAAGTATGTGTTCGGATACGAAAAAGCCGAAGGGATTGCCACTAAAATCCTTTCGCTGGTAATATTTTACGCCGGTGTGCAGATGTTGATTTCGTCGGTGAAAGCGATAATTTCGGGCGGAGAAAAAGAGTTGCCTGCGATGATTGCCATTTATGTAACCCTGTTTTCTATTATTGGTAAATTGGGGTTGGCGTGGTATCAATTCCGTCAGGGGAAAAAGATAAACAGCTCCATGCTCAAAGCAAACGCTATCAATATGCGCAACGATGTGCTGATTTCAACGGCGGTTTTGGTAGGTTTGGCATTTACTTTTATATTGAAAATGCCGATACTCGACGCCATTACCGGTATGATTGTGAGCTTCTTTATCATCAAATCGTCCATTGATATATTTATGGACTCCAATGTAGAACTGATGGATGGTGTAAAAGACACATCCGTTTACAACCAACTGTTTGAAGCGATAGACCGGGTAGAAGGGGCGCAAAACCCGCACCGCGTGCGCATTCGTCAGACAGGAGGCATGTATGTAATTTCGCTCGATATCGAAACTGATGGTAATATATCACTCAAAGAAGCGCATAACATTGCCGAAGCTGTCGAAAACAGCATTCGCGAATCCATCGAAAATATTTATGACATTGTAGTGCATGTAGAGCCTGCCGGAACGCATGTGTCAAAAGAACAGTTTGGCGTGGATAGGACTATGATGGAGAAATAGTTTTCGCTTGTTTATTTGTTTAAGTTCAAGATAACTTTAGTGGAAAATTTCTAAAATCTTTGATTAAAGTTATATAAATATCTATACTTTTTTAGCAATTCCAAATAATAAATATATGAAAACATCTATTTACGACTTCACAGTCAAAGACAACAAAGGCAAAGATTTTGATTTCAAACAATTGGAAGGAAAAGTCCTGTTGATTGTAAATACTGCCAGCAAATGCGGTTTCACACCTCAATACAAAGGTCTTGAAGCTATGTATAAAAAATATCAAGCGCAAGGATTGGTCATTATCGGCTTCCCATGCGACCAGTTTGCACATCAAGAACCGGGTAGCGACGAAGAAATCGCCTCATTTTGCGAAATAAATTTCGGCGTAACCTTCCCATTAATGAAAAAAATTGAAGTAAACGGTGATAATGCCGCTCCATTATACAAATACTTGAAAAACGAAGCAAGTGGGCTATTCGGCTCAAAAATCAAATGGAATTTCACAAAATTCTTAATTTCCCGCGATGGCAAAAAAATAAAACGCTTTGGTCCTGCCAAAAAGCCCGAAGCCATTGAAAAATATGTGGAAGATTTTTTGAAAATATAATCTCAACATTAAAACAACTTGCTCAACATAAAAGCCGTCAAGAAACCTAAGACCGTTACCAACGCTACAAACCGTCCACCAAATTTAAAGGCTTCGGGAATCATGGTGTCACAAAGCATGGCAAGGATAGCACCCGATGCAAATGCCATAATGGCGGAATTGACCACGGCTGATGCCTGCCCTAAAAAGACATAACCGCCAATAGCCGATAGCACTGTCACTAAAAGGGTTGTTGTCCATAAGAGCATGATTTTGCGAGTAGGCATGCCTGCCATTTTCATGCCGATTGTGCCAGACATGCCTTCGGGTAAGTTGCTCAGAAACACCGCGGCAATAAATACAAAACCGGCTGCTTCGCCTCCTGCTATGGAAGCTACCGAAGCCCCAACCACAAACGACTCGGGAATGCCATCGAGCAGCGTACCAAGCAAAATAGCTGTTCCTGATGTGTCGTCGGGCACTTTGTTTTGTTCGCGCATGGCCATACCGTGCGAGTGACGGCGAAAAAGTCCGCCGGCATTGTCGATAAAATAATCACCCACAACGAATACCAATGCTCCGCCTAAAAATGCTAAACCCATCACTATCGGGCTTTGCGCTTGCTCAAAACCATCGTTCATTAAGTCGATAGAAAGGGCAGAAATCAGCACACCGGCTCCAAATGCCATGACTGTGGCAATAGTTTTATGTCCGATTTTGAGATACAACCCAAGCAACGCTCCGATAAGAATGGCACCTCCCGAAATTAGCCCAATGATGATTACTTCCCACATGATTTTCAGATTTTCTGATGCAAGATAGTGATAATTTTCCGCATTTGCTCATATAATTCGTCCATGGCTTGTGCATCGGAGGTTGGTGCATAGCGCGCAAACTCGCATTGGTTCCAGATATTCATGACTTCGGTTATCGTTTCGCTGCTAACGGATTTGTTTTCAAGTGTTTCTTTTACATTTTCTTTGGTCAATGTTGCCAATGGAATGGAGAGTTTTTGGCTTAAATAATTCCAAAGAATTTTCAACATTTCGTTGTGAAATGCTTCTTTATCATTGGTTTGCAAATGTTGCTTGGCTACTGTGAGTTGCTCCATTGTTTGGTTGTAAAGAACTGTGTTTTTGTCGAGCGGTTTTTTATTTTTCTTTTTATAAAAAATAAATAATATAATTGCCAAAATAACTAGAAACAAGGCTATTGCATAAGGCAAATATTGAGTAAGATTTGTTTTTGAAACCGATTTTCCATTTGTCGATTGCAAATTATTGTTGTTTTCATCGGCACTTTCGGCTACACCCGATACACTGATTTCATATTCGTCAGAACGGAGTTCTTTGTACGAATTTGTTTTGGTATCAAAATAATTCAAAACTACGGCTGGAATGGTGAAATCGCCTTCCTTACGCGGAATTACCAAATATTCGAGCGTTTTTGTGCTATTAATATCTTCACCTTGAGCGTTGTACAAAACATCTACTTTAGGGTCGTATGCTTCTATTTCTGTTGGAAAATTGATTTTCGGATTGGGTAGCATTTTCATATCGCCACCGCCCGAAATGGTATATTTGAGTGTAATGGGTTCGTTGGCTTGCAGTTTGATGGATGAAATGGAACTTTTTATAGTAAAATCGCCTACCATACCGGAGAAATCGGCGGGTTTCCCGTCGGGTAACTTTTCTACCGTCAAAGTAATTTCGGGTGTCGTGAGGGTCTTCTTTACATTTTGAAACGGATCGTCAAAAACGCTTTGCATCTGCCCTTCGTTATATACTCGCACAACAGGGTCGAACGAAGCTTTACCTATTTTCAGCACTCCCGGTTTTTGCGGATAAAGCACTGTTTGATAAAGTATTACCGTGTTATATTGTTCGCCGTTGTATGTTTCCACACTTACTTGTCCGGTATTCGATTCTTTGGTTTCTTGCGTCAAAAAATCGTTGAAAGCAGGCAATTTCTGTCCGGATACG
Source organism: Paludibacteraceae bacterium (assembly GCA_031553685.1). Taxonomy (GTDB): domain Bacteria; phylum Bacteroidota; class Bacteroidia; order Bacteroidales; family Paludibacteraceae; genus JAFGVL01. Next base: position 13,043 of record JAVBLE010000074.1, on the reverse strand, counting down.
CTTACCAGATCGACTGCCGAATAGAGCTTATAAGTAAGCAACAGATAATCGTGCTCATACAGCTTGACACACGAAGGAATGGCTCTCAGAAATAAATTATTGGCGGTAATATTTTGTTGCTTTACCACCGTATTTGGTTGAACAGGTTTTGCAACGCCTTTTTTTACAGTTATATTTACAGTATTTGAACTTATTTTCTTTCCCCCAACGGTTATACTTGCTGCCGGAATGGTAAACTGCCCTTCTTTCGCAGCAGATAATGTATAGGTATAAGATATTGTACCTGTGGCGGTTGCTTTGCCATTGACAAGCGAGACACTTTGATTCCGGCTTTCGTAGTTTGCCAGTGTGCGGAAGTTATCCATTTCGGGAACACGGATGTCGTGAGCCGCCATTGCATCGGTGGTATAGGTGAGTTGAAATTGTTGCCCCACTCCCACTTCTTTGGGCGCCGAAGCGGTAAATGAAACGGCATTTACTGCTATTGTAAATAGTGTAAATATGCCGATGAAAACAATATTTTTTTGCATGCGATTATATTTTTTCTTTAACATAAAAAGTTTTTATTTCTAATGAATTTAGTGCATGACAAAAAACAAATTTTTATGCTAAATCAATAGAAGCATCGTCATGTCGACCAAAACGACGAGGCACGAGGAGTGTCGCGGAGACATCGCAAAAGCAGCATTAATAGGTCTTCTGAGATTGCGGGTCAAGCCCGCAATGACAATGCTTCTATTGATTTTGTTTTGTTTATTTAATTTTTGTCATGTACTAAGACTAATGAATAATAATTTCCATTTCAAATGAAGCTATTTACCAATCCTTTTCAACTTGGCGTGTTTGCGGTTTGGCTTGTTGCATTTTTTGTTGCAATTCTTGTTGTTGCTGGTCAAAATTATCGAGCATTTGTTTGGCGGTTTGGTCGCTCATTTCTTGCTTTTCTTGCTGATTTTTATCTTGTTGTTGTTGTTGTTTTAGTTTTTGTTGTGCCAATGCCAGGTTATAGCGCGTTTGGTCGTCCTTCGGGTTCAGGCGCAACGACGACTTGTAGGCATCTACACTTTTATCATATTCTTTTGCCTGATAATGAGCGTTACCGGCATTGTGATAGGTTTTTGCCTGCCGCAGCGAGTCTTGGGTCAGCGCCCGCGCCTGCTGGTATTGCGCCAAAGCATCGTCGTACTTGCCTTGCTTGTAGTAAGCATTTCCCAAATTGAAGGTGGCTTCGAACGATGTATTGTTTTTTTCGGTTCCTTTCTTGTACTGTTTGGCGGCTGCAGCATAGTTGCCCGACTTGTATAAATCGTTGCCTTCATTCACTTCTTTTCTTTCTTTTTGGGCAAAAAGAAACAGAGGAAATGCCAAAATTGTAATTAAGGATATAAAAAATCGTTTCATAATTTTCACCTCTTTACCATGCAAATCGAAAGTTTGATTTTCGATTTACATGGTAAAATTATTTTAAAGAAATTTACAATAAACTAACAACAAAGTACTTACAAGAATAAATTATCTAAATTTCGCCAATTAATAAAATTGACATTTTGATATGCTAACTCTTCATTTCCATCATAAATAACATAGGAGGTTTGGTTGGTTTTTATTGTTTTCTGAAAAGAATTAATGCCTTTTAAGTGGCTCGATGAAAGAGTTTTGGACATCTTTATCTCAATAAAAACCAATGAATCTGCTTTTTCAAAAACGCAATCTATTTCATTACCTGCAGAGTCGCGTAAAAAATAAAATGGCGTTTGCCGCCCTTGATTAAAGCGGTTTTTTATTAATTCCGAAAAAATCATATTTTCAAATAAGTTCCCTCGCATATAAAAATCGCTTACTTGTTGCTCTTTTTCAATATTTAGAAGCGAACAAACCAGTCCGGTATCATAGAAATAAAGTTTGGGCATCTTTATCAAACGCCTGTTCACATTGCCCGAATAAGGATACACAAAATGAACAATATAACTTGCTTCGAGCAACGAAAGCCACGATTTGGCAGTGTTTACCGAAATATCTGCATCATTTGCCAGTGAAGATAAATTTAACACATTGCCCACCCGACCGGCACACAATTTCAAAAAACGCATAAATAAATTGAGATTGCCCACATTTTTCAACTGTCGAATATCCCGCTGCAAATAGGTTTCAATATAATATGGATAAAAATCCAACGGATGAATTTTTTCTTTATACAAACGAGGATAAAAACCTGTAAATATCAGATTTTCAGTAGAATTAATGTCTATACTTGCTGATTTTAATTCGGCACACGAAAGAGGTAGTAATTTCATATTTGCCACCCGTCCGGCAAGGCTTTGCGAAATATGATTATTCATCAAAAAACTTTGCGAACCAGATAAAATCACATTCCCATTTTCGGTACTATTATCTAATTGTTGCTGCAAATACGAGAATAAATTGGGGACATGCTGTACCTCGTCCAAAATTACTTTTTCGCCTATACCTTGCAAAAATCCTTTAGGGTCACCCTCTGCCAAAAGTCGAACTTCAGGTTCTTCGAGTGAATAATAACGATGTTTTGGGAAGATTTCCTTAATTAAGGTAGTTTTGCCCGATTGGCGAGGTCCAGTAACATTTATTGCCGGATATTGCTTTGACAATAGCAAAATTTTATCCTCTAAAATTCTATTAATCATAACTATAGATATAAAACTTGTAAATTTGCATTCTGAATGCAAATTTACAAGTTTTTATTATTGCAACAAATTATTTTGAAAAATAATACGAATAAAAATCTGTTTATCAATTGATTAAATATATTTCTTGTAAATTTGCATTCTGAATGCAAATTTACAAGAAATCTAACCTTTCCTTTTCCGTCTCTTTTCAAATATAAATATCTCTCCCACCAGCAACAGCAACGCGAATGCTGCAAACCATCCAAAACGGTCGTCATACTCCGAATATACTTTTTCTTCGATTTCACCAGTAGCAATGCTGTCGATATATTTCCGGACTTGGGTTATCGCATCATTTGCGTTGGTGGCATGAATATAAGTGCCTGCGCCGGCAGTGGCTATTTCCTTACACATTTCTTCGTTGAGCTTGGTGAGTACTGTTTCGCCCGAACGGTCTTTTTTATACCCGCCATGCGAGTCGGGAATAGGCGATCCGTTCACATTGCCAATACCGATAACGCTAACTGGAATATCCGCTTTCATCGAGGTTTTTGCTGCCGAAACGGCATCGTCTTCATGGTTTTCGCCATCGGTAATTACTAAAATTATGCGTCCGGCTTTGACATCTTTATCCGAAAATGACTTTACCGATTTATCAATAGCAGTGCCAATCGCCGTTCCCTGTGTAGGTATGAGCGATGGACTAATCATGGTCTGAAAAATCTTGGCTGATGACAAATCGCTTGTCAGAGGGAGTTGCATATATGCCTCGCCGGCAAAAACGACTATTCCCATTTTGCCCACATGCGGGTCGTTGCTCAACGAATTGAGAATGTTTTTGGCTACTTGCAAGCGGTTGGGCGTGATGTCTTGCGCCAGCATTGAATTGGATACATCGAGCGCAACCATTACTTCTACGCCTTGTGTCTTTTTTGTGGCGGATTTTACGCCAAACTGCGGACGCGCCAACAACAATACTGCAACCAACAGCGCAACTACAATGAGATAAAATTTGAGTTGCAGCCGCCATTCGCTATAGCCAGGCATCATTTGCCGGAGCAATTCGGTTTCGCCCAATTGTGCTTTATTTTTTTTCTTTTGGGTGGAGAAAAAAATATATATTCCAATAATAAACGGTATTATGAGCAGCAAATATAAATATTCGGGACTGGCAAAACGCATATAATTATTTACTATTTAAGTATTTACAATTTACTATTTGTTTTTTCGACTAATTTGCAATGACACTGCAAATTAGTCAGACTTTTTTATTTTAGTTACTATCAAAATTTACACACCGAAACGCTAACCCGCCCTGAAAGGCGGACGCGCGAGGGATAGCAGCGACATCCTTTGCGAACAAAATATGAATTTTAAACCGAAATAAACATGTAAGCAAAGATATAGCGGATAGCCCGACCCCGCCGACATTAGTAGAGACGCGGCGCGCCGCGTCTGTACAACAGAAATGGGAATATGGCGGGGACGCGCCCTCATGAAATTTTTAATTTATTTTTAAATTATTCTATGGTATTTTGCGTAAAATAGTCATTCGCAAAATCAATTCCAACAACACGCAAAGCACTGCCAACAAAGCAAACGGCAAATACATTTCGTTTTTCGGAATATCTTGTTGCTCTTTCAGTTTCGATTTTTCGAGTGTATCTATCTGTGCATAAATGGATTGCAGTTGTTTATTGCCTGTGGCTCGAAAATATGCGCCGCCAGTTGTTTTGGCAATTTGTTTCAACAGCGGTTCATCCAAATCACCGGGTATATTGCCATAAAAAACACCTACGGGGGTTTGAAACGGGAAAGGCGCTAACCCCTTAGTTCCCACACCGATAGTGTACACACGGATATTCATTTTCTCTGCCAAACCGGCGGCTTGTTCGGGCGAAATGTCGCCCATATTATTAGCTCCATCGGTGAGCAAAATAATTACTTTGGACTTTGCCTGACTGTTTTTCAGGCAACTTACCGAGTTGGTCAAACCCAAGCCAATCGCCGTGCCATCGCGCAACACGCCGAATTGAACGGATTTAAACATATCGGTCAATACCACATGATCGAGCGTGAGCGGGCATTGGGTGAAACTTTCGCCTGAAAAAATTACCAAACCGATATTGTCGTTCGGGCGGTCGTTGATAAACTGAATGGACAGGTTGGCAGCGGCTGTTAATCGATTGGGTTTCAAGTCTTCGGCTAACATCGATTGTGACACATCGAGCGCAAGGATAATGTCAATTCCTTCGGCGTTTTTGTCCAAAGTGTCGGGTATTTGCGGGCGTGCCAACACCACAACCAACATGCAAAAAGCAATCATCCGCAGCACAAATGGCAAATGCCGAAGCCGCATTTTGTAACTAATCGGTGCTTTTTCCAACGGTTTCAACGAGGAAAAGTGCAACGAAACCTCGGTTCGCCGTTGCCGCCTTACATACCACCAAACCAACGGAATGAGTAGTAGTAAAAGTAGGAAATATATTGGATTTTGAAAACTCATAGTAGCCCCCTAAATCCCCCGAAGGGGGACTTTTGCATTCTTATTATGTATAATGAAATTTTGAATTTTTATAAACTGTTTTGAATTTCTAAATCAATAAACGATCCGTCATTCTGAACTCGATTCAGAATCGCCCAATATCTAATTTGGCGATTGCGGGTCAAGCTCGCAATGACAAACAGCGTTTTTAAAGTTCTAATTTTAATCACTGCCTTAAAGTCCCCTTTCAGGGGATTTAGGGGGCAATAAATTCAAATGCCCATCGTAATGCCTGTTCATAATCATTTTCGTTGGGTACAAATTTGGCAAATTTCACCAAATCGGCTGTTGTAAGCAGTTCTTTGAGCGAATGATAGGCTTCGGCATTTATTTTCTTTTTCAAATTGTACAGAATTTCGTCCGAAGTCATTTCCAATGCAATTATATTCATTTGTTGCTCAATATATTGGCGGACTACTTCGGTTATTTCGGTATAATATTGTTTTACTTTGCCTTGTTGCCATATTTTTTCGGCTTGTATTCTTTGTAATTCTTTTAATGCCCATTCTTTCGGGTCAATTTTTATTTCTACAACAGGGGCTTCGATAACCGGCGCCGGCTTTTGTTTTTTCTTTTTTAAATAATAAATAATAAAAAACACAATAGCCGCGATGAAAAGGGCGATTATTCCAATAATGATAAAAATAAATGTCCAATCGGTGCCAAATTCGTAAATGGGCTTGACATCGTAAAGCCCTTGCTTAAGAGTATCTACCAGAACAGGTATTACTTTGAGCGACAACTCGTTTGTGAGTAATGTATCTTTCCCGTTTACAAAGCGGAAGGGCGGAATGACATAATTTGCCGAATCGAAAGCGGTAACTGTTATTTTAGCACGGATTTGTTGTTTTTTATCGGGCAAAATGCTGGTATCTCGTTGAACACGAATCACTTCCAATCCTGAAAGCAAGGAATCTTTTACGATTGGAAATTTTGTTTTTGCTCCTTGTGGTTGTGTTAATTCCAAATGGATATCGGTTTGTTGTCCGATTTTAATGGAAGCCGAATCTATTTTGGCTGTCACATTTATTTGTGCAAAAGCAAACGAAGGGACTAAGAACCCGATGAATACTATTTTATGGAAAATATTTTTCATAAATCAATATCCCGAACGGCGACTATTGAAAGAAAACAAATTGTAAGTAAGCCCCAAACTAAATGACGGTAATTCGGCATTTGAGTAGCGGTCGTTAAAGCAATCGGTCAGCCGGTAGCGCGACCAAATGCTCAATGCATTCCAACCAACAGACAGTTGCAAACCGGCATCGCCAAAGGGATAAAGCGCATAGTCGCTATAACGCAAGGTCTTTTCTACATTGCCCACGCCGTTGAAAGCTACATCGTAATATTGCGCCCAATCGATGTGCCCGTATGCAAAAAGTTCGATATACTGACCGGTTTGCGCATAACGATATGATTGGGCAGGCGAAGTGCGATTGTCGAAATTGTACCGCACTCCCAAACCTACGCCAAACGCCCAATAACGAAATTCTTCGTAAGTAGGGGTATAAGGCGGTATTTCGGGCGGAATATTGAAAATGTCGTTTTCTACCCCGTTTCGTATAAAATAATCTTCATACACCCATTCCATCGGGACTACAAGTGCAAAATGCGGATTTATCTGATAGCGGAATTTAAAGCCAAAATTCATATTCATGCCCCCGTCAAACGATGCTGCACTATTTTTGATTGGTCCAATTATCCCGCCTATGCCAAAATATCCTTCTGTGCCCCAATAGTTTCTAAACTCGCGTTGGTGGTTCTTTTTCTCCTTGTTTTGATATTGACGCATGGCTGCAATCGTATCTTCGGCTGTATAATCTTGTGCATTTATGCAAATGGCTGCAAGTAAAGCACTTACAATTAAATGTGTTCGTTTTAAATTCATCTTTCTATAATTTTATTTTGTTTTTGTGTCTTTTTTTCTTGGCGCATGACAAAAAATATGAGAACCGGTACGCCAAGCCGTCCTGCAAGGCGGATGCGCGAGGGATAGGAGCGACACCCCGCAGCGAACCGGATAGGGATGTGGTAGGGGCGTTGCATGCAACGCCCCTACCAACGGAATAGGAATGTGAGCGAGGAGTACAGCGGATAGCCCGACCCCGCCGACATTTTGCGGGACGCGATACAAGAGAGGAATGCGGCGGGGACGCGCCCAAATTATTTTTATTGTTTTTTGTCATATTCTTAAATTATTTTTTCTTTTTGCAAAATGGTGGCTGAAAATGAAAGCGCTTGATAAAGGTGATTTGCGCGCTTCCGGCATCCAAATTCAATCTGCCATTTTCGGTATAAGATATATTGACATTGGTAAATATTCCTGTCATTGCCACCGACCATGTTTCGGCATTGTATCCTGCCGAAATGCGGGGGAAATATACCGGATATACATCAAATTCATTTTTCAAATTGTCAAGACCGACATTGATGCCGGCAGAGGCTAATAAGCTTATGTAATAATCTTTCTTGATAACCCATGTATAGGCATAACCGGCAATGGGACCTGCAAAATAATTGTGACGCAAAGTGAATTCCTCCGAAGCAAAACTTTCGGGCATTGTTACTCTGGTATAGTTAAAATTGGCTCCTAATAAAAAACTGCCTGCCGATTTCAATTGTTTTTCGTTGTGCCCCAAAGCTGCTCTAAATGAGAATTTATTGCCGTTAAATCCATATTGCAACGAACCTCCCAACCGCACTACTTTCATCTCTGGAAAGAAAACATCATCGGTATTTTCATCTTTCATGTTTTGATAAAATCCATGATAGCTTTGTCCGTATACATCGAAGAAAAAATGCCGATGATAATGGTGGTACTGCCAATCTACCGTCTGACTTTCGGTGTTTTCCAAACCAACGCTATAAGAGATACTTCCTCCTAAACCATTCCACGAAGCGCCTATACCAAAATCAATTTTAGTGCCGGGTCCGTAGCGAATTCTATCTCCGTCAGCAGGTTGATGCTGCATCGTTATAAATTTATTGCCTGTATAAAGTTTTGCTGCGGAATTTTCTTTAAAAAACCCGATATAAGTACTATCCGCTTTGCCATAACAAACTGTGTAAATAAAGGAAAACGCGAATAATGCCACTAATTTCCGGACTGCAATCACTTGCGTCCTCCCCTCATCCTGAACAGTTTCATCAGCGATCTTACATAATCCTCGTCGGTACGGATCGAAACCATGTCCACATTATTTTTGGTCAATAATAATTGCAAATTATATTGGCTTTCGTTCCATTGGTTGCGAAAAATTTCGCGCACACGAGCATCCGAAGTATCTACCCAAAGCTCTTTGCCGGTTTCGGTATCAGTTGTTTTGATCAAGCCGACAGCAGGCATTTTGGTTTCCAAACTGTCATACACCTGCAAGGCAATCAAATCGTGTTTGCGCGAAGCAATCGTTATTGCATCCACATAATCGCCATCGATAAAATCGGAAATCAGGAACGCCGTCGAGCGTTTTTTTATCGCATTGGTAAAATATTTCAGGGCGCAGGTAATATCCGTTTGGCGGCTTTCAGGCTCAAAGTCAATCAATTCGCGAATAATATGCAATACATGCTTGCGTCCTTTTTGCGGCGGAATAAATTTTTCTATTTTATTCGAGAAAAATAATACGCCGATCTTATCATTATTTTGAATGGTGGAAAAGGCAATAGTAGCCGCCATTTCGGTAATCAGTTCTTTTTTTGTCCGGCGAACCGTACCAAAATCCCGACTGCCCGACACATCTACCAACAACATTACCGTCAGTTCGCGTTCTTCCTCAAATACCTTTACAAAAGGATGATTGAAGCGAGCCGTCACATTCCAATCGATATCGCGCACATCATCGCCATATTGGTACTCGCGTACTTCGGCAAAGGTCATGCCATGCCCATGAAAAGCCGAATGGTACTCTCCCGCAAAAATATGATTGGATAAACCGCGTGTTTTTATCTCAATCTTCCGCACTTTTTTTAGTAATTCTTGTGTATCCATTTAGCTATCAGACCGTCATTGCGGGCTTGACCCACAATCACATTAGACTTTTGCGATGCTGAGACAAGTTCAGCATGACGGAACATTTATGTTTATGGCACCTGTACCGTATTCAAAATATCATTAATAATCTCTTCCGAAGTAACATTATTAGCTTCGGCTTCGTAGCTTAATCCGATACGATGGCGAAGCACATCATGACAAACCGCACGCACATCCTCCGGCACCACATACCCGCGCCGCTTGATAAACGCATACGCCCGGCAAGCCAAACCAAGGTTAATGCTCGCACGGGGCGAAGCTCCAAAGGCGATCAGGTTTTTTAATCTGCCAAGTCCGTATTCATCGGGGAAACGGGTGGCAAAAACAATATCGACAATATATTTCTCTATTTTTTCGTCCAAATAAACTTCTTTTACAATTTTTCGAGCTTCGATAATATCATTTGGGTGAAGAACGGGTTTGATTTCCGGCGCATTATCCGACATATTTTGACGCATAATCAGTTTTTCTTCTTCCCGTTTCGGATAAGAAATTACTACCTTGAGCATAAAACGATCAACCTGTGCTTCGGGCAGCGGGTAAGTTCCCTCCTGCTCTATTGGATTTTGGGTAGCCAGCACAAGGAAAGGCTTTGGGAGCGGATAAGTTTTGTCGCCAATCGAAATTTGTCGTTCCTGCATAGCTTCGAGCAGCGCACTTTGCACTTTTGCCGGCGCACGGTTTATCTCATCTGCCAAAATAAAATTGGCAAAAACCGGTCCTTTGCGAATGCTGAATTCCTCTGTTTTTTGGCTGTAAATCATGGTGCCAATCACATCGGCAGGTAGTAAATCGGGCGTAAACTGTATGCGGCTGAAATCGGCATCGATCAAGCTCGCCAGTGTTTTGATAGCCAAAGTTTTTGCCAGTCCGGGCACTCCTTCGAGCAGCACATGCCCATCGGCAAGCAATCCGATAAGCAGCGATTCCACCAAGTGTTTTTGCCCTACAATAGTTTTGTCCATGCCCATCATCAGCAAACCGATGAATTGGCTTTTTTGCTCAATGCGGGCGTTTAATTCGCGAATATCCATATCTGATAATTTACAATTTTATTATTTACAAATTACTAATTTTCGTTGGTAAATGAACGGGGTTTGAAATGATTTATTTTTTAAAAATCGATTATTTTACGCAAAAATAATGCCTTTTAAGCAGGCTTTGGCGTTAAGTTGTGTTAATGAAAATTTTGTACACTATTAAAAAAGGCTTTATGAAACCCATAAAACCTTTTCCTTTTAAAATACTATCTATCTATTGTTACTTATTCGCATATTTTACCTCCAATTCACCGGCATATTTTACACATTCGGGATTATTGGCATTGATCAAATCGGGCGAAAGTTTTGGAATCTTTACAGTGAACCCGACAGGTAATTTATCCGGATGTGCTATTTTCTCTTTATTTGCTTCATAGATATATACCCAAAAATTCCTGTGTCCGTAATATTTCAAAGCAACCCGAGTCAGTGTATTGCCTTCTGTTATAGTTTCAGTAGTGATAAAATTGTTGTACTCGCGCTTTTGGTCAAAGATAGAGCTTTGCGAAGCAGCAACAGGTTGCGGCGTTACCTGAATGCTGTCTTTAACTTCGGCTATCGTATCTGTTTTATCAATCCAAATAGTATCGTTGGAACGAACGGTAATCACTTGAGGTTCTGCATTTTCTTCGGCATTTGCTTTTTGGGGTATCCATACCGTGATTTTTTCTTCAATAGGTTTTGTTACCTTCGGGCAGAGGTTAAAATACCAAACCGCTGCACAACCTAAAATCAAGAGTAACAATAAAATAAGAATAATCCATTTCCAAGGGAAACGGCGTTTTTCTTTTACCGGAATATCTCTGGTTGGAGTTGGAGGTATGGTTGTCGAAGTTGTTGCAGCAGGCGTGCTCGTTGGCGGCGTTACAATCGGTGTTGGGGTGTAGACCGGTGCCGGCTGTGGCGTCGGAGTTGCAACAGGTGTGGGTTCTACCGGTTTTGGTGTGTATTCAACTACCGGAGATATTTCTACTGCTTCTTCTTTTGGTTTTTCTTCGGCAACTACAGGCACAACTACCGGTTCTTGTTTAGGTTCTTCGTCCTGTTTCATGCCTTGCAACTCAGCAAGTAATCCGGTGATTTCTTCGGCTTGTTCGTTGAGTTTTTTGAGCGGATCAACACCAAATTTCTCGGTTGTTTCGTTCGATGAAACCGTTGTATTTAATAATTCTTTTATCGAATTTTCGGGTGTGAACGATACTTTGTTATGTCCGGGAATGGTGTATTCTTGTCCGGTTTGGATATTGACACTGCGGCGGGGTTCGTTCCACACTAACTTAAAGGTTCCTAAACCTTTGATTTTTACCAAACCGTCTTTTTCCAATCCTTCTTCGATTACAGACTGGAACGCACGCAAAAAATCTTCCGACAATTTCTTGGTTTTATCGGTTCTTTCGGCTATGATTGCAGCTAATTCCTGTATTGATATTTTTTTACTCATGAGATTTTCGAGTTCAAAGATTTAAAAATTTAAAAATTCAATTAAAAAAATCTTTTGGGTTTTTTAATCTTTGAATTTAGATTATTTGCGTGGAATATCTTTAATTTTTTCTTTGTAAACGGCACTGACTTTGAATGCCAATGCTTTTTTGGCAGGTACAACCGAACGCTCTTTGGTGAGGGGATTGACTACTGTGCGTTCTTCTTTTTCGCGCACTTCGAACGAGCCAAAGCCTTGCAAATTGATCGTATTATCCGATTGAAATTCGGATAACAATGCGTTTGCTGTGGCTTGCTGCAATTCTTCGACTTCGACCGTCGAGATATTCAATTTGGCTGCAATGGCAGATTGGAACTCTTTGTTATTCATGTGTAAATAATTTTATAAAAAATTACCCTCAAGTTATTTGGATACAAAGATATTAATTTTCGATAGAAATAAAAAAATAGTAAGGACAAGTAGCAACTTGTCCGTCAAATCAAATTGGATAACGCGGACAAGTCGCGAGTTGTCCCTACGGGTTGGCGTTGGTTTTTTGGTTAAATGTATCGGGTTGTATTTGTAGGGACGGGCGCGACCCGTCCGTTAAATCGGATAACGCGGACAGCTCGCGAGCTGTCCCTACGAAATCACCAAAAATTATTTCCCCATTCATGGGCTTTCCACTCATGGATTAATCTGGTTTTGTAAAATTTATCTTCTTTCCAACGAAGAGGGTTTTCTTTTATATATTCGGATATCATTGTATAAGATTTGCTATCTCGAATAATATGATCATAAAAAGAGCGTTGCCATTTAAAATCAGTAAATCCCTCTAAATGAATTTGTTTAGATGTAGTTGTTTTGTATGCACCTATTATCTGCGATAGGGGTTTGACCTTCGTAGGGACAAGTCGCGACTTGTCCGCCAAATCGGAAAACACAGACGGGTCGCCTTTGAAATTAACAGACGGGTCGCGACCCGTCCCTACAGTGCCTGCACAAATTTCAACAATTCCATGAATATGATTTGGCATTACAATAAAGGCGTGTAACTTAATGTATGAATATTGTTCTGCCAACCAAAACCATTGCTTTTTCATTATTTCGCCAAATGAATTACAAAACATTTCATGGTCATGAATTTCACCCAGACAGCAAAAATGATTATCTACACAAACTGTTACAAACTACAGATGATCTTGCGAATAATCATAGCCTTTTAATCGAGGTATTGGCTTTCGTTTGGGAAGTTCCATTTTATTGTGTTTTATAATTATCAATCGGACAAGTCGCGACTTGTACCTACGGGTTGGTATTGGTTTTTTTGTTAAATATATTTGCTTGCAATTGTAGTGAAGGGGGG
>JAVBLE010000047.1:0-20792 GCA_031553685.1 Paludibacteraceae bacterium | reverse complement strand
AGTTCCCACTACACAGGATAGTCTTCAGTACAAAGAATCGCACAATGACTTCCTTTGGCTGATACAAAGATAAATATTTTAATTTTTCGTCAAAAATAATTTGGAAACTAACACAGTACCTCCACAAGGTCGACAGTTCGACTAAGCTCACCGCAACGCATGACGATACTTTTATTGATTTAAGCATTAAAATTTATTTTTGTCATGTACTAAAGCATAGTTTACCTTTTCAGTCGGTTAATTCCCTTCTTTTTTTACAACAAAAGTAAAGATTCTAACCTTGTAATTTTTTTAAAACTGCAAACTAAGGGTTCTTTGCGTTTCCTTTGCAAACTTTGCGGTAAAATAATCACTGTCCGTCATTCACCAATTTAGCATCCACCCATTTGAATAGCTTGTCGTTGCGGCGAATGCGTTCGGTTACGGCAATGGAGATAATATCACCTTTCACGGCTTTTTGTACAGGTTTAAAATCCACACGGATTTCCTCTGCCGTTGCTTCGTAAGCTCCGGTAGTTGGTCCGGTAATCACAAACTCGTCGCCCACGCTGATATCTTGGGTTTCTATCAGGAATTCGGCTACACCCGACTTGGCAAAATAGTTGGTACATTTGCCTACATACACTTTCTTTACGGTAGCTTCCGATCCATATTTTGGACTCCACTCACCCAATCGCTGCCCGAGATAATACCCATCCCAAAAACCACGATTGAACACACGGCGCAAACGGGCGTCCCACGCTTTAATCTTATCTTCGGTATACGAACCGTCCAAATAACTCTCAATCGCCTCTTTGTAACACTCCACCACCGTTTTGACATATTCGGCAGCGCGTGCCCGCCCCTCTATCTTGAACACCCGCACACCGGAATCTATCATCTTATTAATAAAATGAATGGTCTTGAGATCGCGAGGCGACATGATATATTCGTTGTCGATTTCGAGTTCCGTGTCCGATTCTTTATCTTTCACAATATAGCCCCGGCGGCATATTTGCAAACAGCCGCCACGATTTGCCGAATAGTTGCGCTCGTGCAAACTCAAATAACATTTGCCCGAAACAGCCATGCACAGCGCGCCGTGGCAAAACATCTCGATACGGATCAGTTCGCCGCCCGGACCTGTGATTTTTTCATCTATAATATATTGATAGATTTCGGCTACCTGCTCCATGTTCAACTCGCGGGCAAGCACTACTACATCGGCAAACTGTGCGTAAAACCGCAAAGCCTCCACATTGGAAATGTTGAGTTGGGTAGAAAGGTGTACCTCAACGCCTTTTGTGCGGGCATACATCATCACCGCTACATCGGCAGCAATGATGGCAGACACACCGCTTTCGTGCGCCGTGTCTACAATATGACGCATTAAGGATAAATCATTATCATAAATAACGGTGTTGATGGTAAGATATGTTTTTACGCCGGCTTCGGTGCAAATGCGCACAATCTCGCGCAAATCATCGGTAGTAAAGTTGTTTGACGAACGCGAACGCATGTTCAGGTTCTCAATGCCGAAATATACAGAATCGGCACCGGCTTTGATAGCAGCAGTAAGGCTTTCCCACGAGCCTGCGGGAGCCATTATTTCGAGGTCTTTTCGTTGCATGTAAGAATAAAGATTAAAGACAAAAGACAAAAGAACAAAGACATAAAATACAGTTGTCTTTATTCTCCAATCTAAAAGTCTTTAATCTCAAAAAATAGACAATAGATTAAAGACAATAGATTAAAGACAATAGAACAAAGACAAAAATGCAATCGTCTTTATTCTCCAATCTAAAAGTCTTTAATCTTAAAAAATAGACAAAAGATTAAAGACAAAAGAACAAAGACAAAAGAACAAAGACATAAAATACAGTTGTCTTTATTCTCCAATCTAAAAGTCTTTAATCTCAAAAAATAGACAAAAGATTAAAGACAAAAGAGCAAAGACAAAAGAGCAAAGACAATAGAACAAAGACAATAGAACAAAGACATAAAATACAGTTGTCTTTATTCTCCAATCTAAAAGTCTTTAATCTCAAAAAATAGACAAAAGAACAAAGACAATAGATTAAAGACAATAGATTAAAGACAAAAGAGCAAAGACAATAGAACAAAAACAAAAGATTAAAGACATAAGATTAAAGACATAAGAAGAAAGACATAAAATACAGTTGTCTTTATTCTCCAATCTAAAAGTCTTTAATCTCAAAAAATAGACAAAAGAACAAAGACAAAAGAGTGAAGACAAAGGAACACATTCTAAGTCTTTATTCTTTTGTCTTTAATCTCTAAGTCTATTCTGAAATCTTTAAGTCTATAAAGAAATTTCATCCATTGTTTTCTGGATATCGGCGTCTACTTTTTTGAGTTTATCGCGGCAAATGCCGATGAGTTCGGTAGCGCGCTGCACTTTTTCGGATAGCGTGTCGATATCCAGATCGGCACTTTCGAGTTCGGACAGGATTTGCTCCAACTCGGTGTATGCTTCGGTATATGTTTGTGTTTTTTTTGCCATGAAAATATTTACTATTTAACGATTTACAATTTACTATTTAAAACAATATAAATCAGGTTTAGTAAAATAGTAAATGGTCAATTGTCTAATTGTACATAGACTTATTCGTCCTCTTCCCAATCAAATTCTTCGTAATTTATCTCTTCATCCTCTTCATCGCTTTCAAATTCATCTTCAAAATACTCTTCATCCTGGTCTTTTTCAATATGTTTTATCTCCATCGGACGATGAGAAATAGTCATTACGCGGTTTTCTTCCTTGTTGATTTCTTCCCAAAGAATATCTTTCAATTGCTCAATACCAAAGCCCGAAACGGATGAAATAAATATCGTTTTTAAGTCCGTTGGCAATTCCTTTTTCATTTCAGCCATCAGTTCTTCGTCGAGCATGTCGCTTTTCGAAATAGCCAGAATGCGTTGTTTATCCAATAATTCAGGATTAAATTGCGCCAATTCATTGAGCAAAATATTGTATTCTTTTTGAATATTATCAGTATCTGCCGGAATAAGGAACAGCAAAATAGCATTTCGCTCAATGTGGCGCAAGAAACGCAAGCCAAGCCCGCGACCTTCGTGCGCACCTTCAATAATTCCCGGAATGTCGGCCATACAAAACGAACGATTGTCGCGGTAAGGCACAATGCCCAAATTAGGAACAAGTGTGGTGAAGGGATAATTCGCTATCTCCGGCTTTGCTGCCGAAACAACCGACAGTAATGTAGATTTCCCGGCATTGGGGAAGCCCACCAGACCAACATCGGCAAGCACTTTGAGTTCGAGTATAACGGTTCTTTCCTGCATTGGTTCGCCGGGTTGGGCGTAGCGAGGCGTTTGGTTAGTTGAGCTGCGAAAGTGCCAGTTGCCCAACCCTCCCCGACCGCCTTTAAGCAAGATTATCTCCTGTCCGTCTTCTGCCAGTTCGCAAAGAAACTCGCCCGTTTCGCCATCGTATGCCACAGTTCCCACAGGCACTTCAATCACCTTATCCTCGCCGTCCTTTCCAAAACTGCGGCTGCGGCTACCTCCTTCGCCATGTCCGGCAAAAATATGCCGGGCATATTTAAGGTGGATAAGTGTCCACAGGTTTTTATTAGCGCGCAGGATTACATGCCCTCCCCGACCGCCATCCCCGCCATCAGGTCCACCTTTGGGGATGTATTTCTCGCGGTGGAAGTGTGTAGAACCAGGACCGCCCTTACCCGAGCGGCAAAATATTTTTACATAATCAACAAAATTCGATTCGGCCATAAAATTCAGACCCCACCCCAACCCTCCCCCAAAGGGAGGGAGAGGCATTTACAAACGAACTGATATTGGAAGCAGGTTGTTTGCAAGAGAGTTCTCCCCTCCTTGGGAGGGGTTGGGGGGAGGTTAATGTTTTTAAATTAATAGTTTACAAAGGTAATGTTTAAAATCTTATTCAGAAAATAGAGGTAAATAGTTTCGACCCATTAAAGCAACACATGACCGTACTTTTATTGCTTTATATCATTCGTACATAACAAAAAAATATTTGGGCGCGTCCCTGCCGCTTTCCGTTCATGTTTAACAATTGTTTAATTGTCGGCAGGGTCGGGCTATCCGCTATACTCCTCGCTACGCTGCGGGGTGTCGCTGCTATCCCTCGCGCGTCCGCATACGCGGGTTGGCGTATCAGTGTGCAACTGTTGTCATGTACCAGGCTTAAATTAATAAAAAGATCGTCATTGCCTTGCATCAAGTAGCCATATCCAACCAATATATCACATTGTTGCAACAGCAAAGCCAGATATTCAACAAATCTACCACTTTGCTGCTACAGCGAAGTCATATCTTTATCAAATCTACCGCTTTGCTGCTACAGCGAAGCCACATCTTTATCAAATCTACCACTTTGCTGTTACAGCAAAGCCACATCTTTATCAAATCTACCACTTTGCTGCTACAGCGAAGCCACATCTTTATCAAATCTACCGCTTTGTTGTTACAGCAAGTAGCCATATCCAACCAATATATCATATTGCTGCTACAGCAAGTAGCCCACGGATAAAATGTAAATACAAAATAGAACCGCGTAGCGATGACATAATTCGCAATATCGCTATGTGTCACCGCTACGCGGCTTGTTTATGATGAAAAAAAATCCCTTACAACGACTGCAAGGGATTCTTTGGTGGGCGAAAAATTTTTAGCTCCTACATGTGTTCAATGTTTTTTACATCATGCCGCCCATACCGCCACCCATTGGAGGCATTGCCGGCATTGGGTTTTCTTCTTTTTTGTCGGCTACGACACACTCGGTTGTGAGCATCATGCCGGCAATAGATGCTGCATTTTCCAATGCTACACGGGCTACTTTGGCAGGGTCGATAACGCCGGCTGCGTAGAAGTTTTCGTACACATCAGTGCGGGCATTGTAACCAAAGTCGTCTTTGCCTTCTTTTACTTTTTGTACGATAACGGCGCCTTCTTTACCTGCATTGGCCACGATTTGACGAAGGGGTTCTTCGATAGCGCGTTTCACGATTTCGATACCGGTTGTTTCGTCTTCGTTGTCGCCTTTAAGGTTTTCCAACGCAGCGATAGCGCGGATATAAGCCACACCTCCGCCCGGAACGGTTCCTTCTTCGATAGCGGCACGGGTAGCGCAAAGGGCATCATCCACACGGTCTTTTTTCTCTTTCATTTCTACTTCGGAAGCGGCACCGACATAAAGCACTGCTACACCGCCTGCCAATTTAGCCAAGCGCTCTTGCAGTTTCTCTTTGTCGTAGCTCGAAGTGGTTGTTTCGATTTGTGCTTTGATTTGCCCTACGCGAGCGGCGATCATATCTTTGGCGCCGGCACCGTTTACAATGGTGGTATTGTCTTTGTTTACCGTTATTTTTTCGGCTTTACCAAGCATTTCGATGGTGGCGGCGTCGAGTTTCAAGCCTTTTTCTTCGCTGATAACAACGCCTCCGGTAAGGATGGCAATGTCTTCGAGCATTTCTTTGCGGCGGTCGCCAAAGCCGGGTGCTTTCACGGCGCAGATTTTTAATCCGGCACGCAAGCGGTTCACCACCAAAGTAGTAAGGGCTTCGCTATCCACATCTTCGGCAATGATCAACAACGGACGGCTTGTTTGTACAGCTGCTTCGAGGATTGGAAGCATTTCTTTCAACGAAGAAATCTTTTTATCGTGCAACAATACCAACGGATTTTCCATTTCGACTTCCATCTTTTCGGTATTGGTTACGAAATAAGGCGAAAGGTATCCGCGATCGAACTGCATTCCTTCTACTACTTCGATGGTAGTGTCGGTTCCTTTGGCTTCTTCGATAGTGATAACGCCGTCTTTGGACACTTTGCGCATGGCGTCGGCAATCAGTTTACCGATAGTGCTGTCGTTGTTTGCCGACACAGAGGCTACTTGTTCTATCTTGTTGTAGTCGTCGCCTACGGTTTGCGATTGTGCTTTGAGGCTTGCCACAACGGCTGCTACGGCTTTGTCGATACCGCGTTTCAAATCCATTGGGTTTGCTCCGGCAGTTACATTTTTCAGACCTACAGCTACGATCGATTGTGCCAATACGGTTGCGGTAGTTGTTCCGTCGCCGGCGTCGTCGCCGGTTTTAGAGGCTACTTCTTTCACCATTTGGGCGCCCATATTTTGGAATGGTTCTGCCAGTTCGATTTCTTTCGCCACAGTTACACCGTCTTTGGTGATGTGCGGCGCACCGAATTTTTTCTCAATGATTACATTGCGACCTTTGGGTCCGAGGGTTACTTTTACGGCGTCTGCCAATTGATCAATCCCTTTTTTTAGCTCATCGCGAGCGTCGATATTAAATTTAATTTCTTTTGCCATTTTTTTAAAGATTAAAGATTTTAGAATAAAGATAAAAGACTATTTCGAATCACCTAATAATTTGTCTCTGAAAGCGATAATCATCTTTTCCACTTCTATTAAATTACTTTGAAAAGACGAATAAACATCTTCATTTATGTAATTTAGATTACGAGTTACCAAGAGTTCGGATTCCAGCTCATAAGCAGAGCCAAGTGACATTTCGAGAAATCTAGCAAAATCTTTATCACTCGATTTTGCGGATCCTTCTGCGATATTGGCCGGAACCGAAACTGCTGCTCTTTCCATTTGTGAGCAAAGCCCGAATTTTTCTTCTTTTGGAAAAGTTTTGGTTATCCGATAAATATCTGTAACAAAGGCAATAGACTTAGTCCAAATAGTTAATTTGCGAAAATTATGCATTTTTTTTAGATAAAAGACTTTTAGACTGGAGAATAAAGACAACTACATTTTTGTCTATAATCTATTGTCTATAATCTATTGTCTTCAAATTAAACAATCGCCAATATATCCGATTGGCGCATAATAAGGTATTTCTCGCCATCGAGTTCGAGTTCTGTTCCGGCGTATTTGCCATAAAGAACGGTGTCGCCTTTTTTTACTATCATCTCTTCGTCTTTGGTGCCGTTTCCGGTGGCGATTACTTCGCCTCGTTGTGGCTTTTCTTTGGCTGTGTCGGGGATAATGATTCCGCTCGCTGTCTTTTCTTCTGCCGCTGCCGGTTTTACCAACACGCGGTCTGCTAATGGTTTAATGTTCATTTCTCTTGAAAATTTAATATGATTAGTAATTTAATATTTTCATCGCACAGTCTTACGAATTTTGTGCCAAAGGGTTTTTCCTGACAATTCTAAATGAAAAATGCGGTAGAACTGTCAGTTTGTCAGTTTTCATTTCTTAAAACCGAACAAAGATATACTATTTATCCTTGCTACTAAAATTAAAAACCGTATTTTTGCAGGCGATAACACAATACTTTTAATGATGAAAAAACTAACAATTATCTGTTTATCAATTGCTTTTTCTGTAGCAAACCTCTATGCACAATCGACTAACGAAGAGGATATGTCGAACAAAAAGGACTTATTGGGTTTAATTTTTGGAGAAAAGAAAAAGGAGGAGAAAAAAATCGAAATCAGTCCGTTGCCGTATGTGGCTTCGAGTCCTTCCACAGGGTTGAAATTCGGTGCGGTGGCTAATCTGCACTATCGATTGGGCGACGATTTGGAAACAAAAAAGTCATCTGGAACGGTGTCGTTAGCTTATACTACACATAGTCAATTATTTTTCTACTTGCGCGACCTTACTTATTTTCCGCGCAATGAGTGGGCAGCCAATGTGGATATTCGCTACAATAATAATAATGAAAAGACTTATGGTTTGGGCAGCAATTCGCCTAACGCAAGCGACAAGGCTTTTTTTAACAGCCTCCCAAAGGATGATGATGGGGAAGTGAAGGATTATGAGCAAATTGATTACAGCACTATTCGTTCTAATATTTCGTTGATGAAACGGGTAACGAAAGCTTTGTATTTGGGGGGTGGTATTAACTATAATAATTATTTTAATATTGAAGGTTATCAGGATACTTTGGCCGACCCTTACTATAATTATAATACTTCGCACAGTATTGACCCGACGCGGTCGGTGGCTGCCGGAGTTAATCTTGCCGGTTCGTTTGATACGCGCGACAATATCAACAATGCTTACAGGGGCATTTATGCGCTGGCTACTTATTCGTTTTTGTTCGATATTTTGGGCTCGGACGAGAAATGGCAGCACCTTTGGACAGAGTTTCGTGCTTTTCAAAGCCTGACCGAAAATCATCGGCACCGCTTGGCTTTCTGGGCTAACGGTTCGTTTATTACCGGCGGGACGGCTCCTTATATGAACCTTCCGGCTACGGGGTATGATTTGTTCGGGAAATCGTCGTACGGATATACCATTGGTCGTCTGCGTGGCGATAAATTGTTATTCGGGCAACTGGAGTACCGTGTGGGCATCACAAACAATGATTTGATCGGTGCGGTGGCTTTTGCGAATGCTACTACTGTTTCGTCGCCCGATGGAAGCGTAAAATTGTTTGAGTATGTGAAACCAGCAGCCGGTATCGGTTTGCGAATAAAACTGAATAAATTCTCGCGCACAAATATTTCGGTCGACTATGCTATCGGAGCGGATGGCAATAAAGGGTTTTATTTAGATATTAATGAGACTTTTTAAATAACATAAAAGCCCACAAAGCCACTAAGTTCACAAGATGTTTTTTTCGTGTTCATAGTGGCTTTGTTGTTTGACAACTATTATCTTTTCTCTTAATTGTCTTTACTTACAATCTCCATTTGTTTGCGCACCGACTCCTCGTGCACCGCTTCGAGATAAGCGCGCATAAAAGCTTCGCTCAATCCGAGTTTGCCGCCTTTTTCAATACCACGCTGCAAGATTTCATCATAACGGGTAGTTTGCAGAATGGTGATATTGTGTTCTTTTTTGTAGATACCGATTTCTTCCGAAACTCGCATCCGGCGAGCCAGCGCTTCTAACAGCTCATTGTCGATAGCATCAATCTGCTGACGAAGGTCGGCAAGGTTTTCGGTCGTTTGCGCCATGTCGCGAATCACAATGCGGTTCATCATAAATTGCAGGAACTCTGGCGTGATTTGTTGGTCTTTGTCGCTCCATGCAGTATCGGGATTGCAATGCGTTTCGATAATCAATCCTTCAAAATGCAAATCCATAGCCTGTTGCGAGATTGGTTGTATTAACTCACGACTGCCACCAATATGGCTTGGATCACAAAAAATGGGCAGGTTCGGGTAACGGCGTTTCAATTCCACCGGCAAGTGCCACTGAGGCAGGTTGCGATAAATCTTTTTGTCGTACGAGCTAAATCCACGATGGATAGCACCCAACTGACGAATGCCTGCATTGTAAATGCGTTCGATGGCTCCAATCCACAATTCCAAATCGGGATTTACCGGATTTTTGATCAGCACCGGAATATCCACACCTTGCAAGGCATCTGCAATTTCCTGCACAGCAAACGGATTTGCCGTAGTGCGTGCCCCAATCCAAAGCAGGTCAACACCGTATTTCAGCGCTTCATACACATGTTTGGCGGTAGCCACTTCGGTAGCGGTGTACATGCCGGTTTCTTTCTTAACTCGTTTGAGCCATGCCAAACCTTCACTACCAACGCCTTCGAAACCTCCGGGTTTGGTGCGTGGTTTCCATATTCCGGCACGGAAAATTTTTACGCCTCTTTCTGCCAATTGCTTGGCGGTTTCCATTACTTGCTCTTCGGTCTCGGCGCTGCACGGACCGGCAATCAACATCGGGCGTTCGGTCGAAACCCCTTCAAGGGTTATTTTTTCTAATTCTAAGTTCATGATTTTTAATATTTATCTTTAATACCTTTTCTATATACATTTATTTTATGAAATTCTATGACTTTTTGAAATGATAAATCCCATATGCAAAAATCTACTTCGCCAATTAATCTTTTTATTTTATCTACAATATCAGTTAATTCAGATTCAAATGATTTGTTTCTATTGATAGCAACATACAATTTATTAGTAATAAAAAAATCTTGTATTATTTTTGAGATATCATCTATTTCAAAACATCTCCATTCACTTACTTTTGAATTTTCCGGAAAAATCCAATTGATATTATGAATACATGTCTTTGAACATTCATAAATTAATCTCGAATTCATATTTTATCTGTAAAAATTGATTGATATTTATTTTTGCTTTGGTTTTCTTCCTTTTTTCTTGGGCAGTTCTTCTTCATCTGTCCAACTATCCCATTTCTTTTTTTCCTTTTTGTAAGAATAAAAACAGAATGCAGATACAATCAAAAGAAAAATTCCAAGAATAATTGCAGAAAAGCCATCTATTGTTTGCCCATATGCTGTGTTATCGCCATATGTATACCGACTGTAATGATATCCTGTGGAAACTTGATTAGAAATCTTCATAAAAATGCCCGCCAATAACACCATTATTCCACAAATAAAAACTATCCAAAATGTAAACTTTGCTTGTCTCATTTTTCTATTAGTTAAATCCTTTTTATGCTCTCCAATGCTTCTTTTAACCGTTCTTCCGTAGCACATAACGAAATCCGTACAAACCGTTTCCCTTGTGTGCCGAAAATAAATCCGGGTGTAATAAACACATTGGCTTCGTAAAGTATTTTATCGGCTAATTCTCCGCTATCGGCATATTTATCAGGAATGCGTCCCCAGAGAAACAAGCCGACTTGTTTAGGGTCGAATGTGCAGCCCAGTTTCGTCATAATTTGTTCGGCGATAATACGGCGTTTGGCGTATAAATCAATATTCATAGCTTTGTGCCATGCTTCGGAATTGTTCAACGCTGCTACTGCTGCCACTTGCAATGGGCGAAAAATACCCGAATCCATATTGGTTTTTACCTGCAAAATCCATTTCATAAATTGCGCGTTGCAAGCCACCACACCCATACGCCAACCTGCCATATTGTGCGATTTACTCATTGAGTTTAGTTCGATGCAGATGTCTTTAGCGCCTTCGACCGAGAGAATTGACCTCCCCCCACCCCCCTCCAAAGGAGGGGGAGTCGCCATAAACGAATTTTCAACATTTTTCAAAGATTTGTCGATTTCGTTTCCCTCCCCTTTGGGGAGGGTTAGGGAGGGGTTGGGTAAAATAAAACTATACGGATTATCATTCACAATCACAATATTGTGCTTTTTACCAAAAGCGACTAATTTTTCAAATAATTCCATTGTGGCAGGCGCTCCAGTAGGCATGTTGGGGTAATTCACCCACATCAGTTTTACATTCGATAAATCGAGCTTCTCCAATGCTTCAAAATCGGGATACCAACCGTTGCTTTCGTCCAATTCATAAGGAATTACATGGGCTTGCACCAAATTGCTTACCGACATATAAGTAGGGTAACCCGGATTGGGTACTAACACGCCATCGCTCGGATTGACAAACGCCATCGAAATATGCATAATCCCCTCTTTGGAACCAATAAGCGGCTGTATTTCGGTATTCGGATTCAATTCTACACCGAACCATTTCTTGTACCAATCGGCAAAGGCACCGCGCAATTCGGGAATACCTACATAGCTTTGATAGCCGTGTACGCTTGGTTTTTGAGCTTCTTCGCAAAGCGCTTTGATTGTTTCGTCCGAAGGTGGCATATCGGGTCCGCCTACACCGAGTTCTACAATATCTTTGCCTTGTGCTTTGAGTTCAGCAATTTCTTTCAGTTTGGTCGAAAACCAATATTCCTGTACGGAATTTAATCGTTGGGCGGGTTGTATTTTTTTCATAAATAAATATTTTGGAACACGGATTACACAGATTTCACAGAATGGCACAGAAAAATAATTTTGTGTAAATCTGCGTTTTCTGTGTAATCTGTGTTCATTCACACTGTTTGTTCTCCTTCGGCATAATCACCAAGATTCACTAAATCCTTTGTCAATGGGCGAATGGCTTCGAGTGATTGCAGGTATCGTTCGTAATTATCGTACTGCAAATCGATGTAAAACTGATACTCCCACTCGCGCCCCACAATGGGCAAAGATTGTATTTTGGTCAGGTTTATATCATAAAAAGTAAATATGGAAAGTACTTTCGATAAGGCTCCGGCAGCGTGTGCCACCGAAAAAACGATGGAACTTTTGTTGATTGTTTTTCCTTTTGTTAATTCTTCTGCTTGTGCGGGCGATGCTAAAATCAAAAAGCGGGTAAAATTGCGTTTGTTTGTTTCGATGCCGTCTTGTAATACTTCCAATCCATATATTTGTGCGGCAAAAGCACTACAAATGGCAGCTGCTCCCTGTAATTTTTTCTCGGCAATCATCCGCGCACTCGATGCTGTATCTTCATACTCAATCACTTTGAGTTGATTGTTTTTATCTAAGAAATCGCCGCATTGCATAAGTGCGATTGGGTGCGAGTACACTTCTTTCAAATCCTTCAACTTTTGTCCGGGAAGTGCACAAATACAGTGTTTGATACGCAGTTTATGCTCGCCGATAATGTTCAAACCGCTACTGCGAATTAAATCATAGTTGGGCAGTAAACTTCCGGCAATGGTGTTTTCAATCGCTACAACAGCAATGGTTTCGGGCTGTTTCTTTACCGTTTTAAAAACTTCTTTGAAAGTGGAACATGGAATGATGTTTACTTCCTCGTTCGAGAAAAACAATCGTGCTGCACTTTCGTGGAATGAGCCTTGAATACCTTGTATAGCTATTTTCTTCATTTGATTATGTTTGTTTCAAGAAAACTATCCGTCATTACTCTCGATGGTCGTGATTTTCAATTCTGCACTTGATGCAGAATCGCTCATATTCTTATTCTGGCGATTGCGGGTCAAGCCCGCAATGACGATACCGTTTCTGTCTATGATTTCCAACAAAAAATCCCGCCTTGCGAGCGGGATTTCATATTATTATCTATTTAATTTTTCTTTTCATAAATATACATACAACTTCCCGCTCTTATTTTTTAAAATAAAAGTAAAAATAAAAGAAGAAGTAATATGCAGGTGCTTGTACCATAATTGGCTTACATTTTTGTGAGCACAAAAGTATAGATTATTTTTTATTTACAAAAAGAATTTATGAACTTTTTAAGTATTTAAAAGCAATTAATGATATATTTTGCAAACATAAATTCTGTCGTCTGCTAATTGACTTTTAAGATTGCTTCGTACCTCGCAATGACGCTTCGGTCATCCATCGTCATTGCGAGGCACGAAGCAATCTCTTTATTTGTCAATAAAAATATATCAAATAATTTGTTGTGTAAACTTTTTAAAAGAAAGATTTTCCCTCACTTTACTTCCAATTCATTACCTTTGCAAAAAAAATATTTAACATGTATTCTTTTAAATTAAAAATCTTAGTTGCAGCAATCGTTTGCGCAATTTCGACAGCAAGTTTTGCTCAAAATAAGCAAACAGTTTCTATTATTGGTACAGGCGATATTATGCTTGGGTCGAATTATCCTTCGACGGATAAACTTCCGGTGAATGACGGTAAAGATTTGCTGCGCGATACTAAAAGCATTTTGCGTGATGCTGATGTTACTTTCGGGAATTTGGAAGGCGCTGTGCTGGATAGTGGCGGTACTGCAAAAGCGTGTAACAGCGGGTGTTATTTCTTCCGCATGCCGGACAGGTATATTGGTTATTTAGTGGATGCAGGCTTTGATGTGGTAAACATTGCCAATAATCACGCAGGGGATTTTGGGCAAGCAGGACGGGACAATACACAAAAGGTTCTCAAAAAAAATAATATTTATTTTGCGGGACAAACCAATTGCGAGTCGACCACATTTACAATTAATGGGGTGAAATATGGCTTTTGCGGATTTGCTCCTAACTCGGGCACTATTTCGATTACAGACATTGCTAATGCCAAACGAATTGTTTCGGATTTGAATAAAACCTGCGATATTGTGATTGTTTCGTTCCATGGTGGCGCTGAGGGAAAAGCGCATAACCGGGTAACTAAGAAAACGGAAACTTTTTATGGGGAAAATCGTGGCAATGTGTACGAATTTGCACATGCTGTTATTGACGCGGGTGCTGATGTGGTTTTCGGGCATGGACCGCATGTGGTACGGGCTACCGAGTTGTATAAAGATCGTTTTATTATATATAGCTTAGGAAATTTCTGTACTGCGGGTGATTTCAGCTTAAGTGGTATCAGCGGTTACGCTCCGATCGTAAAAGTGGAAACGGATAAACAAGGCAAGTTCATTAACGGACAGATAACATCTTGTTTACAACTTGACAAAACAGGTCCGAAATTGGATGAGAATAATTTAGTGGCTAAAGAAATTGCCCGCTTAACAAAGCTTGATTTTCCGGATGGAAAATTGAGTATTTCGGACGATGGAAAAATCACAAAGAAATAAATTTATTTTTCTAAAAGATGAAAAAGATAGCACAAAAGCTAACAGACCTTATTGGAAATACGCCGCTGTTAGAGTTAAACGCATTTGAAAAATTACACGGAATAGATGGTCATTTGATTGGTAAGTTGGAATATTTTAATCCGCTTGGAAGTGTAAAAGACCGCATTGCTTTGTCGATGATAGAAGATGCCGAAACTGCAGGGCTTTTGAAACCCGGCGCAACGATTATTGAGCCTACAAGTGGAAACACAGGTGTCGGGTTGGCTTTTGTTTGTACCTCGAAAGGGTATAAATTGATATTATCCATGCCCGAAACGATGAGTATGGAAAGGCGAAATTTGCTGAAGGCTTTGGGTGCTGAACTAGTATTAACACCCGGAGCAGAGGGGATGAAAGGTGCGATAAACAAAGCCGAAGAATTAAAAAATGAAATGAAGGGTTCGGTAATACTGCAACAATTTGACAATGCTTCAAATCCCGAAGTACATTACCGAACAACTGCCGAAGAAATCTGGAAAGATACCGACGGGCAAATTGATATACTTATTGCCGGTGTTGGTACAGGTGGAACAATAACCGGAGCCGGAAGCCGGTTAAAGGAATTGAATCCGAGTTTGAAAGTGATTGCTGTTGAGCCATTAGAGTCGCCGGTATTGTCGGGGGGAACTGCTTCTCCTCACAAAATTCAAGGTATTGGCGCCGGATTTGTTCCTAAAAACTATGACGCGACTGTTGTAGACGAAGTTTTGCCTGTTTCGGGTGATGATGCCATCCGAACAAGCCGAGAGTTGGCTAAAACAGAAGGTTTGCTGGTTGGGATATCTTCGGGGGCTGCTGCTTATGCTGCTTTGACAATTGCTAAACGCCCTGAGAATACAGGCAAAAATATAGTAGTTATCTTGCCCGACACAGGCGAACGCTATTTGTCCACTTTGTTGTATGCTTTTGAGGAATATCCATTGTAAAAACACCTTGATATAGGACAAATTTTAAAGGAAAACAAAAAAATATCTTTGCATTTATTATTGTAATAAAATCTATCACGCGTGGGGTGAGTTTACTTTACTCCACTTTTTTATTTTTATACTTATACTGGTAATTTGCAACCAAGTCAGGGATTCACTTGGAGTGAAACCCTGACTGCAACCATTGAAATTGGATTTTAGTGTTTGGGGGATAATATATGATTGGGGATTTTGAGGTATCTTTGCGAAAATTTTTGGGATGAAAAAAACGAAATTGATAAAACCGGAGCTTTGTTTTGTGCTGAACCCCATTTCGGGCAACGGACGGAATAAGAAGTATTGTGCGGATATTATCCGCGAGGTGCGGACGATTTCGAATGTTGATGTGCGGACAATCGAGTTGCAAAGGCGGGGGCATGCAGCAGAAGTGGCGCGGCAGAATTACGATAACGAGAATTGCACTTTTGTAGCCGTAGGAGGCGACGGCACGGTGAACGAGATTGCATCATCGTTGATTTACAGCAATATGGCGATGGCGATTGTACCGCGAGGCTCGGGCAACGGATTAGCAAAGACCATTAAAGTGCCGGATTTGAAAAAGCAGATTGCAGATTATCTGGTGAATGGCAAGGTAAAAAAAATCGACGCAGGTAAAGTGAACGACCAATATTTTTTCTGCACTTGTGGTTTTGGGTTTGACGCACATATTGCCGAAGCTTTCAATTTGGGAAAAGAGCGTGGTTTTCAGCGCTATGTGCAGAATATAGCAAAGGAATTGCTTACTTATAAGCCTGTTCGAGCAGAATTTTCGTTGGACGGAAAAAAATATACGGGTGAGTATTTCTTAGTTACTTTTGCAAATGCTAATCAATATGGTAATAATGCGTACATAGCACCAAATGCCGATATTTCAGACGGATTTTTGCAATGTACTATTATCCACCCTTTCCCCCCTGTTTTGGCACCTATGATCGCTGCGGCATTATTGGGTGGATTTATTGATAAAATACCGAATGTTGAGATTGTTACTTTTAAACAAGCTGAGATAAAATCTGTGTCGTGTGATATGTTTCACTGTGATGGAGAGTCATTGACAATGAACTATCCGGCTACGGTTGAAATTATAGAAAAGGCTGTGAAAATGCTTATGCCGAAAGGCTACCGGAGAAAATTGCCTATTAGCAGAACAGATTTATTAAAGTCGCTCTCGCAGTTTACACAAACGGACTTTATTAAATTGCTGAACTCGAAAAACTAAAAATATTCTTCCTTTATTTTGACTCTTTACGAACTATATAATCTCTACAAAAAGCATCCGCAAATACAAGCATTGAGTAAGCTGCTTGCCGACAGAGCGGGGAATATTTCCATTACCGGAGCAATAGCTTCGTCTGTATCGTTAGTTTCGGCAGCGATCTATGATAAGGCTTTGTCTTCTGTTCTTTTCATTGCCGATGACCAAGAATCGGCAGCTTACCTTTACAACGACCTGTCGCAGATATTAGGACAGGATGAAGTGTTGTTTTTCCCTTCGGCATACAAAAAGGCTTTTAAATACGGCTCGGTGGATTCGGCTAACGAGATTTTACGCACTGAAGTTCTAAATAGAATAGCTCAAAACCAGAACGCGGATAACGCAGATAACGCGGATTTTCGCAGATTAAATAAAGATGAAATTATCCGTAAAAATCTGCGTCATCCGCGTAATCTGCGTTCTATTTTAGTAATAAGTTATCCCGAAGCCGTTGCCGAAAAAGTAATCACAAGCACCGCCTTGCGCGAAAAGATTTTGACCCTTACCGTAGGCGAAAGCGTGGATACGGAGTTTGTTATCGAAGTTCTTTTAAATGCCGGTTTCGAGCGGGTCGATTTTGTGTACGAGCCAGGTCAGTTCTCGAACAGGGGTAGCATTATCGATATTTTTTCGTTTTCAAACGAATTGCCATACCGTGTCGATTTCTTTGGAAATGAAGTCGAAACCATTCGCTTGTTTGACATTGAGACACAACTTTCTACAGAAAGCCGTCAAGTAGTAGCTATTGTGCCGGATATTCACACGATAAAAAAGACGGACGAAACGGTTTCGTTCCTCAATTTTATCCCGGACGATTCGTTGCTGGTTTTCAACGATTATTTGTTTGTGCGGGATAAAATTAATCAGCTTTACGACGATTCGTTGGTGGCAGCCAATGAATCGGGTAAAAAGGCTGACTTGAAAGACCGCTTGATTACCGGCGACGATTTCTTGGAACAAATATCATCTTACCAGAAAATAGAATTTTCTGCCCGCAAAACAAAGCGTCATGCTGAACTTGATTCAGCATCCCCCAAACGAAATGGGATTGCGGGTCAAGCCCGCAAGGACGAATGGGTTGAGGTGGCTTTCCAGACAGCAGTTCAACCACTTTATCATAAGAATTTCGATTTGGTAGTCAGTTCCTTCAAGGACTTTTTGAAAGATGGTTATAAGCTGTATATCCTGAGCGACAGTACCAAGCAAACTGACCGTATTCAAGCCATTTTTGAAGATAAAGGCGAGAATATTTCATTCACGCCCGTGTTGCGTACGCTGCACGAAGGCTTTATTGATCACGACCTTTCGGTTTGTTTCTTTTCCGACCATCAGCTTTTCGACCGCTTCCATAAATATACGCTCAAATCCGACAAAGCCCGTAGCGGCAAAGTATTGCTCACTCTCAAGGAGCTAAATCAATTCCAGATTGGCGATTATGTAACACATATCGACCATGGTGTAGGGCGTTTTGGCGGACTGTTTAAACAGGATATTAATGGTAAAAAACAGGAGGTTATCAAACTTGTTTACAAGGATGATGATATTATTTTTGTAAGCATTCATAACCTCCATCGAATCTCGAAATATAAGGGGAAAGAGGGCGAACCGCCCAAGATAAACAAACTCGGAACCGGTGCGTGGGAACGCCTGAAAGAGCGTACCAAAAGCAAGGTAAAAGACATTGCCCGCGATTTGATAAAACTCTATGCCCGCCGCAAAGCCGAGCAAGGGTTTGCTTTTTCGCCGGACACTTATTTGCAGCAAGAATTGGAGGCATCGTTCATTTATGAAGATACGCCCGACCAGGTCAAAGCCACAGCCGATGTGAAGCAAGATATGGAAAAACTGCTTCCGATGGACAGGCTTGTGTGTGGAGATGTTGGTTTCGGTAAAACCGAGGTTGCTATGCGAGCCGCATTCAAAGCTGCCACCGACGGCAAACAAGTGGCAGTGCTTGTGCCAACTACCGTATTGGCTTTGCAGCACTATAAATCGTTCAGGGAACGCTTGAAAGATTTTCCCTGCCGGGTAGATTATCTTTCGCGGGCACGCAAGACATCCGATGTAAAGGCTATTTTGCACGATTTGCAGGAAGGAAAAATTGACATTCTTATTGGCACACATAAATTGGTCGGCAAAGAAGTTAAGTTCAAAGATTTAGGATTATTGATTATTGACGAAGAACAAAAATTCGGAGTCTCGGTCAAAGAAAAGCTCAAAGCCTTGAAAGTGAATGTAGATACACTCACCATGACAGCCACGCCAATACCGCGAACGCTACAATTTTCACTGCTTGGCGCGCGCGATTTGTCTATCATCAACACACCGCCGCCCAACCGTTACCCGATACAAACTGAAGTTTATCCCTTTGGCGAAGAAATCATCAAAGAAGCCATAGAGCGCGAGATGAACCGTAACGGACAGGTTTTTATCATCAACAACCGCATACAAAATATTTACGAACTCGAAGCGATGGTAAAAAAAGCCGTCCCCGAAGCGCGTATTGCCGTTGGACATGGACAAATGAACCCCGAAAAGCTCGAAGAAATTATTGTCGATTTCATTGATTACGAATACGATGTGCTGATTGCTACCACCATTATCGAGTCGGGCATCGACATCCCGAATACGAATACTATTATTATAAATAATGCTCATCAGTTCGGGTTGAGCGACCTGCACCAATTGCGTGGGCGTGTGGGGCGCAGCAACCGTAAGGCGTATTGTTATCTGTTGGCACCGCCGATGAGCACCCTTACACCCGAAGCGCGCCGCCGCTTGCAGGCTATCGAAACATTTGCCGACTTGGGTAGCGGTTTTCATATCGCCATGCAAGATTTGGATATTCGGGGTGCGGGCAATATGTTGGGTGCCGAGCAAAGCGGATTTATTGCCGATTTGGGTTACGAAACCTATATGAAGATCGTCAATGAAGCGATGCACGAATTGAGGGAGGAATACCTCTCCCCAACCCTCTCCAAAGGAGAGGGAGACACTACCGACAAACCTTCTGCCATAGATACACCGTTTGCAAATGCCAACTCCCCCTCCTTAGGAGGGGGCTGGGGGGAGGTTCTCGATTGCCAGATAGAATCAGATTTGGAGCTTCTATTCCCGAACGATTATATCGAAAATATTTCCGAACGGATGACGCTTTATCGCGAATTGGATAATATTGATAACGAAACCGATTTGAGAGCTTTTGAAAAACGCCTCGAAGACCGCTTTGGCAAGCTGCCCGAAGAAGCTGAGCAGCTTATGATAGCCCTGCGTTTACGCTGGTTGGCAATGCAGCTTGGATTTGAAAAAGTGGTATTGAAAAACGAACGCATGATCGGATATTTAGTATCCAACCTGAAGTCCGGCTATTATCAAACCGACGCTTTCGGCAATATCCTTACCTATATGACCACTCACCCCCGCGACTGCCAACTGAAAGAACAAAACGCACGCCGCTCGGTTTCCATCAAAAATGTAAAAACGATAGAACAAGCTTATTCTATCTTGTTGGAAATGAAAGGAAAAAAGGAAGAAGAAGAAATGAGATTCGACCCTAAAAGAAAATAAATAACCAATATCCATTAGGGCGCGTCT
The DNA here is from genome assembly GCA_031553685.1 of Paludibacteraceae bacterium. Classification (GTDB taxonomy): domain Bacteria; phylum Bacteroidota; class Bacteroidia; order Bacteroidales; family Paludibacteraceae; genus JAFGVL01. Next base: position 672 of record JAVBLE010000047.1, on the reverse strand, counting down.
CCGCCGCGTGCCCACTTCGGTTATACTGATGCGAATAATCGCGTCTCTACCAATGTCGGCGGGGTCAGGCTGTCCGCTATACTCCTGGTACACATTCCTATCCGGTTAGTAGAGACAGGGCATGCCCTGTCTCTACCACATTCCTATTTCGTTCGCTGTGGAGAGACAGGGCATGCCCTGTCTCTCCACTCAGCAACCAAGCGCAGTCAAAGTTATCCCTTGCGCATTTGCTCAACGCGGGGGTTGACATGCCAGCCCTCCATAAAATACCCGCCCACTTCAATAAAAAACTACCAACAAAACACAAATCCTGTCTGACAGAAACTTTCGAGCACAAATCCAACCCTTTCATCCTTGTAATATTCGCCCGGACATGGGTCTAATTCATTTAGACATGAGTCTAAGTCTCTCAGGCACATGCCTAAACATTTCGGGCATGTGCCTAAGCATTTCGGGCATGTGCCTAAGCTTCTCAGACACGAGCCTGAGCTTCTCAGGCACGAGTCTAAGCATCTCAGACTTGGGTCTGAGTTGGGTCTGTTCATTAAACTGTGTCAACGGGGAAAGTATCAGCTAATGTACCATCTTTTCTCAAATAAAATAATAAACTCGGCTAAAATTTCTTTCCAAGCGGCAATAGGAGCATTCTTTTCCAATATCTTTTGCTGTACT
>JAVBLE010000018.1:0-47399 GCA_031553685.1 Paludibacteraceae bacterium | reverse complement strand
CTCCTCGGCCCACTTCTACACCGCTGGGTTGCTGTACTCCCACACCACCACCAACAACGCGACGTCGATCTACAGTTACCACGCGAGTTTTGGGTCTACTTTTCCACAAAGCCCACTGCAACGCATGACGATCCTTTTATTAATTTGAGCAATAAAATTTATTTTTATCATGTACTAAGAAATTCTCTTATTTATAAATTTTTAAAATGTAATTAAAATGAAACTGAAAAATTTTCTGTATTTGTATTTGTTCCTGTGCGTAGGGATTTTGTCGGGTTGTATTGATAATGACGAGAATGAACAACCCATAAACCCACCGGCGAGTTATGCTTGCTACATTGTAAACCAAGGTAATTTTACAGAACAAAACGGCGAGATTTCGATTTATGACCCCCAAACCGGCAATATTCAAAATGATGTGTATCGTGCGGCAAATGGTCGGAAATTGGGTTCGATGGTCGAATCGGTAACTGTACACGGCGATTTGCTGGTGGTGATGTGTAATACTGTTGACAAGATTGTTTTCCTGAATTCGAAAACAATGCAAGAGGTTTGCGAGCCGATTACGAGCCTGAGTACACCTCGCTATGCGGCTATAAAGGGCGACAAAATGTATGTATCGTGCTGGGCTGTTCAGGATTACAGCACTTGGAGTGTAATTAAAGAACAAGAAATTGCCGTGATTGATTTAAACACAAAATCGGTAATAAAACATCTGAAAACTACCGGCACAATGCCCGAAGGAATGAATATTACCGGCAATAATCTTTTTGTTGCGTCGGGCGCAGGCGTTGATGTGTACGACACAAATACCGACACGCAAATCAAACGCATTACTTCTACCTTAACGGGTGATGCACAAAAAATGGAAGTGGATAAAAACCGGATGCTATGGGTTTCAATAGGCTCATTTGATTCAAACCAATGTGGGTTTATGTGTATCAACACACAGGATTTGACTGCGAATGCGGAATTTGCCGAACCTCGTTTGGGTATGGAGGGCGAAATTGCAACCTCTCCGAAAAATGATAAAATATACTTCCTGCCTTCGTTGGATTATAATGATTATAGCGCTTCGATGGGCATTTACGAATTGAATGTAGATAGCAAAACGGTTTCGGATAATCCGGTTATCAAGGGCGTTGGCTTTTATGGCTTGGGCGTCGATTCGCTCACAGGAAATATCTACACAGCTAATATCAATGCTTTTCAAACGAATAGTACCATGCTAATTTATAACCCTGCCGGCAATTTGCTGGACAGCAAAACAGTTGGGGTAAATGCTTGCCGGTGGGTGTTTGATTAGCTTTGAAAAAGTCAGGGCTTCACTCAAAGTGAAACCCTGACTTTTTTGCAGATTGGGCAAACACATAGATTTGCCCCTACGGTTTTTTATCCGCTTCGGCGCGACCTTTGCGGGCAGCCAGTTTGGTGCGTTCGTTCTGGTTTTCGGCGTTCAGTTGGGCTACGAATTTTTCAATATCGGGTGTGGTAGTGGCGGGAGCGAGCAGGGCTAAATCCATCGTGTCCCAGATGGCACGGATAGCGGTGTCGCCCGCTTTGCGCACATTCACCATGCGAATATTCGTTTGCTCGGCAGTGCTGAAAGTACGGTCGTCTTGCAACTTGATATAATCGGCATTGGCTGCCGATAGTTGATCCAGGCGGCGCACCAGCCCTTCGAGTTTCGAGATTTGGGCAGCATGGTTGTTTTTCAATTCGCCCACAAAACTGATAATGCGGTTACTCTCCTGGTCGTTGCCTTCATTTGCCATGCCGCTGTAATGGTCTATCACCACCATAATGCTGTGTGCGGCTTCTTTCACTTCGTCATCGTCGTCGTGGAGGAACGAGCGCACAAAATTATTCACCGCCGCAATCAGGCGGTCGCGCTTGGTGTCCAACTCGTTGCACTGACTGGTAAACTCGCTTTTAGCAATCAGCTCCAACGCCTCGGCAGCGTCTTTGGCGTTGCTTTCGAGCATGGCAAGAAAAATAGCCAGGTGCAACTTGTCAGCCCCAATTTGCTTGATGGCTTTGATCAGGAAATTCTCGTAGGTTGCCCACTCCTGGTTGTAGAGAAAGTGAGGGTTAAATCGGGTAATTCTCATAGTAATTTGTATTTAGTTAAACAATTTATTTTGTGCATTTGGCAAACCGGCGACAGTTTACCCAAAGTATTTTGTGCATTTAGTAAACCGGTGGCAGTTTGCCCGAAGTATTTTATACTTTGCCTAAACTACTGTCGGTTTGCCCAAAGTATTTTGTACTTTGCCTAAACTGCTCATGGTTTGCCCAAAGTATTTTATACTTTGGATAAACCGGTGGCGGTTTGGATGATATATTTTTTGGATGGAAATTTTATTTTACAAATGACATTCTTTTTAAATCATTAGCCAATTTTCGAGAGAATAATTCTGCACCTGCTACTCCTTGTTTCCTAACGAGGAATTTTTTTCTTTGCGTTTCAAAAAAACGCTTTACCAATTAACCCTCGTTAGTTAGGAAACGAGGGTTAGCGGGGATTGTTAACAGGGCGTAAAATTATAAATATTTTTTGAAAACAAAATAAATGTAAAAAAATATTTTAATTATGCCCCGCATTACAACCCGAGGCGTTGCATTTCGACTTTGCTCAATGACCACCATTGGGGTGGGATATAAATGGTTTGCAACCATTATCAAATATAGGAACGACATTGTTAGCCACGCGCCGAAGGCGCAACATATCCCAGCCCAACGGTGGTCATTGAGCTAAGTCGAAATGCAACACCTTGGGGCATAAATGGCAATGGCAACGCCTCGGGGTATTATTTTATAATATCATTTTCAACACAACCCCATTCCGTCCGGCCACCGGTATTTTAAACAACTCATCCGCCGCCAAAACGCCTTTCCCTTTCTTTTTCGACAACAGCTCGGTGTACGAAACCGCTTGCCGCATGGATAAATTCAGGAATTCCAGCGCATGTGCCGAAACAGTTACACCAATCTCTACATCTTCATCGTCAAAGTTGAGGACGACAAGTAATAAATCTTCTTCGTATTGGCGAAAAAAAGCAAAATGTTTGTCTGGATTTAAATGCGGATTATCGTAATTATTCCACATCAAATCGTATGATATGCCATTTGTTAAGGCTTTTTCAGTTAATCGAAGGTTGAGTAGTTTTTTGTAGAACTCATACAGGTTTTTTTGCTCCGCAGATAATTTTCCGGTGTCGCATTTTCCACCATTATACCAATTACGCAGCGTTTCCACACTCCAATAATCGAAAATACTGGTGCGCCCATCCGCACCGCTAAAACCTTCGGCATCCATGCTGCGCTCGCCAAACTCCTGTCCGCTGTAAATCATCAAAGGCGACGACGAAAAGCATGCCTCAAAGATCATAGCCGGAATAGCATTTTCGGCTCTCCAGGCAAAGAAATCGGAAGCAATGCGTTGCTCGTCGTGATTTTCGAGGAAGTTGAGCATGTATGGCTGAATGTCCTGCACCGCTTGCCAGCAGCCGGTAATGCTTGCCGCCGAAGCATGCCCGCAGGTAATATTGCGCAGCGTGTCGTAAAGCCCTACTTTATCATATAAATAATCAAATTTCCCATTAAAAATATAATTGCGATACTCTGCCGGATTATACACTTCGGCAATAAAAACAATTTGCGGAAATTTCTTTTTCACCTGCGGTATCGCCCAGCCCCAAAACTCTACCGGAACCATCTCTGCCATATCGCAGCGAAAGCCGTCCACTTTTTTCTTCGCCCAAAAAAGAAGAATATCCAACATCTTTGTCCAAGTGTTCGGCACAGGGTCGAAATAATTAATGCGCCCACCCATATAATCAACGCCATAATTGAGTTTTACCGTTTCGTACCAGTCGTTTACGGTTGGCGAGGCGGTAAATTGGTCGTTGCCCGTAGCGCGAGCCGGAAACTCGTTGTAGCCCGCGACATCGAATTGCGGCGCAAAAGGTTGACCAGGCAAATAATAAAAATTATTTTGTTGCGAGAAAGCCCAATCTGTGCAGTCGGTTTCGCCCAAGTCCTTTACTTTCTTCGGTTTCGCGTCCGATTTATACTGCCGCGCCACATGGTTCGGCACAAAGTCTATGATAGCTTTCAGTCCCGCTTTGTGCGTGCGCTCAATCAGGGCTTCAAACTCAGCCATGCGGCGTGGCACATCCACCGCCAAATCGGGGTCAATATCATAATAATCCTTGACGGCATACGGCGATCCCGCTTGCCCTTTCACCACTGCTGTGTGATCTTTTGCGATACCAAACGCCGAATAATCCGTTTTAGTCGCATGCTCAATCACACCCGTGTACCAAACATGTGTCGCACCAAAGGCTTTGATCGATTTCAGCGCCTTGTCGGTAAAATAATTCAACTTGCCACAACCGTTTTCCTCAATCGTTCCGTTCGGTTGGTTCGTTGTGCTTTCGTTCCCGAACAGTCGGGGCAGTACTTGATAGATATTAATCATAATTTATTTAACTAATCTTAAATCAAATATTTGAATGAAATTTAAGTAACCTCTAAGAACTGATTATTTGGTTGATTTTATCGCGTATAATTTCCCAACGCTCTTCGTCCATTTTGGCGCCGGGTACTTCTACCACATTGCCCGCAGTAACAGAGCCTATTTGTCCGCATTTGTCGAATGGCAAACCGAGTGTCAAACCATACAGGAAACCGGATGCAAATAAATCGCCTGCCCCCGTTGTATCCACACAATCAGCACAAATGGCTTGTATTCGGTATTCCTTTCCTTGCGCTTTAACATACGAGCCGTCTTTACCCACTTTTACTACGGCAATTTCACACATGGAGGCAATCTCATGCAGTGCGTCCACCGGCTCCAATCCTGTCAATGAGCGGGCTTCTTCTTCGTTGGCAAAAACGATATCCACATAATCCATAATAATTTGCTGCAAAAAGTCCAGATTTTCGGCTACGACATTGAAACTTGCCAAATCGATGGACACTTTCAATCCGTTTTTCTTTGCCAATTGTACCGCTTTGCGTATCAAATCGTGGTTTTGCACCAGATATCCTTCAATATGGAAATAATCGTAACCGCCAAAGATGTGGTCGTTCAGGTCTTCGGGAACAAGCTCGCAGGCAGCTCCTAAATAAGTATTCATAGTGCGTTCGCCGTCGGGCGAAATAAGTATCATACTTTGTCCCGAAAGTAATTCGGAACTAAATAAATGAGTGCGAACCCCTGTTTCCTGTAAATCGGTTTTGAAAAAAGCGCCTACTTCATCATCGCCTATTTTGCCGACGAAACCTGTTCGGGCTCCCAGTTTTGCCAAACCTGAAATAGTGTTTGATGCTGAACCTCCAGCTATCATATATCGTTCGTAATCAACAACTTCTTCTAAAATTCTCTCCACTTCATTATCATCAATCAACCGCATACTTCCTTTGGTAACGCCCAGTTTGTCGAACAAAGATTCATCCTCAATAAAAGTTAATACATCTACAATGGCATTGCCCAAACCTAAAATTTTCTTCATTATTTTCTAAAATTTTTTGCAAAGATATTGCATATTTCAAAACTTGCAATTACCTTTGCACCGCAAAACAGGGAAATATTTTATTTCCTTTTTCTGCAAAAGCAAATAATTCTTCAGTAGCTCAGTCGGTTAGAGCACCTGACTGTTAATCAGGGGGTCCTAGGTTCAAGTCCTAGCTGAAGAGCAAAAGACCAACCATAAACGGTTGGCCTTTTTTTTATTTGGTAAAATTCCGTAAACTGCGTCATGCTTGCATACGGTTATACAAAATCACTCCCTGCAAATTGCTTTGGTATTTATATCTTAAAAAATGGTTCAAGATTACTACTAATCTTGAACCTAAATTAATCTTCCTTATCCTTCTCTTTCTTGGATGTTTTTTCTGGCGTTACTCCACTCTTCATCGCTTCGGAAATTTTAGTTGAAAGTTCCGTGCTCAATTCAGGATTATCTTTGATGATTTGTTTTACCGCATCGCGTCCTTGCCCGAGCTTGCTGTCGTTGTAACTAAACCACGAACCACTCTTTTTAATAATACCGTAATCAACTCCTAAATCAAGGATTTCTCCGGCAAGCGAAATTCCTTCGCCAAACATAATGTCAAATTCGGCTTTGCGGAATGGAGGTGCTACTTTATTTTTCACCACTTTCACACGGGTTTGGTTGCCAATCACTTCGTCGCCGTCTTTTATTTGTCCGATACGACGAATATCCAAACGAACCGACGCATAGAATTTCAAGGCATTACCGCCGGTGGTTGTTTCGGGATTTCCAAACATTACCCCGATTTTTTCGCGCAATTGGTTGATAAATATACAAGTAGTATTTGTTTTGTTGATATTGGCAGTCAACTTGCGCAAGGCTTGCGACATTAAGCGGGCTTGAAGCCCCATTTTCGAGTCTCCCATATCGCCTTCGAGTTCGGCTTTTGGAGTAAGTGCAGCAACCGAGTCAATCACCACCAGGTCAATCGCTGACGAACGGATTAATTGATCGGCAATTTCGAGGGCTTGCTCGCCACTATCCGGTTGCGAAATAAGAAGATTTTCTATATCAACGCCTAATTTTTCGGCATAAAAACGGTCGAAAGCGTGCTCCGCGTCAATGATGGCAGCAATGCCGCCTTGCTTTTGCACCTCGGCAATGGCATGTATGGCTAGCGTTGTTTTACCGGACGATTCGGGTCCGAAAATCTCAATCACACGCCCGCGCGGATAACCACCCACGCCCAAAGCGATATTCAACCCGACAGAACCGGTAGGTATCACCGGAACATCTTCTATTTTATTGTCGCCCATTTTCATAATGGTGCCTTTACCATGGTCTTTTTCTATTTTATCCATAGCCAGTTGTAAGGCTTTCAGTTTTTCGAGCGACGGCTTTTTAATTTCTTCTTTTGCCATAAAATTAATTTGTATTTGTTTGATTTTCTAATATTTATATTTTTATTTGTAATTTTTCAAAGATAATTCTTTTTTCGTTTTCAACATAGATTGTTAAATCGTTTTTTATCAACAATAATTTGTATTGTCGCTTTTATATTTATTTTTGTGGAAAATAATATAAACATGCCCCAATTTACTTCTGAAAAACGCCATTTTATGGACAGTATATTATTATCAGCAGGATTGATAATAGTTATTTCGCTTGTCTTTTTATTGGAAAAGGGTTTAGGGGCAGATTTCTCTTTTCTTGGCGTACAGCCTCGTCATCTCAACGGGCTGCAGGGAATTGTCGGGATGATTTTCGTCCATGCAAGTCTGGAGCATTTGTTCAATAATTGTTTTGCGCTATTCGTTCTCAATACGGTACTGTTTTATTTTTATAGAGAATTAGCCGATAAGGTTTTTTTACTTTCGTGGCTCTTATCCGGCTTTTTGCTTTGGATCATCGGGCGAGAGGGAAGCTGCCATGTCGGAGCAAGTGGATTAGTTTACGCATTGGCCTTTTTCCTTTGTGTCAGCGGATTTATACGCAGATATATTCCTCTGATAGCAATCACTTTTATTGTTATTTTCTTATACGGAAATATGATTTGGCATGTTTTTCCATGGCAAGTGCATGATCCGATTTCTTGGGAAGGACATTTGTCAGGAGCACTTGTCGGGATAGTTTTAGCGGTTATTTTCCGCCACGAAGGACCGCAACGCCCTGTAAAAGACTGGCGCGAAGACGAAGAAACGGAAGAGGAACGGGATTTAGCCGAATATGCCGAAAGCTTTGAGGTAGAAGGGGAGAAATCAAAACTTGAAGAGGTTACGCCTGATCAAGAATAGTATAAGTCAGCACAAAATTATCAAACACCTGATATTGAATGTCAAAAACTTGTTGCTTTTGAGTTTTTGTTTCTTTGGCAGATAAAGTTCCTTGAGTAGAAAGCTCGAAAGGCTGTATGCGAAACTGTTCCGAGAAATCAATACCGGCATCATCCATTACTTTGAACATCGTTTCCTTTGCCGACCAACACAAAAGCGCCGTTAATTCCTCATTTTTTTTATCTAAAAAAAATAATTCTTCTGTGTGTAAGAACCTTTCTTTCAGCCGAAAAGCCCTGTCCGAAATATATTCTATGTCAATCCCGGTCTCTTGTGTCGGATGCAGCAAAACCGCTACCTGATTTTTTGTATGCGAAATGCTTATTTTGAATGTATTATCAGCAAAAAAAGGTTTTCCGGAAGGATAATAAGAAACCGTCTTTTCTTCCTCCAATATATTTTTGAGTAATGCACGAGCTGCCAGCCATTCTTTTTTGCGGTTTTCGGTTGTTATGCGGCAAAACTTTTCGTCCGAAAGTGTTTCCAGCGAAAGTTGTGAAGATAATTCTTCTACCGTTTCGCTTATTTCCCAAATAGCAAGCTGTGCATTATTTTTTAATATAGATTGTTGAAAAACAGGCATTACTTCCAACGAATGGTTTCAATCAGGTGGCGCAAATCTTCTTCGACAAATTTAGATACCGGCGCAATCGAATCTGAATTCGGCATTGCCACAAAGTAAAGCGAACCGCGCAAGAAATGCCTGGTACTGTCTGTAAGTACAAACTGGACAGGAGAAGCTGCATTGCCTGTTATCTCGTACAAAATACCATACACCTTGGCGTCGGGGTTTTCGTATGGTTTTTCTTCGATGGCGTCGGCACGCACGGTATGCTTGTACACAAGTGAGCGGCTATCCTCGCTCAGTTTGTACAGATTATTGTCTATCTTTTTGTAGGTGCAATAAATACGCCCTTTGAATGATGGATACACAATGTCGATACATTCATCGTTTGTTGCTTTCTCCCTTCCGGGCTGCACTTGTGCGTATTTTGAGATTTCGAAAGTGCAAGGCGGATACACGCTGTCAAAAGTAGTATATTCGTGCTGAGGCAAGTCTATACGGAAGTAGGCGTAAGGCTTCGGCATGGGCTCCGAACACGAGGCGAGCAACAACACCAAACAGATATTTAGAAATAGAATACGCATCTTTTTTTATAATTGAGGATTTATTTTCAGTTTTACTTTTTCAATCCGGCGATTGTCTGCTTTTATTATTTCGAACGAATATTGCTTGTAATTGATAATTTCCTTATTGACCGGAATTTCACCTTTCATCTTAAGTATCAATCCGGCTAATGTTTCGATATCGTCACTTATATCAGCGAAATCGTCTTCGTCCACATTCTCCATCCTGAAAAAGTCGGGCAAAGCAATTTGCGCTTCTACAAGGTAGGTTTGTTTGTTTATTTCCTGATACCGAATTTCGTCGTCATCGTATTCGTCGCGTATCTCGCCCAAAATTTCTTCCAACACATCTTCCATGGTAACAATACCCGAAGTTCCACCAAATTCATCGACCACAACGGCAATATGTATTTTATTTTTTTGGAAATCGGATAACAAGTCGTCAATTTTTTTTGTTTCGGGCACAAAGTAGGCTTGACGAACTAACGACTGCCAGCGGAAAATATTGTTTTTGTCCACATGTGCCAGCAAATCTTTCAAATACAAAATGCCTTTAATGTTATCTTCCGAACCCTGGTACACAGGTACACGCGAATAACCGGAGTCGATTATCAGCCGTAAGGCTTCCTGAAAAGGGGTTTTAATTTCTACATCGACCATATTCAGGCGTGGTGTCATCACTTTACTCACACTGATATTGCCAAAACGCACAATACCTTCAAGGATTTCGTTGTCATCGTCTTTTTCGTTGCTTGTCAGTTTCAGTGCGTCCGACAACTCATCTACCGAAATATTGGTGTGGCTGTATTTGGTCATTTTTTTATTGATGATATGAGTAGAATGTACCAATATAGCCGAAAACGGACTTAATAAAGTTTGTATGTTTCTAATAATCCGGGCGCCTTTGTACACTACTTTTTTGCCAAAAACGGTGGAATAAATTTTGGGTAAAGCTTCGCCGAAAAACAAAAGTAAAAAAGCAATAATTACCGATTGAAAGACAAATCCGAGTAATATATGGTCGGAAAAGTCAAAAATCTTATTACTTGCAAATGTGGATAGAATAATAACTCCTACATTGAACAAATTATTGGCAATAAGGATAGTAGCCAGTAGTTTTTCGGGATTTGCACGAAGCTCAAGTATTAGTTTGTCGGTTCTGTTCTCATTGTCCAATTCACTCAAATCGTTGGGCGAAAGCGAAAAGAAAGCCACTTCGGCTGCCGACATAAACGCCGCTCCAACTAACAACAATGCAGTTATAATAAGGGGTATAATGGCAGATGGCGGGAAGCCGTTGAATATTTCAGAAAATATTTCCACAAGAAATTATTTTTTTGAATTTATATTTATTTTTTTGTCCAATACTATATTCCTGAAATGAAAAAACAAAGGTAAACAATTGTAGATAGTTGAACAAGATAGAATATAAAAAAGCGTTTTGGAAATTTTCAAAACGCTTTTTATACAATAGGAATTATTTTTTATTTACCTCTAATAGCCGCAATGCCAGGAAGTACTTTCCCTTCCATATATTCGAGCATCGCACCTCCACCGGTGGAAACATAACTTACTTTATCAGCTAAATTATTTTTGTTGATAGCTGCTACCGAATCGCCACCGCCGATAAGCGAGAACGCTCCGTTGGCTGTAGCTTCCGCCACTGCGTGTGCAATGGCTGTAGTTCCTTTAGCAAATTTCTCCATTTCGAAAACGCCCATCGGACCATTCCAAAGCACTGTTTTTGAACCGGCAATCACTTCGCTGAAAGTTTTGATAGTTTCGCCAGCAATATCCAAGCCCATCCAACCGTCAGGCGTTTCGTCGGTTTTCGAGATATTTGTATTGGCGTTTGCATCAAAAGCATCGGCATTGACAGCATCGGTCGGAATATACACATTCACCCCTTTGGCTTTGGCTTTAGCCAAAATTTCAAGTGCCAAATCCAATTTATCGTCTTCGCAAAGTGAGTTTCCGATTTTTCCACCTTGCGCTTTAATAAAGGTATAAGTCATACCGCCACCAATGATAAGGTTTTGTACACGGTCTAGCAGATTTTCGATAATCAAAATTTTGTCTGAAACTTTGGCTCCACCCATGATAGCGGTGAATGGCGCTTGTGCTTCTTTCAGCACTTTGTCCATTGCTTCCAGTTCGCTATTGATGAGGAACCCAAACATTTTATTTTCGGGAGTAAAGAAATCGGCAATGACAGCTGTTGAGGCATGTGCACGGTGAGCTGTCCCAAAAGCGTCGTTTACATACACATCGGCATACGAAGCAAGTTTTTGGGCAAATTCTTTTTGTTTAGCTTTCAATTCTTTTTTAGCAGCTGTTTTTTCTTCGTCGGTAGTAAATTCGGCGCGTGGTTTGCCTTCTTCTTCTTCGTAGAAACGGAGGTTTTCGAGCAACAGCACTTCACCTGCATTCAAAGCTGAGGCTTGAGCATCGGCATTGGCGCAATCGTCGGCAAACTGGATTTTTTGACCTAAGCGATCTTCGATGGCTGAAATAATTTGCTTCAACGAATATTTTGGATCCGGGTTTTGTTTTGGACGCCCCATGTGCGACATCAGAATAACCGAACCACCATCTGCCAAAATCTTTTTAATGGTAGGCAAAGCCCCACGAATACGAGTATCATCACTCACTGCACCGGTTTCTTTATTCAGCGGCACATTGAAATCTACACGAACAATAGCCTTCTTTCCGGCAAAATTGTAATTGTCAATTGATTGCATTGTTTTTCTTTTTTATTATGAGTATTTTTAATTCATCTTTATTTTTGGTTCAAGATTAGTTAAGTTGTATTTCTTTTTGAATAAATAAAAAATTAATATGTTGATTATGATGATTTTGTTGGATTGTTGATAAGTTGCAAACTTATCAATAATTCAATGAAATTTTTCTCGACATAAAACATTCAAAATAAGAAAATTATACAAGTTATTTTTAAACTTAACTAATCTTGAACCTTATTTTTTTACTTCCGAGGTTATCGGATAAGCTGTATTCTCAACGGTATTCAACATCGCTTTTACCGAACCGAATTTTATTTTAGACTCGACCATCAATAAAAGATGATTCTTGTCATCTGTAAACCACATCGTCATTCCTTCGCCTGTATCAAACGCCCTGCAATCAAGAAGCGAAGGCTTGAATTTTAAACAGTTGTATGTCTTCCCGTTCTTCAACTTGATTTTATCTTTGCCCGCATAGCGCAAATATAAATCATAAATTCCATCATTGAAAACAAGTGGCGCCGGCATTTTTTCATTTACAGCCAATACACTTGCATCAATATTCCGGAGGCGGTAAAACAATGTTAATATATCGAAATAGTGTTTTTCTCCCGTAAAAATTTGTGATGATGTGCTTCGTTTAGTCCGCCTGTCGAGGGTAACTTTCCATTTCGCCGGATTGCTGTTATAAAATGTGTACTTATCTATCGCATAGTAATCAGATTCGTGGCTTGCCTGAAGCGAATAATATGGCAACATTGTTTTTTTGTCCATATAGCTAATCGCTGTATCCTTGAAGGTGTAAAAAGAAAATGCTTTTACTGTTGAGCCTGTTACCTGCAATTTATATGCGGGAGCATTGCCTACAATTGCCTCTGCTACTGAAAAATCGGCTTTGGCTGCATTAATCCAGATAAAACCCCAATTATAGTACAAATCGTAGCTGCACCGTTCGCCGGTTTTAAATGCTTGCTCGTTGCTCAAAGGTTGAGCCTGTATGGTTATTCCTGCCAGAAATAACACCACAAATATAAACGCTTTCGTTTTCATGATATTTCTCTTTAAGATTTGTTTTTAAAGAGAAACAAATTTTATGCCATGAAATAAAAACTTACTTCTCCATCAAAAATGCCTTAAATGAAGTAAAATCTTTTGGCAGTTCGATGCTTTGTTTGGTGCCTTTCATAAATTCTTGCAGTTTGGCAGGGATTTCTACTTTCTCGCCGATGATGTTTTCCACCGTTTCGAGGAATTTTGCCGGATGCGCTGTTTCGAGAAATACGCCTACTTCGTTTGCTCGCAGATCGTCTTCCAATGCCTGATAACCGCAAGCTCCGTGGGGATCGAGCAAATAGCCGGTTTCCCGGTAGCATTTCTTTAGTGTCGCAGCAATTTCTTCGTCCGAATAGCGAGCAGCGCTAATATCTTTTTTTATAGCCTCTAAATTATCTTTATACAAATCCAGAATGCGCACAAAATTGCTTGGATCACCTACATCCATGGCATTGGCAAGTGTGGCTACCGATGGGCGCGGATTGTATTGTCCGTTTTGCAGATATTGGAAGAAAATATCATTACTGTTATTGGCTGCAATAAAGCGTTTTACGGGCAAGCCCATCTGTTTGCCAAACAATCCGGCAGTGATGTTTCCGAAATTTCCGCTTGGCACGCAAATAACTACTTCTTTGCCCGGAGCCGCTTTTTTCATTTGCGCATAAGCGTAGAAATAATAAAACGCTTGCGGCAGGAAACGAGCTACATTGATTGAATTTGCCGAAGTCAATTTGTGTTTCGCGTTGAGGTCGGCATCCATAAAGGCGGCTTTCACCAGAGCTTGACAATCGTCGAAAGTACCGTCGATCTCCAATGCGGTAATATTTTTGCCCAAAGTAGTGAATTGGCATTCTTGTATCGGGCTTACTTTGCCTTTGGGGTAAAGCACAAACACACGGATGCCTTCTACTCCCAGAAAACCATTGGCTACTGCACTCCCTGTATCGCCCGAGGTGGCTACCAACACATTTACCAATTCTTTGTTTTTTTCTTTCCCGATAAAATATCCGAGAAGACGCGCCATAAAACGAGCACCCACATCTTTGAATGCCAATGTGGGTCCATGAAACAGTTCGAGGCTGTAGATATTGTCTTTTACCCGCACGGCAGGCGTGTCAAAATTAAGTGTGTCGTACACAATTTCTTTCAGTTTGCCGGCTTCCACATCTTCGCCAAAGAAAGCATCGGCAACCGTACAGGCTATTTCCTGAAAAGAAAGGTTTTCTATATTATCGAAAAAAGATTGTGGCAGCGCCTTGATTTTTTCGGGCATGTAAAGCCCTTTGTCCGAAGCCAGCCCTTTTACAACGGCTTCTTCGAGAGTGGTAATGGGAGCGGTTTTGTTGGTGCTGTAATATTTCATAATTGTAATAGCAAATTTGAAAATTAGCCAATTAGCCAATGGATTTTGATTGTCAAATTATCCGAATTTGCAAATCTGCTAATTGTTTTCGTTTTTCCAGTCTTTAAATTTTTGTTTCATTTTGCGATACGAAGCTTTCAATATTCCGGTATCGGTCAGGGCATTCATAAACTCGTCGCCATAGAGTTCGCCAAAAGCGCCTTCGCGGGCACTGAATTCATCGTACACCTGTACTTTGTCAGCATCTTTGTTTGGACGGTAAATGAGAAATGGCACCGGGTCGGCTGTATGTGTTTTGATACGGCAAAGTGTCGGGTGGTCGGGCAGTACGGCAATCGTAACCGGTTCTTTCCAAGTGGAAACTTCGTCGTAAATAGGCTTCACAATGCGGCTATCCAAATATTCGATGGTTTTTATTTTAAGGTCGACATCGCCTTCGTGTCCGGCTTCATCGCTTGCTTCGACATGCAGGAATACAAAATCGTTGCATCGCAAGGCTTCGATAGCTGCCTGCGCTTTGCCTTCGTAGTTTGTGTCGTACAAGCCTGTAGCGCCATCTACATCAATGGATTGCAGTCCGGCATAGATACCGATTCCTTTTATCAGATCGACTGCCGAAATAACTACGCCGTTGCGCAAATCGTAAGTTTCGAGCAGAGTCTGCATACTTGGACGGTAACCCGGCGACCACGGCCAAATGCTATTGGCAGGGTCTTTGCCTATTTCTTTTCGTTTGATATTTATAGGGTGATTTTCGAGCAATTCTTGCGAACGAAGAATCAAATTATTTATCAGGTCGGCAGTTGGTTGCGCTTCTTCCTTTTCGGCTTTTACCATTACCTCCTTAAAAGGTGTGCCCGGAACATCGTGTGGCGGGGTACAGTTGAGGTATTTTATACCATCTTTTACAATTAATAAATGGCGATACGAAACGCCCGGATAAAACTTTACCTGTTCGGAAGCCAGCTCCCGGTTCAGAAACTGGATTAATTCGGTAGCTTCTTCGGTAGTAATGTGTCCGGCAGAGTGGTTTTTTATTTTCCCATCTTCGATGCAAATCAGGTTGCAGCGCATCGCCATTTCGTCTTTTTTCACAGAGATACCCATGCTGGCTGCTTCGAGTGCGCCACGCCCTTCGAATACCTTGGGTACATCATAGCCCAACACTGAAAGGTTGGCTATCTCGCTGCCAGGGTGAAATCCTTGAGGAACTGTGTGCAGGATTCCACTTTTGCCCATAGCGGCAAGCTTGTCAATGGTTGGCTTGTTGGCAACCTGCAATGGAGTTTTATTTCCCAGCAACGGAATGGGTTCATCCGCCATTCCATCACCTAAAATTACTATATATTTCATTTTTTAATTATAGTTGACAAGTTAACGAGTAAGCATGTTACAAGTTTATATGTATTTTTGAAATTATCTTTAAATATAACCAATTCGCTTTCTTGGTTTTTCGTCTTCGCGTTTTTGTTCGGCAAGCTCTGTAAGGGCTTGGTATATATCGTTGAATTGCAAATTTGTTTCCAACATAAAATTATCCAATTGCTGCTTGAGTTCAGCATAACCTAATGCGTATTGGCGCAAAACGATAAAAGCCCGGATAATTTGAATATTCATTTCAATTGCCAAAGGACTATTCAATACACTTGAAAGCTGTGCTACACCTTGTTCGGTAAAAGCAAACGGCAAATATTTGACATGTCTTCCTCTTTGAGATTCTGTTGTGTCAATCTTTAAGGTGCCAATTTGGCACCTTAAAGATTGCCATTCAGCATCAGTCAAAACAAACAGAAAATCAGGTGGAAATCGTTCGATATTTCGTCTTACATTTCGTTTTAATTGTTTGTTTTCAACCCCATACAACTCCGCCAAGTCAAAGTCTAACATTACTTTAACTCCGCGAATTTCATATATTTTATTTTGAATAATTTGTAATTCCATAAATTTTTACAAATGGCAACTTAAAGATTTGGACAGAATTTACAAGATTAACAGATTTTTTATTTTCCCAGAAAAAAATATTTTGTAAATTAACTACGCTGACCTTTGGTTTTATCAAAATAATAAAATCAAACCTTTATCTCTTTCAATATTTGCCGTTCGAAGCGCTCAACTACGCTTTGCAATGTGGCGGCATATACATCGCCACCGGCAGCATTTGTGTGTCCGCCGCCTTTGTAATATGTTGATGCAATGGTATTGACTGCAATATCGCCCCGCGAGCGCAACGACACTTTTATTTTGTCTTTATCTTCTTTAAAAAACACCGAAACATTGATGCCTTCGATGGAAAGTGGCAGGTTAACAAAGCCTTCGGAATCGCCCCGCTGAAAATTAAACTGCTCTTGTTCTGCCAGTGAAAGGTCGATCATGGCTGTTTGATACTCGGGGTACAGGCGCATTTTGTTTGCCAGCACATGCCCCATCAGGCGCATACGGTCGGCGGTATAGGTGTGTACTTTCCGGTAGATTTCGTCTTTGTTTACACCTTTGCGTACCAATTCGCCTACTATATAATATATTTCGGTATTGTTTGAGTTATAGGTGAAATTGCCGGTATCGGTCATCATGCCGGTATAAATGCATTCGGCGCAGAATTTATTGATGTCCGAGGCGTGTCCCATGCGGCAGATAAGGCGAAAAACCATCTCGCAGGTAGACGAAAACTGCGGATATGACACCGCCAAATCCCAACTTTCCAAAACGGGGTAGGGGTGATGATCGACCATCAATTTGGGAACTTCGGCTTTCAAAAGTACTTCTTTAAATGCTCCGCCAACGCGGCTCATATCGTTGAAATCGACGCAGATAATCAAGTCCACTTCGTTGCAAATTGCTTTTACCTTTTCTTCGTTGCCTTGAAAGGTGATGGATTTATCTACACTCGGCAACCAGTTGAGGAATGCCGGAAAGGGATCGGGAAAAATGACTTGTGCTTCTTTATCGATACTATATAAAAAATGATAAAATGCCATTGCCGAGCCTACTGCATCGCCATCGGGAGCGGCATGGGCAATGACGGCAACTTTCTGTGCATCGTCCATGTAGTCTTTGAAATCGACAATATGTTGTTCGGAGATAATTTTTGTAATCATGTGCCTTTTTTAGAACTCACAAAGATAGATTATAATTGACAAATTGACAAATTACATTTTTTTGGATTATTGTTTAATGCGTTAGTGCATGATAAATTTCAAATGGACGGCACGCCAACCCGCCCCCACAGGGTAGGGTGTCCAAAATAAATGTCAACTAAAAGTTAAAAAAGCTTCATCTTTTCGTCATAATAATTTATATATCAGATAATTATGACAAAAATCGAACTTGAATTAGAGAAAAAAACAAAGCGATTAGAACTATCTTTACAAGCAGAGAAGCAGAAGAGCAAAGAACTGGAAAAGGATAAGAAACGATTGCAAAAAGAGAAAGAAGAACTTTCAAAAAAACTAACTCAAAGCAAAAAGAAAGCCACAGAGTTGAAAATATCTTTGTATAAAGAGATAAAAAAAAACTAAATTTCTGCCTAATGCAATAGTTGCAAACAATATTGCTCGACACAGTTATTCGGACTTTATCGTGTCTTTAAGCGTAGAGATTTATGTTCGTTGCGGTTGCGGTTTTCGTCCTGTGGTATCATTGTTGGAATACTTGAATAAAATTTTTGATTGGCAATTAGAGAAAATCCCCACCCGCAACACGATAGAAAATTGGGTGAAAAAATGCGGCTATAAGATTTACCAAGAACCATTTCCGAGCTTAAAGCAAGAGGGCTATGCACAAATAATAGACGAAAGTATGATGTTGGGTAGTGAAAAAATGTTGCTCAGTTTAGGGATAAATGCACAAAAACAATGTACAGGAGTACTCAAACGAGGAGATATAAAGATATTGGATATTTCTGTAGCTTCACGCTGGAACAGCCAAAGCATAGAGGAGATATTCAGGCAAACAGAAAGGAAGGTCGGCAGTTCTCCGGTTTATGTAGTGAGCGATAATGATTCGAAACTGGTTAAAGCCATTGGTCAAAGCGGATACACTCATATTCGAGACATCAGTCATACACTTGCACTATTTTCCGAAGGGTTGTACAAGCACGATGAAGAATTCAGCACATATTCAAAATGCTTATCTTGCGTAAAGATACGGGAAGTAATGCGCCCGGCAAGTTATCTGCTGCCTCCACGCCAACGGACGATAGCTCGTTTTATGAATCTTTCGACAACGGTGGAATGGTCGATAAAAATGCAGCGCTGTTTTGGTTCTCTCAATAAAGAAGAGCAGGATACTTTTGCTTTTTCGAACACACATAAGACAATAATAAACGAACTGAGTATTATATTCGAGTTTATAAATTATGCTCAAAGCCTGATAAAAACAAAAGGATTATCCAGCCAAACAATAAAACTTGTTTTAAAGAAGCTGAACCGGAAGTTGAACTTCCAGAGCAAACGCATAAAATTATTTAATGCCCTCGTTAGAGATTATTTGAAAGCGGAATCGGGAAAACTCAACAGCAAAAAATGTATTTGGAATGCTTCAAGCGATATTATTGAATCTCTTTTCGGCACTTTCAAGCTAATCCAAGGCGACGCTTCGCTTGCCATTGGGTTGCTATTTGCAAAAAAGTCAGGGTTTCACTTTGAGTGAAACCCTGACTTTTTCACTTACCCGCCTCATCCGCATTCTGATTATTTTCGTACTTTTGCAGTGCATTGACCCAATCAGATGAATCAAAACCCCTATATATTAGCCATCGAATCTTCGTGCGACGACACTTCGGCTGCTGTCTGTCATGGCAAACGCTTACTGTCAAACATTGTGGCAAGCCAAAAAGTGCACGAGCAATACGGCGGCGTAGTGCCCGAACTGGCTTCGCGTGCACACCAGCAAAATATTGTGCCGGTTGTACATCAGGCATTAGCACAAGCAGGTATCGACAAAAGCCAATTAGACGCTATCGCTTACACTCGCGGACCGGGATTAATGGGCTCGCTGCTGGTTGGCACTTCGTTTGCCAAAGGCTTAGCGCAATCGCTCAATATTCCACTGATTGATATAAACCACTTGCAGGCACATGTATTGGCAAATTATATTGAGGAAACCGGCGTTGAGGTTCGCGAACCGGAATTCCCTTTTCTTTGTTTATTAGTATCCGGTGGAAATTCGCAAATCATCTTGGTAAAAGATGCCGATGACATGCAACTCGTCGGGCAAACGATTGACGACGCGGCGGGCGAAGCATTCGACAAATGCGCCAAAGTGATGGGATTACCCTACCCCGGCGGACCGATGGTAGATAAACTCGCGCAACAAGGCGACCCAACGGCATTTAAACTAAACAAACCGCAAATAGCCGGTTATGATTACAGTTTTAGCGGACTGAAAACTTCGTTTTTATATTTATTGCGGGATAAGCAAAAGGAGAATCCGAATTTTACCGAAGAGAATAAAGAGAACCTTTGCACCTCGCTGCAACAAACGATTGTGGATATATTGATGGATAAGTTTGCCAAAGCTGCCAAAGAGTATAAAGTGAAAGATATTGCCCTGGCGGGTGGGGTTTCGGCAAATTCAGGTTTGCGTAAAGCATTTTTAGATTTTGCCGAACGGCAAAAGAAAAACGCCTTTATCCCCAAACTTGCCTTTACGATGGACAATGCCGCCATGATAGGCGTTGCCGGATATTTCAAATACATGAAAGGTGAGTTTTCGGATATTTCGCTACCGCCTTTTACACGCACGGAGATATGAATAATTTTGGATTTCAAATTATTATAATTCAAATGTGCATTTAAAAAGTATGCAGATTAAAATTAAAGAACAATACAAAACCAATAGACGTATCGTCATTGCGGGCTTGACCCGCAATCGCAAAAGATTTATTAATCAGGCTTCGGCGATTGCGGGTCAAGCCCGCAATGACAGTACTTTTATTAATATTTAATTTTTTGTCATGTACTTATTCATTTTTTAGAATGATTAATAAACTAAAAGCCCTGTGGGCAAAAGCCGAACCGATACAAAGCGTGATTATTTTCTCGGCCATATTGCTTATTAGCAACGCGGTTTGGAAATTGAGCATTTATGGCGATGAAGAAAAACTGCCCGTGTTGCTGTTCAACCACTGGGATATTTCGGCGCCATTTGAGGCAATGACTCTTCATATAGCCAATGTATCGCGCAGTTTGCTGGAATTTTTCAATTATAATATTCATTGGCATTGCGACAATGATATATGTTTTTCAAATCATAATCGCGTTACTATTGTATGGGGCTGTACGGCGATCAAGCAATCATTTATATTCCTTTGTATCATGGCTTTCACGCCCGGACCTTGGAAACATAAACTGTGGTACATTCCGCTTGGATTGCTGATTGTTTACCTGTTCAATATCTTTCGTATTTCGGCAATCGCTGTTTCGGTAGAAAACCATCGCGATTGGTTCGATTTCCTTCACGGCACTGTTTTCAAATACCTTTTCTACGGAATGATTTTCTTGATTTGGGTATTTTGGAATGAGAAATTCAACAAAAAAATTGTTGTTGATCAAGAAAAGACTGAATAATCATTTCTTATGAAATAATCCTGAAAATTTAGTGGGGATAGCTGTTTCAAACCGTAAGTGTTCGCCTGTTACCGGATGTACAAATGCCAATACGCGGGCATGCAACCCTACCCTGCCAATTGGCGAAACGGAAGCTCCATATTTTTTATCACCAACAATTGGATGACCTATTTCCTGCATGTGTACGCGGATTTGATTTTTGCGTCCGGTTTCGAGTTCTACTTTAAGCATAGCATATTTGTCATTTTTCCGCATAATGCGGTAATGTGTAATAGCCTCTTGTCCATCAGAATTGGTTTTACTCGAATGAATTTTAAACGCCTTGCTTTCTTGCAAATAGGATATAATCGTATCTTCTTCCTTGTCGGGAACACCTTCGACCACGGCGATATATACGCGTTCAGTTACATTCTCGTGCCAATTGTCCTGCAATGCCAGTTGCACTTCTTTGGTTTTGGCAAACATAATTAGCCCCGAAGTCTCACGATCAATGCGATGTACAATAAACAAACGGTTTCGCGGGTCTTTCCGTTTCAAGTAATTTAGCAAAACATGAAATGCGGTGGCTTCTTCCTTACCGCTTTCGGTGGCTACGGCAAGCAATCCTTCGGACTTTTCGATTACAATTAAATAATCGTCCTCAAACACAATTTTCACTTTAGGATGTTTCAGCTCGTATGCCACTTTTCCGGTATTAAGTGTAACACTATCGCCTGCCTGCAAAGGGAAATTAAATCTGGTTTCGGGTTTGCCATTTACGCAAATTTGTCCTTTGGATAGAATTGATTTCAACCCGCTACGGCTTTTTCCGGCAAAATGAATGCCCAGAAATGCCATCAATTCCATCGGCTCTTTTACCCGAAGGGCAGTTTGTTTGGGTTTAGGGGTATTAGGTGTTGTATTTTTCATTGAAAATTAAGTATTTTAAAATAAATAATGATACATTTTGTAACCATGAAATCTATTAGTCAGAGATTGCTTCGTTCCTCGCAATGACGCTTCGGTTAGCGATCGTCATTGCGAGGAACGAAGCAATCCAAACCGATAAAAATATATCAATAAATTGTTTTGTAAACTTATAATAAAAAAATCGTTCAACCGAAGTGATTATTTACACGATTGAACGATTGTAAAACATTTATCCTTTTAGATTTCTGGGGACATACGGTTGCGGTCCGGCAGCAAGTTTGCGCTTGAAAGCGGGTATATTTTCCAATTCGTCCACAATATCGTCGTTATCAATATCTTTCAACTGCTCCTCTTTCTTTTTCAATTCGACGCCGGTATCGCCATAAAACTCATTGTACAACGGTTTGTCCTTTATTTCGACAACTTCTTCATCATCATCACCTTCATTATCTTTATCCGGAGTATTTTCTTCTCCCGACTTTTTTTGTCCATCCAGCACGCTGTCGGTTTTAAATCCGGTAGCAATAATAGTTATTTTTATTTCATCATCTTTAAGGTCATTGTCGAAGCGAACACCCCAAATTACTTCTACCTGATCTCCAATGGTTTCCATAAATTCGTTTACCTGCGTGATTTCGTCCATTTTTATAGCATTGTCATCTTCGCGGCAATAAAAATTAAGCAACATTTTCTTGGCTCCTTTTATATCGCGGTCGCGCAACAGTGGGGAAGCGAGCGTATCTTCAATGGCTTTTGTCAATCGATTTTCGCCCGAACCGACACCGCTATTCATCACGGCTACTCCTCCATTGCGCAATACGCGGCTTACATCGGCAAAGTCGAGGTTGATATGCCCATGCACGGTTACTAACTCGGCTATTCCTTTGGCTGAGTCGCTCAAAACATCATCAGCCTTGGCAAATGCATTTGCCAGATTCAAATCGGGGTAGACATCGCGAAGTTTCTCGTTGCGAATGACCAACAGGGCGTCGACATTCTCGTTCATCAACTTGACGCCTTCCATAGCTTGATTGATTTTTTTGGGTCCTTCGAATGTGAACGGAACGGTAACGATCCCTACGGTCAATATGCCCATATCCTTGGCTATGCGCGCTACAACAGGGGCTGCACCAGTTCCTGTGCCTCCACCCATACCAGCTGTAACGAAAACCATCTCGGTATTTTCCAGTACTGCACGAATTTCTTCTGCGCTTTCTTCGGCAGACTGACGGGCTACATCCGGATTGTTTCCTGCCCCCAAGCCTTTAGCTATATCGGCACCAAGTTGTATCTTTTTATCGACAGGAGATTCGGCAAGTGCTTGTTTGTCGGTATTACACACTACAAAAGTAACATTTTCAATACCTTTTTTAAACATGTGATTCACCGCGTTGCAGCCACCGCCACCTACGCCAATTACCTTAATAATCGAAGTTTCTTCGTCTGGTAATTTAAAGTCCAACACATCCATATTATTTGATTTTTTGATTGATTATAATAGAAATTTTATTACTCAAAGTCGCGTTCGTTGAACAATGAGCCCATCACATTCTTAAAGAATCCACCGGTGCGGGGTTCTTTAGGAGGTTTTACCTTTTTCAACTTTTCAGGTTTTGGGAGCTCTTCTGTTTCTTGTACCGGTATGGCACAACAATTTTCAGTTCCAAAGTTAAGCAATCCTGCCAATAAAGTGTACTCGGGTTTAATAAATTGTTTGTCGGTATCGGAAGTGAGCAAATGTGCGTAATTCCCATAGCGTACAGGCATGCCGGTTTTAAGTTCGACCAAAGCCGACAGTCCGCGCAACTGAGAGGCGCCTCCGGTTATAACAACTCCACCACCTAATTTGCCCCAATATCCGGATTTGTAGATTTCTTCGCATACCATGTTCATAATTTCATCAATGCGGGCTTCGATAATCTCATTCACCTCTTTGGTATGAACTGTGTATTCGGTCATGTTAGAGCGTTTGAACTTGAGTGGCATTGGTTTTTCTTCGAGAGAAGTCATAGCATAACCAAAATCCAACTTCAGTTTTTCGGCTGCACTTTCAGTTACTTTCAGTTCGGAAATATCTTTTGTAATAGATTTTCCTCCTATCGGGATAACGCGCATGTGGCGTATGCAATAGTTGGCATAGACGATTACGGTGGTGGTTTCAGCTCCAAAATCGATTACTACACAACCGACTTCTTTTTCTTCGGTATCGACCAATGCTTCGCCAATGGCAAAGGGTGCGGTAAACATACTTGCCAACTGAGTGGGAACCCGCTCCAAACAACCACACAAGCGATCATCCAAGCCTTTTCGACCAACTACAAGCAGGTAGCGTCCTTCGATATCCGAACAGTAATTGCTTACGGCGTTGAATGTTGCTTCACCATCCACTAAAGTTTCAAGGTCGTAAATCTCGTATACCTTCTCATCTTCAAATTCTGTTGGATTTTGAGCACGCAGTTTATACAAATGTTCTTCGGTAAGTGGCTGATCTTTTTCAAAATGCTCATAAACATGGTTCGAAATTGTTTTTATGGTATTTCCACCCAATCCGATATACACTTTGGCAATTTTCTCACTAATGCGGTTTTGCAACTTTTCGATGATTCGCTTCACACAAAATGCTGCCTCGCTATGATTAGTTACCAGCCCTCGTTTTATACTTACCGAGGCTTCTTCTTCGACTGCCACAATACGAAGCAATCCTTCTGCAGTCCGTTCGGCAACTATGCCGGCTATTTTTGAACTGCCCAAATCAATAGCTACAATGTAATTTGACATAATATCTTGTTTTTTTATTATTCTCTCTTAGAATAAAGATAAAAGAGGAAAGACAAAAGACATTTTTGTCTTTAAGCAAAGCGGTCTATAATCTTTGTTCTTTATTCTCTATCTCTTGGTGCAAACCACCTGGTCCTTATATTTCAAACTAATCGTTTTATAATCGCCCCATCCAATCTTATTCAATCCTTCCAGATAAAAAGTTTGTAATTTATTCAGTTTGGATTCATAGTTTTCCAGTTTGCCAAGTTCTATTTCGTGATTCCCAACTCGTGGAATCAAAACAATTTCGTGGGTTGGCATAACATCAATTTGTTCTATTTGTGCATTCCAAAATTCATTATTTTTGATAAATAAAATAAATTTCATCAACTCGCCTTTGGCAAATTCTTTGGATACATTGCCTGTAACTATGGGCACATACACTACAAAATCATCCGAAAGCGGCAATATTTTCCCTTCTGTATCCACATAATAGTTTTCGGTGCCACTTACCCTGAATAAAGGCTCGCGTTGCCAAACATCGATTTTCAAATCGGCTGAAGGAGTGATATAACAATCGGCTTTTCGAACTGCCGGATTTGACAAAATGAGCTTTTGTATTTCGCTGATTTTTATAGAATTTATTTTTTCTCCTTTTAGTTTGAATTTATCTTTCGTAAGCATTTTCTTTACATTATCCTGTGTAATAAAATGCAATTGAGCATTATCTTTCACGGTAATGACCACATTATTGCAAACCCGCTCGTCGTCTTTTCCTGAAAAGCGAATGACCGCAAAAATCAAAAATCCCAATAATCCTGCTATCAGAGCAATAATGCTTATTTTTTGCCAAGTCTTCATGTTTTTATACTATTTATGGTTCTCGAGAGCCTCAGCCAAAATGCCGGAGGCTGAGGTTCTCGAAGCCTCTGTTTATAGTTTCTCGCAATATTCGGTTATTTCTGGTATCAACTTATCAATATCGCCCGCACCCATCGTTACCAACACATCGAATTGATGATGAGGTAACTCGGCTAACAACGCGTCTTTGGTGCAGAGCGTTTTTTGAGTGTCTATTTTGTCAAAAATAATTTCGGACGAAACACCTTCAATCGGCAATTCGCGTGCCGGATAGATGTCTAACAAAATTACCTCGTCCAACAACGATAAGGCTTGCGCAAATTCACCGGCAAAATCGCGCGTACGCGTGTACAAATGCGGCTGGAAAATACCACACACTTTTTTATCCGGAAACAATGCTTTTACTGAACGGATACTTGCCTGCAATTCCTGAGGATGATGGGCGTAATCGTCCAAATAAGAAATTCGTTCGTTTTTTACATGAAAATCGAAACGGCGGCGAATGCCTCTGAACGAAGCCAAACCTTGTTTCAATTCTTCTACCAAAACGCCATTTAAATACGCAATAGCCATAGCCGCTACCGAATTTTCAACATTTATCAACACGGGCACACCCAATTGCATATCCTTGATAGTTTCGGTGGGTGTAACAAAGTCGAACCTGATTTCACCATCGCCAATGCGGATATTTTCGGCATGAAAATCGCCACCATCCATGCCCGAATAAGTATATAACTTTACGCCTTCTTGCAAGCGAGGTGTTACCGGAGCGCCTTTGCGCATTATCAAGCAACCGCCCGATTGTATCAAAGAAGTGAAGTGTTCGAAGCTTTCGCGAAAGGCTTCGGCACTGCCGTAAATATCCAAATGATCAGGATCGGCAGCTGTGATTACCGCCATATACGGTGAGAGCTGATGGAACGAACGGTCAAACTCGTCTGCCTCAATCACCACCAAATCAGTATCATTATTTATTAAAATGTTTTTATCAAAATTCTTCGAAACACCTCCCAAAAAAGCATTACAACCCACATGCGAACTATGCAGCAAATGCGCTGTGAGGGTCGAAGTAGTTGTTTTTCCATGTGTTCCGGCAATGCACAAACCGCGAGCATGGCGCGTGATTTCGCCCAACACTTGCGCCCGCTTCATAATGGTGAAGTTATTTTCTCTGAACCAAGCCCATTGCTTACTATCATTGGGAATGGCAGGAGTAAGTACAACTAAACATTTTTCGGCATTGTGATATTCTTCGGGAATGAGTTCTATTTTATCTTCGTAGAAAACAATAATTCCTTCGCTTTCCATTTCTTGCGTAAGTTGTGTACGAGCACGATCATATCCGGCAACCGTAAATCCTTTTGCGTTGTAATACCGAGCCAGCGCACTCATGCCAATGCCGCCGATTCCGAGAAAATAATATGTGGTGTAGGTTGTCATTCGTTTCGTTTACTTTTTTTGAGATAATTGCTTAACCGCTTTATCAAAATCGCTTTCTAATTGGCGCATTTCCCGCTGGCGATAGATTTCAAATTCATTTTCGGCTTTTTCTACTGCTTGCGGGAAGCGTCATTGCGGGCTTGACCCGCAATCTCCTGATAATATTCTTTTACTGTTTCAATTAATTCGGTTGTTACTCCTATTTCTTCACTCAAATCTTTCCATTCAGGATTATAATCAGTTATCAATTTATCTTTCCATTCCCGCTTCCAATTTTTTAACTGCTTTTCGCGTGCAATAGCGTCTGTCATTAAAATATAAGATTCAAAACAAACTAATTTGTCGCAATTGTATTTATATGTAAAGCCTTTATTGACTTTTGCCTTGTGTTCGGCAATACGACGAACAAGGTCATTCGTAACGCCAACATACAAAACATTATTATAAGTATTTGTTAAAAAATAAATGTACGCGTTATCTTTCATGCAACATTCCTTTTCCGTTTGTGAGATTGCGGGTCAAGCCCGCAATGACAGTGATAATTGCTTAATAGTTCAATCAAAATCGTTTTCAATTTTTGCCATTGTTTGCCGACAGCGTCATTGCGGGCTCGACCCGCAATCTCCCGATAATATTCTTTACTGTTTCAATTATTTTATTTGTTATCCTAATTTCATTACTCGAATCTTTTCTTTCGGAATTATGATCATTTATCAATTTATTTTTCCACTCCTGCTTCCAATTCTTTAATTGTTTTTTTGCATACAGATTTGTTAAAAAACACATGCATGCATTACTTTTCATGCAATATCCCACTTTTGTCTGTAAGATTGCGGGTCAAGCCCGCAATGACGAGTATGATTAGAATTCCATCTATTTTCAAAAATCATAAAAAATGCACCACCATATACACCGCCACACCGAGCAAAAACACGGCATACGCCTTTTTAAAAATAGCTGCCGACAGGTTTAATGCCCATTTGGAACCGAAAAATGTACCGACAATCAAGCCAAAAGCCAATAAGGCAGCATAAGTAAGGTTCAGATGTCCGCTGTGGGCATATTCGAGTACGCTTGGCAGCCCAACCGGCAGTTGCAACGCTGCTAATGAGGTGGCGGTGGCTGCTCGCTGGTCGTATTTGAACCATTTTATCAGAATCGGCACAATGACAATGCCGCCTCCTTTGCCGAACATTCCGGCAATTACACCGGCAAACAGTCCCACCAAAAGCATTTGCCAAAAGGCGTGTTGGATATTTGTGTTTGCTTCGTCTTTTTTGTTTCGGAATAATGCCGGAACCAGAAACTGCAAAGCCACATACAACAAAAATCCTGCATACAGTTTTGAAAGCAGCGTTGTGTCGATAGACAACGCTATTTTTGCTCCGAAAAACGACCCGACAAACAATCCGCCTGAAATCCAAAGTGATTCTTTAATCTTGATATATCCGGCTTTGTAATAATTAATAACGCCAAAAATGCCAACAGGCAACAACATGGCTGCCAGCGAAGCTGCATTAGCGTCGAGCATTCCCAACCCGAAAAAAGCAATCAGCACAGGCACCATCACAATGCCGCCTCCAATGCCGAACATACCCGAAAGCACGCCAGCCGCGAGTCCTACTGATAATATCCCTATATAAACGAGTTGAAAATCCATTTACTTTACTGCTGTTTTTTTAGTACATAACAAAAATAAATTTTAATGCTTAAATCAATAAAACTATCGTCATGTCGACCAAAACGACGAGGCACGAGGAGTGTCGTGGAGACATCGCAAAAGACTTATTAATCAGACTTCTGCGATTGCGGGTCAAGCCCGCAATGACGACACCTTTATTGCTTTTATATTGTTCTTTTACTTTTTGTCAGCACTAAGATTTTATGTTTAAACGAATATTGAGACACCTTTTGACACCTTTTATTTTATCAACTTAATAATCTCGTCGGCAATACGGTTTGCCGAATCGTACTGTGCTAATTTTTCAATATTTTTGGATAATGACGCTAATTTTTTATCATCATTAATTAATTTCAATGCTTCGGGAATGAGTTTTTGTTTTGCGTCGGCGTCGGTTATCATAATGGCGGCGTCTTTACGCACAAGTGCTAAGGCGTTTTGTGTTTGGTGATCTTCGCTTACATTAGGTGATGGCACAAGGATAACCGGTTTTTTCAACAAACAAAGTTCGGATATGGAGCTTGCTCCTGCCCGCGAAATTACCAAATCGGCAATGCTGTATGCCAAATCCATGCGAGAAACAAATTCTGTAATTAAGAATGAAGAATTAAGAGTGAAGAATCCTTCTTGATTATCAAATTTTTCGGGAACTAAAGCCTTTTTTATATCATTAAAATAAAATTTACCTGTTTGCCAAATAATCTGTACATCTTTATTCTTAATTCTTAATTCTTCGTTCTTCATTAACTCCATTACACTTTGATTGATGGTGCGTGCACCAAGGCTTCCGCCCACAATCAGGATTGTTTTTTTATCCGGAGAAAAATTAAAAAACTCGTAGGCTTCGGCTTTTTTGTCCAAACCTGCGGTTAAATCTTGTCGAACTGGATTTCCGGTGAGGATAATATTTTCTTTTGGGAAAAAGCGTTCCATGCCTTCGTAGGCAACACAGATTTTGGCTGCTCGTTTTGCCAGCAATTTATTGGTAACTCCGGCGTATGAATTTTGCTCTTGCAACACGGTGGGCACACCGGCACGATTGGCGGCTTTGAGTGTGGGTCCGCTGGCATAACCGCCTACGCCGACTGCGACATCGGGCTTAAAGTCTTTTATCACCTTGCGGGCTTTCATCAGACTTTTTGCTAAATGATACAAAACCTTGAAGTTTTTCAATATATTTTTGCGGTCGAAACCCATGATAGGCAAGCCGATAATTTTGTAACCGGCTGCCGGAACCCGCTCCATTTCCATACGGCCTTCGGCTCCTACAAAAAGTATTTCGCTCTCAGGCAATTTCGCCTTCAAGGCATTGGCAATGGAGATTGCCGGAAAGATATGTCCGCCGGTACCGCCGCCGCTTACTATTATTTTAGGGTTGGTTTTCATCTTATTTAGATTTTAGAATAAAGAGCAAAGAGTAAAGACTTTATTCAGGTTGTTCGTTTATTTCGCTGTCGGCTTCGTCTTCTATTTCGTATACTTTATCGGTTTCTTCGTTATCATAAAGGGTCTCATCTGTTTCTGAATTTTCATCAATTTGAACTGCCGTTGGGTCTTTTAGTTCGTTTACCAATAGTTTCTTTTCATTGGCTTCATTGATGGATCGGGCTACACACTGGATAATTCCAATGTAAATCCAGGTAATGATGATAGAAGTTCCTCCGCGACTAAGCAACGGAAGCGGCTGTCCGGTAACCGGACCTAAATGTACGGATACCGCCATGCTTATAAATGCCTGGCTGACAATCATCAATGCAAGTCCTAAAACCAGAAGCGCCGGAAAATCAGTTTGGCTTTTTTTTGCTAATATTCCTGCCCGATACAAAAACATCAGGTAGAGCAAAATTACAACAATGCCGCCTATTAATCCCATTTCTTCAATGATAATGGCATAAATAAAATCGGCGTATGCTTGCGGTAAATAATCGCGCTGAACACTATTGCCCGGAAAAGAGCCAAACCAGCCTCCGATAGCTATTGCCATTTGAGAGTGAGCAACTTGTGCTGTTTCCTTATTGTATATATATTTCGACCGGCTGTCTTCTTTGGTGAAGTTTTCAATCCGGTTTTCCCATGTTTTGGCACGGCTTAAATGCAAGTCTTCGAGCGTTTCTCCGGGAATGCTTTTTATCAGAAAAAATCCTAAAACCCCTATTACAACAAATGAAGCCAACAAAATAGACAGGCGCAAAAGGGAAATATTTGCCATAAAAAACATAATAATTCCTACTCCAAAAAGCAAAAGGGCTGTAGATAAATTTTCGGGCAAAATAAGTAAACTTACAAGTCCGAGTACGCTCAGCCCGACCCAAAACTTAAGATTTTGTGCATATTCATCGGTCAATTCGCGTTTGCGCCATTTGGCTATCGAAGTAAGTAGCAATGATTTTTGCGGGTCGCCGGCAAAAAGGCTTGCCAGATATATAACCGTTGCCAGTTTGGCAAATTCGGACGGCTGAAATTTAATCCCTAAGATAGCTATCCATCGGGCGGCGTCATTCTCGACTGCCACGCCGAAAAGAGGTATTCCACCAATATTTAAGTTGGGAATGTGAGAAGCCGGAATAATTGCCAATACAAACAAAAAGAAAATGGACACAACCAAAAAAAGATACCCAAGCAAACGCACCCATTTGAACGGCATGCGGTGGATGGCAAACGCAATGCCGGCACCGGATAGAAGAAAGAGGCTGTGTTTGATAAGTTCCGAAGTATGATTGTCTTTGTTGTTGACAAAGAAACTGCCGGCACTGTAAATTTCAATCACAGAAATGAGGCAAAGGAACAAAAATATGCTCCAAATGGGCAAGTCGCCTTTGATGTATTTTTGGATAAAATTCTGTCCCATGATATATTGAAATTTTACTAATTACAGATTTTTCTTTGTGTATTTGCTAAACCGGTTGCGGTTTGCCCAAAGTATTTTATACTTTGACCCAACTGGCACCGATTTATTAATTTCACAAAATACTTTTAACAAAATAATGCCTGTTTGTTAATTCCTAAAAATACTTTTAACCAACGGCTGCCGGTTTGCTTATTCCACTTTTAAATTTGCCAAATGATTACAGGTTCTTCACGCAAGCCTTAAACTGCTGTCCCCTGTCCTCATAATTCTGGAATAAATCAAAACTGGCACAACAGGGCGAAAGCAGTACGGTATCTTCTTTTTCGGCTAATTTCAGGCTTTCGGTTACGGCGTCTTGCATGCTTTGTGTTTCTACAATATGTTCGATCTTATTGCCGAAAAATTCTTTCAATTTACTATTATCTACCCCTAAAAGAACTAAAGCGCGCACTTTCTCGCTTACCAATTTCTCTATTTCGGAGTAATCGTTTCCTTTGTCTGTGCCGCCAAGAATCAATATTGTAGGCGTTTTCATGCTTTGTAACGCATACCAGCACGAATTTACATTGGTTGCTTTCGAGTCGTTGATAAAGCGCACACCACGCACCGTTGCCACATATTCCAAACGATGTTCGACGCCTTGAAAATCGGACAAGGCTTGGCGGATTTTATCCTTTTTCAACTCCATGATATTTGCCGAAAGTCCGGCAGCCATCGAGTTGTAAGTATTGTGTACGCCTTCGAGCGCCAATTCTTCTACAGGCATACGAAATTCATCTTTCAACGAATGAATTACCATTTCCAAATTTTCGATATACGCCCGCACTCCATCTTTCTTTTCCAACGAAAATGGATATTTGGTTGCTTTCAAATCGCGTTTTGCCAATTCAGCCTGAATAGTCGGGTCTTCGTTCCAATAAATAAAGGCGTCTTTTTCGGTTTGATTTTGCGTAATGCGAAATTTCGAATCAATATAATTCTGAATATCATAGCCATATCTATCCAAATGGTCGGGCGTGATATTCAGCAAAATGGCAATATCTGCCTTGAATTGATACATATTATCTAACTGAAAACTGCTGAGTTCCAATACAAAATAATCGAAATTCATTTCCGCCACCTGATAAGCCAAACTATGCCCCACATTGCCTGCCAAACCTACATTCAACCCTGCCGATTTCAGAATGTGATAAGTAAGCATGGTAGTGGTCGTCTTGCCGTTGCTGCCGGTGATACAAATCATTTTGGCAGAGGTATATCGTCCGGCAAATTCTATTTCAGAAATAATGGGTGTGTTTTGAGCTTTCAGTTTTACGATAAGTGGTGCTTTGTCGGGAATGCCGGGACTTTTTACCACTTCGGTTGCGTCCAAAATCCGCGCTTCGGTATGCTGGTTTTCCTCCCACGCAATTTCGTATTTTATCAACAGTTCCTTGTATTTTGGCTTAATGGACGAAGCGTCG
Organism: Paludibacteraceae bacterium; assembly: GCA_031553685.1. Lineage (GTDB taxonomy): Bacteria > Bacteroidota > Bacteroidia > Bacteroidales > Paludibacteraceae > JAFGVL01. The sequence goes on along the minus strand of JAVBLE010000018.1, from coordinate 14,752 downwards.
GACACAAACACTTCGTATCCTTTTTTCTTTGCCAAAATGGCGGTTCCTACGCCGCTTTCGCCTGCTCCAAGTACAACTAACTTACTCATATATTTATCAATGATTATTTTTATCTACAAATCTGTATATTTTCCTATCGCATTTTTAATGTAATAATGGTCAACGCCGCCAAAATAATTCCCACAATCCAAAAGCGAATCACGATTTTCGACTCCGGTACCGGAATTTTAGGGAACTGGATTTTTGCAGCAATGCTCCCATCTCCCGGCTTTTGGAAATGATGATGTAATGGCGACATCTTAAATATCCGGCTGCCTTCACCATATTTCTTTTTTGTAAATTTGAAATAAGCCGTTTGCATAATAACCGACAGGTTCTCGACCAAGAAAACTCCGCAAAGTATCGGTATCAACAGTTCTTTGTGTATTGCAATGGCAAATACAGCAATGATCCCGCCCAATGTCAAACTGCCGGTATCGCCCATAAATACTTGTGCCGGAAACGAATTGTACCACAAAAAACCGATTGTTGCGCCAATAAACGCTGCGGCAAATACCATCAACTCGCCCGAACCCGGAATGTACATGATATTGAGGAAGCCGGCATAATTCACATTACCGGATACATACGCCAAAATCCCCAAGGCTACGCCCTGTATCGCCGAAGATCCGGTTGCCAGCCCGTCCAATCCATCAGTGAGATTGGCTCCATTCGAAACTGCCGTAACAATAAAAATTACCACTAATACAAAAAATACCCAACCGGCAGCTTGTTTGTGCTCACCCAACCAATCGAAAGCGTCGGCATAATCCAGATTATTATTTTTGAAAAACGGAATAGTCGTTGTCGTCGATTTTACATCTTGTTTGGCGTAATGCACCGTTTCTACTTGTGTGCGCTGATTGGTTGTTTTGCCCACATTTTCGCGAATTACCGCTTGCGGACTGAAATACAATGTAATCCCAACGATGAAACCCAGACCAACTTGTCCCACAATTTTAAACTTACCGCTTAAACCTTCTTTATTTTTCCGGAAAACTTTGATGTAATCGTCCAAAAAGCCAATTCCGCCTAACCAAACAGTGGTTATCAACATCAAAATGATATAAATATTTCCTATCTTGGCAAAAAGCAAAACCGGGATAAGAATAGCCAGGATGATGATTATACCACCCATGGTTGGAGTTCCTTTTTTGCTCATTTGACCTTCCAAGCCAAGGTCGCGGACTACTTCGCCGATTTGCTTTCTTTGCAAATAATTGATGATTCGACGACCATACAATGTGCTTATTAGTAATGACAGAATAAACACCAATCCGGCACGAAACGAGATGTATTGAAACATGCCGGCACCCGGAAAATCGAGTTTGTCGAGATATGTGAATAGATAGTAGAACATGGTTTTAAGAATTTTACTATTTAGTGATTGAAGGTTCTTTTTTATGATTTACGACTCCTATGGAGTCGAGGTTTCTGTTTTAAATCTTTTCTATAAATATATGAACCCTCAGGGTTCTTTCTTGAATTTGTCTAAAGCATATATTCAAGAAACTTTTTTAATGCTCTTACCGTGAATCCGTAGGATTCAAATGTTTATAGTTAATCAGTTTCCGTTGGCTGCGACTCCGTAGGAGTCGTATTTGACACTTGTATATCTTCGAAAATATATTGTTCATCATAGTCAACATCAAATTTTTGCAAGAATTCCAAATATTCTTCTCTGAAAGTTTTCTTTTTATGATGTTCTTTTTGGTTGTTGATATATTTGACAACTGTGTCTATTTGTGAGTTTGAATACGAAAAAGAGCCAAAACCTTCTTGCCAAGAAAAATTGAACGGACAAAATTTATTTTCTTTTATAAAAACATTGGACGATTTTTTAACTTCTCTAACTAAATCGGACAAACAACAATTGGGTTGCATATTGATAAAAATATGAATGTGATTTTCTGTTCCTCCAATGGCTAATAACTTTTGTCCTTTATTCTGAATAATTCCGGTTATATATTTGTACAGTTGGCTTTCCCATTTTTCTTTTATCAAACTGTGCCATCCTTGTACAGAGAATACAAGTTGTATATAAATTTGAGAGTAGGTATTTGCCATTTCGTTGCTATTTTAGTTCGACTCCTACGGAGTCGAGATTCCGGTTTAAATTTATTGCTATAAATATTTGAACCCTAACGGGTTCATTTTTCTCAAATCAAAAACACGCTTTTACCTCTTCTCGATCATCAAAATGATGTTTTTCATTACCAATAATTTGATAATCTTCATGTCCTTTGCCGGCTACAAGGATTACATCGCCCTTTTGGGCTAATGCACATGCTGTTTTAATCGCTTGACGACGATCGACAATCACAATTACCTTGCGCATTTCGTCAGCCGAAAGTCCGGCGGTCATGTCGTTGATAATATCTTGCGGGGCTTCGTTGCGCGGATTGTCCGAAGTGATAATCACTTGGTCGCTTGCACTGACGGCTTCGTGTGCCATCATCGGGCGTTTGCCTTTGTCGCGATTTCCACCGCAACCCACCACCGTGATTAATTTTCCGGCTCCTTCACGAATTTCATTGATGGTTGATAAAACATTTTTCAACGCGTCGGGCGTATGGGCATAATCCACAATGGCTGTATATCCGCTTGGCGATTGTAATGTTTCGAAACGACCTGAAACAGAATGTAGTGTGCTGATAATCCGAAGTGTTTCCAATTCGTCTTTACCCAATAAAACAGCCGCACCAAATACCGCTAACAGATTGTACACATTGAAGCGCCCAATAAACGGAACCGCCACTTCTTTCCCGTTCATTTCGAGCATCATACCGTCGAACGATTCTTCCAAAATCTTTCCTTTAAAGTCTGCCAAAGTGCGAGTGGAATAGGTTTTTTTCGCTGCTTTGGAATTTTGAAGCATTACCAACCCGTTTTTATCATCAATATTAGTCAACGCAAAAGCATCGGACGAAAGACCGTCAAAAAAAGCTTTTTTGGCAGCTAAATAATTCTCGAATGTGCCATGGTAATCAATGTGATCGCGGGTTATGTTGGTAAAAATCGCGCCGTCGAACTCCAATCCGACAATGCGTTTTTGCACCACCGAGTGCGAACTCACTTCCATAAAAGCATACTCGCAGCCGGCATTTACCATTTCATTCAATAGATTATTGAGTTCCAAAGGATCGGGCGTTGTGTGCGTGGCTTCAACGGCTTTTCCGTCAATATAATTGCAAACAGTTGAGAGCAAACCTGTTTTGTGCCCGAATTTCCGGAACATTTCATATAATAATGTAGCAGTAGTCGTTTTGCCGTTTGTGCCGGTAACTCCTACCAAAGTGAGCTTGCGCGAAGGAAACCCAAACCATGCCGAAGCCAGCAATGCCAAGGCATCGGCGCTATCATTTACTTGTATAAAGGTGTGTTGTGTATCTTGCAAATTCACACTCAAGGATGGGAATACGCTGTCGGGCATTTGTACCAGATCGTTTGGGATTTCTTCACAAACAATAGCTGCCGCACCTTTTCCTATTGCCATCGGGATAAAATCGTGCCCGTCGGAAGCTGTTCCGCGCACCGCCACAAACAAATCGCCTGCCTGCACTTTGCGCGAATCGAATTGTATGGCGTTGATTTCCACATCAGCCTCACCTGTTTGAGTGATAACTTTTATATTTTTGAGTAAATCAGATAGTTTCATGGTTTTTTTGTATTTAAAAAATTATTCTAAAACCAAATAGATAATTGCCCCTTTTTGCAAAGCTATTCCGGAAGCTATTGATTGAGATTTTACACGCCCACGACCTGTTGTTCGCACTTTCAGCCCACTGGTTTCGAGCAAATAAATGGCATCTTTCAATCCCATTCCTACCACCGAAGGCACTGCGTTATTGTCATTTTTGTATGGAATTTCAAAATCATTTTTACTTTCGGTCGACAAATTATTCCAATCAAAAATATTCTTCTCTTTAGATGATTTGTTCAAAAAATCAATCACCTGTTTCTTCTGATTTGTATTTCCAACAGCAACAACCGGCTTGATTACTCTTGCCGAATCCGACACATATTTATCCACAGCAAAACGAGATTCAAGAGCCATTACGCGTTCGGCTATTTCTTTAAAAACAGGTCCTGCCATATATCCGCCGCCGGGTTCGCCCACCGATTTCGGATTTCGGATAAACACAATACAACTATATTTCGGGTTTTCGTAAGGAAAAAATCCACAAAACGAAACTTGATATTTCAGTTTTTCTCCTTTGTTTTTATAATCGTAACGGGCTGTACCTGTTTTTCCGGCTATGCGCACATAATCCGATTTCACAGGCTTTCCGGTGCCATGTTCAGGATCTTCAACTACTTGTAGCATCATCTCTTTTATAATGCTCAATGTATTGGACGAACAAATAGAATTTTTTAACACCACAGGCTCAAAAGCCTTTTCTACCATTCCATTTTTCTTTATTTCTTTAATGAAATAAGGTTGCATCATTTTGCCGTTGTTAGCAATCGCGTTATAAAATGCGAGGGTGTACAGAACAGGCATATCTACCGAGTAGCCATAACCTGCAGAAACTAACCATGAAGGGTCATTTTTTTTCTTCGAAACAGAAGCTTTCACAGCCCCTTTAAAACCAACATCCATCGGCATGCCAACACCCATTTTTTCAAGCCGGTCAACATATTTTTGCGGATTTTCCTTATATCCATTGTAAATTATTTTTGCCATTCCCACATTGGAAGAACGCACAATTGCCTGTGTAACAGGTATTACACCATTGGCATTTTTCCCTGTATTATGGTCGCTAATGGTTACTTTTTCGCTGAATTTCCAAACACCATCGCCACAATCAACTGTTTCATACACATTGGTTATTCCATCTTCCAAAGCAGCCATCATGGCAGGAATTTTGAATGTCGAACCCGGTTCTAAATGGGTACGCAAAACGATACTTTCCATTTCTCGGTAATCATCTTCGGCATATTTTTTCAAATTCACACAAGCTTTTACCTGACCCGTTTCCACTTCCATCAACACGGCGCAGCCCCATTCTGCATCCAACGAAATTAATTTTTCGCGCAAAGCTTTATCTGCCAAGTCTTGCATTTCGATATTGAGTGTACTTGTAATATCTGCCCCATCTTCAGGCTCTTGGTCCGATACCAAAATATTAGCTCCTGCCCGGCGCTCTATATGGGCTTTCCCCGGCTTTCCCCGCAAGAGGCTATCGTAAGAAGCCTCTATTCCGTATTTTGCCCCTTTATTTTTTTCGCCAAATAAATCGCCAATAGTAATAGCGCCAAGTGTCCCGTAAGGTTTCACCCGTTTTACACGCTCTTTGGCTATAAATCCGCTACGGCTTCCTTCTCGAAACAAAGGAAATGCCTTTATTTCCTTATAATCAGTGTATGAAACTTTCTTTTTATATATTGGATAATTTCTGATCGAATCTTTATATCCTTTTGTCAGGTATGCTTTGTACTCGGATTTGGTGCGGTCTTTAAACTTAGCCGACAAGCAATACGCCAAAGAATCAATATTTTTACGGAATAATTTTCCGGTATCTGCCCTTAATGAAGAAGTTCTAAAATCTATATACAAATAGTACTCGGGCACGCTCGAAGCCAATAATTGACCGTTGTCCGAGTAAATATTCCCCCGAGACGCTTCGATCTCATATTCCTTATTTATTTTCCGCAAACTGTCGCTCAAAGCTATCCAGTTATTTTTTTCAGCATGCTGAATATTCCAAATGCGACCAACAATGCACACAAAACCTAATACAATCACAAAATATATGATTGCAAACCGAAGAATAATATTTCCACTTTTTGTGTTCATCATCAAATTTTCAATTATTTCACCACAATAACCGGCACTTTAGAGATTTTCAAATCAGGCAGTTGGTTTCGTACCGAATCTTCGATCACCGAACCGCGTGTTTTTTCAGTTACTTCAGCCGAAATACTCATTAATTCAAATCGAAGGTCTTTAATTTCCTTTGTCAGTTCGCGTTGATGGCGCATTGCCTTGTCGCATGTATAGCGGTTGCCAATATAAATTATGCAAAATGCAGCAACCATCAATATCAAGATATATTGTTTTCGAATGCTTTTACGCACCAAAATATTGCCATCCACAAAATCCTGCAGCACGCTTCCTGCCTTCGAAAAGTTCGGATTCGAAGTTAGTTTCTTAAACCATGTTTTAATTGAAGCTGACATTATTTTCTATTTCTTTTCGGCAATTCGCAATTTTGCACTGCGCGAGCGGGGATTGCGCTCCACTTCCTCGTCCGAAGCCACAATTGCCTTTGTATTAATCACTTTCAAATCGGTAATCAGATTACCATAAAAATCTTTCTCTTGCCGTCCTTCAAAGTTGCCCGACTTAAAGAAGTTCTTCACCAAACGGTCTTCCAACGAATGATAGGTCAACACTGAAATTCGTCCGCCGGAGTTCAACATCTCCACCGCCTGCAGCAGCATTGATTTCAGCGTGTTCATCTCACTGTTCACTTCAATACGCAATGCCTGAAACACCTTTGCCATTTCTTTTTTTTCTTTTTCTTTGTAAAAAAATGGCTGCAACGCTTCCAATAACTGTCCGGTAGTTTCAAAAGGCTTTTCGGTGCGGGCTTGACAAATTTTCCGTGCGATTTTCCGCGCCTCACGCAATTCGCCGTAGAAATAAAAAACATCCGCCAACCGTTCCTCGCTATATCCATTGAGTACAGTAGCTGCTGTAATGGCAGATTGCTTGTTCATCCGCATATCCAATTTTCCGTCGAAACGAAATGAAAAACCACGATCAGCCTCATCAAAATGGTGGAACGACACACCCAAATCGGCAAGCAATCCATCAATTTTTTCTATATTATTATATTGAAGAAAATTTTTCAAAAACCGGAAATTGCTTCGCACAAAAATAAAGCGGTCGTCATCAATCCGGTTGGCAATCGCATCTTCATCTTGATCAAAAGCAATCAATTTGCCTTTTACGCCCAATCGCTTCAATATCTCACGCGAGTGCCCACCGCCACCGAAAGTTACATCCACATACACTCCATCGGGCTTAATATTCAAGCCATCAACAGTTTCTGCAAGTAACGCCGGTATGTGGTAAGGTTGGTTCATATTTATTATATTGTATCGTTTTTCTACAAATCCAGCAAATCACCAATTTCTTCAGCAAGTTTTTCATCCGAAATATTTTCTGCTTCAAGTTTAGTTCTGTTCCAAAGCGTGAAGCGTTCCATCTCTCCAGCAAAAACTGCCTCTTTATCAATCCCTATCGCTTTCAAATAATCTCGTTGTATCAAAATCCGTCCTTGCGGGTCTATTTCCAAAGTAAACGCTGCCCGCGTAAATGCATCTAAATGTTTTCTCCAGTCAAAAGAAATATTCGGGTCTGTTTTTTTTATTTCATCCACTTTTTTCAACAAGCCTTCTTTTAGATTTTTTACTTTTTCATCCCAAACCTCTTGAGGAAAAAACACCAAGCACTCGCGCTCCAAGTCTTTCCGGCCTACTATAAGCAAGCGTTCTTTAGCGTCTTTATCAAAACCAAGCAATCGGCGATAATTAAACGGAACAAATACCCGTCCCTTCTCATCGACCTTTACATCAATATTTCCATAAAATGAAGCCATAGTTTTTGTGCTTAAATTTGATTTTGTAAAATTAGAAATTATTTTAATATCCCCCACTTTTCCCCATTTTTATTTATCAACTATTTATCAACATTATTATACATGTTTTCAATAAGTTAATAACAAAATCAAACAAATTCATTGACATTAGGGCATTTTAGAATAAATATTTCAACAATCATAAAAATTTATTTATCAAGTAATTGCAAATATAATAACTTTTCGTGGTGAATTTTGGTGAATTTTGTATTTTATGAAATATCCATGAGAAAAAGCACACCAAGTGCAATGAATATAATTCATGGATATTTCATCTGACAACTAAAAATAAAATCGGAATTATCCCTTTTGCTCTTGTCGTCATTGCGGCACTGAATCAAGTTCAGCAGACCCGCAATCGCATATAACTATTAATTGCTTTATGGGCGATACCGCGTCAAGCGCGGCATGACGAATTCTCTTTTTCACAAGAGTAAAAGGGATAATTCCGAATAAAATTATATACAGATGAAAAATATTATACTACAGAATGCCGCAAATAAGCGATAGCTCCATATAACAATATCCATAAATCTGTTTTTCGGAAATCTATTTATCGATAATTGACAGAATTTATTTATTTTTGGAAGTTTTTTTAGAGAAGAAGATGGCAAAAACAATTAACCTTGAAAAGATTGTAAACGAAAAAGCAGGCAATGGAAAAGTTCCAAAGTTTGTTATTTGGTTACTGAAAAAAATTATTCACGAAAAACGAATAAACGAGATTTTAGAAGGCAGCGGAGATGCTACAGGAGTAGCTTTTACAGACTATGTGCTTCATGAACTGGATGTAAAAATCGAAGTTTCGGGATTGGAAAATATTGACAAATCAAAAAAATATATTTTCGCATCCAATCACCCATTGGGAGGGCTTGACGGCATGTCGTTGCTTAGCCTGTTTGGGCATGAATTTGATGGAAAGATTTGCTGTATTGCTAATGATATATTGATGTATTTGCCGTTGACAGACATTTCTGTCCCTCTCAACAAATTGAGTGGAGGGCAGAGTAAAAATATTTCTTCATTGATTGATGATGCACTTTTGTCCGACAATCAGTTTGTTCTGTTTCCAGCCGGCACATGCTCGCGTTTCCGTTTCAAAACCGGAATTTATGATTCTGAATGGAAAAAAGCTTTTATTAAAATGGCCATAAAGCACGAACGCGACATCGTTCCTGTGTTTTTTAGCGGACGGAATTCTGTTTTCTTTTATGCGTTAAGTTACATTCGCATTCTGTTGGGCGTAAAAGTTAATATAGAAATGATCTTTTTCCCTCATGAAATGTTTTGGAACAGTGGCAAGCGATTTAAGGTTTATATTGGCAAACCGATTGCCTGGCAAACTTTTGACAAATCGAAACCGGAAATGAAGTGGGCAGAAAAAGTTAAAAAAATCGCATATTCTTTGAAAAAATAATTAGAAAATTCTTTAAACCTTAAAAATAGATGGAAAATGTAATAGCTCCTATTGATATTTCATTGATGAAAAAAGAATTAACACCCGATAAATTCCTCCGAAAAACCAGCAAAGCAAACAACGAGATTTATGTTTTCACAGCATTTGAATGCCCACACACTATGCGTGAGGTGGGTCGATTGCGTGAGATTGCTTTTCGAGCCGGCGGAGGCGGAACGGGTTTGAATTGCGATATTGACCACTATGATACGATGGAAAATCCATACAAGCAGTTAATTGTATGGAATCCTGAAACTGAGGAAATTACAGGTGGATACCGTTTTTTTATCGGTAGTGAAGCCAAACTTGACAAAACTGGTCAGCCGGAATTATCAACAGCTCATTTATTCAAGTTTTCGGACAAATTTATTGCTGATTATTTACCATATATGATCGAACTTGGGCGCTCGTTTGTGCGGGTGGAGTATCAATCGACAGGCGCCGGTATGAAAGGACTTTTTGCTCTCGATAACCTTTGGGACGGGCTTGGAGCAATCACAATCGTGTATCCGGATACCCGCTATTTCTTCGGAAAGGTAACTATGTATCCAAATTTTGAACGACATAGCCGGAATCTTATTTTGGCATTTCTGGATAAATTCTTTGGTGATGAAGAAAAACTGGTTACACCCCATCATCCCTTGAAAATTGATCTTTCGGAAAATGAAATAAATCAAATTTTTGACAAAGAAATTTACAAGGATAATTACAAAACATTGAGTTCGTTGGTGCGCGAACGGGGCGTAAATATTCCGCCATTGGTAAACGCATATATGGGTTTATCGTCCACCATGAGAGTGTTTGGAACGGCTGTTAATGATGAATTCGGCGATGTGGAGGAAACCGGTATTTTAATTACTGTTAATGAGATTGAAGCGGAAAAACAAAACCGGTATATCGAGAGTTTTGCCAAAGAGGAATCCGGATTGTATGGCAAATTACGATTGAATTAAGTTATAAGTGAGGGCTTCACTCATAGTGAAACCCTCACTGTCTCTTATCTTATCAACGAAAGCACCGCCGCCGTCATGCCCGACCATAGGAAGCGTTTTTTCTCTTCGTGCACGCCTTTTTCAAATTGTTCTTTTCGATTATTTTCAAAGAAATCGACCATAGCATCGGCAATGTCCTCAGGTTGCGGCTCGACTACATAACCGGCTTTGCCGTTCGGCACAATCTCTGCCAATCCACCCACATTGGTTACTAACATCGGTTTTTCAAAATGATAGGCTATTTGACTAATTCCACTTTGCGTAGCCGAACGATACGGTTGTACTACGAAATCGGCTGCAGAGAACCATTCTTTCACTTCGCTATCGGGAATGTATTCGTCGCAAATAAGAATATATTCTGTCAGATTATTTTGCTGAATTATTTCCAAATATCGTTCGGGCGATTCGTAAAACTCGCCTGCAATCAACAATTTGAGGGGAAATTTGCGTAACCGTTCGTCAGCAAAAGCTTCGAGAAGCAAATCCAATCCTTTGTATTCGCGTATCAATCCGAAAAATAATATGTAACGGAAATTTTGCTCCAAACCTAAGTCAGTAAGCGCTTCTTCGCGAGTAATTTTGGCACCGAAATGGTCGTAAATCGGGTGTGGAGAAAATACTTTGGGTTTATTTTCTTTTTCGAGCGAAGCAATATCTTGTAAAACCGAATTGGACATGGCTGTAAAGCCGTCCATCGAATGTACAAAATATCCCGGAAATAATTTATCCAAAATTGTTTTTTCGTGAGGTATCATATTGTGCACCAACCCAATCCGCTTTGATGTTTTCCCGATAACGCGGGCAATCGTTCCAAAACATGGCGACATAAACGACATCCAATAGCAAAAAACAATAAGGTCGAAGTTTTGCTTTTTAATTCGCTTGCCAACTTTTATCCAATTGAACGGATTGATAGAATTAACGCAACGCACAATGGTCAAGTCTTCGGGAGCAGGGTCGGACGAAAATTGTGTTTTGCCCGGAAAAAGAAAACCCGGATATTGAAGCGTGAAAGTAAACATAGTTACTTCGTGTCCTTCGGACAAAAACTGCCTTGCCAAACGCTCGTTGAACGCTGATAATCCACCACGAAAGGGATGTGCTGTGCCTATAATTGCAATTTTCATATATTCAGATGGTGAGATGGTGAAATCGTGAGATGGTAAGTATTAGCAACTAGGTTTATTTTTGCTTCATGTTTTTGCGAGTGACAGAGAAGATCTTCATTAATTCTGTTGCTTCTTGTTTTATACCTGCAAATAACTTTATATCAAGAAGCTCTGCTTCTTCTATTAATTCGAGCCAAAAAACTGTTTCGTCAATTTCTTCAACAACAATACATATTTTAGAATAATTTTCTGCATTTGAACGACCTCTTGTTGCTGCTCTAAAATTTGCAGCGACAGAAGTTCCGGAACGCAGTAACTGTTTTCCAATAATTCTCAATTCATCGCTTGACTTACAATTTTTAGCATAAAACAAGATAACTTTTACAGCAAAGGCTTTTGTCCTAATCCGATATTTTTCGTTGAAATTCAATTCTTCCATATTTCTATTTTCTATAATTATTCTTGCAATTTTTTCTTTTTCTTCTTCTTTCTCACCATCTCACCTCTCACTATCTCATCATCTATTTCAAGTCAAATCCAATATCCGAACGGAAATATTTTTTATCGAACGAAACAAGTTGAGCATTTTTGAATGATTGCGCCAATGCTTCTTCTTTGGTGTTTCCGTATGAGCTAATGGCGATTACACGCCCCCCGTTGGTTACAATATCATTGCCTTTTTGTGCGGTTCCGGCGTGGAAAGCAATACTGTTTTCTACTTTATCCAATCCGGTAATTACTTTGCCTTTTTCGTAATCTTCGGGATAGCCGCCTGACACAAGCATAACTGTTACTGCATAGCGAGGATCGATTGTCAACGATTTTTCATCCAAGTTGCCTTGTGCTACACCTTCGAGCAAATCGACAAAATCGGATTGTATGCGCAACATCACAGCTTCAGTTTCGGGGTCGCCCATGCGGGCATTGTATTCGATGGTGTACGGTTCGCCGCCCACATTTATTAATCCAAAGAAAATAAATCCTTTGTAATCGATATTTTCAACTTTCAGTCCGTTTACGGTCGGTTTTATAATGCGTTCTTCCACTTTTTGCATAAATGCTTCATCGGCAAAACTTACCGGAGAAACTGCTCCCATACCACCGGTATTTAGCCCGGTATCCCCTTCGCCAATGCGCTTGTAGTCTTTGGCTGCCGGCAGGATTTTATAATTCGTGCCATCGGTCATTACAAATACCGAACATTCTATTCCCGACAAAAATTCTTCGATAACAACCGTTGCGCTTGCTTTGCCGAATTTGCCGTGAAGCATTGATTTCAACTCCTCTCCTGCTTCTTGCAAATCATCGATGATAAGCACGCCTTTGCCTGCTGCCAAACCATCTGCTTTGAGTACATACGGAGGATTGAGCTGCTCGAGGAATGCAAAACCTTCGTCAATCGTTTCGGCGGTTACGCTTTGATAGCGCGCTGTGGGGATGTTGTGGCGAAGCATGAATTGTTTGGAAAAATCTTTACTTCCTTCGAGCTGTGCGCCTTTTTGAGAAGGTCCGATAACAGGGATATTTTTCAATTCATTATCATTCTTAAAAAAATCATAAACACCTTTTACCAAAGGATCTTCGGGTCCGACAACCACCATGCTGATTTGCTTTTCGAGCACTATTTTTTTGAGTTCTTCAAAATTGTCGGCAGCGATGGGTAAATTTATTCCAACAGATAAAGTTCCGGCATTTCCGGGTGCGATATAAAGATTTTGGACTTTGGGGCTTTGTGCAATCTTCCAAGCCAAGGCGTGTTCGCGCCCACCGGAACCGAGTAAAAGGATATTCATTTCTATATAAAAATGTTTATTATTATTTTTTCGCAAAGGTAAGAAAATAAAAAACTTCCCCGAATATCTCAAGGAAGTTTCTGATTTTGCAAAGCTTCGATTTCTAAATTCCGCGCTTGCTTAAAGTAGTCGTTCGTATTGCCTTTCAATTCTTGTTCCAGGTTGGTAATTTCGGTTGCAAGTTCTGCTCTGGCTTCTTCGCCAGCGGTGGCATATTGAGCACGCTTTTCGTTTAGCGTTTTTTGTTTTTGCTCCAATTCGATGGCTTTTGTATACGCATTTCTGGCTTCTTGACTAACAAATTGGTCTGTGGAATCATAAATTAGATTGTCGGTTATTACAAAATTCATCCCTTGTGCCTCGACCGGTTTGGTTGCAGGCAAACCATTATTATCTTCCTTTATTTTTGGGGGAATATAAATGGAATACTTTTTCAATTGTGCAGCTGCTATTTTTTCGTCTTCATTATCTGTAGCAACGATTTTCTTCGTTGAATTTGGTTTGAATTTATATACAATTACCTTTCCTGCAGGCTGATTGCGATCGGTTGCAAAATAGCCCACACCTTGCTCCTCATCAATAGCAAACATATAATCATTGGCAGGCGAATTGAACGGCATACCGATATTCATCGGTTGCAAAAAACTGTTTGTTTCGCTGCGATAACGGCTTACAAAGATGTCATAACCGCCTATCGAATTTAAACCGTTCGAAGCAAAATAAAGAGTTATGCCATCGGGCAAAAGGAAAGGGAAATTTTCGTTATTGCCGGTATTCACAGCACCTTGCAAAGATTGTTTATCTGTCCAGCCATCCAATAACTTAGATGTTGTATAAATATCCGTTTGTCCATTTATTTTTTCAGAAAACAATGAACGGTCTTGCCGTTCGGTCATGAAGCCTGTAAGGGGAAATTCTGAAGAATGGTCGTTTTCGTCCACTTTAAAAATTCGTCCGGCGTCGGAACTTATTTTATAAAAAGAAAGAAAAATATTTTTGGCAACAACAGCGCTATCTATCATTTGTATGTCTTCGACCGATTGTAGCATGTTTTGTGCCCGGTTGGCTTTGTCCAGCCATAAAGTTGTATTGGCGTAATCGGCTGCCGATGTTGCCGGAATCAACGATAATGCTTGTTCGTAATAAGTAATAGCTTGCGAGAAATTATATTTTAGATAGAAATAATCTGCCAGAGTAATATTTGCTTGCGGCATTTTTTTTGCAGCCAAATCCAACGCTTTTATTGCCGGCTCCGGCTCACCCAATTTCAACAAACATACACCATACTTATAATTCAAATCAATATCTTTGGGCTTGACTTTGAGCAAGGCTGCGTATTTAGGCTTAGCTGCATTATAGTTGCCTGCCTTAAATAACGCTTCGGCATCACTCAAAGTATCGGCAATGGAGAAATTAATTATCCCAACTAAAAAATAAAATATGATTCCGACTTTCTTCATTCACTTGTTTGTATAAAAATTAGGACAAGCACCTCAAAATTTGCGATGTCTCCACTCCACTCCTCGTTCCTCGTCGTTTCGGTCGACATGACGAAGTTTCTTGGGATAGGATAGGGGGAAAAGATTGGCGGCAAAGCCGCCAATCTTTCCCCCCCCAATACATAATTTACATTCGTCATGTCGAGCGAAACGCAGTGTAGTCGAGACATCGCAAATATAGGTATATGATTAGGATATAATTTCGTGCGTTTGCC
>JAVBLE010000072.1:0-18417 GCA_031553685.1 Paludibacteraceae bacterium | reverse complement strand
GGAAACTTCAAAAGAAGTTCCCACTACACAGGATAGTCTTCAGTACAAAGAATCGCACAATGACTTCCTTTGGCTGATACAAAGATAAATATTTTAATTTTTCGTCAAAAATAATTTGGAAACTAACACAGTACCTCCACGACGCTCCTTCCCGATTAATCGGGACAAGCTGTATCCTCGTCGCTTTGGTCGACAGTTCGACTAAGCTCACTGCAACGCATGACGAAGGTCTTAAGTTGACGGCATTGGGCTGTGGACCTTGCCTCATAGGAAAAAACAGAAATATACCTTTGTAAATTTATCAGCAATAATTATGAACGAAAAATTTGATTACAAGGAAGTTCCGGATGGCTACCTTCATTGCCTAAATGCCCAATGTGTAAAATCTTCCGATTGCTTGCGTTTCAAGGCAGGGACTCATGTGAGTAACGAAGTCAAGTATTTTTTGATAATCAATGCTGCCAATGCCAATGAACAAAAAGAATGCAGTTATTTTCAACCTGATCGTTTGGTGCGTTGTGCTTTAGGGATTACTCATTTGTACGACAACCTGCCGCATACTAAGTATACTAAGATAAAGAAGGCAATACACGATCACTTCGGGCATTCTCATTATTACCGCATATATAATAAAAAATACTTTATCAAACCTGAGGATCAAGTATTTATCCGCGAACTTTTTGTTAAGGAAGGGATAGAATCCGAGCCTTTATTTGATGAATACATAGAACGATATGATTTTTTCCCTACAAGGAAATAATTTGTATCATAGTATAGAATAAACAGTTTCAAAGCTTGAAACAAGTTGTTTTGTAGTTTGAAATAGTCAGTACCAAAGCTTGAAATAAATTGTTTTATAGTTTGAAACAAATCTTCGCTGCTGTTTATTTTTGTCATGTACTAAAGAAAAAGCTTTATGAATGAAGCATTTAATAAACAGGTTCTACTGGATTTCGTGTGGAGAAATATTTCTAAGAATAAAGATTTTCAAATAAGTTTGATTAATAATTGTGTAGAGAATATTTGCTAAAGTATCTCCCGCAGGGAGTAAATGTGCATAACCGTATGCAAGCGGAGCGCAGCTTACGGTCTTTGCCATCTCCCACACAATACCTAAACCCTGCAAGGGTGATATTATTCACTATACATAATCTCGTCCCTGCAGGACTTTAGCTGTTGTGTTATTCTTATCCGTAAGCTACGCTCCGCTTGCATACGGTTATGCATAATTCTGTCCTTGCAGGACAAAGCGATATGAACTCAGGTTATGAGATTTTAAACAAGTAATTTTTATGCCTGAAAAGTAAACTAACAATTAGGCTTCCACACGAAAACCAGTAGAACCAATAAACATTATCTATAAGTCCTAAAACAAATCCCCCACATTCACTCTTAAATTACCGTTTGCATTACCACTTACCACTAAACCGTCTTTGGTAATGTTGATGTCATTAATCAAAATATTCTTTAAACTTCCGCTCAGTGTAACTCCTTTTTGAACTTCGTAGTTTTTCAAGGTGGCATTGGCTGTTTTAAGCATATCGTCCATTTCGGGTTTCATCGAAATGGTAAGCATAGGCTCAATCATTTTCAAAAAGCTTTTGTGCATTAACCAGTTAGCCGATTTTAGCAACACATTTTTAGTATCCATGGCAAAATCGAAATTGGTTATCTTTACACTCTGCGTAGCATTGTCGAAGACAGGTTTCCCCACGCAAAAGACACTTCCATTCGCCGAGCCCGAAACAGCTACCTGCGCTACCAGCAAATCATCCTGTCCATAAATGTGTATTCCTTCCACTTTTACTTTCTTACCACCTTGACTAAACTCCTGACCGACCACAATGCCTTTGGCTATCTCTTCCATTTTATGGTACGAAACAGTTATATTTGAGTGAAGCGAAAAATCAGGTTTTATAGATTTAACAACTTTATATTCAGGTAAATCGGAAGGAATTGAAGGTGCAAAATAACGGCTTCCCATATTGGTTTCAACCATACCCATCAGCCCAAGGTTAAGTAGCAGATTATTACCTGTTCCGGCAATAGGGGTGGAGAAAATACTTTGTGGAGTGATTTTCAGCCAAAGGTCATAGTCTTTATCCACCAGGATCGGGTCTTGTAAGTCTTTCCATGTTTGGGTCATGGTTTCGCGCAGCTTAGTGTCTTCGGCAATAGCCTTATCTACAGCAGCCGTCATTTTGGGTTTCAAAGCCCTGACGGCAATATTTGCCAGAGTAGTTACCGGAATATTGGCAATAGCGGTTTTTATGGTAGGCGTTTTTGTCCAGGTATGTTTATTAATCATCGTCTTTGTTTGGATACTCCAATCTTTTCCAACCGAAAAATCGATGCTCACATTCGCAATCAAGTCGCCGGTTGCCTCATAATAACCTTCGGCAGTGGTTATCAACAAGTCTTTTTTGTACCCCGTTCGTACCCAAACGCTTACAGGCAAATCGCAAGTAATTGTATTTTCCTTTACCGAGAACTTAAAATCATTCGTTTTGGTAACTTTCATCATCAGGTTATCATCCTCAAACTTGCTGTCTTCATACAAAATCCCTTTCAGGTTTTTATTCACTGTTTTTTCAAGTTCAGGAATATCCAAATCTACCGTTACAGCCATGGTCGAAACCTTATTGTCGACCCTTAGCGGCAAATACGATTCAGCAGGTTTTGTTGTATTCAAGCGGGTTTTGCACGACGAAAACAGTAAAACCGATAATGCACTAATAAATAATATCTTGTATTTCATCTGTCTATAATTTTATTTTTAATGGTCAGATTGGAACCGAAGGTCAACGACCAACGGGAGTTAATATCCATGAGTTATAGTCATTGTGCTTGGTGTGCTTTGCTCATGGATATTTCATAACTAAAAAAAGAAGTCCCACCAATCTCCCCAAAAGGGGAGGTTGGTGGGGCTTTATTAATCTTCATGTTCTTCTACAGCCTCTTTCAGGTCAATCTCATTTTTGTTCGAGTCGTAGAATTTATATTGTAAAAAACCTAATCGTTGCGAAGCAATTACCTTACATCCAAGTCCGTAGCGGAATTTCCATTTCCTGTACAACGAAAAAACACCTTTTTTGATAAACGATTCTACATACGGATGCACATGCAGCGTAAATTTTTTTACTTTCAATTTGTTGACCAAATAGCCGATTTTATTTTCCAACTGGTCGGTAAACAGGATAGAGGGCATCATGCGCCCTGTACCGTAACAAGTAGGGCAAGTTTCTTCAATATCAACAAACATAACCGGACGAACCCGTTGGCGCGTAATTTGCATTACACCAAATTTGCTTAGTGGTAATATATTGTGTTTTGCACGGTCGTTAGACATCAGGTCGCGCATGTGTTCGTACAGTTTCTGGCGGTTTTCGCCCTCGTGCATATCAATAAAATCAATCACAATAATACCGCCCATATCGCGCAAGCGGAATTGCCGGGCAGCTTCGGTAGCCGCCGCCATATTCACTTCGAGTGCATTTTCCTCCTGTCCGTCGTTAGAGCGCGACCGGTTGCCACTGTTTACATCAATCACATGCATGGCTTCCGTGTGTTCAATCACAAGGTAGGCGCCGCGCTTGATAGAAACAATCTTGCCAAACGACGATTTTATTTGCTTGGTAATCGCAAAATTGTCGAAGATAGGCAGTTCGCCGTCATACAATTTAACAATACCGCGTTTGTCGGCATCAATCAACTCTACATAATCGCGTATTTCGCGATAGAAAGTTTCGTCATTGACATAAATATGCTGGAAATTGGAATTGAAGATGTCGCGGATAATTCCTACCGTACGACCCATTTCCTCGCAAAGCAAGTTAATCCCTTTTGATTGTTGAATTTTTGTAACCGTTTCTTCCCAGCGGTTCACTAAGATTTTTAGTTCGTTATCCAATTCGGCAACGCGCTTGTCTTCGGCAACCGTGCGGATAATTACGCCGAAATTTTTAGGCTTGATGCTTTGCACTAATTGGCGTAAGCGAGCCCGTTCTTCGTGCGACTTAATTTTTTGCGATACCGAAACCTTGTCCGAAAACGGAATAAGTACCAAAAAACGGCCTGCAATTGAGATTTCTGAAGTCAATCGGGGACCTTTCGACGAGATGGGTTCCTTAACAATCTGCACCAAAATATCCTGTCCGGTAGTCAGAATATCCGAAATAACCCCGTTCTTTTCAATTTCGGGCATCAATCCCTTTTTGCCTGTTACAGCCAATTTCTTACGGTCGGAGAGTGTTTGTTTTAAGAAATTTTGAAGGGAGTTGAACTGCGAGCCTAAATCCAAATAATGCAAAAAAGCATCCTTTTCGTAGCCCACATCCACAAAAGCCGCATTTAGCCCCGGCATAATTTTTTTTACCCGTGCCAAATAAATATTGCCTACCGCAAATGAGTCTTCTACCCGCGCTTCCTTGTGGAGTTCCACCAAGCTCGAGTTTTCCAACAGTGCGATCGATACCTCCGAAGGTTGTACATCAACTACTAATTCACTATTCATCTATATTTATTGACTTTCTTTTTTTAATCGTTAAATGTAACTTGCAGGTAAGTTTTTTGCTTTGTGTATATACAAAAATATGGCTGCGTTCATTTCACTATTAAAAAAAAACAAACTTAAATTGCTCTAAGTTTGTTTATATTTTCAATAAGGATATTTTCTTATTTAATCTTGGTTACTAAATCCTTACACAAACCACCTGACCGAAGCAACCACTCTTAGGGCAGTTTTCAAAACGCTATCAAAAGCTTATTTTTTCTTTTTATGTCTGTTTTTGCGAAGTCTTTTTTTGCGTTTGTGCGTGGACATTTTGTGTCTTTTTCTTTTCTTTCCGCTTGGCATAACTGTATGATTTAAAAAAGGTTTGTATTATTTTTTTACCGAAACAACAAATGTTTTAGCCGGTTTGAAGGCAGGAATATTGTGAGCAGGGATCACGATGGTTGTGTTTTTAGAAATGTTGCGTGCCACTTTCTCAGCTCTTTGTTTCACCACGAAGCTTCCAAAACCTCTCAAATACACATTCTCACCTTTTGATAATGAATCTTTTACATTTTCCATAAACGATTCAACGGTTTTCAAAACAGTTAGTTTATCGATACCTGTTTCTTTAGCAATCTCATTAACGATGTCCGCTTTTGTCATTTTCGTAAATTTTTTATTAAACTAAATATGTTATTATTCTTTTTTTGAGTGTGCAAAGATACGGTTTTTTAATTATCCCGCAAAAATAATCATACTTATTTCTTTAATTTTCATATTTTTGTGCAGCCAAATACATGTGGAAATAATTATTACACTATAAAAAAACAGTATAAAATTTAAGTTGCTAACTGTAAACCAAAGAACTTCGGTTGACAAGAATAGTTCCAGTGTATTTATAAATGGCACTTGAATATAATCTCTAAATAAAAACAAAAATCAATTTTGAAACCTGAAACCACACAATCTTTTAGCCCAACCATTATAAACTGGTACAACGCCCACAAGCGCGACCTGCCCTGGCGACACACCACCGATCCATACAAAATATGGCTTTCTGAAATTATCCTGCAACAGACCCGTGTTGTGCAAGGATATAATTACTATCTCCGCTTTGTCGAAAATTACCCAACCGTGAGCGACCTTGCCGGCGCTACCGAAGACGAGGTGCTCAAACTTTGGCAAGGACTCGGTTATTACAGCCGTGCTCGCAATTTACATGCTGCGGCACAGTCAATCGTCGAAAAGTATGATGGTGTTTTCCCCACAAATTATGTAGATATACTGGCGCTCAAAGGGGTGGGAGAGTACACGGCGGCAGCTATTTGTTCGTTTGCTTACAATCAGCCGTATGCTGTTGTTGATGGCAATGTATTCCGGGTATTATCGCGTGTGTTTGGCATCGAGACGCCTATCGACTCTACTGCGGGTAAAAAACAATTTGCCAAACTTGCCGGCAATTTGTTGGACAAGAAAAAGCCTTTGTTACACAATCAAGCTATTATGGAGTTTGGCGCTTTGCAATGCACGCCACAACAGCCCGGTTGTGCCAGTTGTCCGTTGCAAAACGATTGTGTAGCATTCCTCACAAATTGCATAAGTGAACTTCCCCGCAAAGAACAGAAAACCAAGCAGCGAGAGCGTTTTTTTCATTATTTTTATCTGAAAAATAATGGAAAAACTTATTTGCAAAAGCGCACCGGTAAAGATGTTTGGCAAAACCTGTATGAATTTCCGCTTATCGAAACCGGACGGCAGCTTGAAATTGACGAATTGATGCAAACCGAAAGTTTTAAAACATTATTTCAAGGAATAAAAAATATAACTTTCGAAGGCTCACCGCTTGAATTGAAACATGTTTTGAGCCACCGGATTATCCGCGCCAAGTTTTACACCGTAAGTATTGACAGTGAGAATAATCAACTGGAAACCCGGATTAAAATTGATATTGAAAAACGGCATGATTATCCGGTTTCGCGGCTTACCGGAATATTTTTGGAAAAGCAATAATTTTGTTAAGTAAAAAATTAATTCTATTTTTACGCAAACTTTTAAAAAACAAACATATACTATGTCATTAAACAAGGTTATACTTATTGGAAATGTGGGGCGCGACCCCGAAATAAAGTATTTTGAGGGAGGAAACGCGATAGCAAACTTTACGCTGGCGACCAACGAGCGCGGCTATCGTCTTGCCAATGGAACAGAGGTGCCGGAGCGTACCGATTGGCACAATATTGTAGTGCGTGGCGAACGCATTCAGTTTATCGAAAAATATGTAAAAAAAGGTTCGGGTGTTTTGGTCGAAGGGAAAATTCGCTACCGCGAGTACGAAAAAGACGGTGTGCGCCGTTTTATTACCGAGATTTTAGCAGATAAAGTTGAGTTCTACAGTTCGGGTACATCGCGCCGCGAAGGTGAAAACACAACAAATTCGACACAAGCATCCGCACAAAGCCCCGTGTCGCCACAAGCTCCTACTTTCGAGACTTCGGCTCCTATGGACAATCCGGTGGATGATTTGCCATTTTAAATAGTAAATATTATGACAACAAAGGGCAGGAAAATAAATTCCTGCCCTTTGTTGTGTGAATTTGATTCTACTTTACCGCAATTTAGCTCCCAATTTCTCCTCCAAATTCTTTTGGATTTTACCCATGATACTGTCAATTTTAGCATCGGTAAGCGTTTGGTTTTCGTCTTGCAAAATAAAGCGGACGGCGTACGACTTTTTGCCGGCTTCCAGGTTTTTGCCTTCGTACACATCAAACAGCGAAACGGATTTCAACAATTTGCGCTCGGTTTCGTAAGCCAACATCTCGATGGCATAAAACTCAATATTCTTGTCTACCAATAAGGCTAAATCGCGTTCTACTTCGGGGAACTTCGGAATTTCCGAGGCTTTTACCGTATTGTTTTTTATCGTTTTAAGTATGGCGTTCCAATTGAATTCGGCATAATATACATCGGTGTTGATGTCGAATTGTTGAAGTACTTTGCGGTTCACAATACCATAGGTAACCAAACAGACGCTTTTTGACGGACAAATACGGCGTCCTTCAGCAATGAGTTCGTTACTGAAATTTTCTTTGATAAATGATTTGGTATTTACTCCCAAGCGTTTCAAGATGTTTTCGCTGTATGCTTTCAGTTCGTAAAACGATGTTTTTTCTTCACCGCGCACCCATGTTTGAGCAAATTTATTGCCGGTAATCCACAATCCTAAACGGAAATCTTCGCTATAGGCAGCGAGAGTATTTTGGACGGAAGCGTCATTGTGGGCTTGACCCGCAATCTTCAATCCGTCAGGGGATGCTGAATCAAGTTCAGCATGACGATTGGGTTCAGGGGATGCTGAATCAAGTTCAGCATGACGATTGGGATTAAAATAATAACAATTACCAAACTCATACAGCTTCAAATCCGGATTGCGGCGATTGCGGTTGTAAGCAATGCTTTCCAATCCACCAAAGAGTAGTGTTTGACGCATTACACTTAAATCGTTACTCAACGGATTGAGCAGTTTTACACAGTTTTCGGCTTTGTAAGTTTCGCCGTTCTCGTAATACGAAAATTTGGTAAGCGAATTATTTAGTATCTCGTTGAAACCGCTTGCTGTCAGTTGCTCGGCAATCAAATTCTGCAACTTATGACTGTTTGGGCGAGACGAATAACTAATGCTTGATTTTACGCTCGAATCGGGAATTACATTATTATATCCATAAATGCGCAAAATGTCTTCAATCACATCCACATCGCGTTCCACATCCACACGGTAAGTAGGGATGGATAATTGCATTCCACTTTCGTCTTCTTTCAGAATAGAGATTTCGAGAGCCGAAAGGATGGTTTTAATCGTTTGCTTATCCATTTCCTTTCCAATCAGATTATTGATTTTCGAGAATTGAATATCCACCGTTTTATTTTCTATTTTCTTCGGATAAATATCTACAATATCGCAACTCACCGTTCCGCCCGCTACAGCTTGTATAAGCAGGGTGGCAAACTTCAATATATAAATGGTGTTGTTCGGGTCGCAACCACGCTCAAAACGGAAAGAAGCATCGGTATTCAACCCATGGCGGCGGGCAGTTTTGCGCACGCTTACCGGATTGAAATAGGCGCTTTCGATAAATACATTTTTGGTCTGTTCGTTTACGCCCGAGTTTAAACCGCCGAACACACCGCCGATACACATTGGTCCGCTCTCGTCGCAAATCATCAGGTCGTCTTTGCTCAATTTGCGTTCTGTGCCATCAAGTGTAACAAAAGGAGTGCCTTCGGGCATCGTTTTTACAATCACATGTTTGCCGGCAATCTTATCTGCATCGAAAGCGTGGATGGGTTGTCCCATGGCATGAAGCACAAAGTTGGTAGCATCCACCACATTGTTGATCGGGCGCAAACCAACGGCTTTAAAATAATTGAGCAACCATGCCGGCGACTCTTTTACTTCGATACCCGATACGGTAATTCCGCAGTAACGCGGACAAGCATCAGCGTTTTCGACCGTAATTTTTATCGGGAAATTATTATTATCTACCTTAAAATTATCTACCGGATAGGGTTTTAATTTCACCTCAGGGCGATACAAGGCACAATAAGCCGCCAAGTCGCGCGCTACGCCGTAATGCGAAGCAGCATCAATGCGGTTTGGCGTAATATCCACTTCGATAACCGTATCGTTTTCGACCTTGTAATAATCTTTGGCAAGCGTGCCTACCGGTACATCGGCAGGAAGCACGATAATGCCGCCATGGTCGTCGCTCAAACCAATTTCGTCTTCGGCGCAAATCATTCCGCAAGATTCTTCGCCGCGAATTTTAGAGCGTTTGATGGTAAACTCTTCGTCACCATTATATAACTTAGTACCAATGGTGGCCACAATTACCTTTTGTCCGGCTGCTACATTGGGCGCACCGCAAACGATATTGAGCGCTTCGCCTGTGCCCACATTAACGGTGGTTAGGTGGAGATGGTCGGAGTTAGGATGATCAACGCAAGTGAGCACTTCGCCCACTACAAGCCCTTCGAGTCCGCCTTTGATGGTTTGCACATGTTCTACTCCGCCTACTTCGAGACCTATGGAGGTGAGGATTTTAGCTGTTTCTTCGGCAGGCAAATCAATATTGATGTATTGTTTGAGCCAGTTGTAGGATATATTCATAAAATTTCAGAGGTGAGATGGAGAGATGGCGAGAAGGTAAAGTAGCGAGTATTTTTACTCACAATCTCCCTTCTTGCCATCTCACTATCTATTTGCGGCGCAAAGATAAAAAGAATAGTGGAATAAATCTGTGCTGTGCTTATGAAATTTCAGGGTATTGGTTATCCTCATCCTCACATACAAAATAGATAGAATTAAAAAAGAAATTATTCACAGTTTGTTATTGTTTTCAAAAATATTCAAACATTTACATCTGTTAAGCATCTAAAAAATAATTTATGTATACCCGCTTTCAGCACAATGCTCATTCAAACTAAAAGCTACGCTTTATGTACTAAAACGCTAAGTCGCTAAGACGCAAAAAAAAATCTTAGCGCCTTCGTGTCATTGCGTCTTCGCGTTTTAGTATAGAAAAAACGAAGGTTTGCATTTTATTGCTAATTGCAGATATTCAAAAAATAATTTATTAAAAAATACATTCTTACTAATTTTTGTAAGAAAAAACCATTTGCCTTTGGGTAGACTTTCAGGTCGGTTCAAAGGCATTCTTTTATGATGATAGAAAAAGGGCTGCCTCAATTATTTTTGAGACAGCCCCCCCGACAAACAACAAACGAAAAACTAATTGTCTTTTATGGTGTTATACTTGCTGAACATCCTCCATCCCGGGTATAGGTAAAGGTAACTGCACCCTGACCTACTCCTGTTACTAATCCGGCGTTAGTTACTGTGGCTACGCTTGGATTATTGCTAGCCCATGTACCGCCGCTTGTTGGAGAAAGCGTCGTGGTGTTTCCTGCACAAATCGTTGTTGGACCTGTAAATGACACAACCGGTTTTGCTTTTGTAATAATGGTTACAGCTTTGAATGGAGTTCCACTGTCCAATACAGCCCGGATTTGCATTGTTTCGGGAATATTCTCAATTGTCAGGGTATCAGAATCTTCATTAATATCTGTCCAAGTGGAGAATGGGCTGGCGGCATACTGCCATTTGCCGATTTTACCACAATGAGGAGGTATAATAAATACAACACTATTTGCACCTTCGCATACCGTATCGCACGAAGCGATTATATGTGGTAAAGAATCTACTACTATTGATAAAACAGAGCCTCTTACAGAGGAATTACAAGCTTCATTGGCATCGTCTGTTCTGTAAATAGGCACTATACCGTATGAAATCTGATTTTTATCCAAATCGGTTTTATTGAATGTAAACGGTCCTAAGTTAACAGAAGAGTTGCAAATCGCAGAACTGTACCCTCCATCTGGCAGGCTCGGATCCATTTGCCATATACAGTATTCAATATTATTCGGTATGATACCATCTATTCCGTTTTGAGGGGTAAACGAAAGCGAATAACCATCGCACACCCATTGGGTAATAATATCGTCTAATTTTGGCACAGGTTTTACATTTACCGTAATAGTAATTGGATTAACAGCACATGTAGTACCGATAGGAGTTACTTTAAATACCATTGTTTGTACTGTATTGGTTGTGTTTACCAAAGCTCCCAAGTTAACCGAATCGGCAGCAACGGCTGTTTCTGCACCCAATATATTGGCATTAGGCGTGGTTATTTGGGTAGTAAAGGTTACTCCAGCCGGGAATATGCCGGCATTGCCCGGTATGTTAGTCCGTGCATATTTTAAAGTATCTCCGCTACAAATGTTTATGGTTGCATTGCTTGTGGTGATTGTGGGTTGTTGTATAATTTCTATTTCGTTCGAATAACCGGTTGTAGGAGTAATTTCTGCACCTCCATTGCAATCATAAATTGTTTTTCCAGGTTGAGGAGGAGTAGCTCCAACCATTCCATTATGTTGAACTCTTACCCTGTAAATTCCTCCGGAAGTAGTCATTGTTTTTCCATATCCTGTTATATTATCCCAACCACCGGAAGCATTTTTCTTTTGCCATTGACGCAATGCAGTCGAATGTTCACAGTCAATGGTAGATGTCAGCGTAGCTGTTTCCGAAGCGCAAAGTAATAACTTATTAGCTGTAAGGACTGGCGGGTTTAAGTCCATTGTAAAACGGATTTCTACCATTCCATTGGCACCATCTCCACCGTATGCTACTTTAAACCAAGCATCACTATTACCACCGCCAGCACCACCTCCAAATTCACTTCCGGGTTTCCCATCAGACACCCCACTTATAGAAGCTCCTCCGGTTCCACCTCGAGGACCCGCTCCTTTACCTCCTGCTCCTGACCAGTCGGTATTTGGTGGATTCAGACCAGTTCCACCGAATATATAATTTGATCCATTATTTATTGCAATCCCATCTCGTTTAGCTCTGCCTCCTGCTCCTAAACAGGTTTCAATGGTATTGCAATTCTCGTCAGCCACAAGCATATTAACACCATGACCGCCTTGTCCTCCTCCAGCATAATATGTATGTCCTTTATATGTTATAGAAGAAGCACCCCCATTTCCCCCATTATTTGTTTTTCCTGAACTTCCCCACTCACCTCTACCACCACCTGCTCCTACAGTTAGAGTCATTGCTGAACCATCAGAATTTCCTGCAGTGTCATTTATATAAGCACCACCACCACCACCTGCCGCATTTCCTTCCCAACCTACACCACCGCTACCACCACCTGCACCATACAGTTCAAATGAAATATTTTTCAAGCAAGAAGGCAATGCAAAAGTGTAAGTGCCAGGATTTGAATATCTTAAATAATAACAATCTGTTTGCGTAATTAATAATGAGTTTGAAGGGTATTTTATAACCTTGCCACTTATATTAGCCGGATCCTCATAAGTGAGTTTGCTGTAATTTGTAGCATTAATATTATATACTGCTTTTACTAAATAACTTCCTGTACCAAGCGTTAGTGTTCCCGTTACTTGGAAAGTTGTGCCGGTACCTATATAGGCTGCATTTTTATACCATTCATAAGTAACCCCTGCTATAGGATTTTGCACAGATAGCGTAGCTGGATCAGTTGAAGTAATTGTAGTTTTATTGGCTGTAATCACCGGTTGTGGCACAGTAAACTGAATAACAGCTTTACCACCTGCACCTTTGCCACCATCGATTATACCATCGCCAATCCCATAGATAGCCGGAATAACTTTGGAAGTAGTGCCACCACCACCACCGCCGGGAAAAGTTCCTCCCGATTGTACAGAAAGGTTTCCATCGTCGTCTGCATCAAAACCGGCAACATAAGCACGACCATTACCACCACGACCGGAATTATCGCCCGCATCGCCACCGCCGCCACTATACCATACCCCTGTATAACGAGGATTTTCTCCACTTTTACCGGCTAAAGAGTTTACTAAAGTCGCCCAGGATGGGACAGACGAAGATTGCATTGCAGCTCCACCGGCACCTGCCTGTCCGCGATGCTTGTCAACCCTGTAGTTTTCGCCTGCCTGACCTCCATTAGCCACAATACTACCATCGGCTTTATAGAATTCAGAGTTTTGACCGTTTTTGGGGCATACAGTTCCATCATCTTTAAATTGAAGATATGGAGCATTGCGACCGACTTCAATAAAATCGCGACCTTTGTTTGTATTTAGCAAATAAACATGTCCGAACCCGTCCCGCCAGTTACCAACACCGGTATCGTAGTTTTGCGGGGTGTGCATGGCATACCATTTCCACGACTCACCGCCTCGCCCTACTTTAATTGTATAAGCTGCATTGAGCGGTATATTGTTCGCTTTGGTATAAGCCCCGCCACCGCCACCGCCGGATTGTCCTCCACATTCGCCACTCGGACAAAGGCTCATGTCAAAGAAATCTGTAGGAAGATGGTGAGCTTTACTTAGATCCAATAAAGGAATGGTAATAAGTCCCACCTTTGTATCTACAAATGTTTCCTTACATTTAGTATAGCAAGCCGAAGGGTCTGCCATACCTCCGCGCCCGCCGGCACCCCAGAGCTCGACCGTAGCAGCCGAAGCTCCGGGAATAGGATTAACTGTGCCTGTGGTTGGATTGTTGTACTCAATTCGTACAGTTTTACTTTGTGCACTCACGATAGCGATGTTCGAATAAAAAAGAAGCATCATCAATGAGTATTTGACTAGTTGTTTCATTTACTGATAAATTTTATTTGGTTTATTATTCTGGATAAAAAATAATTTTTCAAGAGTCTTTTTTTTACAAAGACTCCTTGCTGCACATATTTCAATTTACATCTTCCAGTTTGATCGGAAAATATTCGAAAACTCCCTATTTACAAGTAACAAAGTAAGAGTAGGTTTCAATATCATTTTTTATTTCTTGCTTTGAACTATTTTCAATTTCAAGATGTTATTAGCTATATTTGTATGTTGGTTTAGAATAACCCCTGCAAATATCTAAACATTTTTAGGAAAAACAAAATAAAACTTAAAGTTTTTTAGGTGAAATATAAACTTTATAAATAATATGGCTGTAAATGAAAGACTTAAAAGAGCGGTTGATGAAATAAAACTTAGGGATAAATTGACTCAAAAGACATTGGCGGAGACATTAGGTATTTCTTCTGTCTATTTATCCCAAGTAATTAATGGACATGAAGCATTTTCCGATAAATTATCTAAATTATTTTCTAAATATTTTAAGGTTTTTATTCCTTCAGATGATGCCATTTTAGAAAACACAGAAAGTGAATTGGTAGAAAAACATGGTGATGAGGAGAATTTGACGATGAGTGATATAGTAAAAACTATACATAACTTGTCGGAAGCTGCTGTAATGAGTGCCGAAGCGAGTAATCGGAACTCGAAAAGCATTGAGAAAATGATCGAAATACTTTCTGAAAGAAAAACATCTCACTCAAAATCAATCATTACTCAAATGTAAAAATTATAAGGATTCAATTTGGCTCTAAAATAACAAAGCCTGTATAGTTTTAAACTATACAGGCTTTGTTATTATTTGGTTTCGGAATTATCCCTTTACTATTGTAAAAAAAAAGATTCGTCATACCGCGCTTGACGCGGTATCGCCCACAAAGCAATTAATGGTTATTATGCGATTGCGGGTCATACTTCGACTACGCTCAGCAACCAAGCCCGCAATGACAACAATAGTAAAAGGGATAATTCTGTTTGGTATTAATTCATCAATTAAACAAATTTGCCGATACCCCAAACTGCCATCTTTGCGGATAAAGTGGATAATTAGGCATAGAGAAATAATTTCGGTCGGAAAACGAAGCATTGAAATGATAATATTTCACATAGAAAAGAATGGTTTTCAGGTGAATATTCAAATAACCGCTTAGTACAGGATAATTGCCCACTTCTTCCGTATTTTGATTGAAGAAAACACCAGTGGCAGGCATATAGCTTGGCGCATGATAGGCAGTATTATAATAACAATCCGCACCGATTTGTGTAGTAAGCACCTGTTTAAACATTTTGAAAGCGATAAACATATTGCTGTAGAGGCTTAATTCAGGTAATGGGAGAACTTCGGCATTACTTGTTTTTTGATATATCACTCTGTTGTACCAGTGGAAAATTCCGGCATTAAAATCTAATTTCAGGTTTCCCGAAAGGATTTGTATATTGTCGTTGTTTTGCGTAGGCAAGGCTTCAGTATTGTAGTAAATATAGCCTCTGTAGTTTTCGGCAGCCACTCCAAGATTTAGTTCAATCCACTTGTTGACAAGGCTTGCACTGGCTTTTATATTTGTTTTGAATGTCCGGTCGAAATCATTTTCCCAAATAAAATGATTTGAATAATAAGTTTCGTCAAAAAAGTTTGGTGAATCTGTTTTTGCCAGTCCGCTTACGGTAAGCCCGACAGTTTGGGTGCCGAGCTTGAAGGCGGTACTTACTCGTCCATTCAGTTCGGAGTCGCCTGCTCGATGCCCTGCAATGTTGATGCGCGCGTTGGCATCAAACAAAAAATGTTCGCCCTTGCGCCTAGTCAGTTCAGTCCCCAGCAACCAGTTGTTTTCGGTAAAAGTAACTATACCGGTAGTATCTTTTAAGTTATAATACTCTTTATAACCGTGTTCTGCATAAAAAATGGCGCTGAGCGGAAACCATTTCGAAAACCCTTCATTGACAGAAATTCCCACCACATTGTTCAACTCTTTTATGCGGGCAGAATCAAGCGTAGCAATTTTATTGAAATAAGTATTTTTATAAAAGGCAGTGTCTGTCGAAAGTGCTTCATAGCGCTTTTGCGACACTTCATAGCGCGATGAAGTAAAAATGGATGCAATCGGATTGTAGCCAACAGTCGCTGAGTCAATCTGGTATTTAGTGTGTGCCAAGTGGAATCTTTGGGTATAAAATCCGTAATAGTTTTTATATTGCGATTGTGCATCTTTCAGATTGGTGGGTATGTAAACCGGATCGACCGTACCAAAAGAATCGACATCGGTAATATATTTTTCGTCCTGAATACCGCCGTTCTCTTCTACTTTAAAATTGTGCATCATAGCAGCTCCTGAGGCAGCATACCATTTCCCGCTGTAGTTACCCGAGAAACCTCCTTTTTGCAGTTTGGTAGCTTGGTTGTAGTAAATGCCTTTTGTACCAATGTAATTATATAGTCCGGTAAGATTTAGTTTTTTAGTAGGATTCAAGGTGATAAAACCTCTGAAATTATCATCGTGGTTTACCTTTGCACCCGCAAAATTATACGAAAGGGTTGAAAATGGGAGGGAGGTATTATAAAATAATAAATCCGGAACACCTTCGTAATAAGCATCGTAAGGTTTCGAAAACAGGAAGGTATTTTTGTCGGTGCGGTCAAAATAAATTTTCGACTGCAAAGGCGAACCCAACGAACCATTGTAAGCATTATTAATACTGTAATCGTTCATTGGATTTTTATTCTCGAAAGTATAAACAGTCGTATCCGCTCCCACAGGGGTTGGCACTCCGGTTTTATCATAAATTTCCCAAACCTCAATGATTTTTGGTTCTTCTTTCTTTTTGGCAAACACCATTTGGAAAGATAAAATCAGAGCAAGTGATATGAATAGAGTTTTTTTCATTTAAACTAAATATAAATAAACTATCGTCATGTCGAGCTTGTCGAGACATCGCAAAAGCGGTTTGGTTAATGCGATGTCTCCGCTTCGTTCCCTCGCAAACTCGGTTACTTCGATCGACATGACGACACCTTATTTTGCTTTATAATACAATATTGAAGCATTTTCAGGACGGAATACTTCCTTTGCCACACGCATTACATCATCCGCTGTTACAGCACGATATTTTTCGACCTCAAAATTAATATCTTCTGCCTTACCAATCAACTCGAAAAAGGCAATATTTGTAGCTTTGTTCAAATAATTTATTTCGGAAAACAGTTGGTTTGACTCAAATTTGTTCTTTACTTTTTCAAGTTCCTGTTCCGAAACCTTCTCGGTAAGCAGTTTCTCAACCTCTCCGTCCAAAGCCCGTTCGGCTTCTTCGAGCGAAACGCCTTCGGCCGGTTTTCCTTTCAGTTGAAATAATCCGGCTTCCACATCGCCTGACACAAAGGCATTTATCTCCGAAAAAATCTTTTTTTTCTGCAATAAAGTTGTATAAAGCCTTGCCGAATTACCGTTGGATAAAATGTCCGAAATCAAATCGCACACTTTATAATCCTTATGCATACGGTTCGGCATGTGATATACTTTGCAAAGTATTGATGCAGGCACATTGCGCTCTATGGTCAATCGGCGCTCGGCAGTTTGCGCAGGCTCTTGCAGAATATTTCTTGGCGGTGTTATTCGAGCCGGAACAGGCGCAAACCATTTTTCAGCCAACTCTACCATTTTATTAAAATCTACATTTCCCACAACCGATAAAATCGCGTTTTCCGGCGTATAATACCGATGATAAAACGCCTCTACTTCCTCAAAAGTAGCATTAGCAATATGCGAAATGTCTTTCCCGATAGTAGCCCATTGGTAGGGGTGAACTTTGTATGCCAACGGGCGTAAAATCAAAGGCAAATCGCCATAAGGTTGATTCAGGTTTCGTTGCTTAAATTCTTCGATAACAACACTCTTTTGAATGTCTAATGATTTTTGTGTCAGATTAATTCCTTGCATTCGGTCGGCTTCGAGCCAAAATGCCGTTTCAATATTCGCTGCAGGAATCGAAATATAATAATTGGTAATATCGTTATTAGTCCACGCGTTATTTTCGGCGCTTGCCATTTGCAATGGAGCATCAAAATCGGGTATTCGTTCTGTCCCGCTAAACATAAGGTGCTCACATAAATGTGCGAAACCTGTCCGGTTGGGGTTTTCGTTGCGTGCACCCACATTGTAGAGTACATTCACGGCTACCATCGAAGTGCGGGTGTCTAAGCTATGCACTATGCGCAAACCGTTTGCAAGCGTATGTCGGTTAATTTCAATCAATTTTCAGAAAATTAGCTGCAAAGATACGATTATTTACAATTACACAATTTACAATTTACTTTTGCAGGTAAATTAGGCTCATTTTTGTATTGTTCTTTTAATTTTGTCATATAAATAATTATTATAAAATCTTTCATAATATTTGCGAGTGCTAAAATTGCAAATGTAATATGTATCTATCCTTGAAAATATCATTTTCTCCCATTATAATTTGCATACTCTCCCCCCAATGTCGTCAACTTAAGGATTAAATCCAGAAATCGACCGTCTTGTCGACCTTGTGGAGGTACTGTGTTAGTTTCCAAATTATTTTTGACGAAAAATTAAAATATTTATCTTTGTATCAGCCAAAGGAAGTCATTGTGCGATTCTTTGTACTGAAGACTATCCTGTGTAGTGGGAACTTCTTTT
>JAVBLE010000021.1:0-51851 GCA_031553685.1 Paludibacteraceae bacterium | reverse complement strand
AACATTGAAGTTACCAAGATGAGAATAGAGTTCTATTGCATTTTCTGTATCAATTACAGCTACTTTGCTTAATTCTCCATTGCATAGACCTCTGGCAAGCAGTAAAGCACTCATAGACTTGCCTGTGCCACTTACTCCTTTTAAAGCCATTTTGATTTTGGCTTGTTTCCTTTCCGATTTTTTTAGTTGAAAATTCATATTATTTAATTTAAGGGTAAAGCAAAAAAAGGTTATCCCATTATTATTTGAGACAACCTCTTTAACATTTAGTTTTAGGTAACTAAGGTAGGGTAGGTAGGCTTATTTTATAATAAATATACCTCATAGAGCAATAAAGAAAGTTTATAAAAATACACCTACCTACCCTGCCTACTTGCCCTATTCCCCTTGAATATTATAGGGGCTTTTTAACTTATAGAAGTATACTTGCTGACCACTCTTTTTTACCTTCTGGAAATTATGCTTATTCAGTAACCTTCCCAATCTTTGAATGTATCTGTCGGTTATTTTTATCTGGGGCTCATAAGTTGCAAGTACTTTCAAAATGCTTGTGGTAGTGCCATACAATACTTTTTTATCATTTTCAGAACAAGGTTCAAGGAATTTAAGCAATGAATCTTCTTCAAGACTAACCGCTCTAAAATTCTCATTATGTTCATTGACTTTAGCTATATCTTCCCCATCAAACCAGTATTTAAAGTTATCCTGGTACAGAAACAACGCCTGTGCAAGCACATTGTCAATAAGAATATTGTGATTGTTATTTATTGAAAACACCTCAATGCACAAGAATCTACGGTTACCTGTAATATCACTAAGGAAGTCAGTGGTATTGGTAGAACCTGCAAAAGAAGCTCTGTGCGGATATGTCTCATGCACCAAAGCATAAGGTCTCCGTATCTTAATCTCTTTGATTGTGATTAGAGCCTTCAATTCTTCAATAAGATTTGGGCGCATACCTTGCAATTCGTCTATATTAATCAACATATTTTCTGCCAGTTGAATTTTGCTGTCTGAATTGCTTGGATTGACAATGCCGGAGTAATAATAATCTTTCAATTCCTTTGGAATAAGATTATTAATCCAAGTTGTTTTACCAACTCCTTGCCCACCTGTTAGCACTAAAAAGGTATGGTTTATTGTGTAGTCATCAATCAAGGAACCGACTAATGCTACTATCCACTTTTTGAAAGCAAATTTGAAATAATCATTATTGCTGGTCTCAATGGTAGAGGCTAACATCTCAATGTAATCAGTCTCTTCATTCCACTTAGGCAGGTTGTTCAGGTGCTCCAAAAATGGGTTGTATCTTGGGACAAATTGAGAAGTCAATAGTTTCATCAATCCATTTACAGTAAATGGAATTTCTTGTTCGGCTATTTCTTTGTAGATAGAATTTAGGTCATAATCAGCCAGCACCCTGTACTCGCTTTCCGAAGAATCCTTAAACCTAAATTCTGTCCTGCCTCTTACCATATTATACCTAAACTCAAAGCGAGCAGATAAATATATTTGAACAAGCACAATCGGTGGTATTTTATTTATGCTCATAAACTACCTCCTTTCTTCTTTGTAATTCTAAAAAATCATTTGTGTTAGCATTGATTATTGTTGTTTTTTTGCTAACTTTGGGAAAATCCAAATTTACCTCATTCCTATTTTCACTTTGGGGTTTCTTTGGAGTTTTTAATTTAACATAAGTTTTCATTCACTTAAAATATTAAATTAGTATGCACTTAATAAGTGCTGTGCATTCAAGTTTAGCTCCGGCTATTTTTAGAAATTAGCAGTTTATTGTATGGACACTGAATTTTGAGTTATTTGTCCTTTTTCCAAAGTAGAAAGACTTGACTATTTCTGCAAATCGCAACACGCTGGGAATGCTGGGCTTCTCCTCTCTACGGAGATTTATTCCAATGCAAAATTAATACATTTAATTTGTTGAATTACAGATAATTATTGGTTATTTTGGTGAAAACACAAGTTATTATGGTGATTTTGGTGATAATAGAAAAAGGTAGCTTTTTGAGCTACCTTTTACCGATTTTTAGCTTCTTGAGATGCTTTGAAGTCTAATATTATTTGAGGCATATAAGAGCCTAAATATGAGGGAGCATTAGAAAGTTTTTTATATAGTGTATCTTCATCTACTGCATCAAAATTGGTAAATGACCGTTTCATGTATTTACACAAATTTCTCCTATCAATGTTTTGCTTATGGAACAGCAGAGCATAGAATGTATATCTTAATTCTTCTGTTTTAAGAAAAAGTGTAAACTTTCTAAAGTTATCATCTGGGATAATTTCATTCTCAATAAAAGAAGTAAGGCTGGTTAAAAATCTTTTATATTCACTTTCTCCTCCAGTCATATTTTCTTTGAAAAAACCAAAAATGCTTTCCACAATATCATCTACATATATCTCATTAAGAGTTCCTGGTATAGTAGAGTCCCTCTGCAAGGTGGGTAAGTTATTAAACCTCATTCTTCTTTCTATAGCACCCTCAAGAAATGCTTCTGTGGCTTCTTTCCCTTTTAATATTAGTTCTCTTTCTTCTTTTTTAGAATAATTACCCCATTCACTATTTGAAGATATATCAAGTACTGCATATTCTATATTTTGAGAGGTAATAGAGTTTAAAATGCTAAGGTACTTTTTTAACCTACTATCAGCTTCTTCATCATCTATAAACAATGCCAGTTTACCTTCTAATTCATCATCTATTTCATTTGTATACTGGTATTTCCAATCTTGGTATTTTGAAAGAAAATACTTGGCATTTTCTTTATTCAAATTAGAAATATCATTGACATAATTATGCAGGTGTTGTAGCACTTCATTTAAACTTAATGGCTCATTGTTGTAATTTCTCATAATCACTAATTTCTGCAAAAGTAAAAAACTACTTCCAAAGAACAATCATTTCTTAACTTACCTGCACATCACAATAGATTTTCTAAAGCCTCATCAATCTGACTGTTCTCAAAACTATCTAAATATATCTGCGTAGTCTTTAAATCAGAATGCCCCAGCGTTTCCCCAATCAAAGCTATATTTACTCCTGAATTTTTCAAAACAGTGGCATAGCTGTGCCTGGCAACATAGGTTGTTAAATTAGCTGTAATGCCTAAAATTTCAGCAATTTTCTTCAAACCATGATTGACTTTGAGCAATACTTTTTGTCTTCTGTAATGCCTTTGCATATCAGTTTGATGAATAGCTTTGTCAAAAATGGGAAAAATATAGCCTCTCATAGATGAACTTTCAAGATACTTATTCAATATGCTTTTAGCTTCTTCACATAAAGGGATATTTATTTTCTTCTTGGTTTTCTTTCTGATATAAACAAGCCTGTTTTCTACTATGTTGGTAGTTTTCAGGTTAGCCATATCTGCAAAGTTAATCCCACTACATAGGTAGCTAAAAACAAATAAATCTTTGCTAAACTGTACATATTCACTTTCCTTGCTCACATCTAAATTCATTATCTGTTTTACAACATCTTTAGGGATAGCTCTCTTTTCTGTTTTAATGCTGAATTTAGAGACCTTATATTCATCAAAAGGGTAAGTAGCTTTCTTAGCATGTTTGGCATCAATAGCTCTATTATAAACACTTCTTACAGTCCTAAGATATAAGTTCATACTTGTTTCCGCACAGTTCTTTTGCCTTAGCCATTTTTCATAACCTTTCAAGAACTCAACATCAATATGAGAAAAAGGAATATCCAATTCACTATTGGTATATGTTTTCAAAGATTTATAAGAGGTTTCATACACTCTGGCATTACCAATCTTATTGGTAGCATCTAATTCTTTTACTAATTCATCATAGAACTCTCCTACTGTCTTTTGTTTTACTCTAATTTTAGGAGCAATTAAGGTAGAAGCCGTAAACTCTTTGTCATCTGATTTTAGCTCCAATATTTGTTTCTGGAATTGAAGTTCTTTGTCAAGGATAATCTTATTGATTAGGTCTTTGTTTGGGCATATAGGTTTAGGTCGGTTTCTGGTAAAGTCCCAATGTTCTGATTTTATAGAGATACCTAAACTCTGATATTTTGTTTTTCTGTCTTTACAGATTCTCAACATTAAAGGGTGTTCCCCATTTTTAAGTGTTTTAGACTTATAACATATAATGTTTACCGTTGTACTCATTAATCTTGTTTTAAGTCTCGGTTTAAACATTTCTGGTTTAAACACTGGTTTAAACAAAATCCCACAAACTACCTAAAATAGGCACTTTTAGGACATTGCAAAAAGAAGTGATTTTAGACTGTTTTTCTATCTTATTTTTAGTTTTCAACTATAAAAACATCTTTCAAGAACATCAAACTACCCTTAATTATTCCATTTTTCCAAAGAAAGCAATTTACAGAAGTCCCTTATAAATAGGGCTATAGAGAATAATTTTAAAAAATCTTTTTGACAGCTATTGCAGATATGAAAAATTACGCTACCTTTGCAACGCAAAACAAAAATGGTGTGGTAGTTCAGTTGGTTAGAATACCTGCCTGTCACGCAGGGGGTCGCGGGTTCGAGTCCCGTCCATACCGCCAAGACAAAGTCCATCATTTCAAAAAATCCTGAAAGGTTTACCTTTCAGGATTTTTGTTTTCTATCAATTGCGTTCCAACTTGAGTAAAAATTCCTTCATATCCAACCCTAAAGCATATCCGGTTAAACTTCCGTTTGAACCCACCACCCGATGACAAGGTATGATAATCGGTATCGGATTACGGTTGTTGGCGCCACCCACAGCACGGCTTGCTTTTGAATTACCAATATTTTTTGCCAATTCGCCGTATGAAATAGTTTTTCCAAATGGGATTTGCAACAATGCTTGCCAAACCGTTTGTTGGAAAGATGTCCCTTGAGGTTGAAGTGGTAAGTCGAATTGTTTTCTTTTTTTTGAAAAATATTCTTCCAGTTGTTTTACACATAACTTGCCCGTTTCCCAATTAGATTCCTCGCTTGTCTTGGTTTTCACCAAACGAACTATGGTAATAAATTCCGATTCCCCGATTATTTCTAATAATCCAACAGGTGATTTGTAATAAATTGTATTCATTTTAATTGAAATTAAGTTGTTTGCCGTTTACTAACTCGTCGAATTCACCATCCTTATATACTAAATTACCATTTACAAAAGTGTGTGTTATTTTATGTTTAAAACTTACACCTTCGTAAGGCGACCAGCCACATCTGCTTAATATAGTATCCGTAGAAACTGTCCAATCATTTTTTTCCACAAGCACAAGGTCGGCAAAATAACCTGCACGGATAAATCCGCGTTTTTCTATGCGAAACAATTCTGCCGGGGCATGACACATCTTTTGAGCTACCATTTCCAGGCTGATTTTTCCTTTCGCAAATAATTCGAGCATCAAAGGCAAAGCATATTGTATTTGCGGAGTGCCCGAAACTGCCTTCCAATAACTACCCGTTTTTTCGGATAATAAATGTGGAGCATGATCGGTACCGATTAAATCTATCGTGTTGTCCGACAACGCTTTGACAAGAGCCTGCTTATCGGCTTTCGTTTTGATTGCCGGATTACATTTTATGCCCGCCCCCAACCATTCATAGTCGCTGTCGTCAAACCAAAGGTATTGTGGACAGGTTTCGGCAGTAATCCGCTTTTTGACAAGCGGCGTTTTATAGTCGAAGAGCGACAGTTCTTTTGCTGTCGAAATATGGGCGATATGCGCCCGGCTATTGTGTTTTACGGCAAGTTCAATAGCTTGTGCAGTTGCTTTATAACAAGCTTCTTCCGATCGAATGGCTGAATGATAACTTATGGGCAGCTCGTCGCCAAATTCTTGTTTGTATCGGTCGGCGTTAGTTTTAATTATCGCGTCATCTTCGGCATGAATCATTAGTAAAACAGGGCTTTCGGCAAATATTTTTTCCAAAAAAGGCTGCTCGTTTACCAACATATTACCGGTAGACGAACCCATAAAAAGCTTTACTCCACAAACCGTTTTTGGATTTATTTTCTTTATTTCCTGCAAATTATCATTGGTTGCCCCTAAATAAAAACTGTAATTTGCCAAGGACTTTTCGGCAGCCAAAGTCGTTTTTTGTTCCAACAATTCGATGGTGGTTGTTTGTGGAATGGTGTTTGGCATGTCCATGTAGGAAGTTATACCACCCGCCACTGCAGCTCGGCTTTCGGATATAATGTCGCCTTTGTGTGTAAGTCCAGGTTCGCGAAAATGCACATGGTCGTCAATCGCTCCGGGAAGCAGATATTTGCCGGTAGCATCAATTATTTTTGCTTGTTGCAAAATATCTTGTGGAACTTCTCCTTCAAATATTTTGCTGATTTTTTCATTTTCGATTAAAACCGAACCTGTAAAAATTTTGTGTTCGTTTACTATGGTAGCATTATGGATGAGTGTCATTTTTCTTTTTTTTACAAAAATACGCTTTTTCTAAAAACGAAACGCAGAACCGGAAATCCAATTCTGCGTTTTTTTTTGTAAAAAAGTTTCTATTTCACTTTTGTATATGGGTGAAAAATGCTTTTCATTTTCAATCGCATTACCCCAAAAATTCCTTCGGCAAAAATACCGCCGCTCATTTTCGACTCGCCCAACACACGGTTGGTAAAAACAATAGGGACTTCTATAATTTTAAACCCGAGCTTATATGCTGTAAATTTCATCTCAATCTGAAATGCATATCCTTTGAATTTGATTTTATCAAAATCAATCGCTTCAAGTGTTTGACGCCGATAGCACACAAATCCGGCTGTAGTATCGTTCACTTTCATACCTAACACGCAACGAACATATTTGGAAGCAAAATATGACATCAAAACGCGTCCCATAGGCCAATTCACCACATTCACGCCGTTTACATAACGCGAACCTATCGAAAGATCGGCACCTTGCGAGTAGCAGGCTTCGTATAGTTTAAGCAAATCGTTCGGGTTATGCGAAAAATCGGCATCCATCTCAAAAATGAAATCATACCCGTGTTCGATAGCCCAACGAAAACCGGCAATATAAGCCGTCCCAAGCCCAAGTTTTCCTTTGCGCTCAACCAGATGCAACTTATCCGGAAATTCGACTTGCAACGCCTTTACAATATGAGCTGTTCCATCGGGCGAACCATCGTCGATAATCAGTACCTCAAATGTTTTAGGTAATCCGAAAACAGCTCGGATAATGTTTTCTACATTTTCCTTTTCGTTATAGGTTGGAATTATTACAATACTATCAGACATATTAATACTTTTAATAAAGCAAAAGTAAAATAAAAACTACATAAATAATAATGTGTTAATGAAATTTTAAGATTATTATACCTAATTTGTACTCGAATATATGTTTTATCATCAAATTTAGTACATTTGCATTTCAACAAGTAAAATTTCTCCAAATGAAAAAAATATCTGTTTTAGCCGTTGCTTTTTTTACCTGCCTTACTTTTTTATCTGCCAAAGATAATTTAGCCAAAGATATTGCCAATGGTGCTTACGAGAATAAAAAGCCAACGCAAATTTATACTTTTCGCAGTGGCGAATCCTATGCACAACTTTCGGCAGATGGAAAGAAAATCACAAAATATTCGTTCAAAACCGGAAAACAGGAGCAAATATTATTTGACGCATCGGCTACTAAAGGTAAAAAAGTAAACCATATTGAAGGATTTATCGTTGACCAACGCGAAAAGAAAATGTTAATTTACAATAATTCGGAAAAAGTTGGTGCAAAATCTTTTGTTGCCGATTATTATGTATTCGACATTGATCGCAATCGTTTAGATGCTCTTTCAGACAGCATTGGCAAGCAACGCGATCCTGTCTTTTCACCCGATGGTCAAAATGTAGTGTTTGGTCGTGGCAACGATTTATTTCTGAAAAAATTGGCTTATGAAACCGAATCGCCCGTAAGCAAAGCTATTTACAATAAAACTTTTGTAAACGGTATAACTGATCCATTATATGAGACAGCTTTTGATGCTACAAACCTGATTGCATGGTCGCCCGACAGCCGCCAGGTTGCCTATGTCGGTCTGGACGAAACGGATGTAGCTTTGGAGATAATCCAACTTTTTGGCAAAGAACCATACACAAAAACCACTTTATTCAAATATCCCAAAGCTGGGACTGCCAATCCCAAACCGGTGGTTTATATTTTTGATGCTTATTACAAATCAACTAAAAAAGTAGATTTGCCCGAAGAGGATTTTTACATTCCGCGCATCAAATGGACGAATGATGCCGAGAATGTAGCCATCTTTACACTCGATCGCAACCAACGCCAAATGAAGATGTATTCCGTCAACTGCAAATCGATGATTGCCAAAGTGATTTTGAGCGAAACCTCAGAAGATTATTTCGATTATAAAAATCTTGATTTTGTACAATTCCTTAACGATGGGAAATTTACTTTTGCGAATAAAAAAGATGGATTCCGTCAATTATTTCTACACAATGCCAATGGACTTCTAAACAAGCAACTTACCACCGGAAAATATGATGTATGCAAGTTTTATGGCTACGATTCGATAAAGAAGCTGGTATATTATCAAGCGGCAGCTATATCGCCAACAGGTCGGGAGATTTACAGTGTCGATTTGAAAGGAGGAAAACCAACACTTTTGAGTGAAAACAAAGGCGTAAGCCATGCTGAATTCGGCAGCCAATATAGTTATTTCATTAAAAAATATTCGACTGCAAACGCACCGTCAGTTTACAGCATTTGCAACACCTCAGGCAAGGAAATCAGCATTTTAGAAAAAAATGAAGAATTAGCACGAAAAGCCTCATCATTAGCTAAAAAAGAATTTACAACAATAAATAATCTTTCGGCTTATATTTTAAAACCGTCTGATTTTTCAGAAACAAAAAAATATCCGGTTATCTTATTGCAAGGCTGTGTGTCCGATTGTTTTAAAGTTGGGATAGAGCAATTATTTGTTTCCAACGGATTTATTGTTGTTTGCATAAATTCTCAAAGCTTTATCCAAACTTCTTCCGATCTGATTGCTGTTTCCAAACACATTGGTTCATTAAACTATGTCGATAAAAACAAGATAGGAATTTATGCCGACAATTACAATACCTCTGCTGCTTTACAATCAATGAGTACAGGCGAAACAATTTTTGCAGCCGGAGTAGTGATTGCACCGGTTACAGATTTTAAATTATTCAGTTCAGCAAA
This sequence comes from Paludibacteraceae bacterium, assembly GCA_031553685.1. Classification (GTDB taxonomy): domain Bacteria; phylum Bacteroidota; class Bacteroidia; order Bacteroidales; family Paludibacteraceae; genus JAFGVL01. The sequence continues at coordinate 42,676 of JAVBLE010000021.1, read as the reverse complement.
TATCGAACGATACCTCAAACGCCCACAAGAAAGCGCTGCTGCGTATGATAATTCGCCGGTTAACTTAACTGAAAAAATGAATGGGAAGTTGTTATTAATTCACGGAACTGCTGATAAAGAAGTACTTGTGCAACAAACATATAATTATGCCAATGCATTAATCGAAGCCGGCAAGCAATTCGATATGCAAATATATCCTGATCAAGGACACAATTTTGATGCAAAAACTTGCGCACACATGTATCAGCATATAGTTGATTTTTTTGCACAAAGCTTAAAATAGAATTTGCCTGTTCAAAGTCATTAGTTTTTGTTCTATCCCTTTAATAAAAACATCATGAAAAAAAACGCATACCTTATACCTTTGATGATGATGTACTTGCTGTACTTCCTCATCGCTTTTACTACAGGGCTCAACAACCCGTTTTCAAAAGTAATACAAATACAATTCGATCTTTCCACATTTGCCTCGCAATTAGGAAATTTCGCATTCTTCATTGCCTATTTTGCCATGGGCATCCCAGCCTCCATAGTAGTCAACAAGATTGGATACAAAAAAGCATCCATTGCAGCCGTTGTCATCTTATTTTCGGGAGTTTGGGTAGTATATTTCGGAGGAAATTACGAGTTGATATGGCTTTATTTATTCGGAATGTTCGTGTTGGGCTGTGCTATCACAATCATGCAAGTAATCGTAAACCCCATGATTGCAGCACTCGGCAACAAAGAAGGAGCCAATAGCCGCATGAACTTCGGAGGATCGGCATTTGCCATTGGAGCCATTCTCGCACCCGTAGTAGTTGGGTTTATTATCGGCAATGCAGCCATCGAAACACTATCGGTAACCGATGCCAATCCATTGCTTTACACTATGGCAGGTGTTATTCTGATGGTACTTATCGTGCTTTCATTAGTCAATTTCCCACGCATGGAAATCAGTCAGGACAAAAACGAAAAACCCAACTATTCCGCCCTGCTATCCTCGCAATTTATCTTCGGGCTTGTATCTGTATTCCTTTATGTCGGCGTCGAAGTAGCCACACAAAGTATCTCATTCCTGTACATGATATCAGTCCCGGAAGTTGGCGGTTTAGATATAGCACCTCAAGTAGCCGGATTTGTAGTCAGCATATACTTTATCACCATGCTTATAGGTCGTCTGTTGGGCGGAGTAATCGGACAAAAACTATCCAGCCGCCCGCAACTTATCGTAGCCACTGCCATAACCTTAGCAATGTTTCTCACCGCCATACTTTTGCCCAAAACCTATACTATCAACCTCACCATAGCCGGCATAGCAACAGCCGTACCCATCAGCCTCCTTCTATTCACCGGCATTGGATTGTTTACTTCGGTTATGTGGACATGCATATTCATTTTAGCAACCGACGGATTAGGCAAACAAACCAACATGGCATCCGGCATTTTCATGATGATGGTATGCGGTGGCGGTATTGTTCCCGTACTGCAAGGCAAATTAGTCGATAATTTCGGATATGTCCCCAGCTATTGGATTGGAATTGTATGCCTGGTAACCATCCTTTGCTATGCACTATTCATTGCAAAAGAAAAAAATAAATAAATAAAAAATCTCACAAACCATATATTTAATATTTATTGTGTAATTAATAGTAGATAAAAAATTTATGTTATCTTTGCGCTGGATATAAAAGTTAGAAACATGAAAAAACTAGTTTTACTTTCATTACTTATTGCAGTTTTTGCTGGTGGTATTTCCGCTCAACAAAAAGAAGACGAAAAGCCAAATGAATGGTCAAGATGGTCTATCGTTGGAAAAGCCGGATTAGTTTCATTACAGTATGGAACGAGAAGTTCCTCGTGGTTTAACCAATCGGTAAGTCCTGAGTTTGGAGTCGAGATTGAACGAACATTCAATCCTTTGTTCGGTTTGGGATTAGAGTACATGCACCAAATGCTTATTACAAACGATTTTACAAGTACAACCGGACAGGTGAACTTGACATTTCCGGTCAATCTTGCCAATTTGCTGAGTCCTTGTCGTAAATGGCAAAAATTAGGCGCATACATTTCGCCGGGTATAGGTTTAGGTTATGGTGGTTTTGATGATTTTTCAGTTGGTGGGGTTTCTCTTTCGAGTGATGGTTTTAACAAAACCGTTTCGGCAACAATGAGTGGAGGTTTAGAGTATAATGTGAGCCCATCTTTTGCTATAGGCGCACAAGCTCAATATCGTTGGTATTCAAATGCCCACATGATACCTCTTCTTATGGAAGATCCGGGTGTTCGTAACCTTTATACAGCAAACTTAAATATACGCTATAAATTTGGTGGAGCTAAGAATATCCGTAATCAAAGTTTGATGGATTACGAAAAAACTAAGTGTAAGTTGAATACTGTTGATAAAGAAGAAATGTTGGATTATTACTCACAACTTCAAAATTCTTTGAACAGATATGTACAAGAGCTTGAGGATATGAAGCGTAGCAATCCTTCAGATAGTATAAATGGTGTTCCGGTAAAAGATATTATAACAGGATTGCAATATACAGTTGATAATTTAAGCAAGGATGTCGAAACATTGCGTGCTCAAAAGGCAGCTGCTATTGAGCGAAGTTCGGAGATTGTTTATTTCCAAAGTGCATCAACTGACTTAACTGCCGATTCATATATTATTTTGGGCAACTTGGCTGAAAAACTGAAAAGCGATAGAAGCATTAAAATCAAACTGGAAGGCCATACGGATGGTATAGGTAATGAGGATACTAATAAGAAATTGTCAGAGCAACGCGTAAGAGCAGTTAAGAAATACTTGGTAGACAGAGGAATTTCAGACTCTCGTATTATTGGCGAAGGATTTGGAATATCTAAACCAGTTGCTTCTAATGATACTCCTGAAGGTAGGGCTTTAAACCGTCGAGTTGTGATTATTACTTTGAAACAATAAGTATTAAATACGGGGCAATAAATAAAAAATGGGAAGTGTTTCTACTTCCCATTTTTTATTGTGAAAAATAAATTTTTCTTACTCGATATTCTTTCTTACTTTTTCCAAGAAATTTTTCATTTTATCATTGTCCTTCTGGTTGATTATTTCCAAAAGTGCGGTTAATTGTTCTTGTATCTTTTTTACCTGCTCGGGCGTGAAGGGATTGAATAAGATTTCGGATAACAGGTAATCGTCTTCTGAAAGAAGCCCGCGGGCTACATCCATGTGTTTCTTGAAAGTTGTTCCGGGTGCTTCTTGCTTTTTCATCACCGAAGCAAATACAAGTGTGGATACAAATGGGATTGATAACGAATAGGCTATGGTTTCATCGTGTTCTAAAAAACTGTATTCGAAAATATTCAGTTTGAGCGAGCGGTAGAATTCTTTGAAAAAGGCTTTTCCCATTTCGTCCGACTCGGTAATGATGATTGTGTTTTGGGTGTTGAGGTTATCCAAATTGGCAAAGGTAGGTCCAAACATGGGATGGGTGGATACAAAACGCTTCCGGGCTTTGGCGTAATATTCGGGCAAACCTGTTTTTACTGAGGCGATGTCTGACAACATGCAGTCTTCTGGCAGGTATGGCATTACCATTTCGAAGGCTTCGATTGTGTATTTTAATGTGGTGGCATTGATAACGAGTTCGGGTTTGAATGCTTGGATTTCGCTTAGTTCGGTCAGGCGTTGGGTATTGAATACAAACCGGAGGCGTTTGGGGTCTGTATCGAAAAGTGCTACTTCGTGCTTGAGACACAGGGCGTCTGTTAAGAAAGTGCCCATTTTGCCGGCACCGAGTATTAGTATTTTCATGTTGTTTTTATTTAATAATTTATCGTGCAAAATTAGGAAAAAGTTTTTGATGCTGTTTCTTTCTAAGTTCACACAACAAATTATTAATATGTTTTTGTTAGTTCAGATTGCTTCGTTCCTCGCAATGACGATAGTTAACCAAAGCGTCATTGCGAGGAGGAACGACGAAGCAATCTCTGACTAATAGAACTTGTGTTTGTAAAATATATCATTAATTGCTTTTAAATATTTATTTGGCAATACTGTGTATATTTGCACTTGGTTTATGATAAAATGTGTTAAGGTGTTCTTGTGTGGGTTTGGTGCGCCAACCCGTCCCGTGAGGGCGGACGCGCGAGGGATAGAAGCAGTAGAGACGCAAAATCTTGCGTCTCTACAACCCTGATAGGCATGCGAGCGAGGAGTATAGCGGACAGCCCGACCCCGCCCACCTCACCCCGCCGCCCCCTAATGATTTTATTGGTAATAAATAAAGAATGTTGTATGTATGTTGACAAAGTTGGGTGAATATAAGTTTTATGTGGAGTCGTATGTGTGCGATTTCAAGGGGAAGGCTACGCTACCGGTTTTAGGGAATTTTTTATTAAAGGCGGCTACAATTCATGCACATCAGCGGGGTTTTGGTTATGAGGCTATTTCGAAGGATGGGGTGGCGTGGGTGCTTTCGCGGTTGAGTATTGAGATTTACGAATATCCGAATCATGACGAGGAGTTGCTGGTGGAGACTTGGATTGAGGATGTTACGCGGTATTTTACGCAACGGTGTTTCCGATTGGTGAGTTTGGCGGGCGAAACGCTTGCTTATGCGCGAACTATCTGGGCTGCGATTGGTGTTGAAACGCGCCGCCCGATTGATATTATGGCGTGGCGCCCGGATATTGCGGATTATATTGCGGATGGGATTGCTTGTCCGGTAGGGAAGCCTTCAAAAATACCGGAGGCGGGTGGGGAGCCTATAATTGGTTATACTGTGCGATACAGCGATATTGATATCAATAAGCACATGAACAGTATCAAGTATATTGAGCATGTGATTAATGTATTCGACCTTGATTTTTTCAAAGATAATACGATCCGGAAGTTTGAAGTGGTGTATCTTGCCGAAGGTGGTTTTGGCGATAAATTGAAGTTATTCCAAAGTAATGTTTCGGAGACTGATTGTATTATTGATACTAAAAAAGGCAATGAGTCTGTTTGCCGGAGCCGGATTACTTTTGCCTGAATGTTATTGGAATATGCCAAATTCTTTGGGATAACGCACGGTGCCATGTATATCTTTTAGCGAACCGGGCGTTAGTTCTACTGCCATAAAGCATTCTTCGGGGACATCGGGATAGGGGCTGCAGATGTTGAAACGGGATGCTTGTTGAAATCCGAAGCGGAGGTAATAGTCGGCTTGTCCTAAGACGATGATTGAATGGAACTTTTCTTGTCGGGCTATTTCCATTCCTTTTTGTATGAGTTCGCTGCCGATTCCTTTTTTCTGAAAATCGGGCAAAACGGCTATGGGAGAGAGTGATAGTGACGGGAAATGGTTTCCTCTTTCATCAATTATTTCTACCGGAATAAAGAGGATATGGCCGATGATAATTTCGTCGATTGTTGCAATTAGCGATAATTGTGGGTTGAAAACCGGATTTTTGCGTAATTTTTCCACTAAAAAGGCTTCGTCAGGTTGCCCGAAAGCCTCTTCGAGTACCCTGCGAATGGCTTTGTGATCGCTTGCTTTTTCTTCTCGAATGTTGAAGTTTCCTTTGCGGTTTGGATTTAATGGGAAATTTCCTTTTCGCACGCGCTCTTGTTGCTCTAAGATTTCGCGGATACTCCACAAGCATGTGAACCCTATTACGCCTGCTGCTATTGAAAGTAATATATGTGAGGTGGTTATCGAAAGTGCCATAAATATGATTGCTACCAACAGGAATACCCACCAGCATTTTCGTCCAAAATAATATTCGACTTTGATAACAAGCGGGTGGAACAGCCCGATAATGAGGAATGAGAATAATCCGATCAGTAGTCCTTCAAAATACATAGTTGTGTGCAAAAATTTTGTCAAAGATATACTAATAATTTGTGTTGTGAACTTAGTTTGCCTTTCTTGTGTTGTTTCTTGACTCAAAAAGTCGTTATTTTGCATAAAATATAATATGAAATTATATGAACGAACATTTTAAACGCCCATTTACATTCGACCGTGTGGTGCGAATCCTTATCGGGATAGCATTGGGAGTGGGGCTTTTTCTCTTACTGGGGAAATTAAGCGGTGTATTGTTACCGTTTTTCATTGCGTGGTTACTGGCTTATATGCTGTATCCATTGGTGCGGTTTTACCAATATCGTTGCAAGTTGAAAAGCAGGATGGCTTCTATTCTTTTAGCGTTATTCAGCGTTCTTTTGGTGCTTGGTGTTATTTTATTTTTCTCTATCCCTCCAATAATCAACGAGATAGCCCGCACAAGCGGACTGCTTGCCGATTACATGAAACATTTGCAACAAAACGAATATCTTTCGCCCGAAGTCAAACAGAGTATAATCACTTGGTTAGATAAAATAGATTTAAACAATTTGCTTAGCCAGGACAATATTAAACAAGCTTTGACTGTGGTTATGCCTCGCTTCTGGGGGATTTTGTCAGATTCTATTGATTTCTTAGTCAGTTTGTTTGTAATTTTCATAGTCTTTCTATATACCGTATTTATATTGTTGGATTACGAAAACTTTTCGGAAAACTTCATCAATCTTGTACCGCAAAAATATCGTCATTTAGTAATTAATATTTTGGGCGATTTGGAAAGCGGCATGAATCGTTATTTTCGTGGTCAAGCCCTTATTTCACTTATTTCAGGCGTACTGCTGGCAATCGGATTTGTGATAATTGATTTACCATTAGGATTACTTTTAGGTATTCTGATGGGATTATTAACCCTTGTTCCCTATCTGAAATTAGTAATGCTACCGCCCATCTCCTTATTTGTAATGTTAAAATCGATTGAAACCGGACAGCCATTTTGGTGGGTTGGGCTTTGGGCGCTTTTAGTAATCGTTGTTGTACAAGTTTTCGAAGACTTGGTGTTGGTACCCAAGATAATGGGCAAGGCGATGGGACTTAATCCGGCTATCATACTCCTTTCACTTTCCGTTTGGGGAGCGCTGTTTGGTGTTTTAGGAATGATAATTGCGCTGCCGATAACCACCATCTTAATTTCGTATTATCAACGATTTATTATCGGGAATGACAATTTTTTTGAAGACAAAACCGAGATTGAATGACCGCCGTTAGAGTAGAAACGCGATAAATCGCGTTTCTATAATTCAGATTTTCTCCGGTAAATATTCCTGTTGCACATTGTTCATGCAACTCCACAAACTATGCCGTGCATTCGGGTTCATTGCTTCCAACCTGTGCAAAATAGATTTCATATCCGAACGGTGCGAATCTTTCTCGTAAGGGCAATTTTTCTGTTGCTTCCTGAATTGGCGGATCTTGGCAAGCTCGATCATTTCTTTTTCGCTATTCAGCGCCAGTGGGCGGATAATGGTCATATCAAACTTATCCATTTTCAGTTTGGGAGGCATGGTGCCGATAGCCCCTTGAAACGCCATGTTCATTAGCAGCGTTTCGAGAATATCGTCCTGATGATGCCCAAGCGCAATTCTATTGCAACCATACGCTTTGGCTATTTCAAACAAAGTTTTCCGGCGATTCCACGAGCAAAGAAAACAAGGCGATTTCCGGTTATCAGTGCTATCGTCAAAATTAGTTGTATGATGCACAAAAGGCATATTATATTGTGCCGCCTGGCTTTCCAAATATTCCAAATCGGATTGATAACCAACATTTGTAATCGTAATATGCGCTGCAACCAACGAAAAGCGGGGATTAAATATTTTACTTTTTTCGCCCAGTATTTCGGTCAAAGCCAACGAATCTTTCCCTCCCGAAAGACCGATTAATATACGGTCGCCTTCCTCTATTAAACCGTATTGTTTGATGCACTTTCGAGCCTTTTGGTGTATTTTGAATATTTTGTATTCGTCTGCTTTTGATAGTTCAACCATATTTCCTGTTTTTATTTTTCCGAAAAACAAAAATATTCTATTTCCGTTTTACTCTTCCTATTCTATTTGGAAATAATTTCTTATATTTTGTTAAAAACAATACAAAAATAACACTCATAATATACACTAAGCATTTCAATATAAATAATGATATAAGTTTACAAAACAATTTATTGATATGTTTTTATCGGTTCGGATTGCTTCGTTCCTCGCAATGACGCTTCGGTTAGCGGTCTTCATTGCGAGGAACGAAGCAATCTCTGGCTAATAGATTTCATGGTTACAAAATGTATCATTATTTATTTCAAAATACTTATTTTGTAAACATAAGAGGATTTAAAGAAATAAATTATTCCCATGCAAAAAGTACTTTATTAATTAGATGTGGCTCTAAAATATTTTCTATTCAAATATTATTATACCTTTGGGCGTAATTTTTGAATTTTAACACATCAATAATATGAAACATATTTTAATCTCAACACTATTCGTTGTTTTTCTTGCTACAGCACAAGCCCAAGAAATAAATCCTCGTCATGAGTTTTCAATCAATGCAGGCGCAGGAGTATCTTCCTTGCAATACAAACCCAACAATGCCACTCAAATCATTGGTTACGGGGGAAAAGCCGGATTAGGCTACACTTTGTTTTTCTGTAAAAACTGGGGACTAAGTACCGGCGCCGACATCAATTTATATAAATCCGAAGCCACTTTTAAGAAAAATATTACCGGAAGCAATAGCGTTACTACCGAAGCTAATCCGCTTCTACCAGGCACTTCTTTTGATTTCTCATACACAATTAATGATTATACAGAGAAACAACAAGCATTGTATATTAATATTCCTTTAATGTTACAATATCAGGTTGGAGACGAAAATAAATTTTACGCAGCATTAGGTGGAAAAATCGGACTGCCGGTTTCGGCAACTTACAAAGCCGAAAATGCAGATATTACCACCAGCGGTTATTTCCCGTCAACCTCAACCTCGATTTATGACTTGCCCGAATATGGATTGGGTGAATACAGTAACCTGTCTCAAAAAGGTGATTTAGACCTCGATTTAGCCTATTTTGCTTCAGCCGAAATTGGTGCTAAATGGGCTATCGGCAAAAAGAACTCTTTATATACCGGTTTTTATGTGGATTATGGACTGAATAATGTTTTAAAAGAAAACAATAAACCCTTTGTATCCTATGCGCAAAGCAGTGAGTTGCCGATGAACAGCATGGTAGAATCACAAATTAACAATGAAGCCATTGCGGATAAAATCAGCCCATTGGCTGTAGGCATAAATCTTCGCTTAGCCTTTGGCTGTGGTGAAATCAAAAACAAAAACAAAAGTAGTTCTGCCCCGACTTCAGATACCAATAAAAACAAAAAAACCACAACAGCCAAAGCAGACCCAACAAGCGACGAAGCTATCAGAGCTGCCTTAGCTGCCGAAAAAGCCAAACGCGAAGAAGCTCAACGCAAAAAAATGGAAGAAGCCCAACGCTTAGCCAAAGAGCAGGAAGAAGCAGTACAACGCTGGGCGCAAGAAAATAGTAAAAAAGAAGAATCCCAACAAGTTGTGCAAACAACTCCTGTCGAACAACCTGTTCAGCCTGTTCAACCCAAAACAACTAAAACAAGCACCACAAAACCGGCGAAACAAACAGCCACCAAACAACCTGCAAAACAAACAGTTGCCCAACCTCTAAAAACAGTTGCAACACCGGGTACGCCTAAAGAAATACTGCAAACTCCGGTAGAATTGTATGCAATATCCCAAACATCGCTTACACCTTCGCAAAAACGGGCATTGGATGAAAAAGTAACTGTTTTGCAACAAAATCCCGACATGAATGTGTTTATCTACGGACATACCTGCGACATCGGTGGTGATGCCATCAACCAAAAAATAGGTCTGCAACGCGCCGAAAAAGCCAAAGCATATTTGGTTTCGCAAGGGATTGATCCTAACCGTATATTTGGCACTATTTCAAAACTCGATCGCGAACCGATTGTTCCAAACACAAATGAAGCGAACCGTAAACAAAACAGACGGGTAGAACTCATTGTCGCTGAGTAATCATCGCACTTACAAAACAAATTTGCAAACGGCGTATCTTTTAGCAGGTACGCCGTTTGCGTTAGAATTCCAGCGTATATTTCTTTTATCATAAAATTAGTTTATTTTTGTGCTGCAAATTATTTCAAAGTTTGAATTTATACCTAACTTTGAATTTTAATCTTTTAATTTTTGAACTCAATTTCATGTCAAAAGTAGTAATTATCGGTGCCGGAGGTGTTGGCACAGTCGTGGTACACAAGGTAGCACAACATCCGGAAGTTTTTTCCGAAATAGTATTGGCAAGCCGCACAAAATCAAAATGCGACACCATTGCCGCCGAAATAAAAAAACGCTACAATGTAACTATTCAAACAGCTCAGGTAGATGCCGACAGCGTAGCCGAATTAGTAAGTCTCTTCAACACACATAAACCTAAATTGATTATCAATGTGGCACTTCCCTATCAGGATTTGACGATTATGGACGCATGTTTGGAGTGTGGTGTAAATTACTTGGATACTGCCAACTACGAACCAAAGGACGAAGCTAAGTTTGAGTATTCGTGGCAATGGGCTTATCAGGATAGATTTAAAGCAAAAGGACTGACAGCTATTCTTGGGTGCGGTTTCGATCCGGGTGTAACAAGCGTTTACACAGCGTATGCCGCCAAACATCATTTCGACGAAATTCAATACCTTGACATTGTAGATTGCAATGCGGGCGACCATGGCAAAGCATTTGCCACCAATTTTAATCCTGAAATAAATATCCGTGAAGTATCTCAGCGGGGAAAATACTACGAAAACGGCAAATGGATAGAAACCAATCCACATGAAATACACAAGCCCCTCTCCTACCCTAACATCGGATCCAAAGAATCGTATGTAATTTACCACGAAGAATTGGAGTCGTTGGTAAAAAACTTCCCGACACTGAAACGCGCCCGCTTTTGGATGACTTTCGGGCAGGAATATCTGACGCATCTCCGTGTTATTCAAAATATTGGCATGGCGCGCATTGACGAAGTGGATTACAATGGTGTAAAAATTGTTCCTATCCAATTCTTGAAGGCTGTATTGCCTAATCCGGGCGATTTGGGCGAAAACTATACAGGCGAAACTTCGATTGGTTGCCGTATTCGTGGATTAAAGGATGGCAAAGAGACGACTTACTATGTATATAATAACTGCTCGCACCAAGCGGCTTATGAGGAAACGGGCGCACAGGGTGTGAGCTATACAACGGGAGTTCCGGCAATGATTGGCGCTATGATGTTCCTCACCGGCGAATGGACGGGTGCGGGTGTGTTTAATGTGGAAGAATTTAATCCGGATCCGTTTATGGAAGCGTTGAATAAATATGGTTTGCCTTGGCACGAAGTGCATGGTGGTGATTTGGAGTTGTAATTTTCAACCTAATAAATAATATTTTATGAAAACAAAACACACTTTACTAGTTATTCTGATGGCGCTATGCTCGGTGGCATGGGCTAAAAAGGATGATGTTGAAACGATGTCGTTCAAAAAGCGTTTGACTGCCGATTCGGCTGTTTTTAAGCTGGAAGAGATTACCAAACGCGCTGAATATGGGCGAGGTGGGGCTGCCGCTATGAACAAGTTTTTGACGGACAATGTAGTATATCCGGAAAGTTTGTATGGCAAAAATGTAAAAGGCGGACGGGTAGTTGCCGATTTTATTATTGAAAAAGATGGTTCGGTAAGCAATATCATGATAACTAAAAGCATCCGGAAAGAATTTGACGATGAAGTGGTGAAAGTTATTTCGAAAATGCCGAAATGGAAACCTGCCGAAGTGTATTATAAAAACGAAACTTACAAGGTGCGCACGCAACAACAGGTTTCGGTGGAGTTTAAATAATGATGGACAACGCCCGCAAACACCCAAAGGGGCTGTATCTGCTATTTGCCACCGAAATGTGGGAACGGTTCAGCTACTATGGTATGCGGGCATTGCTCATTTTATACCTGACAAAGTCATATTTGGAAGGCGGACTTCATATCGAAGAGAAAACAGCTGCTTTGATATATGGTTTTTTTGCCGGATTAGTTTATTTTACTCCGCTTATTGGCGGTTGGCTTGCCGATAAATATTTAGGGCAACGCAAATCGATTACCATTGGCGGCATCATCATGATGTGTGGGCAGTTTTGCTTAGCTGCCGAACAAAGTACCACATTCCTGTATGCGGGCTTATTTTTGCTTATTATCGGGAATGGTTTTTTCAAGCCCAATATTTCTGTAGTGGTTGGCGATTTGTACCCGCAAGGCGACGGACGGCGCGATGCCGCTTTCACCATTTTTTATATGGGGATAAATGTAGGGGCGTTTTTTGCTCCCCTCATTACGGGCTATTTGGCTGTAAAATACAATTACCGTTATGGATTCCTTGCTTCGGGTATCGGAATGCTTATCGGTTTGTTAATCTATAATATTTTAGGGAATAAATATTTGGGTGATATTGGCAAATTGCCTTCAGGAAAAAGTCTTAAAGAAAATGCTGCCACCTCACTCCCCCTTACCAAAGAAGAAAAAGACCGCACTTGGGTAATTATTATTTTAGTCATATTTTGTACGATATTTTTTGCCGGATTTGAGCAGGCAGGTAGTTCCATGTCTTTGTACACAGATAGATTTATCGACCGAAGTGTTGGCAATTTTACTATTCCTACCGAATGGTTTCAATCTGTAAATCCTCTGTTTATTATTATAATGGCCCCTTTGTTTTCAATGCTTTGGACTGAATTATCCTGGAAAGGAAAAAATCCTTCGGTTGCCATAAAAATGGGATTGGGAATGATATTGCTTGGGCTTGGTTTTGTGGTGATGCTCGGAGCGGTTTGGCAACGAGGCGGAGATATTGCCGACACTGCTATAAAAGCCAACCTGTTATTTCTTGTCGGCACTTATCTGATGCACACAGTGGGCGAACTTTGCCTTTCGCCTATGGGATTATCCATGGTTACACGGCTTGCTCCGGTTAAGTTGGCTTCGTTGCTCATGGGCGTTTGGTTGCTGACCAGTTCGGTAGCGAATATTGCTGGTGGATATTTAGCTTCGTTTGTATCTGAGGTAGGCGCTTTTACCATTTTTGGACTTATTGCCGGCATTTCCATTCTTTTTGGCACTGTGCTTTTAGTTATGAATAAATGGTTGGAAAAGAAAGCGCATGGATTATTGTAAAATATTTTTCTTAAATAAAATGAAAACAAAACTGATTGTATTATTAATATTTTCCTGCTTGATTACATTTGCAAGAGAGCCTAACAAGATTGAAACAGCCCCAACCGTTTCGGTTCAAACACCTCCACCAGCAATAGCCGATGAAGATGCTCCTATGGCGTTTTCTGACATAAAACCTATGTTTACAGGTGGACAAGAAGCTTTGAATGATTATTTGCGTAAAAACTTAGTTTATCCCCAAAAAGCCATAGATGATGGGATAGAAGGAACTGTCATTGTGAGATTTGTAGTAAATAAAAAGGGGAAAATAACAAATGTAGAAATTAAAAAAAGTGTTAGCCCTGAATTGGATAAGGAAGCAATGCGTGTTGTCTCATCCATGCCGGCATGGATTCCGGGAATGAATGATAACAAATCCGTAAGTGTTTATTTTCTACAACCAATTCGTTTTAGATTAGGAGATTAATACAGATGAAAAAACAAATTTTATTTACCTGTATTGGAATAGTTTCTTTGCTGGTATCTTTGGAAACAAATGCTCAAAGCAAAGAGGAAGTAAAAGAAACCATTTTCTATTATGTAGATGTTAAACCCGAATTTGTTGGTGGGCGAGATTCGCTAATCGCTTTCTTGAAAAGAAATATGCAATTCCCCGAAAAGGCTAGCAAGAAGGGTATTAAAAAGGGAAAAGTGTATGTAGAGTTTGTTGTGAAAACCGACGGAGCAATTACAGATATTAAAGCCATTAAATCAGACGAAAATGTATTTGAAAAAGAAGCTGTTCGTTTGGTAGAAATAATGCCGGCATGGAAGCCCGGCACCTTGAAAGAAAAGGCTGTAAATACACGATATACTTTGCCGATTAAATTTGGTCAAAGTTGCCCTCTTGAAACAAAATAATTGGTAAGATAGTTTTTTTTTTCGAATAATGATTGATTATAACCAAATACCATCTCCTTGCTTTGTGTTGGACGAAGAGCGACTCCGCAAAAATTTGCAACTGATTTGTTCGGTAAAAGAACAAGCCGGTGTAGAGATTATTATGGCATTCAAAGCCTTTGCCATGTGGAGCGCTTTCCCGATTATCCGTGAGTATATTGGGTTGACTACTGCCAGTTCGCTTGCCGAAGCCCGTTTGGCATTCGAAGAAATGGGTAGCAAAGCGCACACATACGCTCCAGTGTATGCCGAAAAAGAATTTCCGGAGATTATGGCTTGCAGTAGCCACATTACTTTTAACTCGGTAGCTCAATTTGAGAAATATTTCTCGCAAGCAAAACTAAATGGTATCTCGTGCGGATTGCGCATTAATCCTGAATTTTCGGATGTGGAAACGGATTTATACAATCCTTGTGCACCGGGTTCACGCTTGGGTATAACTGCAGATGTTTTGGGAGATAAATTGCCTGAAGGCGTTGAAGGCTTACATTTTCACACCTTATGCGAGTCGTCGTCATACGATTTGGAAAAAACGCTATGTGCTGTTGAGGAAAAATTCAGCAAGTTCTTCCCTCAAATAAAATGGCTCAATATGGGTGGCGGACACTTGATGACACGCAAAGGTTACGATGTATCCCATTTGATTACACTTTTAAAAACATTCAAAGCGAAGTACCCTCATCTGCAAATAATACTCGAGCCGGGTGCTGCTTTTGTATGGCAAACAGGCGAATTGGTAGCAACCATAGAAGATATTGTAGAAAATTGCGGTGTAAAAACAGCCATGCTCAATGTATCGTTTGCCTGCCACATGCCCGATTGCCTTGAAATGCCTTACAAACCCGTAATTATCGGGGCGACAGATGCCATTGAAGATAAACCGGCTTACCGTATGGGAGGCAATTCCTGCCTTTCGGGTGATTTTGTGGGCGACTGGTCGTTTGACAAACCGTTACAAATTGGCGAGCGTATTATTTTTGCAGATATGATCCATTATACGATGGTAAAAACGACTATGTTCAATGGTGTGTCGCACCCATCCATTGGCATTTGGACTAAAGAAAACAAGTTTCAATTCGTACGCGAGTTTGGATATGAAGACTATAAAAACCGTATGAGTTAAAATATCTAATGATTATCCGCAATAATCCCACTAACTTTTAAAATTTGCATTTAATCACCCCTAATCCCCTAAAGGGGACTTATCTAACATTAAACAGTCTGTTATCGATTGTGAGTCCCCTTTAGGGGGTTGGGGGTAAAATAACGGATATTCAAAAAATATTTTTTGCAGAGAATGAAAAATTTCATATTTTTGCACTCGCAAACACAAAAGCAGCTCAGTTGGTAGAGCACGACCTTGCCTAAAGGTTTTCGCTGGGAGATAACCCCGAACTTGGCAAGGTTAGTGTTATGTCAACAAAAAAGTATTGCGAAAGTAGCTCAGTTGGTAGAGCACGACCTTGCCAAGGTCGGGGTCGCGGGTTCGAGTCCCGTCTTTCGCTCAAAAGATAAAACAAGGCGGTATCAAGAACCGCCTTTTCTTTTCAAAACATAATTTGCGCAAGTGGTGAAATTGGTATACACGCTACTTTGAGGGGGTAGTGCCGGTTACGGCGTGTGAGTTCGAGTCTCATCTTGCGCACATTTAGTTTGGCATTATTAAATTAATATAGTTTTATAGTAGTTGTCATTGAGGCGTGGTTACTGAGCATGTCGAAGTATGACTCGCAATCCCCTATTGATAGAGAGATCTGAATCAGCGATCAGCGACTAACAGGAGCTAAACAAGTTCAGCATGACGAAAATGAGAAAATCCATACTAAATTAACAATACCAAAAATTTAATTTAAAAGTGAATATAATGAATAAAAAAATCGGTAAAACTCATATTGAATTTTACCGATTGTTGTTAACGGGGAATATCTGTCAATTAATCCGTACAAAGAAGTTCATAGTTTTCTTCCAAATTATTGAAGTATAAATTTTCAACAGGAAACATCAAATCGCCATACTTGCCCCAATAAATATCGCCGTGATTATCAATCCTGTATTTTTTAAATGCAGATAAATCCCTATACTTATCGTATTGTGGATGCGGATGCTTAAGTAAATAATTGCCAAAATCCACATCGTTTACTGTCCCATCCGAAAATGATAACCTGATAATGTAGTTATCTATATATTCGGACCTTACAATTAATATGTTAGCAGGCATGTTCATTTTAGATTGATTTTTTCAAGTTTCAATTCTTCTTTGTTGATTTTTGTCTTTATGTGTACAAGTTTCACTTCTGATTTAAGCACAAAAGATTGCATCCATTTTTTCACAATATCGTTGGCGTAAAAAATAATGAAATCCTTCGTTTTTCTTTCGTCACTCGGCGAAAGCATCTCTTTGCCTCGTCTTTTTCGGGTTTTAATTTCAGTCAATACATCATTGAAAATTATCAATTCAAATATTGTTTCCTTATCTCCTTTTTTACATGTACATGAATTGGATCGTGCTCATTAGAGAAAAAGTAAAATATCAAACCGAAATATTCGTAAATTTCAGGCATAAGATTGTCTTTATTGTTTCTAATACAAAAATACAACTTTTTCGGTAAAATTCAATATGTCAAAGAACGCTTTTTGCGCTGTTATTTAAACTTCGGGCGTGGATTATACACCGTTTCTTTCTTTGGTTTTGCCCCTACACTTGCTTTTACTATTGATGCCATTTCGCCCATTGCATCTGTTGTGGTTGTAGCGCGTAATATTCGGCGTTGGTCTTTCCCTTTGTTACTCAATACTATTTCTTTGTCTATTTCGTCATCCTGTTTGGGTTTATGATAAACAAGCGCAGGATTGCAATAAAATATTCGTGTTCCGGCATGATTTCGCCAGTTTCTTCGTTTACAATTATTCCCGCCTCGATTACCTCTTTCAAATCTTCGACCACACTCACACCGTTTTCGCTTACATTCAGGCTCTTTTCGCCGTCTAAGCAGCCGAATTTTTGATAAAGTTTCGTGTTGCGCAGCTTGGGTAATAGTTCTACCAATAATTCAATATCTATCGTTTTATCTTCTTTCTCGAACGCCAACGGCTCAAAATGGTAGCTTATCGTTTCCATTACAGCCTTACGCATGGCATCGCTGTTAAACTCATTACCGCCTCGTATCTTTTCGCCCGTACGCTTATCGAGTGTGTAAATGGTTTCAAGGCTAATAAAGGTTGCGCCTTTGGGCTTCATTCGGTCTATATCGGTATCGGTAATGTGTGTATTCCCTTTCTTTATTGCAGCCCTGTGTGCACTTGTAAATTCCGTTCGTTCCGATCTGGTGTTTTCCGTTAGTTTGTTCCATTCGAGCAAAATTTCACGGTGCAATAAATTACGGCTTTGTCGTACCCTGCGAACAAACAGCAAGGCGTGTATGTGGATATGTAAACCGTCGCCGTGTGATTTTCGCACCAATATATTACCTGCCCGACTGGTACGCTCATGCGAATATTCCAACCCTCGTTTTTCTGCATCATCTTTCTTTATCCATTTGCCGGAAGTGGCTTCTATTCCGAATTCGTCACCAAACACATAGTAATTCCAAAAACTACTCTCGTTTTGCAGGGTATGAAACAGTTTTTGAGTTTTTCAAAATAATATTGCTCGCCACAAAACCCGTTTTCCGTATGCGGAACGGTCAGCGTAAGGTGCATTAAATCGTATCGTTGTCGGTATTTCAATGTGTATTTTTCGTAATACTTCGCTAAATATTGCGTTTCGGTAGTGTATTTACGGCTATCTGTTTTTTTGTTTTCAATCTCGCAAATCAATTCATTTTCAGTAAACCATTTGGCGTATTTGCGCCTGATTGCCTTTTGTCGCAAAAAATTGCAAACAGCTCAAGTTTTGGATTTGCTGGTATGAGAGGCTAAATAATCGGTTATACTGGTCGCTTTGTTTTCTTTGTAAAGTGATATGTTTGCACACGGGTAAATTCTTTTAATAAAGGCTTTAGGTTATATGATAAATCATAAGACTGTTCAAAAATTAATGCGTCTTTTAGATATAAAATGTGCGGTCAGAAAAGCACGCTATCGTTCATACAAAGGTGAAGTTGGTAAGATTGCCCCTAATATACTTCAAAGAGACTTTAAGGCAAAATTACCTAATCAAAAATGGGCTACTGATGTTACTCAAATAAACATCAAAGATGAAAAAATATATTTTTCTCCAATACTTGATATGTTTAACGGGGAGGTCGTTGCTTATAGTATCTCCAAAAGTCCAAATATGCAAATGATAAAAGAAATGTTAGATAAAGCTTTTGATAAGCAACAAAAGGTTAAAGGGCTTATCCTCCATTCTGATCAAGGATGGCAATATCAACACTATGGATACCGAAAGGCTTTAGAAGACCATGACATTATACAGAGTATGTCCCGAAAAGGGAACTGTTTAGATAATGCCATGGCTGAAAGCTTCTTTGGAATTATGAAATCAGAGCTACTTTATGCACAAAAATTTGAAACAACTGAAGACTTTATTTATTCTTTAGAGGAATATATTGATTACTACAACAATAAAAGAATAAAATCCAGACTCAATGGAAAGAGCCCGATACAATACCGAGCTCTTATCGAAAATCTTAATTATTAACCGATCCAACTTTTAGGGTGCACTTCAATGTCAACTTTTAGGGTTTTTCTCAAAACTCAATTGTCTTTTTATTCAAAATTAAAACTTAAAACCAATAATCGTGAGGTAAGTTTTGAAATGGCATTGGTGTATTTTATATCTTCTCCAAGATCGACTAAGTCGCGATCGCGATCAAGCATATCGTTAAATCCGATACACATTTTCAATTCGGGTGAAAACTTGAAATATGGCAAATAAAAATCGCATCCTACACCAAATTCCACAAAATAATCTAAAGGCTGAAGCAATATAACCTGGTCTTTTTTTCGTGCAAAATCGAACATAACCCCGGCCCCGGCAAGCAAATACGGACGGTAATTATTTACCCTTTTGGCTCGATATTTAATTTCTAATGGAAAGTTAGTGAGCGTAGAAAGCACGGTTGTGTTATAATCAGCCACTTTGAAATTACCTTGATAACCTGAGTAGGTGATAGAACGGTCGCCAAAGTTAAGTGTCGGCACAAAGCGCAAGTTAAAATATTCGCCCAAACGCAAATCGCTGATAATCCCCACCGTAAAACCAGGACTCGGTTTCGTTACATCGGCATACCATACAACGCCATCTTCATCAGGTATTAATGATGGGGTAAACGAAAAATCCTGCGTATGCATACCCAATATAAAACCAAAGTGAATTGGTTTCATATCAACTTGCTGTAAGTTCAACACTACCTTTTTCTGTGCGGCAGTGCTTAGAAAAGCAATAAACGAAAGGATAAATATTAGAATTATTTTTCTCAAAACAACTATTTTTTGTGGCACAAAAGTACAAGAAATAAAGGGTTTTACAAAAATTTCGCCAACCTTGGACTAAAAAACAAACTGAATTTTCGACGAAATATTGCCCAAAATATTTTGCAAGCTGATAAAATATGGTATTTTTGCAAAACAATTAGTATTAATTTTAATTTTAAAAACAAAAATGGCTTACATTATTAATGAAGATTGCGTTGCTTGTGGCTCATGCATAAGCGAATGCCCTGTAGAGGCTATCTCTGAGGGCGATATCTATGTTATTGATCCTGAAGTTTGCACCGATTGCGGTAGCTGCGCTGAAGTTTGTCCTTCAGAAGCAATTCACCCTGCATAGTATTCAGCAATCACATTTTCACTAAAAAAGCTACTTCTTTTGCATAGAAGTAGCTTTTTTATTATGATTTTATTTCGAGCGGATTGCCGTGTTCGTCAATATGCACAAAAACAATACTGGTTGAGCAAACCATTTCTTCGGATTGCTCTATCACATCGTACCTGCGGGCTTCGACGGCGATGGTAATTGAAGTGTGTCCCATGCGCTCTACCCTGCCATAGATTTTAATTTGGTTACTTACCTTGCTCGGACGGTGAAAAACGCATTCCGAAATTTTTACAGTTACCACATTAGGCGATTTAATTTTTTGTGCCGCATAAGCCGCCGCCGCTAAATCCAACCATCCCAGCATTTTTCCTCCGAACAGGTTGCCACGCATACCCAAATCGCCGGTCATAACAGTATGTGTCGATATTAATTCCATAATTTATTAATTGAAAGTGGAAAATGGAGAGTGAAAAGTTATTCTTTGAATTTCATTTTTCTACTTCCCATTTTCAACTGTTTTAAAGTATTTTTCCTTGCTGCCATAAATCCTTTCGAATAGCCGTCTGTAGCATTTTCGAGGCATGTAATCAATTCTTCCTTAAATTCGGGATAAGTTTGGCAAACATTTACCAAAACCCGCATACAATAAGCCTGGATAGCCGGGTTTTGCTTTGGCGACAGCATCCAATCAAAGCAAAGATTAATAAAATCGACCGAATAATCCATATTTTTTTCTGACGATAAAATATAAATAAACGACCGAATTACCCCTTGAAATTGCAGCTGTGAAACAGTTTGCATTATTTCATTTAGTTTTTCGGAAGAAAATAATTTGGGAGATTTATCGTGCAAATGCATTAATACCCAAGCTGCACGCCAAGCCAATTTTTTATTTTCCGAAAAAGTAAACCGGTACAATTCATCAAAAAACACAGGTTGCTCCATGATGGTTTGGACAATATGATCAACCATTTGCCGTGAAGTATGTTCTAACAGGAGTTTTTCTATATCCATATTTTTTTAGATGGTGAGATAGTTAGTAAGCGAGATGGCGAGTAGGTAAGTATTTTTCTCACTATTTCACCATCTCGCTATCTCGCTATCTTTTTCAGTAAAATCGGATATCAGTAATAACCTCTGCTCCAACCTTTTCGTTGAGTTTCCGAATAAGCAGTTCGCGCCCCAGCATCAGTTCGTTGCGCAACACAGCTGAAGTGAGTTTTACATTCAACACACGGTTTCTGATAAATTTCTCTGTAGTATAACGCGCCATTGCTTCGCCCAAAACTTCGTTCCATGCTTCGAGCAAACGAGTTTCATTCAGGCGCTTGTCCAAGTGGTTGCGCACAAGGACTTCCTGCAGAACCTCACCGAGGCTTTGTGTGTTCCGTCGTCTCATTTGCGCAATTTGATTACATCACCGGCTTTAATATCCGAACCGTAAATAATATTGTTCAACTCGTACAACTTGCGCAGGCGAATACCGTTTTTCTGCGAAATCAACCGCATATCTTCCCCTTCTTGTGCCGTATAAGTTGCATCGCCTTTTTTGCTGCCTTTTTTCTTCTTTTTGGCAATAAAAACAATGTCGCCGGCTTTCGGATTTTGAGCGCCATAGTTTAAATCATTGGCTTTGAGCACTTCTTTGTCAAACAGATCAAACTCATCGGCAATACTTGCATAGGTATCTCCATCATAAGCAATTACATATTTTACGCCGTTTATTTTGCCCACATCGTGCATTGTGTACGGCGAAATTTCGGCAATATAACTTTGTTCTTGAGGTTTTGCAGGTTGATTTGCCGCTTTTTTCAGCATCTCTTCGCGCTGTACCAGTTCTTCTTTTTTCTCTTTAGTGAGCAAGTCCTTGTCGTAATCATACAATTTGTAGTCTTCAATCAGTTTTATCAACAAGGGTCCATAATTCGGATTGGTGGCATACCCGGCAGCTTTCAACCCATGAGCCCAACCCTGATAATCGGCGCTCGACAACTTAAACAAGCCGGCATAACGGGGCTTATCCACCAAAAACTTAGAGTGGTCTTCGTATGATTCCAAGGCAGAATTATATTTGCGGAAACATTCGTTTTTCTGGTCATCGTCGGCATACATCACATCGCCTATCCACGATCCTTGACATTTGATCCCGAAGTGATTGTTTGCCTTCACCGCCAATTCGCTTTTTCCTGCCGACGACTCCAAAAGACCCTGTGCGAGCGTAATACTTGCCGGAATACGGTATAAATTCATTTCGCGTACAGCAATATCTTTATACAAATTAATATAATCTAAATAGGATTGATTTAGCTTTTGCGAAAAGCCATTAGATGCGATATAACAGATTGCCAGTATTGAAAAAATCAATCGTTTCATATATGGAGATTTTTTATTCTATGCAAAATTAGAAGATATTTAACGAAATCAGTTATGCTTTATGCAAAATATTTTAGGTGTTTACAACTTAAATTGTTTTGGTCTTTGACTAAATATTCATGAAAATATTACTAATTTCCACGATAAATGTGTTAAACATATTGTTTTATTTATATTTTTGTTAATTATTTTATCAAAAAGAATTAAAAAATCATGTGGAAAGATTATTTTTATTTTACTAAAGGACAACGAAATGGCTTAATTGCACTTATTTCTTTGCTCATTTTGGTTAATTTAGCTAATCACTTTCTTCCGCATTATTATTCTTCGCAAGCTAAAGAAGAGATTGACACAACTTATATTAATCAGGCAATTCGTTTCAAAGCCTCATTGATAGCAAGCAAACAGGGTTTCTCTTATCCTAAACATTATTCTGCCAAAAATTATTATTCAAATTACGAAAGGCAAGAATGGGAAAAACCTACTCCGGTAAAGCTTTTTGCATTTAATCCAAATGAGATTGACTCTGCCGGATTTGTCAGCTTAGGATTAAAACCATTCATAGCTCATAATATATTAAAATACAGGGTAAAAGGAGGGAAATTCAAAAACGCTGAAGCATTTGGAAAAGTGTACGGGATTGGTACAGAGCAATTTGAAATACTGAAACCATACATTTCCATTCCCGAAGAAACAGTAGTGGAAAAACCTAAAGAAGATGCTTTTATAGCAACGATAGAGATTAACGCGGCAGACACCGCACAGCTTTTTCAAGTAAAAGGCATGCCTAAGTGGTTGGCAAAACGAATTGTTTTTTACCGGGAAAAGTTGGGTGGCTATCAATCTGTAAATCAACTGAAAGAACTAAAAAATGTTCCGTTGGATTTAATCGACCGGGTTACGCCTTATTTTACAGTTGACACTACTAAAATCCAAAAAATCGCTGTCAATAAAGCGAGTATAGACCGGCTCAAGGCGCATCCATACATCAGTTATTTGCAAGCAACAAGCATTTATGAATATCGCCGGAATTACGGCAAATATAAATCTGTTTCGGACATGAAAAAAATTGACAAAGAGATTATTACACCCGAATTTATACAAAAACTACAACCTTATTTCGATTTTTCGGCAAAATAAATCCT
This sequence comes from Paludibacteraceae bacterium, assembly GCA_031553685.1. GTDB lineage: Bacteria > Bacteroidota > Bacteroidia > Bacteroidales > Paludibacteraceae > JAFGVL01. Next base: position 19,362 of record JAVBLE010000021.1, on the reverse strand, counting down.
AACTTTCATCATCCTCAATCATTATCAAGCGCAACGAAGAGTCTTTGGTGAAATAACTCCATGCCCAATTAATAAAGATAATCAGCTTGTTGCGCACGCTAAGGATAAGCATCAGGTGCAAAAACATCCACACAAACCACGCAAAACGCCCCGAAAAATTGAAACAAGGCAAATCGACCACCGCCCTGTTTTTCCCAATTGTAGCCATTGAGCCCCAATCCTTATATTCATAATCAACCGGCGCTTTATTTTTCTTCAATAAATTACGGGCAAGCTTCTTAGCCTGAGAAATAGCCACTCGTGCCAATTGCGGATGCCCTTGCGGATACAAAGGTGTTTCCATGTACGCTACATCGCCCAGTGCAAAAATATTGTCGTAACCCGACACACGATTTTGCCTGTCTACCTTGAAACGGTTTCTATTAATAGACTCGGAAGAGATTCCTTCCAAAATATTTCCTGTAACACCCGCCGCCCAAATTACATTCTTTGAGCGAATTTGCTCGCCGCTATCAAGTAGCGCAATTTCCCCATCGTATTGGATAACTGCTGTTTCGGTTTTAATACAAACGCCTAATTGCTTCAGGTATTTTTCCGAAGCCATTTTAGCTTCGTCGCTCATATTATTCAAAGTATGCTCATGCGTATCTATCAAAAATATTTTCATTCCCGAAAAATCAATCCTCGGATAATCCTTTGGCAGCACATATTTGCGCATCTCGGCAAAAGCACCCGCAAGCTCCACACCGGTGGGACCTCCACCCACAATCACAATATTCTGAAACGCTTCCTTTTCGGTAGCAGAAGCACAAATAAACCGCTCAAAATGGAGTAAAATCCTATTGCGAATTTCTATTGCCTCCTGTGTATCCTTCATCGAAAAAGCGTTTTTTTCAATCGCTTCATTGCCAAAGAAATTCGTTTTACATCCTGATGCAATCACCAACTTATCATAGCGAAAAGAACCTATTGAAGTTTCCAACCTGTTTTGCTCAGGAAAAACTCGAAGTGCTTTCCCCATGCGAATTTCAATGTTAGGCGAATGTTGAAAAATCTTCCGGAAAGGAAACGAAATACTCGAAGGCTCCAAACGAGCCGTAGCCACTTGGTAAAACAAGGGCTGGAACTGATGATGATTTTGCCTGTCAATAAGCAATACTTCAAATTTCTTCTTATTCAGCGCTTTAGCTAAATGTAATCCGGCAAAGCCACCTCCAACAATAACTATTTTTTCCATGATAACGAGAAATATGTAAAAACGAAGATACAAAATATTGTTTTAGTTTTTGAAAAAAATATTTATTCATTATTAAAAAAGAGAAAAGTTTGGCGCAGCTTTTGTACATTTGTTGCCATTATAAATTCACTTAAAATAATTTTTCAACAATGAAAACACTAAAATTCTTAGTTGCAGCCACTTTGATGGCATTCACAACAGGAGCTTTTGCTCAGTCGGTTGTTATCGACGAAAATTTCCAATCGTTCAAAGAACAAGGTTGGAAAAATGACACGATTTGCGGGTTCAAAAAAATGGATTCAAAAGCAAAATTTAAAGTTAGCCAAGCTTATAATGGCAATAAAGTGGACTTCACTTTCAATAAATGTGCCGTTGCCCCAACTTGCGACAGCAAGAAAGCCCCAATGACCGAAGGTGTTACCAAAGGTTATGTAGAAGTAAATAAAAAAGAAGGTGAAATCATTATCAGCGAACAAAAATACATTTCGACGATCGAAGTAGGTGCTTCGGCTACCGGTGACGAGCGTGGTTATGCACTTTGGAAATCGGTCAGTGGTGGTGCATGGACAAAAGTTGGTGACTATTTGGGTATCAAAGGTGAAACTACCGATGCTCAATATGGCTTCTTTAACAAAATCAACATCAACGAAAGTAATGTGTCATTGAAATTCACTCCAACGCCTTGTGGCAAAGATGATCCGAAAGAAAATCAAACTTTCCGCATCCACAACATCAAAGCATTTGGAAAATAAATTTTTTAAATTACAAATATTTACAGAAAAATCCTGCTTGAAGAAGTAGGATTTTTTGTTATTATACATACTATTCCTTCATTTAATATTTTCGTACCTTTGCCTGATTTTTCAAAAATAAAAATGTCGAAACAAGGAAATATACTTATAAAAGGAGCTCGGGTACATAACCTGAAAAATATAGATGTCGAAATTCCACGCAATCAGTTGGTTGTGATTACCGGACTTTCGGGATCAGGCAAGTCATCTTTGGCGTTTGATACGCTTTATGCCGAAGGGCAACGCCGCTATGTGGAAAGCCTGTCGGCGTATGCACGCCAATTCTTGGGGCGCATGAGCAAACCCGAAGTGGATTACATCAAAGGCATCCCGCCGGCTATCGCCATCCAACAAAAAGTAAACTCGCGCAACCCGCGTTCTACCGTTGGCACAAGCACCGAAGTGTACGATTATATTAAACTGCTGTATGCCCGTGTGGGAAAGACTTACTCGCCGGTTTCGGGCGAAGTGGTGCGCAAACACAGTCCCGACGATGTGGTGAACTATCTGCTTTCGCTGCCCGACGAAACCATGACGATGATACTTGCGCCCGTTGTCCCGATTGAAGGGCGAACGATGAAAAACCAGCTGGAGATATTGCTGCAACAAGGTTTTAGCCGTGTAGAAATTGGTGGCGAAATTCACAAAATCAGCGATATTGTAGATGATTCAAAATTAGTTTCCGACAAGCAAAAGGCTTATTTGGTAATAGACCGCATCAGCATACAGCGCGATCCGACAAGCATCAGTCGCATGACCGATTCGGTCGAAACCGCCTTTTACGAAGGGAAAGATAATTGTTATATCCTTGTAAAAGAGGGTGAAAAAGAAACGCGCAAACATTTCTCGAAAAAATTCGAAGCGGATGGAATTACCTTCGAAATGCCTTCGGAACAATTATTCAGCTTCAATAATCCACTCGGAGCCTGCCCTAAATGCGAGGGATTTGGCAAAGTAATCGGCATTGACGAAAACCTGGTAATCCCTAACAAAGGCTTGTCTGTTTACGAAGATGCGGTTGCTTGCTGGCGAGGCGAAACAATGGGCGAATGGAAAAAAGAATTGGTTCGCAATGCCGATAAATTCGACTTCCCGATACATAAACCGTTCTATCAGCTTACCGACGAACAAAAGCGATTGTTGTGGACGGGCAACCAGTATTTCCATGGATTAAATGATTTTTTCAAGCATTTGGAAGAAAACCAATATAAAATACAGTACCGCGTGATGCTGGCGCGCTATCGTGGCAAAACGATTTGTCCCGAATGCCATGGCTCGCGCTTGCGCAAAGAGGCTTTGTGGGTAAAGGTTGGGAAGAAATCCATTAACGAATTGGTTGATTTGCCAATAAGCGAATTGAAATTGTTTTTTGATAAATTATCATTGACAAAAAATGAAGAAATAACTGCCAAACGCCTGATGGTAGAGATTAACAACCGCATTCAATTCCTGTCCGATGTAGGATTAGAATACTTGACGCTCAATCGTCAATCCAATACACTTTCGGGCGGAGAGAGCCAACGGATTAATCTGGCAACTTCGCTTGGGAGCAGTTTGGTAGGCTCGCTTTATATTCTGGACGAGCCGAGCATCGGGCTACATTCGCGTGATACTTATCTATTAATCAAAGTGCTGCGGCAGTTGCAACAACTGGGCAATACGGTTGTGGTGGTCGAACATGATGAAGAGATTATTCGTGCTGCCGATTATATTATTGATATTGGTCCGATGGCAGGCAGGTTGGGTGGAGAGATTGTATATGCGGGCAATTATGCCGACATTTCCAACACTTCGACACTTCGACAAGCTCAGTGTCCGGTACTCTCAGATTCGGTTGTTGAGCGGAGTCGAAGTACCGAAGCCACAACATCATACACTATCAAATATCTGACAGGCGAAGATAAAATTGAAGTGCCCAAAGCACGCCGCCGCTGGTCGAATTACATTGAGGTTATCGGCGCCAGCGAAAACAACCTGAAAGGAATTAATGTGAAATTTCCACTCAATGCAATGACTGTGGTTACAGGGGTGAGTGGTTCGGGCAAATCGTCGCTTGTGCGCGATGTTTTTTATGCCGGACTGAAAAAATATTTTGGCGGAAGTGTGGACAAAACAGGTTCGTTTGGGTCGATCGAAGGCAGTTTGCATTTGGTAAATGATATCGAATTTGTGGATCAAAATCCGATTGGACGGTCGTCGCGTTCAAATCCGGTTACTTATTTGAAAGCATACGACGATATTCGCAAACTCTTTGCCGACCAGCAATTGTCGAAACAAATGGGCTATACGCCGGCACATTTTTCGTTCAATGTCGAAGGCGGGCGTTGCGAAGAATGTCAGGGCGACGGCACAATTACGGTCGAAATGCAATTTATGGCCGACCTTGTGCTCGAATGCGAAACATGCCATGGCAAGCGATTCAAAAGCGACATTCTGGAAGTGCAATTCAAGGGCGCTTCTATTTACGATGTGCTCGAAATGACGGTTGACCAGGCGATTGATTTTTTTGCTGCCGAAAAAGAAAATACAGCTTCCAAACGCATTGCCAAACGCTTGAAACCGCTTCAAGATGTAGGGTTGGGGTATGTGAAACTTGGGCAATCGTCGAGCACCCTTTCGGGCGGAGAGAGTCAGCGTGTGAAGCTTGCTTTCTTCTTAGCAGGTGAGAAAACCGAACCGACTATTTTTGTATTTGATGAGCCAACCACCGGGTTGCATTTTCACGATATAAAAACGCTTCTCAAGGCTTTTGATGCGTTGATAGAGAAAGGACACACAGTTATTATCATTGAGCATAATATGGATGTGATTAAATGTGCGGATCATATTATAGACCTCGGAGCTGAAGGTGGAACTGCCGGTGGAAACCTTGTGTTTGCAGGCACTCCCGAAGATTTGGTGAAATGTAAAGAATCTTATACAGGGAAATTTTTAAAAGAGAAAATATAGTTTTCAAGGAAAGAATGCTTATTTTTGTATAACAAAATCCTGAAAAATGATTTATACCATTGAAATAGATGAAAGTACACAAGGCGGAAAAATGATTCTTAACCAGATACTTAAAAATAAGAATATAAAGATAAGAAGTACCGCTCAGCCATCCGACTGCACTCCTCCCGAAGGATTTATGACTTTGGAAGAATTTAGGAAAAAGGCATTGCTTAGTGTAGAAAAATTATGCGATAAGTATGGTATTTCTTAGCGAACAAGCCTACTGGGATATTGAAAATATCTTTGATGGACTTTTGGCATGGCGAAAAGTAGAATTATCACGAGAAGAAGTTCGAAATTATGTAAATGAGCTCGTTGATCACTGTTATTCCATCGACACCATAAGTTCGCATACACGAGCAACTTATCCCGATCATCAAAAATACGGTTCGTTTGTTTATCCTTACAAACGCAATAAAAATACAACCTGGTATATCATTTATGAAAAAACCGACAATTGTATTTTTATTTACAAAATAATGAATAACCATTTGACTGTTTCAATCTGAAATCTCTAACACTCTCTCCATTAGAGATTTTTTTATATCTGAAATTTAAATTAATGCTTAAAATATGTTTTACAACATATTTTTCACTCCTTTTTTTATACCTTTGTATAAGGAAAAACATACTTAATTTTTTTATGTATAAGATGAAATGTATCGGAGTGCTTACTTCGGGTGGCGATGCTCCGGGAATGAATGCGGCTATACGCGCTGTAACGCGCACTGCTATTTTTAACGGTTTGGAAGTGAAAGCTATTTATCGGGGTTATAAAGGACTGATAAATGGGGAAATTGAGACTTTCCAGACCGAAAAAGTGAGTAATATTATCCATCGGGGGGGCACGATATTGAAAGCTGCCCGCAGCGAAGATTTCCTTACCCCCGAAGGCAGGCGGAGGGGGTACGAAAACCTTGTGGCGCACAATATTGACGGATTAGTGGTAATCGGCGGTGATGGTACTTTTACCGGAGCCCGATTGTTCAGTCAGGAATTTAATATTCCGATTGTAGGGATTCCGGGTACTATTGATAACGACCTTATGGGAACAGACTCTACGATTGGCTACGATACTGCCTTGAATACAATTGTAGATGCGGTAGATAAAATCCGCGACACAGCCAGTTCGCACGAGCGTTTGTTTATCGTGGAGGTGATGGGACGCGACTCGGGATTTCTTGCCTTGTATGGCGGCATTGCTTCGGGCGCCGAAGCTGCGATTGTTCCTGAGCATATTACGGAAGAAAACCAGTTGGAGGCACTTATCCAACACGGTTTCCGCAAATCGAAAAACAGCGGTATTGTACTCGTATCCGAAAGTAAGGAAACAGGGGGTGCTATGGCTGTTGCTGCTCGATTGAAGGAAAAGGGCTATGCACCAACAGTTACTATTCTTGGGCATGTACAGCGCGGTGGTTCGCCGTCGGCTTACGACCGGATTTTGGCAAGCCGTTGCGGAGTAGCTGCTATCGACGCGCTGCTTGACGAGCAACGCAGCATCATGATTGGTATCGAAAACAATGAAATTGTGCATGTGCCTTTTACTAAAGCGATTAAGGATGAGAAAAAAGTGGATAACTATATGCTTGAGATTTTGGGTATTTTATCTACATAAAAAATAGGTTCAAGATTAGTTAAGTTTAAAATTTCTTAGTTCTTTGAGCAAAATTAGATATAAATTTTGATTTCTATAATTGTATCTAGGCTCAGCAACCGCTCAGTTGCTGGGTCGGAAGATAGTTCCATTAGGACAATCGGCTGTAACACGGGGTCGGGAGATAATTACATTGGGACAATTGGGTGTGACAGAAGGTCGGAAGGTTGTTACATGTCTTCGATGCTTCGACTACGCTCAGCAACCACTCATTCACTGGGGTCGAAAGGTAGTTACATTAGGACAATCGGCTGTGACACGAGGTCGGGAGATAATTACATGAGGACAATTGATTGTGACAATGGGACAATTGGGTGTGACATTGGGGCAATGGCTTGTTACTGTAGGGCAAGAGCTTTTTATATGAGAACAATAGCTTCAAGCTGTTATAGCTATCTGGTAACCTTGAAAAGGAAGTGTTTCAAAAGTATCAATTTTCGCTATACTATACATTTTCACAAACTGTAGCAGGTAGTTTTCCTGTTGTTTTGTGAGATTTTTTGCGAAAGAACATATTCATCTAAAAAAAGGATTCGTCATATCGCGCTTGGCACGATATTTCCCATAAATGATTATTTTTGCAATTGCGGGTCTGCCGAACTTGATTCTGTGTCGCAATGACGACAAGAGTAAAAGAGATAATTCTGATATTTTTTCAGGGTATAACTCTATCAGAAATTGCATATTTAAATAAATTTCGTAGAATAACAGATCGAATAAAACTTAAATTAAAAAAGCATTTTGTCAAATAAAAAAAAACATCTACATTTGCAGTCCGTTTTGGGTAACCTCTGGCAGAATGAAGTGAGGTCTGTGAATGTTGCTCATAATGCTGTTTAATATTTCATACAAAGAAAAATGGATTTAATTAAAGTTGCTGAACAAGCATTTAAAGTAGAACAAAATCACCCATCGTTCAAAAGTGGCGACACTATTACTGTTGCTTACCGTATTGTCGAAGGTAACAAAGAGCGTGTGCAACAATACCGTGGCGTGGTTATCAAAATTTCAGGTCATGGCGAATTGAAACGCTTCACTGTTCGCAAAATGTCGGACAACATAGGTGTTGAGCGTATCTTCCCTATGAACTCGCCTTTTATTGAGAAAATCGAAGTGAACAAAGTAGGTAAAGTTCGTCGTGCAAAACTATATTATTTGCGTGCACTTACCGGCAAAAAAGCTCGTATCAAAGAAAAAAGAACGATTTAAAAAAACAATTTTCATATCAAAGAAAGATGCTCAAAAGGCATCTTTTTTTGTTTTGAACATAAATTCTATATATTTGTTTTAGAATAGAATAATCTGTATTTTTGTTTGTAAATAAATTTAAAAAGATTATGGCACGAGTAGCCGGCATAACCATCGAAAAAAGTCCTTTAGGCAAGCCACTTTTTATGCGAATTGATTTGCGGAAATATGGAAAGAATTCTCTTATCGAAGATTTTTATGATATTTTCCTTGCCGAACAACGAAAAAATGAAGAAACGATTCCTTTAGAAGAAGTGATAAAACACCAAAACAAAAAACGAGGAATAAAGTAACATGTATTCGATCGTATTTAAAAAAAGTGCTGAAAAGGATCTTGACAAGATTCCCAATTTATATTACAATGCCATTATTTCAAAAATAAAACAATTAGCCAACAATCCCCATCCAAATGGTTGTAAGAAATTAGTCGGAAGAGACGATCTATGGCGAGTAAGAGCCGGTGATTACCGGATTATTTATTGCATTAAAGACGAAATTTTAATTATCGAAGTGATTAATATTGGGCATCGAAAAGATGTGTACAAATAAAGGCTTTCGTGTTGCGGAAGCTTTTTTATTTTATATTTTTGCAACATGAAGTATCAACTCACAGCCCCGCCTCAGCTTACCGGCATAATCAACCTTCCCGCCTCTAAAAGTATCAGCAACAGAGCCTTGATACTCAATGCACTTGCTAACAACGAAACAACCACCATAAACAATTTATCGGACTGCGACGACACGCGCGTTATGATAGAAGCCTTAAACTCGAACGGCAATTCGTTTGATGTAGGTGCTGCCGGAACATCTATGCGTTTCCTTACTGCTTTTTTATCTAAAATAGTAGGCGAATGGACGATTACCGGTAGCGATCGTATGAAACAACGACCCATCAAACTATTGGTTGATGCTTTAAATTCGTTGGGAGCTAATATTTCATATATAGAAAAAGAGGGTTTTCCACCACTCAAAATATTGGGAAGTGCGCTAAAAGGTGGCGAGATCGAACTTAATGGCGGTATCAGCAGTCAATATATATCAGCCTTGTTGATGATTGCGCCGACTATGTTGGAAGGGCTAAAGATAAAGCTTGATGGCGAGGTTATTTCCAAACCATATATCCATATGACTTTGCAAATGATGGAAGAATTTGGCGTAAAGGCTTATTGGAAGAATGATACAATTACTATTCCTCCGCAAAGTTATAAGCCGGTAAGTTATACTGTGGAAAGCGATTGGTCGGCAGCTTCGTATTGGTACGAGATGTTGGCTATCAAAGGCGATGGGAATATTTTTTTACAAGGATTGCGCAAAAACAGTTTTCAAGGTGATGCCAAGATTGCGGAATTGTTTGATAAACTTGGTGTAAGTACAAGTTTCAAAAAAGAGGGTGTTGAATTATCGTGCAAAAAAACTTCGCTCAAAAAGTTCACTTACAACTTTGTAGAGCAGCCCGACATGGCGCAAACATTCGTAGTTACCTGTTGCATGTTGGGTATTGAGTTTTATTTCACCGGATTGCAAAGCCTTAAAATAAAGGAAACCGACCGCATAGCCGCCCTTATTACCGAAATGCGAAAAGTAGGTTTTGTTCTTGTCGAGCCTACGGAAGGGGCATTGGCATGGAGCGGAGAACGCTGCACCCCAAACACAAATATTGCCATTGATACTTACGACGACCACCGTATGGCAATGGCATTTGCTCCTATTTCTATTTTACAAGAAATTACTATAAATAATCCTGAGGTGGTAACTAAGTCGTATCCGAATTTCTGGGAGGATTTGGAGAAGGTAGGGTTTGGAAAGTAGCCTCAAATAGATACATAAATTGTAGAAAATGTAATTTGCAAGATAATGAAAAGAATATGTTAACTTCGATTGCTAAATTAAATCCGAGTAAATGATTAATTTTACAAAAACAAAAATAAATTTTAAAAATGCTGTTTGACGAGTACAAATATTTTAATTACCAATTTCCAGAGCCGCAATATTTGGGAGCTAAACACACCCATTTATCGTGGATAAATCAATTTATTCCTAAAAATATCACTACAGCACTTGACGCTTTTGCAGGCTCTCAATCAGTTAGCTTTCTTTTTAAACAGTTAGGATTTAAGGCTATTGCAAATGATTTTCTAAATTTCAACAATCAAATCGGAAAAGCCTTGATTGAAAACAAATCACAAAAACTGACAAAAGAAGATTTAACCATTTTATTTCAACCTGCATCTAATAAAAGTACATTTGAATTAATGGAAAACACATTTACCAATGTATTTTTTGAGAAAGAAGAAGCATCATTTCTAGATAATTTCAGAGCCAATATCCCATTATTGGAAAATGAATATAAACGAGCTCTTGCATTTGCTGTCATCAACCGCAGTATGACACGAAAAATTACTATGGGACATTTCGGACATACACAAGCATTGGTTTATGCAAATGACCCTGAACGAATAAAGCGTAACAGAAGTTTAATCAGACCAATTAAAGAATTATTTGAAGAGCTTTTGCCAAGTTACAACAATGCCATATTTGATAACGAACAAGGTAACAAAAGTTATAATCTGAATGTTTTAGAATTACTACCGCTATTATCAAATATTGACCTGGTTTATTTTGACCCACCTTATTGCGATAGCCACGCAGACTATCAAGGCTTTTATCATCTGCTCGAAACTTATACAGAATATTGGACAGATAAAGAATTTGTAAACGGAATTAAACGGTACGAACCACAACGATATAGTGGTTTTGACAAAAAACGGGATGTAATTGATTCTTTTGAAAGATTATTCGAACTCTCATCAGAAATACCGTATTGGCTGATTAGCTATAATAATAGAAGTTATCCCGGAATTGAAGAATTTAAAAAATTAATTTCAAAACACAGAAATGTGAAAATTGAAGCAAAAACATATAAAAATGGTCGTGGTGGGAAAGGTAGTGTTGCGGGTAGCCAAGAAATATTATTTGTATGTACACCAAAGAAAATACATTTTATTTCAGTTAACAGTAAAGAACAGATAGCTCATGAAAGATTTTAATTATTGGGACAGCCTGTACAGAAACGAGAAATTAGAAGAGTTTAGTCGTGATAACGAAGGACTATTATGGTTGAAAATAAAATCAATTGTCCGCGTTAAATTGGTAAAAGGTTTCTTGGAATTTTCAGGCCACACAATACATACTAAAAAACAGGGAGAAAATTTCCGAGCATTATTTGATTTGCTTTCAAAAGATATAAAAAAATCTCACAAGCTTTTGGATGAATATATCCGAAGTGTGAGCAATAATCAAATTGTCAATATAAATATTGAGCAATTAGTTTCGGAGTTATATAAACTCAAAAACTTTGATTGGGGCGGAGATTATCAAAATTCTTTAGACAAATATTTGGTAAGCAGATATGTCAAAGTTCAAAATCCATCTTATGACAATTTGGTATCCAAGTTTGATACAGAAATAAATGCAGCAGTACAAGGATATGTATTAAATAGTTGGTATAACTATTGGAGTAGCATATTGATTGAAAATATTTTCAAATCACATCCCGCAGTTCTTCCAACTATTGGACAAATCAAAAGTGTAGATTTCTTCATCAATGATATTCCGTTTGATTTAAAAGTAACCTATCTTCCTGCCAAATACATTAAATTCAAGCGCAAAGAAAAAGGATTTCCTGTTGAATTAACTTTTCTGAAAAAGAAAGCCACAGAAGCAAAAATCGGATTTGATAAAAATGCAAAACCAAACGACATCTTCTATGAAATCACCGAGAAAATGAAAGACAGAAACGACGAGTTTTGTAATGCTGTTTTATCAACACTAAAATCAGAAAAAGTAGAAATACTGAAAGAGGTACAAGAAAATCCTAAAATCTTGGCAAAATGGCTTTATGAAAATCAAGGCGAAATGCGTTTTGGTTCTGAAAATCGTTTATTTCTTGTGCTTGTAGATACAGATGACTTTAACAATTCGTGGAAATTAAAACAAAATATCGAATTACTAAAGCCAACAATTATTTCATACCTAAATAATTTCAAGAACAAACAAATTAAAGACCTGAATATAGAGTTTGAATTTAAGGGAAAGCCGCATCCATTTTCTGCATTGGCAGATATAATATTTGTCGCAAAGTAACAAGAACCCTCTCTTATAACTTTTGTTTCGCTTTCATTATATTGTGCAGAAATAAATCACATGAATAAAAAATCCTCCCCATGGGCATGGGTGCCCTCCTTATATTTTGCCGAAGGGATTCCGTATGTTATCGTAATGACCGTTTCGGTCATCTTGTACAAACGCATGGGTATCTCCAATACCGATATTGCGCTGTACACCGGTTGGTTGTATTTGCCTTGGGTGATTAAGCCTTTTTGGAGTCCGTTTGTCGATTTGGTAAAGACCAAACGCTGGTGGATTGTTGGCATGCAGTTGCTTATTGGGGCTGCTTTGGCTTGTGTGGCGCTCACCATTCCGGCACCCGATTTTTTCCGCTACACATTGGCTTTTTTGTGGTTGATTGCGTTTAGTTCGGCGACACATGATATTGCTGCCGATGGGTTTTATATGTTGGGACTCGATTCGGGACAGCAATCGTTTTTTGTCGGTATCCGCAGTACCTTTTACCGCATTGCGATGATTACCGGACAGGGTTTGTTGATTATTTTAGCCGGACAGCTTGAAGCTTCGACCGGACTGGAGCCTATGCGCATTACAGTAAATGCCACAACCGACAAAGAAGCCGTATATTATCCGAGTCCATCCGGACAAACAACTGCCAATCGTGCGCAAACCTTTGTTGTAAATACATCTGCACTAAATATTCCAATCAAAAATATTGACAAGAATATAACAGACAGCCTTGCCTCGTATGCGAAAGCAAGTAATGAAGCAATCGGAGTAATACCGAAAGAAGTAAAAACAGCGGTAGAACCTTCGTGGTGGTCGGTGCATGTGTCCGATCCTTTGGGGGCTTTTTTGAAAGAGAAGTTTGGGCGAGTTCAGCCAAATTATTCGAAACAAAAGGGAAATATTGGGATTATTACCGTTCGATTGTTGCAAAAGCCACCGGCAGGCGAAGAGATTGTTCTGAACACCGACCAGACCAAGGGCGACAACGGCATAAAACTGATAACCGGCGAACGACTGACTTTTACTGATAAAAATTGGAATAAGGAGGCTTTGCTCCTGTTTCAAATCGACCCAAATATTACGGCGAGTGCATGTGCTGAATTTACGGGGCGGTCGGGCAATATTCCGTTTGCCTGGCAGATTACAATCGGGATTATAGCCATTCTATTCCTTGCACTTTGCGTATATCACTATTTCCGCTTACCCAAACCGGATAGCGACAAAGCCGTGCGACATGAGGATAAAAACTTTTGGAACGAATTTTTCAGGACTTTCGGTTCATTTTTCAGTAAAAAATACATTTTGCCTGCGCTGGGTTTTATTTTGCTGTTCCGCTTGGGCGAGGCGCAATTGGTTAAAATGGCTTCGCCGTTTTTGCTCGACAGTCGCGATTTGGGCGGATTGGGTATTAGTACAAGCGAGGTTGGGTTGGTATATGGTACTTTTGGTGTGCTGGCATTGGTGTTTGGGGGAATTTTGGGTGGAATCCTTATCTCGCGCAAGGGACTGAAAGCGTGGATATTGCCGATGACTTTGGCGATTAATATTCCTCACTTGTCGTATGTGTATTTATCGTATGCCATGCCCGAAAATATGGCTGTGATTGCGTTGTGTGTGGCGATCGAACAATTTGGTTATGGTTTTGGTTTTACGGCTTATACGCTTTTCCTTATTTACTTTGCCGAAGGCGAGAATAAAACGGCTCATTATGCCATTTGTACCGGTTTTATGGCGTTGGGCATGATGATTCCGGGTATGGTTTCGGGTTGGATACAGAGCATTGTGGGGTACGAGCATTTCTTTGTGTGGATTTTGATTTGTGCTTTGCCCACATTCCTGTTGTTGAAGTTTTTGCCTATTGATCCTGATTTTGGTAAGAAAAAAGAATGATTTATATTTGAACGGATTTTATAAAAACAATTTAAAATGAATAAAATAGTATTGTTGGTATTTTGCATTGGAGTATCAGTAGTTTCTTTTGGGCAAAATAAAAAATTCCAACGGATTGAAAGGACGGATGGTATTGAGTTTAGAAAACATCCTCAACGAATGAATAACGATAGTTTGCTGCAAAAATCGTCGGTTGGCAAAAGTAAGTCGGGGATTAAATTCAGTTCGAAATCGAAAACTATTCTTTTGAAGGATAATGATTCGGAGAATAATTTGGAACAATATAATGTGATTGCGGATGTGAAAGGCACTTCGCTGACATTGGTGCAAAAGTTGGGTGCGAACGGCGAAAAATATCTTTTTGTTGACCGGCAAACGGCTAAAGTTGATACGCTGATTGGCGAACCGATGTTTATGAATGATGGCAAAAATATTGTTTGTCTGGGCAGCGTGGGAGCTGATGGACAAAGGCTTTTGCAAGCAGGAAAGATATTGAACGGCGAGTTTGTTAATTATGGCATTTATACTTTGAAAAGCGACATGCAGCCCAATGATATTTCGTGGTTTGACGAAAAAACGCTTTTGATCGAAGATGGCAAAAAGAATTACTGGAAACTGTCGTTACAATAATTCACACACACTTTTCCTTTTTATTTTTATTCCATGCAAATACATAAGAATTTTCCTTTAAAAGACCATAATACTTTTGGCATTGATGTTTTGTGCGATTATTTTGTCGAATATCAATCGGCAGAGGAGCTAATCGAATTGTTCCAATCAGGTTTCGTTGCTGATAAGGCGTTTTATTGTATTGGCGGTGGTTGTAATTTGCTTTTTACCAAAGACTTCGAAGGTGCTTTGTTACATTCCGAGATCAAAGGGATTGACTTGATTGATGAAGACGAAGATTCTGTATTTGTACGCGTAGGCGCGGGTGTTGTGTGGGAAGATTTTGTGGCATACTCGGTAAAAAAAGGTTGGGGTGGCGCCGAAAACCTGTCGTTTATTCCGGGTGAAGTGGGTGCGTCGCCGGTGCAGAACATTGGCGCTTACGGCGTGGAAGCCAAAGATGTGATCTTTCAAGTGGAAGGATTGAATCTTAATACTTTAAAAATCGAAACTTTACAGAATGAAGAATGTCATTTTGATTATCGCGACAGCATTTTTAAACATGAACTGAAGGGGAAATTTATTGTAACGCATGTGGTTTATAAATTGGATAAAGTTCCCTGCTACAATATTGATTATGGTACGCTGCAACAAGAGTTGAGCGATTGCGAAGTTCATTTTACCAGTATCCGGAATGCGATTTGGCGCAACCGCAATATTAAACTTCCCGACCCGAAAATAGAAGGGAATGCGGGTAGCTTCTTTAAAAATCCGGTGGTTCCGGTGAGGAAATATATTGAGCTGCAAAAAGTGTATCCTTCTATTCCGCATTATAAGGTATCGGACGCGGAAGTAAAAATTCCGGCGGCATGGCTTATTGAGCAAACGGGCTGGAAAGGAAAATCGCACGGGAATGCTGCCGTACACGATAAACAGGCACTTGTTTTGGTCAACAAAACGAGGAAGGCTACCGGAACAGAAGTGGTGGAATTATCGCAAATTGTTCGGAAAGCGGTGAAAGAGAAGTTTGATATTGAGATTTTTCCGGAAGTGATATTTTTGTAAATAGAACACAAAGACCACAAAATATAAAAATTGTGGGTATTGTTAATTTAGTATAGATTTTCTCATTTTTCGTCATGCTGAACTTGATTCAGCATCTCTCTATCAATGGGGATTGCGGGTCAAGCCCGCAATGACAACAATTATAAAATTATATTAATTCAACAATGCCAAATTGTGGTCTTTGTGCTTTTGTGGGATTAAATTATTTTGAGAAATAATTCATAAAATCGGTTTCAAACTGCGCGAAGCCGCCGTTGTAAGTGCTGTCAATGGCTTCGTATGAAGATGTCTTGTCTTTTATCTTCAATACTATTTGTTTGAATTGCTCAAAATCTTTTTCGACAAGGAAGTAAACAATGCCATGAGCTACTGTATAAGAAGATTGTTCATCCGTTATTTGTTTTTTAATTAACTCATCATTAGATAGTGTAAAAAAATCTTTCAACGGGATTTCTTTCATAGCTATCATACTTTTAATACGATTAAGTTCGTATGATGACATTTCGTGCTTAATAGCTTTTTTACCAATGGCAATTCCTTTATTGTACTGACCAAGTCCGATAACAAGCCATTGAGGCGGTTTTTTCCACTGATTCCGAACCAAGTGTGCATTTACAAGAAAAGCTACTGATTGTAGAAAGACATCATCATCTTTCGTTTCATCACGAAATACAATACATTCTTTTAACTTTATAGAATATTTTCCTGTAAAATCATTGTGAGGCACTTTTATGTCATTCTGTTTTAAATAAACCCAATACAAAGTCTTATTCTCAAAAATTCGTAGCTTGACCGATATTGTGTCATATTTAAATATCTGTTTGTAAAAATCTATTTCATGCTGAACAATACGGTCAATTTTCAAACTGTCTTTTTCTGAAATAGGTTGTCCTACATTTTCAAAAATATAAACTTGTGCTTGCAAAGTTGCAAGAGCAAGTATAAAAGTTAATGATAAAATTATTCGTTTCATTTTTCAGTCTTTTGTTTTTCGTACTTTTTCTTTTCGCGTTTGCTCATTTCTTGTGTAATCACTTCATCATTCCATTCGTTTGTATAATTTGTGCCTTCTTCCAATTTAGCATTTCCGGCGGTGGTGTGGAAAACAGGGTTAAAACTTGTATGCGGTAACCCATTGACAGTACTGCCTGTGAATTTATTTTTATCCAAATAGAAAAACGACATGGAAACCTGTTTTTTGGGTGAAGAAATGCCTACAGGCTGCCCAACTTTGATTCGTTCGCCTTCCTTGACAAATACTTTTGACAAATCTTCATAAAGAGCGAAAGTATAATCTGTGTGGTAAACCAACATGCTTCCTGATGTTTCAAGCGTCTTTTCCTTGTTTTGCAATCCTTGATCATTGTTTTTACAAACAATGCCTCCCCTCACAGCGTAAACAGTATCAACTCCCCCTGTTTCAAACAAATAGGTTAAAGTTCGTCGTTTCGTATCAACTTTATATTGGGTTTCTTTTCCTGCTTTGACGGGCAAAGAGTACAGGAAATCAGGATTTAATTTTTCGGGAAAGTAACCTTTATAGGTTTTAAAGCTCGAAGGCTGAAAAGCAGGATCGTTTCTGTTCGCCTTATCTTTGGGCAAACTTACCAAATTGTTTTTCCCGGGCCGCACCCATAATTCCTGTTGCCGGGTAGAAACTAAATAGTAATCACAATAATCCGAGTTGTAATAATTTAACTCAACATTAGGACCCACTACCTCCCATTTGCTTTGTACAGGAGAGGTTAGGTTTTGTTGCCCAAAAGCGATAATGCTGCAACAAAGCAACCCCATAGAAAAAACTATTTTTCTCATAACTGATAAAATTTAATTTGTCCAAAAATAAGAAAAATAATTTAACAACAATGTGTTTTATTTGGAAAAATTTAGCATGGGGTCGGTACTTTAAATCAAACCACCATATCATCTAAACCATGATTTATCGGATTTCAGGGATTTTGTAAGATTAATTCAATACGATTCGGAAAATCTTGTAAATCCCACAAACCCGCTATTCCTGTCTTATCGTAATAACGATGGATAACCGTAAGAGCGTTGCATGTGTTCATTGTAGGGGCGTTGCATGCAACGCCCCTACAATGAACACATTTTTTTGCATTTCCCAAAAATATCTCTACTTTTGCATTTACATAACCGACAACGGTCGGTAACATTTTATTAAAAACAAAAAGCGTTCGCTTTTATTCTTGTAAAAGAAATTTCGACATTTTCAACCAATCAAGAATGAGTAGTCAACGCTCACATCGTTTCTATAACGGCGTGGGCTATACTTATTTGATTGGTGGGTCGTCGAAAACCTCTTTTGCAAAATAAGCCATAGTTCCACGCTTTTTCAATTCTACAAACCTGCCAACGGGGACTTGAGGCAAACAAAAACTTTTATTTACAATGAAAAAGATTTTCGTTTCGCTGTCAATCCTGTTGGCAGCCGCATTTACAACAGGTGTAAATGCACAAATGAGTGTGGGAACAAGTGCTGCGCCGAATGCCAATGCGGTGCTCGATTTGGTGAGTGGTGGAAACAGAGGGCTGTTGCTGCCCCGGGTAGCCCTGCAAGCCACAAATTTGGCTGCTCCTTTGAGTGCCCATGTAGCCGGTATGCATGTGTACAACACTGTTGCCGCCGGCACAGCTCCTAATAATGTTACACCGGGCGAGTATTACAACGACGGGACAAGATGGCAGCGAGTAGCAATAGCAGAAGCTATCAGCACCCCTGTTATTGAAGTAACAGGATCAATACTCGGTTACTTGGATATGACGGTTTATGACACTTGGACTAATATAGGGACAGTTTCTTTGAACTTACCTGCAGCAGGCGTGTATTTCATTAATACACCGGTTGGATATAATTACTATTCCGGTTGTGGTGATATGTTTCTTCGTTGGACAGGGAATAACATTGTAGCTCAGTCGGCTGACTGGAGAAAACAGTTATGTGCCGGTACTACTTCCGATTGGTTTAATGCGGTGCATGTGATTACTGTTTCGGCTGCGACGACTCTCCGGTTTCAATATTTTCACAACTTCCAGCCTGGGGGGAGACCAACAACTCCAAACAATGTGTTGACAACAGGAGGCAGTGCCATTAAACTACAATAATATGATTAATGTAGCCAATATAATCACAATCAAAAACCAACACAATGAACTTTATCCGAAAATTATACATTCTGTTAAGCCTTACAATAATAGGGCTTAATATCCCTGCCGCAGCGCAAATTGCCTCCAACCTGCACGGCAGGGCAAGCATCGGTGTCCACCCAACCTTAGTCAACGGTAGCCTTACCAACAAGACTACCGGCGAGCTCTATATGGGCGCAGGCACAACAGGGCTGCAGAGAAATCAGTTTACCCTTACAGGTAATTATCTGGGCGAAAGCGGTTCGAGGCTTTACTCTTCGATAACTGCCAATACGAATGTTTCCGGCACAAAAGGCTATTTGTCTGTATCGGGAACAGCCAGGAGAAGCGGCGGTTCGACACTGATTGTACTTGATCTGCTTTCTACTTGGGACGGCAGCCGTATCGACTTGGCTGAAGCGCTAAACACAGGCTCTGATACCGACGCCTTTACCATGAATGCGACCACAGCCAGTACTTCGGGCAGGACAGCAAAACTGTTTAACGAACTATCCGGCAGCAAGCGGATTTGGTATATCGGCGAAGAACCGATTATCGTTTCTTCGTGCGAAAGCATTTGTGAAGGAGCGGGC